>NZ_JBIWCX010000001.1:0-646453 GCF_044761695.1 Lysinibacillus sp. NPDC097287
TGCAGATTTCACCAATAGGCATGAATTCTTTTAACTCATCTACTAACTTTACAACGGCTCCTGGAACCACTTCCTCTCCAATTCTGCGTACTTTTTTAGAACCTCAATTTGTTGTTTCAAATAACGATTCTCTACTTGTAGCTTAGCTGTTTCACTTTCATATTCAGGTCCTTTACCAAAGGCATACTGTTTACCAACGGGCTGTTCAAGGCGGTGAAGTTCGCCATTACGATACCATTTCATCCATGTTTGTATTTGAGTCCTATTTCTAACATTTAATTGATCCATAATATCTTTAGTTGATACACCTGCTAATTTCATTTCAATGGCCTTCATTTTTACTTCGATTGGATAACTGACTCTTGTTCCCATAGAAAAACACCTCCACATTGATTATTTCAGGTTTAAATACCCGTTATTCAATGAAAGGTGTTTTTATTTGTCTCATGTTATTAGGTCAGTCCCCTATAGAGAAGGGAGATTTTTTATTACATTCACTATTTTCTAGATTAAGTGTGCTAAAAAATCCTATAGTTTAAAGTGAACAATTGTTTTATTTAGTTTCTGTGCCAATTCAGCTAATTGCGCTGACCTAGTAGCTACATCTTCCATTGAATAATTTATTTGTTCTGTTGTAGCCGTAGTTTGTTCAATCCCTGCTGCGGATTCTTCAGCTACCGCAGCAATTTCTTGGATAGAATTATGCATTTTTTGTCCTTCTTCTACGACTGACGATAGACTCGTCGAGATCAATTTAACACTCTCTACTACATCTGTTATAGAATGACTGATTGTATTAAATGTCTCACTGGTTGCTGTAATTTGATTTGTTCCTTTTTTCACCTCTTTATAGCCATCTTCTAATGAACTAGACACTGCACTAAAATCATTTTGGATATTCGTCACAATGTTAGTAATGTCATTAACTGAGTTAGCTACTTGTTTTGCAAGTTTTTTCACCTCGTCCGCAACAACCGCAAAGCCTTTTCCATGCTCACCTGCTCGTGCAGCTTCAATCGCAGCATTCAAAGCGAGTAAATTTGTTTGATCGGCAATATTTTTAATGACAATAACCAATTTTGAAATTTCTTGTGATTGAACACCAAAATCTTTTACCTTATCTACAGCATTTTGGACAATACCATCGATTTTCACCATCTGTTTGTTTGAAGATGCCATTAACTTGCTACCTTCTTTTGTCATGTCTAATACTTCTACGGATGACTCACGAATATTCTCGCCATGTTTGCCTGTCTCATACAAGTCAGATGTGAATCGTTCCATCATTGACGTTAGCTCACTCGCATAATTTGCTTGACCTTCCGAGCCAGAAGCTAATTCATGCATGGTAAGTGTCACTTGCTCCGTCCCTAGTTTCACATCAGTTGCTGATTGCGTTAGTTCTTTACTTGAGTTCGCAATCAATTCAGAAGCTTGAGAGATTTTATAAATCATATCTCTCATTTTTTCATGCATTTGATTCATCGCTCTTGCTAATTTACCTATTTCATCATCCGAATGTATTTCTATACTTGGATTCGATAAATCACCATCCGCAAAACGAACCATCGACTCTGATACTTGATTAATCGGCTTAACTAAACTATTTGCAAAAATCCAAATAACTAAAAGCCCCACTACTAGCGCAACGCCAACAATCAGTAAAGTTAATTTTAAGATTTTTTCTGCTGGTTTATTGAATTCGACAAGATACGTACTTGCGTTAATCGTCCAGCCCCAATAGGGATCAGTTTTTGAGTAGATTTCTTTTTCTTCAAGTTTGTCTGAATTTGGTATCGGCCAATCATACGAAATATAACCTCCACCCTCATTCCCCATTTTAATGGCTTCTTGAATATACTTCACGCCATTACTTCCGGTATTTTCCCATACATTACTACCCTCAAGTGTAGGATGAGCAATGGATTTCCCTTCTTGGTCAACAATAAAAATATAACCATTATCACCTAATTTAATATTTTTATTAAGCGCTCTATTTCCTTCAGCATCTTTTTCACCTAAAATTGCTACTTTTAATTTTTCTTGCGCTTCTTCTAATGTAATAATTCCTTTTTCAACGTCTTTATTTAGAAGTTCAATCATTTCGATTGTCATTTCTACACTGTTTTTTAAATTTTCTCTTCCTACTTCTTCTAAATTTATTTTATTTTGCTGATAACTTAAAATTCCTAAAACTACTAATGGACCTATTAACAGAAAAAATAAGAAAAGAATTAGTTTGGTCTTAATCGATCGAAATTTAAAAATTGATGTCATTTTCACTGGATGCACCTTCTAAAAAATAAATTTGTTAAAGTAGTCAATTATTAAATTACACAACTTTTTTGATAAAACACTACTTTTCATACCTATTTCCAATAGACCTATTACCTATATAAAGATACTAACAATATCTAATTTTAAATCTAAACTACTATAAATTTCAATCCAATAACGATACTTTTTTAATATTTTTATATAAAAAAAAGCAAAAAAATATCACTTCAATCAAATGCCCTATTTCTCTTAATAAACTTTTAAACAAAAAATCCCCTTCTCACTAATGTAAGAAGGGAATTTAGATATATTATTTTGCGACTGCTGGTGTTTGCTGGAACAACTCGGATACACCAGATTCAACTGCTGCACCACTAACTGCACGTGATACAATTTCTACAACGCGTTCATCAAATGATTTCGGCACGATGAATTCTTCTGCTAATTCTTCATCGCTTACAAGTGATGCAATCGCTTCAACAGCAGCTAACTTCATCGCTTCATTGATATCTGTTGCACGTACATCAAGTGCTCCGCGGAAAATCCCCGGGAAAGCTAGCACATTATTAATTTGGTTTGGATAATCAGAGCGTCCAGTTCCCATGATACGTACACCCCATGCCTTCGCATTTTCGTAGGTAATTTCAGGGTTTGGATTTGCTAATGCAAACACAATTGGATCCTCATTCATCGATTCAATATGTGCCTGTGTCAATAAATTGGCTACAGAAACACCAATAAAGACATCTGCTCCTTCTAGAGCATCCTCAAGCGTACCGTGTTGCTTTTCTGGATTCGTTAAGTGCGCCACAGCTTCTTTAATCGGGTTCATACCTTCCGTACGACCTTCATAAATGATACCTTTTGTATCGCACATATAAATGTTTTTATAGCCCATTTGCACAAGAATTCGTAAAATAGCAATACCGGCTGCACCCGCACCGTTAATAACAATCTTCATCGTTTCAATATCTTTTTTCACGATGCGATTTGCATTAATCATACCCGCACCTACTACAATTGCCGTACCATGTTGATCGTCATGGAATACAGGAATATCGCATTCTTGGCGCAAACGGTCTTCGATTTCAAAGCAACGTGGCGCAGAAATATCTTCTAAATTTACACCTCCAAATGTTGGGGCAAGCGCCTTCACAATACTGACGATTTCATCCGTACTTTTTGTATCTAAACAAATTGGAAATGCATCAACATTGGCAAAGCGCTTTAATAAAATTGCCTTCCCTTCCATAACTGGAAGCGCTGCTTTTGGTCCAATATCCCCTAAACCTAATACTGCTGTACCGTCCGAAACAATTGCCACCATATTGCCCTTCATCGTGTAGTCATACACAAGGGATGGGTTTTTTTCAATTTCAATACACGGTGCCGCTACACCAGGTGAATAGGCTAAACTCAAATCATATGCATCCTGTACAGGTACCTTTGAAATAACCTCTAACTTACCATTATAATATCCATGCATATCTAAAGCCTTTTTCATAATATCCATTCGATCCCATCCTTTTCTCTTTTAAATTTACTTTCGTCTTTATATTTTAGAATCATAATACTTTGTGAAAACATAGTCAACACATTTCCTTATTAATCCATGTTATTTGTTCATTTCCACGCATTTATTCTCTTAAATTCAATTTTACTCTTTTGTTATGATTTTCACAATCAATTATATCAATATAACGCTTTCGTAAACATGCCTATATCAAAATGTACACATAGAGCCAATAATGCTGTTCATCTTTTCACATAGTATTTTTTCTCGATAAATGAGAAATATTTCACAATCTTATGTAAGCGCATCCATTGTCACATCTAACTTCGTCACATTTTATCCATATTATTTCACAATCTTTTTTATTATACAGACTTAAATTGAGTGAATTATCAAACTTTTATCTCCGTCTAATAAAAGTCACTTTCCGCTTCAGCAACTACTAACTATATAGGGGGAGACAGGATACTATAAATGAAGCATTCTTTTTTAGAACTCATTAATAGTAGCTGGCATTTGGATCTTCGTTCAGGCTGGGCGAGTGTAGCTGACGGCATTCGCCTTTCGCTACAGAGCAAAGCTTCCTGGGGGATCACAATAAAGGAACAAAGGCTAAAAACGTCACATCCTGTGACAACGCCTTCGTGACCAACATCGTGTTGGCCCGAGACCCTGGAGCGAGCTTGCGAGTGAAGCGGCTCATCAGACGCCCCCGGAAAGCGCCAACCGGAACGGAAATCCCTCATATCCCTTTAAAAAATAGATTGGTTATTTTTGTTCATATTGAGTACAGATAAAAAAAGAGCCCTTAGCGTAAGGACTCTTTCGAAAAATGCTGTATAAATGCGGTAATGATATGATTCGACGACCATTGCTCGCCTGATACTTTTGTAATTGGATATTCGCGAGGGAAAATGCTCTTTGATATTTCTTCAAGCACACACCCTTGATCGTAAAGCTTGCGAATATTCCCCTCCAATTCTTCTAAATAAGCTATCTTTTCAATGATTCTCGCTCGCCCATTTGCTAAAAAACCCGCATGACAGCAATAAATCTGTTCAAAATCATATTTTAATAGATTCTTTAATGACGATAAGGTATGTACAATATTTTCTTCATCCAACACTACCTTTGTTTTCGTCTGCACATACAAATCTCCTGTAAACATTGCCCCTGTAGCACGATTATAAAATGATAAATGATCGGTTGTATGACCAGGTGTCGCAATGACATCCCACGTCGCCTGTTTCGTTTGAAGCGTGTCACCTAATGGCTTGGCAGTAAATGCAGGTCGCTCTCCCCACAGCACCTTACGATATAATGGTAAATTCGAATCGCTCGCACATTCATCTACCGCTTCACGGTGAATATAAATCGGTACATCCCTATGTTGTTGGATCCATGCCACATTTCCAGCATGGTCTTCATGCGCATGCGTCAAAGCCACCTGCTGTATATCTACTTCGTTAAAGAACGATTGAAACTCCTGCGAAAGTGAGCTCGAGCCCGTATCAATCAGTAAGCCATCCACATAAAAACTGTATACACTCATCGCTATCCCCTGAACCGCGACCTTCCCTTGCGCCCATTGCACATCATCATTTCTGTCGATAACTACACTTTTCTCTAGTTTAAACATCATTTCTCCCCCTTTGCCCCTTCAACAAAGAGTGTACCATAAAATGAATAGTCAGTCATTTTATGTATATGTCACAAAATGCATCGTCGATTTGACATGTTTTTTCAAGCGACGAAGGTGGATGAGCAATCTCACATTAATTCCAAACAGTATGATAGCGCCGATAATTAACAGCACAACTTGTGAAAAATATTCTAAATTCATTAAAAATGTCCAGCTTATCATGACCGAAATTGCAAGCCACATATACTTTTTCATAATACGTGCGGTCGATCCTACTAGCTTACATTCGTCTTCAATCGCTCGGATAATTTTAAAAAATTCATAGACAATGAGTAAATCAATAGCTGCCGTCAAAATCAGCAACCAATAATGCACAAACAAACCTTCAAATAGCATATTCACGAGCAATAAGCCAAATCCAACCCTAATATAGTGCTTCGCATGCGATACGCCATTATAATAAGATAAGCTTTTAAAAAAGACTACGTACATCAACAAATGCTGAACATAGTAGGCCCCCGGAAATACATCAAGATAGATGAGCTTCAACACAAGTGCTATTGTTAGCCATTTCATTAACTTTAACTGCCGCTGTTTTTCCTTATGCACCATCATGTCGCTCAATCTCCTCTCGTATTTTTTGTACATTCATATCCGCCTTACTATAAATCCAGATTGGGAACAATCCATTTGGCCCCCTAACACCGATCATTGTGTTTATATCAACTGACGTCTTAACGCCAGTGAAAAAAAGGGTCACCAGTTGCCCATTTTTAACAGATACCGGAAAATTCGCTTCTAAATAAGTCACCTTATCAACAACCATTTTTTCTAAGGCCACATTACCTTCAAGCATTTTAGGCATGTATACTTCATCAAACACGGCATCACTCTCCATAACACCAGTCCTGACCATGTTTCCATCATTCATATTATTTTCAGTCATATACATATCCGCTTTAAGCATCTGACCATGCTGGACATCAAAATCAATTTGTAGTGTCGTTGGCAACTTTTCACCATCATCTAACACAAGAAACACCTCATCACTGTCAATTAGCGCTTGCATTTCCTCTGTATTCCCTTGAAAATAAGCCGAACGCATTAACTGATAACGATCTTCTTCTGACGCATCATTCGGATAATAAAAAACATCATTTTTTTTAGTCTCATCTCGATATAACGCCTGCAATGTTAACTCTCCTGCCTGTAAATAGCTGACCGAGCGATGGTCATTTTTATTGATAATATAGCGAATTTCCAAATCATGTGCCGCATTGCCGGCAAAAAGATCATGTACAAGTGGTACTGTAATTGGCCTTACTAATTGATGCTGCAGAAAAAGAGCACTATTGCCGAGCATTAATACCATAATGAAACCTGAAGCAATGCCTATTTTCCGATTCATGCCTTTATGTATAGCACGTCGTATTGCAAATAGGGTCACTAACATTAGAGCAATCGCAATAAGCCAGTAAAATTGAGGTGAGAATGAGCTTTTTTCTATAAATGTACTCGCCTGTTGTTGATATCCATTCCTTCCACCGGCACTTAATAAGATAAAGCTAACAGCAGCAACTGTCACAACCATTGCCACTACCTTTGGCAACCAGTTCTGAGGCTTCCGTTTCTCTTTTTGCGCCTGCTGAATCCCTTGTAAACTCCGTTGATGCAGATTTTCCGGAACTTTTATATCGTCCATTTGTCTATTGAAGTCACTCATTCTTGCACCTCCTGTTCTAGTACCTGCCTTAACTTTCTCAGCGCACGATACAAAATCGTCTTTGTGGTCCCAAGTTTTAATTGCAAAATAGCGGCGGTTTGTTGCAACGTATGATCTTGATAAAACCTAAGGAGAATAACATCCTTTTCCTCTTTTGTGAGCTTCGTCATGACATCTTCAAGTGCCCATTTTTCGGGTAGCTCTTCAAATGGTTCATCGCTTTCCTCGAAATCTTCCTCGTACGGCATGATGTTGCCACGCTTTTTCAACACATCTGTTGCACAATTTATCGCAATTCGCATAAGCCAGGTTTTTATGTAAGTTGCCCCTTGTAAGGAATGTATGTACTTAAAGCTACGGTACGCCACTTCCTGCACGATATCGAGCGCATCCGCTTCATTGCCGACGTACACATATGCCATTTTATAGAGATCTACCTCGTATTGCGCAAAAAGCTGAGCAAAGGCCTCCGCATCGCCGTCTTTCACACGTTTGACAAGTACTTCTAGCACATAGCTCACCTCCCTCTACCTATTAGACCGTAAAATATCGGATTTGGCTCTTCATTTTTAAACTTTTTTCATCGTCGTGATGGTTATCCGTCTAAACTCGAGTTTTATCCGTCAGTTCAAGCATTTTATCCGTCACTTTCACACTTTTATCCGTCTACACAAAAAGAACGCCCACAAAAGTGAGCGTTTCTTATCAATTATTCATTTGTCCCTGTCTCTATATCGTACTGTGTAATCCAATCGCTAAAGCTACCTACATATAATTGAATATTTTCATAGCCTTCATCCGCTAACACCGCATATAAAGGAGATGCAGTCACACCACTGCCACAGTACACGACAACATGCTCATCCTTCGCTACCTTCGAAAGCAAAGCGTCATTTGCATGAAGTGCTCCATCCGCCTTCAACTGCTCCCAGTCAAAGTTTTTCGCAGTAGGAATATGTCCAGCTACCTTATCCAGTGGCTCCACTTCCCCGCGGTAACGAGCTGCAGCACGTGCATCAAGCAATGTCGCTGCTACTTCACCGTCAGCGATTGCTTTGACTGCTTCACGTGGTGCATACAGCCGATCCTGCCAGGCAAAATCTACAGTGCTCGGTTCATAGACAACCTGTTCAGTTGTAAAATCCACAACCTTTTCTAACGCTGCAGCCCCACCATTCAATATAAAAACATTCGGGAAGCCTGCATATCTCAGCATCCACCAAGCACGCGGTGCAAACGGTGCTGCCCCCTGGTCGTACACAACTATTGTATCGTCATAAGTAAAACCATACTTCTCAAAAAGTGCAGCCAATTGCTCTTTACTTGGCATCGGGTGACGCCCATTACCACTCGTCATATCCGATAAATCCTGCTCTAAATTAAAATACACCGCTCCTGGTGCATGCCCATTCGCAAATGCTTGTGGACCTCCCGCCTTATCCTGTAAGTCGAAACGTGCATCAACAAAGCGTACTTGATCCACTTGAATTTCCTCAACGGTTTTGAATACATTTCCCATTTGAATCACCTCATGCGTATTGTAATTGTGCGTAAATAGACTTCCATGTTGCTAAGCGACTTTCCTCTTGTAGTACAAGTCGTTCTGTCTCAATTTGCTCTAATGCTTGTTGTAAAATATATCCGCGTAATCGTTCCGCTTCCTCTTGAATAAAGGCATTTGCCCATGTCATGAGTGAAGCTTTTTGCACATCTAAATAACTTTGTGCATCTGGTTTTGTTAGTGCCTCAAGTGCTTCGCTTAATTTTACTTTTTCATTTTTCTCAAAGAAAGCCTTTTGGTTGCGGAAGTGTGATTTGACACCCGCGTATTTCGCACTTTCTGCAAATGGCCCTTCAAAGTTCAGTAAATCTGGCTCTGAAGATTCAAACGCTAAGAATGAGAAGCTACGGTTGTATTCTTTTAGCTCACGTACTTCATCTTTGAAGCGTAACTGCATTTTCTTGCCGATAAACTGCGATAGACGGAAATTCGTCACGCGCATTTCCTGTGTAAAGTCAAAACGTAAACTTTGTAATACTTCTTTTAAAGCGTGCTCAAGTGCTTGTTGAGCAGGCATCGCTGCAAAGGTAGACGGATTGTAGCCTTCCTTAAAGAATTCAGGGTAACGATAATACACACGTTGCAGTACATAGTAAAGTAACTCATCAAGTTCTTGCTTTGTTTCACTTTCCATCATACCTGTGTTGATTGAGCTAAATTTCGATTTCACATGCTTTTCAAGAGATGTAAGTTCCTCTAAACGCTCATCTTTACGTTTCAAGTTTTCTTCTGTTTGTGCGATTAAGTCGCCGAAACGTTGCTCCGTTTTGTCGACTTCCTCTGCAAGTGCTTGCACAGCTAATGCACTTAACTCGTCATTTAAGAAGTTATGGAAAGCATCCTCAAATGGTGGCATGCCCGATGCAAAATCTGCACCCTCCACTTTTTCTTTCAATGCCATTAAGCTCGAAACCCCGTGCAGACGTGGGAAACGAATGCCAAAGCGTTGTAACTCAGAACGCACGTAACCTTTTACATCTTCTTGTTCTTCCTCTGTTGTCGCTAAATCAATGGCATTGACAATAAAGAACATTTTATCAAGTTCAAATGCATCCTTTACACGACCAAGCTGTATAAGGAACTCTCGGTCTGCCTTCGCAAATGCATGATTATAGTACGTAATAAATAGAATCGCGTCAGCATTACGGATATATTCAAAAGCAACGCCAGTATGACGCGCATTAATTGAATCTGCTCCTGGTGTATCTACAAGTGTTACGCCCATTCTCGTTAGAGGGCTATCATAATAGAAGTCTATGTTATCAACAAAACATGATTTGTTTTCTTGTGCGACAAACTTTTCAAATTCCTCACGGTCAACGCGTATTACTTCACCAAGCTCTGATTTAAACGTCGGATAGCCTTCTTTATAAGCACGAATAAACGATTTATGCACATTTAAGCGATCATCTGTTAATTGCACAGCGAGTCCTTCATCTGCACGTTTAAATGCTTCTTCTAATGAAGAAACCGACAGACCAATTGCCGCATATGACCCTTGAATATCCTCTAACATTTGCGCCTCTGTTTTCAACAACACATCCGCTGTTTCATGTGGATGCTCTGGTGTCACTGGGCGAATTTTATTGATCGCAGCAGTTGTTGGATTTGGCGACACAGGTAACACCTTTGCCCCCATCAATGCATTTGAAAACGATGATTTCCCGGCACTAAACGCACCAAATAGCGCAATTGTGAAATCCTTTTTCTGCAGACGCTCTACCTTATTTTCCAGGTAACGCGCTACTTCCGCAAAGCCCTGTACATCCTTAACAGATTGAGCCGTATGCAGTGCACGTTTAATAACACCGTCAATCGGTAAGCTTGTCACACTAACTGCTTGTTGCGCTGCTTCCTCTTGTACTGCGACTTCTTTTGGCTTTAACATTGATTCTTCAAACAAACGAATCTCTGCTAACGCTTGCGCAAAAGCTTTCTCCCATACTACTAATTGTGTATTTGCTTCTTTGCGAATTTCGTTACTTGCTTGGTGCATAATTGTCGCACTGTATTTTTGATAATCTTCAATTTCTAATACAGCGTTAATAGCGTCCACTTTTGCTTGCATGCTCGCCATTTTCAGCTTTGATGGTGCAGACGTCTCAGTTGCAACGGCTTCTAGAGTACCTGCCTGAGCATCCTTCCACGCATCTGTATTTTGAATATAATAACGTCTCGTCGCTTCTGCTACACGGTTTGCAAAGTTTAATACTGCATCCCCTGTAAGGATAGCCCCCGTTTGAATTTGATCTTTTATTAAAGAAAACGGTAAATCAAACGCATGTGCATCAACTGCTGCCGCACGTTCGTCACTTAACGCTCCAACATCCTTAAGTACTTTTTTCATAAGTGCCTTTATATGCCCTGAAATTTGCGCGTGTACAACAGTTTGATATGTGCTGTAAGCATCCTCTTTCCGACGATTACGCTCTTCCTCGGTTTTTTTCTTCGCAGAAAATAAACCGCCCACTTTAAAGCCATCTTGCTTACTCTCTAAATATAAACGTAATTTATCACGTAAATCGGCTGGCATGATCGCTGCATTGGCAAGTAGCTCTTTACGCTCATCTTCAAACGTTTCATTCCATGCCTCAATTGAAAACAGCTCCACTTGGCGATTTAGCTTATTGTACTGTTCTAAAATATCAGCATGATGCGCCCAGTCATCCGCACTTAAAATATCTTCATCAATATCTAAACGGTCCTGTCTTTCTTCACTTAAATACGTGTCATGCTCACTTTGAAGTAAACGCAGTGTATTCGTTGCTGTTAGTACAAGCTGATCTTGCCAGTCGTTCATACTATCCATGACAATTTTCTTCACTGTGCCAAAATCATTATGTGGATGCTCTAATTCACGCAGAGATGTAAAGAATATGCCTTTTGGCTCAACACCCCACGCCGCGAACGAGTTATGCACAGTTGCCTTGAACTCTTCAAAGCTTAGTTCATTTTCCTTATGCTTATCAATCATATTGACGATTAAATAGACATTCGGATTATATTTCATCAGTTGTTTTGTAAATTGAAAATTCAGTTCTGATTGCACATGATTGTAGTCCATCGTATAGAATACGATATCAGCAATATGGAGCGCTGAATCTGTGGACATACGGTGCGCATCATCTGTTGAGTCGACCCCTGGCGTATCCATCACCGTGACACCTAGTGGCAACGTTGAGGCACTATGACCAATTTCAATTTGAGATACTAAATCCCCATTTTTACTTAACTCTTTTACCGTTTTAAAATCATAACCAGCCTCAAACTTTACAGGCTTTTCACTATGCATGTAAACGATTGCAAAGTCCTCTTCAGATTTATGGACTTTGACGATATTCGCACTTGTCGGAATCGGACTAGATGCCAGTAAATTTTCTCCCGATAACGCGTTAATCATGCTCGACTTGCCGGCAGAGAAATGCCCTGCAAAGCCAATCACGTATTCTTTTTGCTGTAATTTACGTGCAAACAGTGACGTCTTCTCCATACGCTCCGTATCCCCGTTATGCTGATAAATTATGTATTGTAATGACGCTTGTTTAAGTAATCCCTCTAGGTGTTGATCAAATTCATTCATAAAACAGTTACCCCTTTATCCAATTAATTGTTCATAATTATTATTCTACCTTAATCAATATGCAAAGTATAACACTTATTTTCTATAAAATGCTTTTATATCAGGGGTTAGGGCGTATTATTCATTTTCCATTAACTGCATATTTGTAGTGATGAGCAACCATTCAAATATCAAACTCCCTCATACACTATGAAAAAGAGCTGTCCTTTTGAAGGCTTGCTATCAGATTATGTGATGATTGTCTCCATAAAAATCAAACTGTTGGTACGCCTATAGTATCAGAGGAGGTAAAAAGATTGTGAAAAATCAAAACAAGAAAAATATTGTAGTAAAAAGTATTTATCTAGATCATCGTGAAGAGTGCTCTATGTCTCATACAAAGATCAAGGTAAGCTCTGCATGTAGCGGTGCTCTCCAAATAAATACTTCTGAAATAAGTATTGTTCCAACTGTCAATCGATACTTTTATATTCTTAATTCTAATTTAAGTTTAACGAATGGAGCAATAATTTCTTCTAATCTATTTTCAGATGATAACGGCAACCCAGTAACTGAATTCGCAATATATAGCCCAAATGGGTACACTAACCTTTATATTAACGGGCTGATTCAAGAGAGCGGAATTTATAATATAACTACAAATTCCTTAGCCTTTATTCCGCAACAAGCAACGATTTTTAGAGGTACCCCTATCATAATTGAATCATTGGGATTCTCTGCAAAAGTGAATTGATCGAGTATCATTTCACATTAATACTGGGGTGCACAATAGTTGAAAGGAGGTGAAAACAATGGCGCTTTCTCTTATTAATATTAATGTAAATGTTACAGGTACTTCAACAAGGTTTTTCAATGTATTGGCAGCACCTTTAGTTATCGCTGATGGTACGACTGTTGCTGCGACTTCATTTTTAGATGATAGTGGGACTGCTGCGGCTTCTTTCCCTGTTGTAACGAATGGTTATTATAATTTATATATTAACGGTGTGTTACAAGAGGGCGATTCATATACAATTACGGCAACGGAATTGACTTTTAACACGGTTACAGGCAATCTATCTGCTGGAACTCCGTTGGTTATAGAGGCTGTCGAGCTGGTGACACTAACGTAAATCTATTTCCCTCTTAATATATGAATGGCTTCGGGCAAGATTGGTAATTAGGAATGCTTAGTTTATTCCGTTGTATTGTTTTGTCGTCGATTCAAAACCAATCATTGATTAAATTCGGCGCTTTAGTCGAATTAATGAACGGAGACTTTCCCACTACTTTTTAGCATTGATTCGTTTGCTTTAGTTGCTGTGAGTAAATCAGAAAGTCCGTTCCCCGTCCTAACTCATTTTCAAAACCATCCTACATAAAAGCAAAAAAAAAGCATATCTAGTTTTCTAGATATACTTGACCATTTATTTTATGTGGGCAGTCGCCTGATTCATCACATATTTCCCTACCCCAATATAGATTGCTACTGTTGCACCGATAAATATGAATGCCATTTTTGACCGCTCCTTTTTAATGAATATGAAAATCATTCTCATTAATAATGATAATAATTTTGCTATGTTTCGTCAAGTCATACTTTCATCTTACCTCTTTATCATGGTAAGATGTAGAAAAGTCGGAAAAAGGATGCGGTTATTATGAGTAATTCGAAGCACTTTCAAACCATTTTAAACGGTACTATCCATGCATTAAAAGCGATATTACCAATGGACATCCAAGTTAAAGCACCTAGTATTGTCTCTGAACCTTTTGAACAACAACAAATGGGCGTTTTAATCGGGCTCATCGGTGACTTAAAAGGTCGAGTAATTATTGATTCCTCCCCTGAAATCTTCGGTGGAATTGGTAACACAATGTTCGGCATGCCTTTAGAAGGTGAAATGCTTGAATCCTTCACGGGAGAATTCGGTAATATGATTGCTGGTAATTTATGTACAACTGTTGGTCATGAGAACTTAGAAATTGATATTACACCTCCAACTGTTATGGTCGGGAACACTAAGTTGTACGGTTTTGACAAAGCTTTTGCCCTTCCTGTCAATATTCCAGGTGTCGGACCGTTAACAGTTCTCCTAACAATTGAAGAAGAATAGAAATGAAAAAGTTGTTGCGAAGTACTTATTACTACGCGAAAGCAACGTATATGCTATAACTGTCTATTTAAATAAGTTACATACTAATTTTGTGGGTTGTGCCAAAAGTGGATTTTATCACTTTCGGCACAACCCATTCTTTTTTTTACACAATTACCATATATTTCACATTTATTTCACACAATCCAACCGTATGTGTGATTTTTTTCACATCACAACAAAATAAATTTTTATATGATGTCATTAAGAAAGTCCATTTTGTAAGCGTAGGAGGGAGCAAGGATGGCAAACAAAAAGAAATCAGAAGATAATCTTAAAGGTACACTCTATGCAGTAATGGGAGTAGGCGTCATTGTTATTTTAGTGTGGGTGTACTGCTTTAATTTATTCATGGATCGTTTTTAGATTTATCCAACGACGAGTGTATTTCGTAGCGTAAGCGGCAGATGCAATTACGT
Organism: Lysinibacillus sp. NPDC097287; assembly: GCF_044761695.1. Taxonomy (NCBI): domain Bacteria; kingdom Bacillati; phylum Bacillota; class Bacilli; order Caryophanales; family Bacillaceae; genus Lysinibacillus; species Lysinibacillus sp. NPDC097287. The sequence goes on from NZ_JBIWCX010000001.1 coordinate 14,851, forward strand.
CAAGTTGTCATTCATTTAACTATAGAAGGGACGAGAAATATGCATATACATAAGTACGAGAAATATTGGATTGTATTTGGTGTAGGTACATTAGTAGCTTTCCTCATCATTCTCGGTATTGGTGCATTCCATCAAGGCTCACATCCTAACAGCGGGAAGAAAACAATAGATTATGAGAAAGCAAAAGAAATTGCACCATTTGATAATCCTGGTGTCCATAAGGTTGAAGGTAAGGATTGGGATTATGAAGTCGTTATTCTAGCTTCTGCTTTCTACTATAATCCACCTGAAATCGAAGTGCCTCTAGGTGCAAAAGTTAAATTCATTGCAACGAGTGAAGACGTTATTCATGGTTTTGAAATTGCGGGTACTAACGTTAACATGATGCTTGAACCAGGCTACATTTCTGAATATGTAGCAGAAATTAATCAAGCAGGAGAGTTCTTAGTCCTTTGTAATGAATACTGCGGTACGGGACATACGCTTATGCATTCTATGTTAAAGGTGGTGGATCCAAATGAGTCTGAATAAATTGACTACAGTGGATCGCCGTGATGCGAAGTTAGCACTTGCACACATTTACGTGGCATTTATCGCATTATTATTAGGTGGTCTGGCTGGTTTATTACAAGTATTCGTACGCTCTGGTCAATTCACATTGCCAGCAGGTATTGGTTATTATCAAGTTTTAACGGTTCATGGTGTTTTACTCGGCCTTATTTTAACTACATTTTTCATTTTTGGCTTCCAAATCGCTGGCGTTAGTCGTACTTCTGGAACGTTCTCAGATTTACAACGTCGTCTTGGCTGGATTGGTTTCTGGCTAATGACAATTGGTACTACTGCAGCTGCAGTGATGGTTTTATTAAATAAAGCAACTGTTTTATATACGTTCTATGCCCCTCTTCAAGCGCACTGGATTTTCTACTTAGGCTTAACTTTAGTCGTTGTGGGTTCTTGGGTTGGTGGTGCAGGTCAAGTTTTACGTTACATGCAATGGCGTAAAGAGAACAAAGGGAGCGGTCAACCGAGTCCTTTACTATCTTTCATGGTTGTCGTAAATAACCTTCTATGGCTTGTAGCAACGTTGGGTGTAGCTGTATCTGTACTATTCCAACTACTTCCATGGTCACTTGGCTTAATTGAACGCGTAGATGTGTTATTATCTCGTACATTATTCTGGTATTTCGGTCATGCTCTTGTATACTTCTGGTTACTCCCAGCTTACATGGTATGGTATGTTGTGATTCCTAAAGTAATCGGCGGGAAAATTTTCTCTGATTCATTAGCACGACTTTCATTCGTTTTATTCTTACTTTTCTCTGTACCAGTTGGCTTACATCACCAATTAACAGAGCCTGGTATTGACAGTACGTGGAAATTTATTCAAGTTGTTTTAACGATGGCTGTAGTTGTGCCATCCTTAATGACTGCCTTCTCAATGTTTGCTATGTTTGAATTACGCGGACGTGAGCTTGGCGGTAAAGGTATTTTTGGCTGGTTCAGAAAATTACCGTGGAACGATTCACGCTTCTTCGTTCCATTCATCGGTATGTTAGCATTCATCCCTGGTGGTGCAGGAGGTATCGTCAATGCCTCTTATCAAATGAACCAATTAGTGCATAACACGATTTGGATTCCTGGGCACTTCCATTTAACAATTGCATCCGCAGTTGTGTTAACTTACTTTGGTGCAGCATTCTGGTTAATTCCACATTTAACTGGGCGCAAGTTATCAAAATCGTTAAACTCGCTTGCAAATATTTCAGGTATTTTATGGGCAGTTGGTATGACGATTATGTCTTCTGCGATGCATATCGCAGGCTTACTCGGTGCACCTCGTCGCTCTGATTACTCTGAATATGGCGGTGCCGAGCAAGCTTACGAATGGATTCCTTATCAAATCGCGCAAGCCGTTGGTGGAACCATCCTATTCATTGCTATTTTAGTCATTATGTATGTTGTCGTAAAACTAATATGGTTCGCTCCAAAAGGCGAAGAAGAATTCCCAATAGGTGATGTTCACGAGAGTAGCGGACATACACCACCAATATTAGAAAACTTCAAACTGTGGCTTGTAATTTTAGTAGCATTAATATTATTTGCTTATACAATTCCACTAATCGATATTATTTCAAACGCTCCTCCTGGTGCAAAAGGCTATAACGATCTTTGGTAGTAAACCCCTCCCTTCCACTTTCGGAAGGGATTTTTTTGCACAATAACGAAAAAGTGATGCCTTTCCTCCTTTATGAAATCACCTTTAGTTATCCAGCATAGACCGTTGAAAATTGAAATTAACTCAAAAAAAGTGATTTTGCAAATTAATGCAAAATCACTTTTACTTTTACTTCATTTCTGGTGCTACTGCTAAAATATTTTCAAATGACGCACGCTGCTTCATTTCTTCTTCATTTAATAAAATATGAATATCCCCATGGTCATTAGATGTACGGATCAAACGTCCCATCCCCTGCTGTAAACGTAACTGCATGAATGGTAATTCGACCTCTTCAAATGGATCTTCAGCAAATGATCGTTTCGCATCGAATAATGGATCATGTGGTGGGAAAGGTAAGTCAAAAATAATGACGCGCGTTAAAGCTTCCTCTGGTAAGTCCAAGCCTTCCCATAAATGATACGAGCATAATGTTTTCACTGTACCTTCTTGGAAATCACGAACGATCGCTGATAACTCACGATCACCTTCAAACGCTACATACATGCGCTCCATTATTGGTAATTCATTTTTAAAATCTAACATCGCTTGTTTTGATTTAAATAAGATTAACGTTTTCTCGCCATCTTTTAACAGTTGTTGTACACGCGCTGTTTTTTGTTGCTGTGTCAACTCATGCAAGTAAATTTTCATGACTTCTTCATAATCAAATGGTGACGGCACTGAGAATGATTGGTACTCACGAATTCCTAAACTATAGGCAATATACGAGAAATCCTTATTCACTGAAAGTGTTGCAGAAGAGAAAACGATTGGTAGTTTTTTCGAGAATAATTTTTCTTCTAATACTTCAGTAATAAGACGTGGCATAATAACAAGTGTTTCTTCGCCATCTGTCTCTTCAAGCCAGTCTACGGCATCACCTTGCGCTGTGAAAATACGTAAAGATGCCTCATACTGCTCTAAATATTCCTCAGCCATATTTAATTCGTACTCAGGAATCATATACATTTCTGATTCAAAGACGAATTCTTCTAGTAATACTTCTACATCGGCAATAAGCTGCTTACCATACTTCATTAATGTGGCAGACTTATTAATTCGTTTACGATCTTCTCCAGATTGCACGACATCATCTCGTAGCTGGTCGAAAAATAGCTCGTGGTCATCCTGTAATTTTTCCATGGCATACAATGTACGCTCACGCACACCATCAACCATTAAGCGTTCCATTAACGGAACAATTGTCGTTGCCTGCACTTTATACGTCATCGCTTTTTGTGCTGCGTATTCAAGTAAGTGCCCTTCATCTAGTACCATCATTGATACTTCAGGTAAAAGTGCAAGTTGACCTTCGCGTTCACGTGATTCTTTTGTTGCTAAGTGCTCCATCAAGAAATCCTGTGAGCAAATAATTAAATCCGTTGATTTACGATAATGCGCGCGGTGTAGTGTTTGACCACAACGATTACGCAGGTCACATACAGAACATTGCATGATTGAATTGTAATTGACTTTTTGCCAATCTTCATCACTTACTGATGGATAATCACTGCGATCCCCGTATGGTTGCACAGCAATCATTGAACCTTGCGCATACACACCATCTGGAATTGAAAATGAAATATCGTCAATCCATTCATCCGTTTCTACTTTTTCTGCTTCTTCAAAACGTTTTAAGCACAGATACTGGTCACGTGATTTCGCTAAGCGCACATCGATGTCAAGACCAAGTGTTTTTTGTAGTTTATAAATATCGCCGCCCTCTTTAACAAGCTGGTCGATTAAAGTTTCATCCGCACAAGCAATGAGTGCTGGCTTTCCTGTGTAACGTGCATAGGATACAGCTGGTAGTAAGTAAGCAATCGTTTTCCCTGTCCCTACGCCCGCTTCCGCAAATAGCACGTTCTTTTCTTTTAAAGCCTGCTCAATTTGATATGCCATGAAAATCTGTTCATCGCGACATTCAAAGCCCTTCTCTGGTAATTCATCATATAGAACGTCGCCCATCCAATTTCCTAATGATTCGAAAAACGACATTTCTTTTGATAATGCAAATGGTAAAGATTTTCGCAAGTTAACTTTCCCCCTCTTACAATCATTCCTATTATACGCGACGAAACGGAAGGTAAGAAACATCTCACCTTCCGTACCCGACTTTTTTTTCAATATTTAAGGTAAGGTTATCATCATAACTTAATGTTGATTTCCGTTCCGGCTGGGCGCTTTCCAGGGACGCTAATCCCCTAGGAGTCGCCAGCCTCCACTCCAATCAACGAGCATTTTAAGATCAATACGCTCTAAAAATTAGATGTCAGCCCCGACTTTTGGTAAAAAATCAACATTAGTCTCTTTTAGACTTTTGTCCCCAGAATTGGTAGTAATTCGTTTCAATGAAGCCATTGAACAATTTACGTTTCTTCGTAGACTGACGACCATATAAATCTTCAAAGTTTTTCATCGAAGATAACATATAGACAGACCATGTTGGATGATTTTTCATTACTTGTCCTAAATCACGAATGACTTGCTCCACGACTTCCACATCACCAATACGTTCACCGTATGGTGGGTTACCGATCATGACACCATCCGTTAGGCTAGTTGTGAAATCACGTGCTTGCATTTGTTTGAACGTAATAATATCTCCGAAGCCCGCTTCTAGTGCGTTTTCTTGTGCAATACTAACCATACGATGGTCAATATCCGTTCCGATAATTTCAATTGGTTGATCGTAATTTGCTATGCTATCAGCTTCGTCACGAACAGCTTCCCAAATTTTAGCCTTCATCCATGGCCACTCTTCTGAGATGAACTCACGATTATAGCCTGGTGCAATATTTTGACCGAACATTGCTGCTTCAAGGGCAATTGTCCCTGAACCACAAAACGGGTCAACAAATGGACGATTTGGGTTCCATTTTGAAATTTGTATAAGCGCTGCGGCTAATGTTTCTTTTAACGGTGCTTCCCCTTGTGATTGACGGTAACCACGTTTGTGAAGACCAACACCTGATGTATCAATAGTTAGCGTAGCCACATCTTTTAAAATTGAAACCTCAATTTTGTAAGTAGCACCAGATTCATCTAAAAACCCGATACGTTTGTAATGTTGCTTCAATCGTTCAACAATTGCTTTTTTCGTAATTGCTTGGCAATCCGGAACACTAAATAATTTTGATTTCACAGATTTACCCGAAACTGGGAATGCTGCATCAACCGGTAAATATTTCTCCCATGGAAGTGCCTTCACGCTTTCGAATAATTGTTCAAACGAAGTGGCAGGGAATTGTCCTACGACGATTTTCACACGGTCTGCTACGCGTAACCATAGATTCGCACGAGCAATAGCCGTTTCGTCTCCCTCAAAGTATACCTTGCCATTATCGACTGTTGTTTCATAGCCTAGTGCTTGCACCTCTTGTGCCACGATTGCTTCTAGACCCATTGCAGATGTTGCTACTAATTTATATTGTGCCATACTTTATTTCCTTCCTTGGTGTTCATTTTCCCAAAACTCAATAAACTCAAGTAATTCGTGCATTGGTAAAGGCTTACTGTAGTAAAACCCTTGAATAATATCACAATTCATCTTCCTTAGTATATCCACTTGTTGCGATTGTTCTACACCTTCTGCCACGACTTTCATTTTTAAGCGGTGCGACATTTGAATGATTGCATCGACGACAGCTTGTTTTTCATCAAGCGAACAAATATGTTGAATAAAGCTACGGTCAATTTTCAAGCAGTCGAGCGGGAATCGAACCAGATAACTTAATGATGAATACCCTGTACCAAAATCATCAATTGAAATTTTAAAGCCAAGTTGTTTCAATCTGACAAGCTTGCTTACAGTTTCAGTCGCACTATTCATCACTGTACGCTCGGTTACTTCAATTTCAAAATTACTTGCAGGCGTATTATGATGTTCTAAAATAGATTGTATTGATTCTAAGAAGTTTTGTTGCTTAAAATGTATACTTGATACGTTAATAGCAATTGGCATATTTTTTCCGTGTTTTTGTAATTCAATTACTGCTTCACACGCTTTATTAAAAATAATTTCACTTAATGGAATAATCAGCCCTGTTTCTTCAGCATACGGAATAAATTCAGCTGGTGAGACGAAGCCTAATTTTTTATTGTTCCAGCGAACTAATGCCTCTAGACCTTGAATTGACTGTTTCTCTAAGTCAATTTTCGGTTGGAAAAACAATTCAAAATCATGATTTTCGATGGCTTTACGTAATTCAGCATCTAAAAGCAGAACACGTTGTGAGTCTGTATGTAGACCATCGAAATAAAATGCATAGCCATTTCGCCCATTTTTCTTTGAATATGTCATTGCCTTATCCGCACAGTGAATTAACTCTTCCGCCAATTCTCCGTCCTTTGGATACATGCTAATACCTATACTTGTAGAGATAAAAATATCCTGACCGTTAATATTCATTGGTTGTTCAATGACACTAATAATCTGATCAGCGAAGTTTGCTGCTTCTCTTGCATTTTTCACATTTGTTAGCGTAATGATAAATTCATCGCCGCCATATCTAGCAATAATATCTTTGTTTTTAAGTAATGTTTGAATTCTTTTTGCTGTTTCAATAAGAATCGTATCACCACTAGCATGTCCTAAAGTATCATTAACTAATTTAAAACGATCTAAATTTAAGACGTATACTGCATGTTGCACTGAATGAGAAATAGTAGAAGTCGACTCTATTAAGCTAGTCATTCTCTCGATATAGGCAAATCGATTTGATATGTCCGTTAATGAGTCTGTTAATAAACTTTTCTCCAGTTCAATTTCTGCTGTCTTTCTTTCGGACAAATCAGTAAAAATACCACAATAATTTGTGATTTCTCCCTCGTCGTTGGTTACACCAACTATTGATAACCACTCAGGATAGACATCTCCCATTTTCCGACGATTCCAAATCTCACCTTGCCAAATTCCATCTTGTCGTATTTTTTCCCACATACTTATATAAAAAGGTAGCTCATGTATACCTGATTGTAAAACCGCTGGAGATTTCCCAATTACTTCGTCTCTTTTGTAGCCTGTAACGAATTCAAATGCAGGGTTCACCATCACAATTTTTTTATACTTATCAGTGATCATAATGCCTTCCGATACATTTTCAAATATTTTTGTCATTAATGCAGTAGGATATTTTGAAATCGAATTTAGCTTATCAAGGCTAGTACGATCATTTACAACGTTCATGTTTTGGCTCCATCCCATCTCGTTTGCTACCTTCATTTAAAAAAATGCTAAAATGCCCGCTTACCCCTAGTTTTGAAAAACGCCACCTCTTGTGGCATTGCAGACAGATGTTTTTGTACCAACAGAAATATGTCATAGGTACATCACTAACATCATGTCAGCATCAATTTCAAGGGGTGACGCTTTCACTTAGACATCAATTGGAAGTTTTTAACTTTTATTCTATTACAAAAGAAAAGCTCTCCACCTAATTGGAGAGCGCTTGATAACAAATAGGTAAACATCAAAAAATTCAGTAAGCCATGTTTTGTTCCCGAGTACTCAAACAGCTTACGCCTCGTACAGCCGGGTAGTAATCATCTATCTACGAGAGCATTCTCTCGTCCCTCCATCCGTTCAATTCCTTCAGGAGAGTGCCCCTACCATAATTTGGGTTTCTCACTCGTGGGGTTTACCTCGTTCCACCTTGCATGTTTCCAAGCAAGCTTCGTCACTGTGGCACTTTCAGGAAGTTTCAACCATATCACAAAGACTTAGGTTTTCCTTCCGCCGTCAGCTTTTAGGCTGCCTTACCTTATTTTTTCAGTAAGCACGAACACTACGGTCATCGCAGAACCGTGTGAGCATGGACTTTCCTCTACGACGTCTAGCGTCGCAGCGATTACTCGAATTTCATGATGATAACGATATTATACTAGAAAATGTTGAGTAATACAACATATCTGCAAAAATTATTCGTACAACTTGCTACCAAATACATGTTTTTCCAAATTAGAAAGTCGTTTCAAAATATCAAAATTTGTTGTGCCATTAGCAGGTGCAACACTTTGTTTTTTCGGTGTAGTTTCAACTTCTTCTTTTAATTGTCGGTTCTCTTCTCTTAACTGGGCCACTACTTTTTCGAACGTTTCATAGTCCTGAATTATTTCATCAAGAAATGAATCGACTTCTTCTACATTGTAACCTTTAAAATTTTTCTTAAATTCTTTTTCAAGAATCATTTTTGACGTTAATTTAATGTCCATTCACATCGCCCTTCCTTACACAGTACATCACGGATACATTATAGCATATTTTATATAAATATATCGTTCAAAACCTTATTAAAACGCTAAACTTGTCGTATTTTGCGCTTCCCCGGGAAATTATTTTTTATTCTCTAACCGTAGAAGCCGTTTTTTAAATAAAATTTCCCATTTCTGCTTTTGCTCTTCAAGTAATTCCTCCGAGGTTGCGACTAGTTCAATGGCTTGCATCGCGTAACTTCTCGCTTGATGAAAATCTTTTATTTGATGTTCATAGAGCATTGCTAACTGCTCTAGTGCCTGTAATTTCTTCCGTGAGTCTACAAAATGTATTGACGCTACAAAGGCATCAATGGCTTCATTAAATTGTTTGTTTCTTTTTAATTGAAAGGCTAAATGAAATTGGGCATCTCCGGCTTCTAGCGCATTGAACTGTGAAGTCACCTTTTCTAAAACCTGGACACTTTTGGCGCCCTCTTTTAAATCCGCATACCATTTCCCAATATTCGTGTACGTTTTTGCCGACTCGTCATCCATTTCTTCGAATAACAGGTTTGTAGAATGTACATAGAGTGTAATGAGCGACAGCAAATCCCATTCATTATGCAATAGAACTTTCATCAGTGCATCTGGTATACCACTTTTAACAGCATCTAAATAAATGATTGGAGCTAAATAACCTGGAATATCTCCGTTTCGCAAAAATCCAAGCTTTTCTTCCTCAACAGATTTTAGCTTCATGCGCTCCATATCATTTTTCCATAAACGCTTCGAACTATGCAGTAAATCGATTTGGCGCTGCGCACGTAATTTCGGTAACACTTTTTGATTGAGTGTCCAACGTGTTTCAAGCTGTGGCCAATCAAAACTCTTACCATTATACGTAACAACCGTCGCTGTTTTTTGCCACAGTCTCGATTCAAATAACAATGCCGCTTCATGAGCCGGATCTGCTAATACATATTGCGTCAGCACAAAATCCTCTTCAGTCACTTCTAAAAAACCAAGTAAAAAAATTTGCGTGCCCACACCTTTTAATCCTGTCGTTTCCGTATCAAAAAATAACACATTCTCTTCTACATCTAATGCGTATGGATGTGAAAAATCAGCGTGTTGCCATTTGGCCACAGCGTTGAAAAATTCCTGTAACTGATAATGTCCATGCTGATATGTTCGTGGAAAGTGGACCTCTCGCAAAAAGACAATGCCATATTCATTGTCAATTCGTTTTAAACCAGCTTGCTCCCACTTTGATGTGTAGCTAGGGATTTCAGGTTTTTGAAATGCTGGTTTTTGTTCGTTTGCTTTAGGTTTTTCAGTTTTTTTACCGAGCATTTTTTTCATTTGTAGTATTTTATTTTCGTAAGACATTATTATCACTCATTTTCTGCTAATAAAGTGCGTAGAACGTGTAAGACTCTTCCTTTTGCCTGCTGTAAACTGTCTTGCGCACCGATGCAGGAAGGACAGCCTCCCTCACATGCACAGCTAGCTACATGGTGCTTTGTTTTAAGCAGTAGTTCTTCCCATAAATCATACACCTTTTCACTTAATCCAATGCCACCTGGATATTTATCATACACAAAAAACGTAGGCGCTTCATTATGTGTCGCTTTCACTTGCGGCACAACTGCCACATCGCTACTATCACATTGGATAAATAGTGGTATAAATGCATTCATGGCATACGCTGCACCTGTCATGGCATCCGTTAACTCCGCTTCCGACCATTTTTCTGGCGCTTTAAAGGACAACCACGATGAACTTGTATGCATTTCATCTGGTGGTAAATGAATAGGTCCTGAGCCAATATTATCGTGTGTACCAAATCGAATTTTTTTAAAAATCGTCGCCTGAGCCACAAGCCCGACATCACCAAAGCTAATCGTACCTCCATGATAATCACGGCTGCGGTCTTCCTCAAGCACCTTCATTTCCACTGCTAAATTGGCATCTGTGTAATAATCCACATCGACTTCACGCACAAAAGCCTTTTTCTCTTCCCAATCTAACTTCTCTACCTGATATTGTACCCCTTGATGTAAATAAATCGCTTCCTCATGAAGTAATGTCATGGCACTATGACGATCCATTTCCCCAATCACTTTCGTCTGTGCGGGCACGGTCATATCAATAATCACCACATTTTCCTGCGAAGCCGAACGAAGGCTAATATCATGCGCTGGGAAACGATCACTCATCCAATGCCATTTATCACTCGTCTTAAATACAACGCCCTCTTCAGCTAAATAATCGAGCAATTCCTGAATTTCATACTCTCCATAAGGATCATTTACTGAAAAAGGTAATTCAAATGCCGCACATTTTAAATGGTCCATTAAAATTAACATGTTTTCAGGATAAATACGTGCCTCTTCTGGCGCACTACCGAGTAAAAATAACGGATGCTGGACGACATACTGATCAAGCGCAGTCGACTGTGCCACATAAATTATCAGTGCTTCGTCTTGGCGACGCCCCGCACGTCCAGCTTGTTGCCATGCACTTGCAATATTTCCCGGGTAACCTGTCATGATACATGCTTGTAATTGGCCAATATCTACACCAAGTTCCAATGCATTTGTACTGACAACCGTTTGAATAGACCCATCACGCAGACCACGTTCAATAACGCGACGCTCTGACGGCAAATAGCCTCCACGATAGCCGCGCACTGACTCATCCATTAGTTTATTACGTGTAAGTTCCTTTAAATAAGTCACAATCATTTCCACTCGCACACGACTCTTTGCAAAAATAATCGTTTGAATACCTGCTGTATATAATCTTTTTGCTAAATCACTGACTTCTAGAACTGCACTACGTCGGACACCGAATGTTTTATGGACGATCGGTGGGTTGTAAAACAAAAATGTTTTTTTCCCGACAGGTGCACCTGAATCGGCTATTAATGCATGTGTTTCATTCGTAAGTTTTTCTGCTAGCTCTTTTGGATTTTTAATCGTAGCAGACGTACAGATAAACAGGGGCTTACTGCCATAAAATTCGCAAATACGCTTTAGCCTGCGAATAACATGCGCCACATGCGAACCAAATACACCTTTATATGTATGCAACTCATCAATGACGATATACTGCAAATTTTCAAAGAGTGATACCCATTTTGTATGATGCGGCAAAATACCTGAATGTAGCATATCCGGGTTGGTCATGACAATGTGACCTGCCTTACGTACTTTCTGACGAATGCCTGGTGCTGTATCACCATCGTACGTATAGCTTAAAATGTCTTCCCCCGTCTGTTCAATCAGGTCATTCAGATCATTTTTTTGATCTTGAGCCAGTGCCTTTGTCGGAAATAAATAAATCGCACGCGCATTTTTGTCTTCTAATATCTTTTGTAATACGGGTAAGTGGTAGCAATATGATTTCCCAGAAGCAGTTGGTGTGACCGCAGTAAACGATTGCCCATTGTTTGCTAAATCAAATGCTTCTCGCTGATGCGTATAGAGCTGCCTTATGCCACGTGTGTGAAGTGCTTTGATAAGCGAAGGGTGCAACGTTTCAGGAAAAGGAGCAAGTTTTGCCTCACGCCCATCTAACGTGTGCCAATGTAAAATACGCTCTTTTATTTCCTCATCATAGCGCCACTCGTTTAGCAGTTCACTAATCGTCCGTTTTTTCGACAGCATCACGATTTCCCTCCTCTATTAAATTGTAAAAGTTCTTTATTGTATAGGAAGTGGAATGTGTCGCATCGAGAAAACGTTTTTTACTTGTTTCCTTATAAAAGGATTGCACAACAAATTGCTCCATCGATTCCACCGCTGAAGCAATTTGTTGTGAATGCATATATTTAGGACGATTTTCTTTGATCCAAACATCTGCTTGTTGCTGCCAGTCTTTTAGTAATGCATGTATTTTGTCAGCATGCGGTTTTACCTCTTGAAAAAAATCTGGTGCGCGGTCTTCCTCACGCATTTTCCAAAATCGTTCTACACATTTTGTACATTCATCTATTAAAATTGAAGTTTGTTCTATTAATAACATACACTTGCACCTCATTTAGTTTCGAATTCTATATGAGGTTAGTGTACCAAAGTCTAGCGTTTTTCACTACTGTTAGGCGAACAAGCATTCTTTACTTGCCTTCCCTTTTCTGCTAAGCTTACTTTCTGATTTAGTGATTCAATTTGCACAAAAAATTGCATGCTGTGTACGTTGCTTTCCAATGATACTCTCGTTAAAAGTAATTGATTGACGAAATCCAACTGTGCAACTAGTTGTTCCAATTTCTTCAACATACCGCCCCCTTTTTCTTATGTACTTGTATTCCGCACATGTATAAAATTACCTTCATGTGTGACAAAATAAGTGAAAGTTGGAGCAAAGAAGAATTAATTCGCTAAATATTTTATAATTCAGTTCCCCTCTATACAATTGGCTATATCTACCACATATATAAGTGGGTGACTTGTACTGAATCATGTTAAAATATCGTGTATAATAGCAAGTATTATAGAAGGTGATTATAAGTGACAATTCGCTATCCAAATGGGAAGGTATACACGCCGCAAACGCCTATTTCTAAAGCTGAGAAGACAGAAAAGGAAAAAGACTATTCCTTTAGTAATCGAGGGAAAACATTAGAAGATGAAATCGATGAAGCTAACGCTTATTATCTTAACAAGCGACTTGCCATAATTCACAAGAAACCTGTTCCCGTACAAATCGTCAAAGTAGAGTATCCATCAAGAAGTGCAGCTGTTATAAGGGAAGCTTATTTTCGAACACCCTCGACAACAGACTATAATGGGGTGTGGAACGGGTATTATGTCGATTTTGATGCAAAGGAAACCTCATCTAAAACGAGTTTTCCATTAAAAAATATTCACACACATCAAATGACACACATGCAGCAAGTTACGGAGCAATTAGGTGTGGCCTTTATAATCATGCGCTTTTCAGCACTTGAGCGCTATTTTATCGTGCCATTTGAAGTTTTACAAAAAGCCTGGAGTGCTATGGAAAAAGGTGAACGTAAATCGATTCCGCTGACACAGATTGAGCAAGAAGCTTATGAAATTCAGACAAGCTACTATCCAAGAATCGACTATTTAAAAGTTTTACAGCGGTTCATCGAATCTAAAGACTAGGTTTTGAAAGTGAGGAGATTAAAAAATGACTGAACGTCGTCAAACACGCGGAGACCTTAAAAAGGCCCGCGCTAGAAAAAATAAAAAGGATACACCAAAAACACCATCAAAAAATTGGCTAAAACGCATTTTCTTAACGGTACTATTTTTAGGAGTGGCTGGCTTAGTAGCCGGGGCTGGTTTATTTGCTTTTTATGCAAGTACAGCACCTGAACTCGATGAGGAACTATTAAAAGACCCCGTTTCCTCTGAGTTTTACGATAAAAACGGGGAAAAATTCGCGACAATTGGTGCTGAAAACCGAGAATATGTGAAATTTGAAGATATACCCAAATCTATGGTAGATGCAGTGCTTGCCACAGAAGACGTACGATTTTTTGAACACCATGGTCTAGATTTTTATCGACTAGGTGGCGCCATTCTTGCCAACATACGTGAAGGCTTTGGTGCTCAAGGAGCTTCCACACTTACACAACAAGTTGTCAAAAACTCGTTTTTACAAAATGAGAAAAAATTAAAACGTAAAGCACAAGAAGCTTGGCTTGCATTCCAGCTTGAGCGCAAATATTCAAAAGAAGAAATTTTCGAAATGTACTTCAACAAAGTACTAATGTCAGGCCGTATATACGGAATTGGCACAGCTGCGAAATACTTCTATGGAAAAGAATTAAGTGAATTATCTTTAGATGAAGAAGCAATGCTTGCTGGAATGATGCAATTGCCTAATGCTTACAACCCAATTAAAAACCCTGAGCGTGCCGAAAAACGTCGTAACATCGTATTAAGCTTAATGGTGCAGCATGGGAAGATCACTAAAGCCGAAATGGAAGAAGCAAAAGCTGTTGATATTCAAGCAGGTCTTGCTGATGAAGAGACACGCCAAGCATTTGCAGGCACAAAATATGATGCATTCTTGGATATTGTCCAAGACGAGCTTGAAGAAAACGGTGACGGTTCAGCAATGGCTGAAGGGATTAAAGTTTACACAACACTTGATCCTAAAGCACAACAAGTAGTTGAAGGCATTATGAATGATGATCGCAACTTCCCAACAGAAAACATTCAATCTGGCATTGGTGTTGTTGATACAAAAACAGGTCAAATTTTAGCTGTCGGTGGTGGTCGTAACTACGGCGCAGAACGTGGCTTTAACTATGCAGATGACTTAACACAAAACCACCCAGGTTCTGCGATGAAACCTTTACTCGATTACGGTCCTGCCATTGAATATTTAAAAATGTCAACAGGTCAAACAATTGTCGATGAACCTATGAACTATACTAACTCAAAACAAACCATTAGAAACTGGGATTTAAAATATATGGGTACTATGTCTGTACGTAAAGCCCTATATGCTTCACGTAATGTCCCTGCTGTAAAAGTGTTTAAAGAAGTCGGTGCTGAAAAAGCGAAAGAATTTATCAGTGGTTTAGGGATTGATGCTAAAAATGTGTACGAGGCCGATGCAATCGGTGGTGGAGCTATTACGATGTCTCCGATTCAAATGGCTGCTTCTTACGCTGCTTTTGGGAATAACGGCGTATACAATGATCCTCATGCCATTACAAAAATTGTTTACCGTGATGGTAAAACATCAAAAGACTATACACCAAAGCCAAATGTAGCGATGAGTGATTACACAGCATATATGGTGACGGATATGCTTCGTGACGTTGTTAGTAACAAACCTGACGCGTCTGCACCATCTGCACGTATATCAGGTTTAGATATCGCTGGTAAAACTGGTACGACCAACTATTCAAATGACGAATTTAACAAATACAATTTACCAAGTACAAGTGTGCCAGATTCTTGGTTTGCTGGTTACACAACGAACTACTCTATCGCTATTTGGAGTGGTTATGAAAAACGCTCTGAGCCTATCACAACTTGGGATGAACGACGTTTACCACAATATCTATTTAAGGATATTATGAGCGAGTTATCTAAAGACGTCGAAACAGCCCGTTTCAAAAAACCAAGTTCTGTTGTAGAAGCAACAATCGAAATTGGCACAAATCCATTAAAATTAGCGAGTGAATTTACACCTGTTGAAAAACGTCAAACTGAGTTATTTGTGCGCGGTACTGAGCCTACTGAAGTGTCAAGCGAGTACGAAGAAAAAACAATTCCTGCGCCTTATAATGTAAAAGCAGACCTAGACTTAGGTGGGCAATCGATCAGTGTTGATTGGTCTTACGATCCTATATTTGATGAAGAAACGAACGAACTAGTGCCTGTAACATTTGAAGTAACTGCTACACTTGAAGATGGAAAAACAGAAACACTTGGCACGGCAGATGATAACGGACTAACAGTAGCCAATACGCTTTCTGAGGGTAAATATACCATTTCTGTCGTAGCTGTTGCTGAAGATGTGCGAAGTGAACCAGGTACAGCTTCAATTGAAGTTACAAGCATTACTGAGGAAGAATTAGAACCTGTAGAACCTGAGACACCGGATTTAGGAATACCTTTACCACCTGAAGAAAATGAAGGTGGTAATAACAACGGTAATCAAGGTAATGGTAATAATAACGGCAATCAAGGTAATGATAACAATAACGGTAACGGCAATAATAACGGAAACCAAGGCAACGGAAACAACAATGGCAATGGAGGCAGTAACGGAGGCAATAATGACGGTCAACCCGGTACAACTCCACCAACACCGCCAATACAACCTTCCAATCCGAATGAAGATGAGGATGAAACAGTCGAATAACGTTAAAGCGGGGCAGCATCTAGTGATGGCTGCCCTGCTTTTTTGTTGGAATTCTGGTTTTTATCCGTCACTTTTTATGTTCTATCCGTCACTTCCGATGGTCTATCCGTCACATTTACCTTTCTATCCGTCACTTCTCTAATTCTATCCGTCTCACACTCTTCCTCAATTAAAAAAGCAGCTACTTTTAAAAGTAGCTGCTCTCTCTTTCTATTTCTTAGCCGCCTGTAATCGTAAGCGCGCGGTGCGTTTTTTCGTTTCTTTAAATAACTCATCAAGCTGACGATAGCATGCATATTGCCCTGGTTTAGTCTTAATAAAGGCTAGACGCTCTGCTCCATTAATCGGCATCACCTCATAGGTTTCGGAAGGGTCCAGTGCCATTTCACTCGCGTCCGCACTGTCTATCAGCAGACGTTCAAATAAAACAATCGCTTCTTCCATCAAGCCTTTTGCTTCGCCGTTTCGAGCATCGTGAGCAGTATGAATGCGTGCCTCTAATGCTTCCCATTCTGCAAACCAAGCATCGACGATCTCTTTTGAAATTGCTTCTACACGAAAACCGATCATACTTCTTTCACCAAACCTTTTTTCAAACGCTTTTGTCCCTCACGGCAATCCGGTAATAATGGGCATGCATGACAGCCAGGGTTTTGCGCCTTGCAGTGATAACGTCCAAAGAAAATTAACTGGTGATGTGTTTTCGACCATTTTTCAATAGGCGTTTTTTTCATAATCGTTTCTTCGACTTCTAGAACCGAATCCTTCCACCTGCATAACCCTAAACGCTTTGAAACACGTTCTACATGCGTATCAACTGCAAGTGCTGGCACATCAAAAGCAACAGACAATACAACATTGGCTGTTTTACGCCCGACGCCTGGTAACGTCACAAGTGCCTCACGACTAGCCGGAATTTCCCCTCCGTATTCAACGAGCAATCGCTCACATAGTAATTGAATATTTTTCGCCTTATTGCGATACAAGCCAATTGAACGAATATCTTGCTGTAATTCCTCTAATGGCACTGCTAAATAATCTTCTGGCTTCTTATACTTTTGGAATAATGTTTTTGTAACCTTATTAACAAGAACGTCCGTGCACTGTGCTGAAAGAAGAGTCGCAATAGTTAATTCAAACGGATTTTCATGAACAAGCTCACAATGTGCATCGGGAAACATACGATCCATCTCAGCTAAACAATGCTCCCACTGCTTTTTCGTTAACATTCTAGACCAACCCCTACTCTCTCTCTTCTAGCCAGTTATAAAACTGTACTTTGTTTGTCGACTGTGTTTCCTGCTGTGGTGCATGACCCGGCTGACGATTGAAGCTTTGTTTTTCACGAAATTGCTCACTTTGAATTTGTGCAGCTTTCGGTGTCGAAATATTTTTCTTTTTCCATTCCAGTAAAATACGGTCAATATAACGAATGCTCATTTTGCTAGCAAATACCGCTTCTTTCAACGCCTCTTTAATCAGTGCTGGACTATGCTTGTCCTCATCTAACCACGAACCGATTTTTTCAAGCTCTAAAGGAGATAAAAGACGACCCATCTCTTCTTCAAATAAACGGAATATCTCTCCCTCTTCTTGACGCAATGAAACAGCAGATTGCTTTTGTTCTTTCATTTCAATCAGCTGCATGATGCGCTCCCAAAGTGGGTAAACCGAATATTTTTCATATAATTTTCCGCTTTCATCGACATCACGTGTAATTTCGAGAAAGCCCTTTTGCATGAGGCGTTGTAAACGAGTTGAAATTTCATTATCAGACATCGATAAGCGGCTCGTTAAATCATTCGGTGTTGGGAAGCTGTTCCCCTCCATATGAAAGGCAAGTAAATGTATGACAATGAGTGCTTCCTCATCCTCAATATTTAACTCCTTATAAAACTGAAAAAAAAGCTGAGGAACAGTAACATTCCTCTGCTCAGTCCACGTGCGGAGCCGGTTATTATTAGTATTCATTTATGCATGACTCCTTCTCTATCAATTACACCTTTTGCGTAATTGTACTTGCCAAAGTTAGTAAAAGCCGCGTAGCCAACATGCTCACTACGCGACTTTTTAATGTGTGTGTATTCTCTAACCTATTATGGGTAAAGACGATTTAATAAACGTGGGAATGGAATTGTTTCACGAATATGTTCTGTTCCTGAAATCCATGCCACTGTTCGTTCTAATCCAAGACCGAAGCCTGAATGTGGTACAGAGCCCTGTTTACGAAGCTCTAAATACCATGCATACGCATCTAAAGATAAATTATGTTCTGCAAGACGAGATTTAAGTAAATCATAGTCATGGATACGCTCAGAACCACCGATAATTTCGCCGTAACCTTCTGGTGCGATTAAGTCAGCACAAAGTACAACGTCGTCACGATCTGGATGTGGTTGCATGTAGAACGGTTTGATGCCTACTGGGTAGCAAGTGATGAATACAGGTTTGTCAAATGAATTGGCAATCGCTGTTTCATGCGGTGCACCGAAATCATCGCCCCATTCAATATCATTAAAACCTTGTTCATGTAATAGTTTAATCGCATCATCATAAGATATACGTGGGAATGGCGCTTTGATATTTTCAAGTGTTGAAGTATCACGTCCAAGACGCTCTAACTCTATCTTGCAGTTAGCTAAAACTGATTGCACGATATGAGAAACGTATTGTTCTTGCACTTCTAAGTTTTCTTCAAATTCAACAAAAGCCATTTCCGGCTCGATCATCCAGAACTCGATTAAATGACGACGAGTTTTTGATTTTTCGGCACGGAATGTTGGACCAAATGAGAATACTTTCCCTAATGCCATCGCAGCCGCTTCCATATAAAGCTGACCAGATTGAGAAAGATACGCATCTTCGTCAAAATATTTTGTAGCGAATAGCTCTGAAGTACCTTCAGGAGCCGATCCCGTTAAAATTGGTGGGTCCATTTTTGTAAAACCGTTGTCGTTGAAAAATTCATACGTTGCACGAATGATTTCGTTACGGATTTTCATCACCGCATGTTGCTTACGAGAACGTAACCATAAATGACGGTTATCCATAAGGAATTCTGTTCCATGCTCTTTAGGTGTAATCGGGAAATCTTGTGCCGCATGAATCACTTCAATACCTGTTACAGCAAGTTCGCAGCCAAAGCTTGAGCGTTCGTCTGCTTTTACTTCACCTGTAATGTACATAGAAGTTTCTTGTGACATACCTTTTGCAATTGCAAAAATTTCTTCGCCTACCTCTTCTTTGACAACAACGCCTTGTACAAAGCCTGAACCATCACGAAGTTGTAAGAAGGCAATTTTACCACTTGAACGTTTGTTAGATAACCAAGCACCTAACTTTACAGTTTCTCCGATATGCTTTGGCATATCTTGAATCATAATTTTTTTCATATAGGTCCTCCAAAGTTGTTTAGAAGGATTAGTCTTGCCATTTTGATTTTACAAAAGTATCAATACGACGGACTGCTTCTTCTAATAATTCTAAAGATGTAGCATAAGATAATCGCATTGTAGTAGGTGTACCAAAGCCAGAGCCTGGAATCACTGCTACGTTTGCTTCTGTTAAAATGTCTGCTGCAAATGCATCTACTGAATCATAACCAGTTTTCTCCATAGCTTCTGCTACGTCTGGGAACAAGTAAAATGCACCTTGTGGTTTTAATACTTTGAAACCAGGAATTGCACTAAGTTGTGGATAGATTTCTTCAAGACGAGTTTCGAATGCTTGGCGCATTTCTTCTACAGTGTCTTGAGACCCATTATATGCTTCCACTGTTGCATATTGTGCCGTTGTTGTTGCATTTGAAGTGGAATGTGATGCAAGGTCTGTCATTGGTTTAATAATTTCTGCATCCCCAGCAGCATATCCGATACGCCAGCCTGTCATAGAGTGAGATTTTGCTACACCATTTACTACAATTGTACGTGCTTTCACTGCGTCAGAAACTTTAGCAATAGAATAATGCTCAATACCATTGTATACAAGCTTCTCATAAATTTCATCTGACACGATTAAAATATCTTTTTCTTCTGCTACAGCTGCTAATTCAGCTAGTTCTTCACGAGAGTAAATCATACCTGATGGGTTACTTGGTGAGTTGATGATCACAGCTTTTGTTTTATCCGTCACAGCTGCACGTAATTGGTCAGCTGTAATTTTGTAGCCTTGTTCACGTGTACCTTCAACATAAACTGGTACACCGCCAGCCAATTTCACTTGTTCTGGATATGATACCCAGTATGGGATTGGGATGATGACTTCATCGCCCTCATTTAAAATTACTTGGAATAAAGTATAAAGAATGTGTTTCGCACCAACACCCACGATAACTTCATTTGGTTTATATGTAAGGCTATTATCGCGTTGTAGTTTGTCAATGATTGCTTTTTTAAGTACTGGAAGACCGCCAGCAGGAGTATATTTTGTATGGCCTTTTTCCATTGATTCAATAGCAGCGTCTAAGATATTGCGTGGTGTGTTAAAGTCTGGTTCACCAGCACCTAAGCCGATTACGTCAATGCCTTGTTCCTTTAATTCCTTTGCCTTTGCAGTAATGGCTAAAGTTGAAGATGGTGTTAAAGTTTTTACACGGTTAGCTAATAAATTTTTCATACGGAATCTACTCCTCTTATAAGTTCTTAATGCGTTTCCACCAATCGCCGTCCTCAAACAAAATATAGACATAGTTTAGCTTGTCTTCATTGTTTAAGTACGTAACTTCCCACACGGCACCAGGCTCTTCATAGCCCAATTTCATGTGTAGAACTTTTTGTACATTTCCTTCATTTTTCAAAACCGATAATGCTTCCTTTTCCGTAATACCATCCTTTAAAAACACTTCCTGAATCGAATCCTCTTCTAGATTCGTCGGAACAAAGACAGCCTTTTGATCACCATATTCGTCTACCCCGAAAACAGTGACATACGAATTTTTACCATTATACGTGTAAGACTCCGAGACAATTGCGAGGGCTTTGGCATCGAGTGCCAACTGTTCAGCCTGTTCTTCAATTGAATGGAAGGGAGCCTCAGCTTTCCAGAGTACTAAAACAGCAATGACAAGTGACAAAGAAAAGGTAAAAACAGAAATGAAAATCAACCAGTTTTTCATACATTCACCTTATATTCTAAATCGAGCACTTCACCGAACAAATTCGCTCGATCTTTTTGAGTGTCAATAACTGATAGTAGTCCAATTTTGCTTTTCATTTTTGCCAACCTGCTTTCTTTCCTCATACCACAACATTATACACCAAATTAGTGCTGTCGTGTTTCCTAATTTCATATATTGTACGTTGATACACCAACGTTTTCAAATGATTCGAGCAACTTTTTCTACTTTTTTCTATTCTTCAAAAAATGATAGCCTTTTCATCATAAACTTTCTTCTATTTAATATGCATTTTTTAAGATTCCAGGTGTATTAATTAACCAATTTCTAGCATTACCATTAAAGTGGTAGGTTGATTTCCGCTACGGGATGCTCGCTTTCCGCGAGCAAGCACCGACCCGCTTGCATTCGTCTTAGATAAGAACCTGGAGCGAGCTAGCGAGTGAAGCGGCTCATCATACGCCCCCCGGAAAGCGTCCAGCTGGAACGGAAATCCCCTATTCGTGATGGTGAATTCCTTTTACTACACCCAAATAAATTCATAATGCGCCCAGTTGCATAATTGTTTTCGCCCATATTATTAAGTGTACAAAAAAATTCGTTAATGAATAAAGAAGGAAGTGAGCTTTTTGTATAAAGATGTAAATCCATCTGACCCAAATACAATTCCTAAATTTGTAGATCAACTACAAAAGCCGACTATTGCTAGATCTAGGAATAATAATGGCTATCCTAGAAACTCTTATTATGAATTACAAATGAAAGAAGCACGACATCGTTTCCATAAACATTTCCGAATGACTACCATTTGGGGATATGATGGGCTCTGTCCTGGACCTACAATCGAGGCTGAAAAAGACCAAACAACCTATGTGAAATATAATAACCGATTACCGACAAAACATTTTCTTCCCGTAGATTTCACCCTTCACAGTGCCAATGATTCACAAGAAGTAAGAACCGTCGTGCACTTACACGGGGCAAATGTTGACTGGGAAAGCGATGGTAATCCCGAGTCTTGGTACAGTAGAGATTATATCCATACAGGTCCAAAATTCAAAAGAGAGGTACATGAATATACAAATCATCAGCCTGGCACAACAATGTGGTACCATGACCACACAATGGGTATCACAAGGCTGAATGTTTATGCTGGGTTGGCAGGCTTTTACCTTCTTCGCGATTCGCTCGAAGAACGGCTACAGCTTCCATGTGGCCCCTATGAAATTCCGTTAATGATTCAGGACCGCTCCTTTAATGAGGACGGCTCGATTTTTTATCCAGATGCACCACCATTCCCTGTTCCTGTACACCCATCAATCACACCCGGATTTGTTGGCAATACAATCACTGTGAATGGAAAAGTGTGGCCTTATTTAAGTGTAGAGCCTAGAAAATATCGCTTCCGTATAGTGAATGCTTCTAATAGAAGGGGCTATGTTTTAAGTCTCTCAAACGAACAACCACTGATTCAGCTCGGGACAGATGGAGGTTTCTTAGCGGAGCCTATCATTATCAATTCCATTGAACTACTGCCAGCGGAAAGAACTGATATCATAGTTGATTTTTCAAATCTCGAATGCCAAGAAATCACATTAGTAAATACAGATACAGAGTTCCCGGGAGAACATACAAGTATCGTCTTGCAGTTTAGAGTTGACCTTCCATTGAAAGGCGAAGATACAAGCCTAATACCAGAGAGACTGGCTGAATCGATGGATTTACATGAACACCATGCCCATATCCAACGAGACTTACCGTTAAGTGCCACTTTAGATAATTTCGGCCGACCAATGCTGCTCTTGAATGGTCGGATGTACCATGAACCTACAACGGAAAAACCTTCTCTTGATAGCATTGAAGTTTGGAATATTATTAATGTAACCCCCTTCCCTCACCCCATTCATGTACACTTAGTCCAGTTTAAAATCCTTGAACGCCGCCCATTTAATGTAGAGCTTTATCAAAACGAAGGAAAACTTGAGTATACTGGTGACCCAGAGGAACCACGAGACTATGAGCGCGGTTGGAAAGATACCGTTAAAACGGATGCAGGCATGGTCACAAAAATTATTATGCATTGGAAAGAACATACCGGTCATTACATGTGGCATTGTCATTTCCTAGAGCACGAAGACCACGACATGATGCGGCCTATACTCGTCATCAAAGATGTTCACCCCGTGCAGCAGCCACATGCAGTTCAAGAGCACGCTACTGATACACCTAATGTCACTACCGCTCCACTCATCAATACACAACAAACGAAAGTTCCGCCTATCGAACCTCAAGATACGAAAATCCCAACTACTACACTTGAGGACACAGCAGAACCACACGAAGATAACGCAGGTAACACTAAGACCAAACTTTCTAAGTATCTGCAATATCAATCGGTGAATCAACGTAATCCCACAACAAAAAAGCGAAATAAACGGCGATAATTTAGAAATGCCATTAAGATAAAGGTCCCTTTATTTTTGAGGGACCTTGTTTTTTACACCCAAAATTTTCATTACTTATATCCATCCACATAATCAAATTAACCATGATACAGCTACACTAACAGTTAACAATGACCTAAAAGTTACGTTAATCAATTATAGTCATAGAACAATTTTTTTTAGCATTCTTCGCCCTCAGCACTTTTCCAGATCCGATTTGTCACTAAAGTCATTAACAACATTGCAAAACCAACAAACAAAAGGGATTTTAGTGGCAGCTAGTGGTTTTTCAACACTTACTTCTTATTTTCAGCGGTCGCTTGGTCTTTTTCAGCACTCAACGCCTTTTTTCAGCGGTTATTGTGGGTTTCGTCAATTGTAAATTCCTATGACTTCTTCTTTCAATTAGCAACTTTTTTAAAGTAATGATGAATTTTTTCTAATTTTTTCGTCTGTCTCCCTTTCGAACTCTCCATGTTGCCAAATTCAAAAAACTTCACCTTTTTAATACCAACAAAATTAAACAGAGCTTTTCTCATTAAAATTTTATGGGCATTATTCAGCCAAAAAAGTGGATATTTTGCAGGTCCCTTCATCGTAGAGACACAGACTACAGACTTTCCTGTCAGAAGCCCATCTGGAAACAGTCCTTTCTTATCCTTGTATGCGAAATTTGCAGCAAACAATTGATCAATATATCCCATAAGCATTGCAGGAGGTCTTCCCCACCAGATTGGATAAACAAAGACAATCTTATCGGCCCAAGTAATTTGTTCTCTGTATTTTTCTAATTCAGGATCACGATACATATCACGTCTACGTTTATGCTCGTTAAATTCTAAAAGTGGATTAAATTTTTCTTCATATAAATCTACGACTTGTAATTCCTTTATGTATGGATTTTCATTACACCCCTTAATGATTTCCTGTAAAAAAGCATAATTTAAACTTTTGTGATTTGGATACGTGTAAATAATTAACGTTTTCATGACATCCCCCATTACTTATCATTTGATAAGTAAATAATAATCCGGAAAGAAGTTAGTTGTCAATTGATAATTGTTTTATGATAAGTTTTTTGTTATCTTGTCTGTAAGAGGTGAAAATTATGGACAAAAAAGCCCTATTTAATAAATTCGTATCGTTTACAACTTCTGTTCACGAGGTTACACATGAATTAACACAAAACATAAAAACAGATGACATTACATCCGTTCAATATAAAATCCTTGAAAATATCAAAGTTAGTCAGCCTGTTACACCTTCTGAAATTAGTGAATGCATGCATATGTCTATGCCTAATACGAGCAGAGAATTAAAGAAATTATATGAAAAAAATTTAATAGAAAAGATAACGGACCAAGAAGATCGTCGAAAACAGTATATTCGTCTCTCATCAGATGGGGAGATTATGATGGATGACGCCTTTGCCACTATTGAATTTCGTTTCCAAAACCTTATACAAAAGCTTTCGGATGAAGATTTAGCAGAAATTGACCGTGCAATAGGTGTTTTGCAAAGAAAGGTATTTATACAATAAGTTCGGCAAACAAATCGCTGCTGCCTATTACGGAGCATTCCACCTCCATAACGCATCACCCACAACTTTGAACTATGTACCAAATATAATCTGTCACCCATTTCCGACTTCTTTAATAGTCTAGTACTGTATGGAAGGAGGTAGTTCAAGTGGGTAAAGTTTTCGAGAAGAGCTGGTTAGACGCGCAAGTAGGAACCCTTCCTATATGGCAACAAAACGCTTATCAAGCCTTCACTGAAATGGTAGCAAGTGATGAAAATATGTATCCGTGTGTTCCTGCACGACAAGGTTTTTTAATGAACCAACTTCGTTTTAGTTTTGTAGGGGATCCACGCAAAAATAATTCAGCAAAAGAACTTGCAGATTGTGTTAGGGAGTATGGGGAAATCGCACGTAATGCAGGGAAATATACGTCGCTAGCGGTTTTCTTTGAAACACCTGAAGAGGTAATTGAAAGCTATGATGTAGAGGATTATAGGAGGTTATTTTGGGACACTTTAAATAATATGACAGCTTTTGACGATAACAATTGGCCTGAAGATATTCCAATTGACCCCACACATCATACATGGGAATTTTGTTTCGACGAGGAACCTTATTTTGTTTTTTGTGCGACGCCTGCGCATAAGCGTCGAAAGAGTCGTCATTTCCCATCACTGTTACTAGCTTTTCAGCCGCGCTTTGTGTTTACGGAAATTAACGACTCTACAGTATTTGGTCGCAAATTAAAAACGCTGATTCGTCAGCGCATTTGTGACTATGATGGGATTCCAGGTCATCCCGATTTAAAATGGTATGGTCAAGAAGACAATCATGAATGGAAGCAGTATTTTTTAAGTGACGATGACCGTAGTGCCTCCAAATGTCCATTTCTAAGGATGCAACAGGCATCAATCGAGCTTCCCCTTTTTCACTTTTATAAAGGTAGCAATTCCTATAATAACGATGAAGGATAGACTTACATAAAATCCGAATCTACTTGTTTTTTCGCCTATCGTTCCCGATACAGTTACAACAATTAAAAGCATCCCAATGATCGTTTTCACTCGATTCCATTTCGATACCTTCATAAGTTTCAAGTACGTCACTAAAATAAATAGCCAATTATAAAGTAACATCAAACCTGCTGCTGTTATCATATATTCAAATATCTTTTCTGGCATGAAGAAGCCAATGAGGATGGTGATAAGTAATCCCGTTGTTATAAATAGAAATGCGGGTAGCGGCACTTTCAATTTCCCTTTTTTCGCTAAGAAGGCTGGAGCATCATGATCTTCTGCAAGCGAAGTTAATATCGTTAGCACGCCATATAACGAGGCAACCATTGTCGAGAAGCCTGCAATAATAAGGATACCATTGAAGATATCCGTCACATATGGCAGCTGAAAATTTTCAAGTGCTGTAATAAATGGACTTTCTTCTAATTTAAAGTTCTTCCAAGAAACAAGCGCCAACGCAAGACCAATGGACAAAATATAGATAATAGTTAGTCCAAGTATCATAATTCTACCTGCTTTAGGTGCTTGTTTTGGATCTTTTAAATTTATCACCATAAGCCCCATTACTTCAATTCCACCATAAGCGTAAAATGCATAAAGTAATGCCAACCAAATCCCACGATAACCCTCTGAAAAGAAATTTTTATAGGTATCTAGCATCGAATAGACGTCACTTGTTTGACCATTCATCCCTCTAGTGAAAATGACCACAGCTACAACAATGAACATCACAATAGCCGCCATCTTCATCATACCAAAAATATTTTGAAACTTTTCAAACCCTTTGACACCTGTAAGAATGACAAGCAAACTTAAAACAGCGAAAATCGATGTACCAATCCATAACGGTAGACCAGGAAACCAGAACTGTGTGAATATCCCCAACGCCATAAGCTGACTACCCATGATCAGCATTTCAGAAATTAAATAGACCCATCCATTGCTAAATCCGGCCCAACTGCCAAATGCTCTTTTAGCATAAGAACGAAAAGATCCTTTATCAGGATGATCAACAGACATCTTCACAAGAGCATCATAGACGATGTATGTGCCAATTGCAGCTAACAGAAAGACGACTAAAACAGCTGGCCCACTTTTCTTAATGGCCATACTTGAACCGAGGAAAAATCCTGTTCCGATTGTACACCCTACTCCGAGAAGAGAAAGCTGCCACCACAGCATACTACCTTTGGTTGTTTTTGATTCCATTTGGATAACTCCTATATCCGTCTTAGTGGTAAGGTCATACAGCGAATGCCTCCACCAGCTTTCTCTAACTCTGTTACTTCAATTTCTATGAGTTTCTTCTTTTGCAATAAAGGATGATTTTTAAAGATTTGCTTCGTTGCCTTCTTACTAATTAATAACGTCTCCGGGTCTAGGTTAAGAAAGTTGATGTCAGGAATCGTAGTATATTTCTCTAGCCAATGGACCTCAAAACCATGACGACCTAGAAATTGCTCAGTCATTTCAAATCGAGCCCCAGTCTCCGTCAATACATGCACTGGAAAATAACGCATGAAGCTCTTGGCAATCACTAAATTTTCATTTACTACATTGCAATTCATATCCAAATGTAACGTATCTGAACTCCGTGGCAAATCAATAATGCCAATTTCAGAAAATCCAGCCTTGAAAATTTTGTCCTTCGTTTTTTCTACGCCTTCAATGCTTGTCCGTGTACCAATGTTGATAAATACGGCATCTTTGTTCAGAATTAATACATCCCCAAACTCTAGCGCTCCCCCACTATTTTTGTCATTTCTATAAAACATTTCAGGAAACCACTTTTCCATCAGCTGATGGGCATGTATATACTCTGGACGTCTCAAAGAAATTCCCGCTTCACCTGGAATAATGATATTGCCAAACACACAAGCAAGGTCACGTACGAAAAAACGATTTATGAGCTGCTCACTCAAATTTTGGACATCAGGTGCTAACTCCTTTGAATAATCAATCACCTTCACCCCTGCATCCTCTAAAGCTTCTTTAAATCCCAAGAAATTCTCCTCGGCTTTTATATGATGCACCGGCGCACTCCACTGCACATTCTCAGCAATCTTTAAATCTGGAACATCCAACTTCGAGGGTGAACAAAGCATAACCACCTGAAGCTCCCCGTGTTCTGACCAACAATTTGGTTGAAATGACAACATGATCTATTCTCCCCTTTTTTGTACCTATTCTTTGTTAGCCTTACCATCAGAAATAGGATTATGCAGAAAAATAGTAGCAGATTTTGAAAACTCTAAATGTGCTACTTTAGAGGCGCCATCTCTCTAAACAACATTGACCAGAAAATATAAGTAATCTATAATATAAATAGTATTTTAATAATTTAGAATTATAAAAATTTCGATAACAAGGAGAGATTTTACATGGGTCGTTTAGCAGGAAAAGTAGCAATTATTACAGGTGGCGCACGCGGTATGGGTGAATCACACGTACGTAAATTTATCGCAGAAGGTGCTAAAGTAGTTATTACAGATTTAAATGTAGAAGCAGGAACAGCATTAGCTCAAGAACTTGGCGAAAACGCAAAATTCATTAAACAAGATGTTTCCAGCGAAGCAGATTGGACAAACGTTGTCACTGAAACTGAAAATGCTTTCGGACCAGTACATATTTTAGTAAACAATGCAGGTATTAGTATCGCATCTTCAATCGCACAAATGACATTAGATCAATACCGTAAAATCGTCGACATCAACCAAGTGTCAGTATTCCTTGGCATGAAAGCAGTACTACCTTCTATGCAAAAAACTGAAAGTGGCTCAATTGTTAATATTTCTTCAATGAATGGTTTAGTAGGCGGTGCAATTGGTTACACAGATACAAAATTCGCTGTGCGTGGGATGACGAAAGCTGCTGCACTAGAATTTGCTCATTACGGTATCCGCGTTAACTCAATACATCCTGGTGTCATCGAAACACCAATGGTTACTGAAGGTGATGCAGTTGAGCAAATTAGAGAATTTGCAAAACATATTCCATTAAAACGAATGGCACAATCTGAAGAAGTATCCAACCTAGTATTATTCCTAGCATCAGAAGAATCAAGCTACTCAACTGGTTCAGAATTCGTTATTGATGGCGGTTTAACAGCACAATAATTTAAAACCCTTCTCATCTACATTTGATCAGTGAAGGTTTTAAATGAGTTGTATATAATCGTAGAAAGTCGATAAAATCAAGTTATTGCGAATACCACGTTCACATAAACTCAATCTTTTTAAACACTGTCGGCATGAATCCGGCACAATATTATTATTTTTACCGCCTATTCATGAACTGCACCTCCGATTGTTAGACACTAACTAACAATTAGCGGTGCAGTTCAATTAATATTATGAGTACCTAGCCTTCCCTCTATTTACTTCGCTATTCTGAACTTTATTATGCAACCCTACCAAACGATTAGCAGTCACCGGATTCCTATTTCCAAGTGTCCATGAAACAATCTATCTCGGTCTTGTACATACATGTAGTTTTGGCGTGCTTAGCTACGATACGTTTCCGAAATAATGTCTTATAACATACTTGGAATAATAGACACCCTACTTAGTGCTACAAAAGTTAATCACACCATGTAGTTTTTACGTTTGTCATTTATCTTCATCGTCTTTAGGTGCATCCTCACTATCTTTCGGTTTATCATCATTTTTATTTTGTAATTGTGTAAATGCATTTTGTAAAAAACGGGGTACCTTGATTCCTAAATGACCAAGGTTTTCGATCATACTGATTCCTTCCATACCGATTAAAAATAGAATCATAGCATGCCGCATAAAATCACCGCTATCTGTAGCTCTATCTAATTGCACTGCAGCAATGACCATTAACATCATTGCTGTCTTTTTCAAAAGCCCTTTAAAAGCTTTGCGTGAATCTACATCTTTAATGAACCAAGCTACCATTACACCTAATGTAAAATCAATAGCCATTAAAATACCCAGTGCTGTTATCAATTCGTCTACACCACCAATTAAATATGCGATCCAAGCAGTAATACCACCAATAATGGACACCCAAAGCGTATTAGTTTCCATATTATCACCTACCTTCTTTTATAACTAAAAAACCTCCACAGATGATTGCGGAGGGTCTAAAAATCTACTATATTTTCATTAAGTTCATTTGTTTTGATCTCTAAAATAGTCTCCCCCCATTTCTAGCATATTCAATTCCTGGAACAACGAGCTCCAACAAATATACCGAACGAACAAACATAAAGTAATAAATTTTGAATATTGTTATTAGGATTGACTACTCCAATTAATGTCCAACCAGATACTAGGTCAAAAAGATCCATTGTTAGGAAATCAAAAGAAAAGACAACTTTGCGCAACTATTCCTTTATGCGAATTGGGTTGCACCACTTCCCTTTATTCCAGCGGACCACGTTCAAAATATTTTAGGAATTACTGTAGCCATTTCAGTTTGTGTTACGTTAAGAAAATCTTCTATTTTCAAATAATTAATAGTGAAAGTAGAATACAGGCTTGTATTTCCTATATAACCCCAAAGCAATTCGTAACGCTCCCGTGAATTTTATATCTAGTAAAAGCGAAAAGCTACCTGCCAATTATCATGGCAGGTAGCTTTTTCTTTATGTTTTTTCTTTCTACTTCAAACTATTACTAAAAACCAGATAAATATGATTGAACGGAATTAGGTAATAGTTGATAAAATAATCCTTGGTATTTTATATCAAGTAAACCGGCAATGATAAATATTATTATAATTAATAATATAATCGGCTTCTTATTCTTTTTAGAAATCCACTTCAATTAGTTCGCCTCCACTGTATAATAACATAATCCTTCGCAGATTAATTATCTTATGATTATACAACATTTATATAATTCTTGAAGGCTGTTACTATAAACATAGAAAACTTCACTTACTTATGGTACTACTCTCTTTTTTTACAAAAAAAGAAGGCTATTCTTTCAAATTCAAATAGTTATAGTAGAACTATGAAGGTTCAATTCCATCTTTATCACGCATCTTGGAAATGATGCATAAATTAAAAATGAAGAAAAACAACTACCAATCCAAGATTATATAAAGAAAGGAATGGCTATGGTAAATTTTAAATCTTTTCGTGGGATTGTTACACAGATAAATGATTTTATGACCGGGCAAGATGGGCAAGGAGAAGGTTGTTACAAACTAATGACTGTAGAAAATGGAAATGGTGGCATCGTCAATTTCGTAATTTCCCCTACTACTTACTTTGTAAACCATGAAATTGTGACTGTAGGGAATCAAATTACTGGATATTATGATGGGGATGCACCTGTACCTTTAATATACCCACCACAATATTCTGTACTTGTCGTTGTAAAGGAAAACAACTATCAATATGTAAAAGTAGACTTTTTTAATAATCAACTGGTGAGTAGTGATGGTCAATTAAAATTAAATCTCTCACCCTATACCCCTATCCTGCTAACAAATGGGCAACCATTTACAAAAAATCCTGCGAACCGAAACCTCATTGTGATCTATGGTCCTACAACAAGAAGTATACCTGCACAAACCACACCTTATAAAATAATCGTTTGGTGTTAAAACTGAATGTAGAAAATATATATTATTTAATCTATTTTCAACATGATTAAATTTGCAACAATAACCCCCGTAAATAACCCCCGTACGCTTTGTGAAAACGTCGGGGGTTATTGCCTCATAATTAAAGGTTTTTTATACTCTTTTGCACTTCATGTAATTGCTGCTTGACCTGCTCTAACAGTGCTTTATTTTGCTGTACCATATCCAAATGCTCTCCATATTGTACTGCATTAGAGTGTGCATTTTCTGCATGTGAAATTTGATCGAAAGCATGCTCAACCGCTATCTCCTCTGGGTGAGACTTCGCATGCGTCAACAAACGATATGCTTTTTGAACAGAGTTTCCAAATAAAGTGCTTGGGTGGTCCTGTTTCCAACTTGTTTCTGAGTGCTTTGCCAAATTTGCTCATCCCTTCCTACCAATTAGAAAATCGATCTAGAGATAGTATTGTAAAATGTCCCGAGAATATGCACGGAAGGAGTGACAAATACTAAATAAATTAAAAATTGAATTCTTGTACATAAATTGATTCGTCATCGAATAACAAATACAAAAAGTCAAGTGTAGACTGTTTACCGACGCCATCTTTAATTACTTATAATACGCTGCACAAGCAATAAAATAATTCGCCACTCCCTCTACGCTTGAATTAATATCCCCATTTTGTCAGCTTGTCAATTTCCCCTCCCCCTCTCAAAAACGAGTTTTCCCAACTACTCCAATCACTAATTACCTTGCTCACTATATTAACCTCATACAAATTTTTAATATGCGAACACCAAATATCGGATAAATTTCCAACTAAAAAATCTTTAGAAAGACACGCAAAAATGTCAAAAAAAAGCCCTAATTTTTCACTTTCATTTTTTAAGGTTTTCTCTTAAAATAGATTGTTGTCAGACGTCTGTCTACCGCACTGAATGCGAATAAAAAGAAAAAATTGGGGGATTCTAAAGCTGAAATGGAGGATTATATTTTTCAACATTAAATCCTAGAACAAAAACTCTTCCATGTCAGTTGAATAGATTTTCTTGAAGACTTCAACGCTAATTCGCAAATTCAGTTAGGAGGATCCATACAAATGACACATACACAACAAAACCTCAGTCCAAGAAATGCCTTTGCCCGTTTCATGGCTGGTTCAGCAATGCTAGCGTACGGTGCGGCACGACTTGCACGTAAACCAGAAAGTAGAGGTGGGCGAATGCTCATCTTGCTAGGTTCAATGAAAGCAGCAGAAGGTGTAACAAAGTTTTGCCCAGTAAAAGCGATGAATTCATCGATGATGAGCAGTAACATGCTACAACAAATGGCTGCTGGCAACAACTCTCAAGATGCATCAGCTAGTACTGGAGCTACATCAAATAGTCGCAACCAATCTGGACAAAATGCTTCAAGCGGTACATCTGGACAAATGAGTGAAAACATTATGCAGATAGTCGAAAATATTGTGCAGATGTTTGCTGGTGGAAACGCAGCTCAAAGTGCAATGGCTGGGGCTCAAAGTATGAGTGGTAGTACTGGACAAACTACTGCGAATAGTAGCACCTCTCAGGCGAGTGGATCTGCTACTCAAACAATTGCTAACATCGCGCAAACTGTTGCGCCACAAGTTGGGCAAATTTTAAACGATGTAGCGAACATTGCCGGATCACAAAATGCGGCAGGAACAAATAGCAACGGAAATTCTGCTAAGACTGGTGCGTCCAACACAAATTCAACACCAAATGGAAATGAGAATTCTAAGAATACTGCAAACAGTAATCCAAATAGCAATAAAAATGCTAATACTACTAGCAGCAACGCTAAGTCTTCCTCTTCTACAAGTAGTGGCAACACCCAGGAAAGTTCTTCAAATAACAACAAACCCAAAACAAATACAACCAAACCAAATGAAACCAAGAAGTAAGCATGAAGAAACAGCAGCACCAAAACACGTGTCACCGCTACTGGCGGCGACATGTTTTCTACCAAATGCTATGTATTTAATTACAAAAATGTATGACAACTTAAGATGATTGGATAAATCCAATCCAATCTAAACTAAATAGTGTGGTGATTTAAATTGGAAAAAGAAGCATTATCGAAAATAGAAGCATTGGCTTTAAAACGATTATTTATTCATCAAAGTAGCTCTCTCAACTATCTTTTAAGAGCTATACTTGCAAGTTTATTCATTGGTTTTGGTGTTATTGTAGCGTTTAAGACGGGTAATTTCTTTTACGCAGAACATTCTCCATTAGCATATCCCGTTGCAGCATTAACATTTGGCATAGCTATTATCCTGATTTATTATGGCGGTGGCGATTTGTTCACAGGAGACACTTTCTATTATACCTATGCTGCATTGCGTAAGCAGATGGCATGGAGAGATGTCGGAAAGCTATGGATATACAGCTATGTTGGAAATATCATTGGCGCCGTTTTATTTGCACTTTTAATTTATGCGACCGGGCTTTTCAAAGATCCCTCGGTAAATGGCTTTTTAGTAAGTGTAGCCCAAGGAAAAACCTTAGTACCGACGGCTGAATTATTCTTCCGTGGTATTCTATGTAACTGGCTTGTGTGCCTTGCCTTTTTCCTCCCTTATGGTGCTAAGGGCGATGGTCCAAAAATGTTCATCATGATGCTGCTTGTTTTTGGTTTCTTTATCTCGGGTTATGAACATAGTATCGCAAATTTTGTTACCTTTTCTATTTCTATGGCTACACAGCATCCAGATGCTGTTACAATTGGTGGCATTATTCACAATATCATTCCTGTTACAATTGGAAACCTTATTGGCGGGACATTGTTTATGGCCTTCATGTACTTTTACTTGAACAAACCGTTTATGGTAGTTGATGAGGATAAGTAAAAATACTTCATTAGAATTTAATAGTGAAACTCAATAAAATCATAGGCAGGAACATAATTGACAAGTACAATATGTTCCTGTTTTTTAGTTTTTATTATGAAAGTATTATATTTATCATAAATGCGTGGTTGAATTATGAATATACATATTACGGATTTTGCGAATGGTTGAGTTGCCACTTCCAAAGAATCTACCTAAACAAGCCTCCTACGCAAAACAAAAAAAAGGAAACCTCCTAACATGGAGATTGCCTTATTTGGAATTACATTATTTCAGTGCCCTCTATAGATTTTGTGTAGTGACATTTTACGCTTCCATAAGAGTATTGCTATTTCTTGCGTTATACAATTGACTTCTATGATTTTCAGCTAGTTCACAGGGTCACTCAGAACGCTTTTCGTTGGTAAATAATCGTGGTTACGCTCCAAGAGGCCGCATAAAGAATCAAGATCACAGCTGCCACTCCCGTATATAAAGCGGGGATGGATAAGCTGACAATAAAATCTGTAATTGTTGTTAAATGTTCAGCTAAATACAACACAATAGGCGGCCCTATGATTGCTGAAAGGATAAATATAATCATAATAACCATTGAAATTTTTCCCCTAAATATATAAAACAACGGGAAGGTAAGCGCAACAAATGATAAGAATAAGCCACTGCCAATTGCCATATCAGTAATCGTAAACGGTTTATCGAAAACAAATAAAGCTATACTTGTGATCCCAATGGATAATCCCATGTAAACAATCGCACCAATATAGCGTGATGCAATAATTTCCTTACGTGTATAGGGTAAAGAATTTAACAAAATATTCGTCTCTGCTTTTTCATCGTACGTATATGTGTTAAAGGGGATAAAGATACTGGCAACTAGAAAAATTAAAGCTGGATGTGAGTCCGAAATGATAAAGACTGCAATAAAAGGGATAAAAATTAATATTTGTCTTTTCTGTAGTATGAGATCACGTCTGATTAAATTAAACATAGCTTTTTCTTCCTTTCATGTAGTACATGATTTCTTCCAAAGATGCTCTTTCAATGACCACCGAATCCCCGAATATATTGTTCACGGCTTTAATATTATCCGTTAATGCCTCAAAACCAGTTGGTGCAGGATGAACATGGACAAAGGCTTTTTCCGTATCTCGATCTAGCAAATCCATGCCGCCTTTCACGAGCGCATATTTTTCAGCGACATCATGAATGGACTGGTTAAATACTAATTCCCCGTTCTGTAAAAACGCGATATAATCTGCGATACGATCTAAATCTGTTGTAATATGCGTTGAGAAGAAAATCGTACGACTACCATCAAGCATTAATTCTTGTAAAAGATCTAGCAGCTCCCGTCTGAAAATCGGGTCTAAGCCTGCTGTTGGTTCGTCCATAATGATCAGTTCTGCATGATGGGATAGGGCGATCGCCAATGATGCCTTCATTTGCATCCCCTTGGAGAACGTTTTGATCGCTTTATTAAGGGGTAATCCGAATCGTTCTACATATTGATAAAACAAGGCATCGTCCCAGTTTTTATAAGCAGGCCCAACAATGCGCTTTATATCTTTTAAGTTCAGCCCTTCAAAAAACACATTGCCATCGTAGACAAACCCAATGCGCTCCTTAATCTCCTTCTCATGCGCCCTGTAGTCCAACCCGAAAACCTTGACGTCCCCAGCATCCGGCTTTAATAAATTCATAATCATTTTGATTGTCGTCGACTTACCAGCACCATTTGCGCCGATGAAGCCCGTCACAAAGCCTTGTTTCACTTGTAAATTCATATTTTTAACGGCAAAACCTTTTAAATTTTTCGTGATACCTGTCAATTCAACTACATTTTCCATTCATGTCACTCCTCATGTAAAATCTTCAGTAATTGCTGTAGTTCATCCAGTGATAGACCAATTTCTTTACTGTTCATGATGACCGCACTCAACTGCTCCTCAATGGCCTTCAGCTTGCGCTCTCGCATGACTTCTAAATTTTGTTCTGCGACAAAAGAACCTTTGCCGACAATGGAATAAATAAAACCAGCCTTCTCCAATTCCTCATAAGCGCGCTTTGTCGTGATGACACTCACATGTAAATCCTTTGCGAGTTGACGCATGGAAGGTAAAGCGGCTCCATCTTTCAGATCTCCTGATAAAATTGACGATTTAATTTGATGCGTAATTTGTTCATAAATCGGCTCCTTCGAACTATTGGCAAGAATTATTTGCATGTTAATCCCTCTTCTTTGTTTTTACTCAACTTCTTTTACTCATTTGAGATACACCATATACAACGGCGACAATTCCGAATAATACAAGAATTAGTATATTTGTTAGTAGATCGCTAATTTTTGGTATTGAGTCCTCAAACACCTTTAAAAGAACCAATATCACTACGACAAAAATAACCCCCATAATCGAGACTTTTTTCATGATTTCTTTCCTCCCTCAATCCCTCTTCTCTTACCAACTTGAGATCAACCATATGAAGACGAAAAATAATACAAAAAATATAAAATTTGTTAGTAGACAGCTGATTCTTGGCATTGAGTCCTGAAACACCTTTATAAGAACTACTAGTACTACGACAAAAATAAAGCCTATAATCGAGACTTGTATCATTATTTCTTTCCTCCCCCAATCCATGCTTCACGCATTCCACTAATCATGTGAGATGATGATCTATTGATTGAAAACGATATACAAGTATCCCCCTAAGTTCTAATATTGTATATATACTATATTCACATTATACGCACTTTTAAAACATCATGCAACCTTTTTTGTTTGAAAATGGAAAATTTAGTTGTAGTGTCATTTACTTCGCGGGTATAATACGTGCTTGCGCGGGTAAAGTCATCTGTTCCGCGGGTAAGTTCGGACTCGCCCTTGAAAGCTTAGCTTAGCGCAATACGAAGCCATAAAAGGATGGCAACTCATCGGGAAACTTTTCCGTTCTGCTCACATCGAAATCGAGAAAAATCAGTAGATCGCGGCTGATCTCGACGAACATTGTTTGTAGGCAATGACGTCTCACTTTGTGGCCGTTCTCTAAGAATCTATAAAATTTTGACCCACTGGCAAGTGCATATGCCAGTAGTCATTAAAGAACTCATTTTGGCACTCTAAAGTGCGTTCTTCAATTAGCTTTATCCATATTCTTTGTTTTTCGTTTAATACCACGAACTTGTTTTTCTCGCTTCCTATTTTTCCTTATTACTAACTTGGATGTTCCATTACTTTCATAACAAAATGACAATCATCACCACAAAAAAGCCTCTGTAAGTGGGATCCACATACAGAGGCTTTTATTGTCTTATGAAAGTCATAATACATCTTTGCTAAATAAGTTGTGCCAATGGCATCTACCGTACAGCATTTATTTTTAAGAGACTAAATTCTCTAGGGATATAGTATTTATTATAAACCAATGGATAGTCCTCATGGATAAACACACTCTCAAGTAATAAATCACAGTCTTCTCCACCAACAACCTCATATTTCTGTACCGAAGAAATAGCTAAAGTTGAATGCTTGATTTCGATGGATGCTCTATTGGCAAGCTCATAAATTCGAGTTTCAAGCATCTCTAATAATTGATCATTCTCTTGGAGATTTAAATTCAATTCAGTAACTGCTTCAATTGCCATAAAAGTAAAGGAGTATCCTACAACTTCCCCTTCCCATTTATACCACCGCTCAAACGCGACCACTGCTGCAGCCTTCCTACCTAATACTTGCTGTGTATACTCACTTTCCAAATCAATTCTAAAACTCATCTCAACATCATCAATTTGTTTTGAATGAGATTTATACATGGGGTTTCCTATTTTCTCTAGACCGATTTTCGGCGCTTTTGTAGGGATTCTTGTTATGTAATTTCCTTTGCCATGGACCCTTTTCACCAATCCATCATCTTGTAAAAGTGAAAGCGCTTGTCTTAAAGTCATTCTACTGACCCCACACATTTTAGCTAACTCTGGTTCCGAAGGCAATTTGCTATCACCCGAAAATGTACCATTCATTATCAGCTTATATAATTGATCATATACAGTATTATATAATGGTTTTTTTCTATTTTGCTCCTTAGCGATTTTGTATTCCATCTTCTCACACACCTATATTATTTTCAAATTATGGACCATCAACTAGTTATATCCTCGCTATGTATTATAACATTTTTTAAGCATTCTAAATCTTCATATTCCTCTAATATATAGAAAAAAATGTGTCACAGTGTTAGCTGTGACACATTCAATTACAAGATCTTACTTAATTTTCTTTCGCAATTTTCCCTAATAGCACCCAGTACAGTCCAAGGGCAACAACTGCTATAACTGAAAGGGCAATTAAAACAGTTGAAGTTTCTAAATTATCTTGCATTGCTGCAGTGTAAGCAATACCGATAGAACCGGATACATTGATTGTTAAGTTGTAGAAACCAATTGCTGTTCCTGATTTTTCTTTAGGAATCGTGCTAAGACAAGTATCAAGTAAAGGTGCATACATTAACGCGAATGAACCTGAGAATACAATCATAGAAAGTACATAGATAACAACAGTGCTTTCAGTAAATAATCCTGGAATGAATAGCGCAACCGCGATACCACATAATGCCATCAGTGTTGCTTGTTTACTGTTTAAGAATTTACCAATTTTACCAGAAAGGGAACCAACAATAACTGATGCCACATAACCTGGAATTAGTAACAGTGAAATCATATCTAGTTTCAAGTCATAAATTCCCTCTAAAATGAATGGGAACACGAAAATATAACCTAATTGTACTGAGTAAATAACAAATACAATTGGTAGCGTGCGAATGAAATGCTGGTTTTTGAAGAAAGTCGCATCAATTAAAGCTTTTGAGCTCTTATTGATGTAAGTTAAAAATAGACCTAATGCTATTGCAAAACCGATTAGGTATAGCCAGTTAAAGTTTGAAATATATAGCATAACTGTTGTAGCGATTGCTGCGATTAAGAATAATCCAATTACGTCAACATTAGCCTTTCTAGACTCTTCTTTAGGTAATAACTTCAAGATGAATGGAAGGATAAAGATTGCAATTAAAGCAATTAAGAATAAAGTTGTCCAGTGTAAGTAAGTAGAAATAAATCCACCTGTTAATGAACCAACCAACATTGACATTGCATAACTAGCTGTACTTAATCCTAAGAACTTCTTTTGTTCCTCTTTAGGTAAGTGTTTCGTTACGTAAATAACATACAATGTTTCAGCAGATGCTAAACCAGCTGTTTGAATAATACGTCCAAAAAGAATCATTGCAAAATTATCTCTAAACAGATAGCCAATTATCGATCCGACAACGATGAAAATAACACCTGCACTCAACAGCGTACGGATATTAATTGAGTCTGCTAACGAAGCGTAAACTACTGCCCCAATACCAATTACAAGACCCGCCAATGTTGCTTGCCAACTAACCGTAGTTGCTGAAATTCCAAGGTCTTTTGCGATGTCTACAGATACTAATTTAAACGAGTTATCAATAATTAAAGCGAATAGAAAGAAAAACAAAATAACAGGAACTGCTTTTTTTGCATTGAAGCTTTGTGTTTCATTTTTATTTATTGCTTCCATTTTTAAGATCTCCTTCTCGTAATAGTTAATATTTTTTCCGATTGGTTTTAGACATTAAAATAGTCTGAGGGGGTGAGGGAAATTAAACAACTTCCTTTTCCCCACAGACTTTATAGGTTGATATAGCTTATTTACTCAGCAAGTTCTAAAGCGATTTCCATCATTTTAGTAAATGCTGTTTGTCTTTCTAATTGAGTTGTTTTCTCATGTTTGAAGATGTGGTCACTGATTGTTAAGATACAAAGTGCATTTACACCTGCTTGTGCAGCATTCATGTAAAGTGCTGCAGATTCCATTTCTGCGCATAAAACGCCCATTTTGCTCCATCTTTCCATTGCTGTTGAATCAGCGTTGTAGAAAACGTCACTAGCAAGAACATTACCAATACGAACTGGATAACCTTTTTCATCTGCAACTTTTTTAGCTTTTTCTAATAATTCATATGATGCAGTGATTGAATAATGTCCAGGTAGGTTGTATTGGTGTGCGTAGTTTGCATCTGTTGATGAACCCATTGCAAACACAATGTCATATAAATTCAGATCGTCTTGAATTGAACCCGCAGACCCGATACGAATTAAGTTTTTAACCCCAAACACATTGATTAATTCCCAAGAGTAGATACCCATACTTGCAGTACCCATACCTGTACCCATTACTGAGATTTTTTTACCTTTAAAAGTACCTGTATAACCAAGCATGCCACGCACTTCATTGAACTGCACTACATCTTCTAAAAAGTTTTCTGCGATGAATTTAGCGCGTAGTGGATCCCCTGGTAATAGGATTGTTTCTGCAATTTCTACTCCATTAGGCTTAATGTGTGGTGTTTCTTTGTGATTTGTGCTCATCGTATAAGTCTCCTTCTAAATAAGTTTAATTAAAATAGGTTCTACATTAAGGTGCTCTATTTCCTCAGAATTATGAATGCGTTTTCTATTACAAGGAAAAAAGTAGACAACTAATTGTTTGACCGGTCAACTTGTATATTAAGTTGTCTAATTGATATGTATATAAAATACCACAGGTACATTTCACTTTTCAAACCTATTTTCGAGTTTTCCACATGAAATTGAAAACCCTTTCACATTTTCGTCAAAATATTTTCTCGAAAAAACCTATTTTTTCTATATATAGGTTCTTTACCATAATATAGGGTTGATTTCCGGTCCGGCTATGCGCTTTCCGGGGGGCATCCAGCCGGAACGAAGATCAACATGCATTCTAAAATCTATATGTACTGTCATCCTCAAATGCTGGTGATGAACCAATAAAAGTAAAAAACATTCACAATGAAATTTCCATTAGTGAATGCTTACTATTTTTTATACCTTTAAAGCACCTGATTGGTTTTATTGATTATCTTTCCGATATAACTCCCGACTTTTATAGCCCGCACTTAAAATTGCTTTCATTTCCTCACGGCGTTTTTCTTTAGTAGCTTCTTGTTTTGCACTATAGACATAACGAGCCCAGTCTTTTTGGTAGCCCGGCGTTAAGGATTGATAAAACGCGAGTAAATCTGATGTATCTTGTAGATCATTTTCAATTTCAGGAATCAATGCAATGTAATCGTCTACACATTGGCTGGCTTTGGTCGATACCTTATTCTTACTTTTTGAGTCTTCCTTTAGTCCAACTACTGTGAAAGTATCATCTAATCCAACCATCCGGGCAAATTTGATGTTACTTGTACCAACGTAACCGGCTTCGTCTGCACCTAACCCTTCCAATAGATCATCACGATGAATAAAAGTTGGGTATACTTTATTCCCCTTTTTAGGATACGCTAAAAAGATATAGCCATTTTTATTTAGATAATTATTGACGATCACGTCGTTAACGACACCTTTTAATGAATCCATATCTAAGACAAACGCAAATATAAGATCGTAAGTACTATCTGTTAGCTCCGTGTCATAATCTTTCAACTCAGCTAAATAATTCGCGCCTGCTGGTAAATGTAATACTGCCACCTTCTCGAATTTCTTTAAGTTTAATTTTTCAACTATTGTTTTCGTCATCATTTTCAATCCTATCTGGTTATTCTTCTAATAGTAAATAATCTAATGCGTTCAGTAGAAAATATCCTTTCCTCTTCTTTTTAACTTCCCTCATCTCTTCAATATAATAAGAAGAAACTCTAAAAATCCCCTTAAAATGCATTACATCTCTTCATTCATGTCATTCCTTTACTATTAGCTTGGCTAAAGTTAAGTAAAATATGTTGCTCTTTTTCATTTCAGACTAGTGTTTAAGTGTAGCTTTAAGCTAATAATAAAACTTTTGAACACTTTTTAACAATATCCGAAAAAAATTCAAATTTATTTTGACAAATTCCAAAATAGGTTTGAAAAACTAAATAAACCTGTGCTATTTTATAGCCATACAATTAGACAACACAAAATACAAGTTGACCGGTCAAAACATAAGTTGTCTATTTTTTCCTTGAAAAGTGAACATTTTCATAATGCCAAGGAAATAGAACACCTTAATCTAGAACCTTTTT
Organism: Lysinibacillus sp. NPDC097287; assembly: GCF_044761695.1. Taxonomy (NCBI): domain Bacteria; kingdom Bacillati; phylum Bacillota; class Bacilli; order Caryophanales; family Bacillaceae; genus Lysinibacillus; species Lysinibacillus sp. NPDC097287. The sequence continues at coordinate 57,766 of NZ_JBIWCX010000001.1, forward strand.
TATTTAACCTATTCAAGTAGAAGAAAGTACAAATGATAAAAAAAAGCACACGTTTAGCCAATAGATGATGTGTAATTCAAAGCAGTGCTTGGCATGTTAGGATATAAAACTCCTTCTTAATGAGCGTATATTCCTAATAATCAGTGCCAAACTATGTTAGTCATTTCTGAAATTCCTTTTATGGATTATAAAAATTGAACTGGAGGCATGTAAGATGAGTTTAACAGGTGGAAATAAAGTTGTATTAGTTGGTGCAGGAGCAGTTGGGTCTAGTTACGCTTACTCTTTAATTAACCAAGGGATTTGTGAAGAATTAGTACTTGTCGATATTAACCAAGCAAAAACAAAAGCAGATGCAATGGACTTAAATCATGGTCTTGTATATGCGCCAATTCCTCAAAAAATTACTTATGGTGATTATAGTGATTGTAAAGATGCTGCTATCGTTGTTATTTGTGCAGGTGCAGCACAAAAACCAGGTGAAACTCGACTTGATCTTGTAGGCAAAAACCTTAAAATTTTCAAATCAATTGTAGATAGCATTATGGCTTCTGGCTTCAACGGTATTTTCTTAGTTGCTTCTAACCCAGTAGATATTTTAGCTCATGCAACTTGGAAATTCTCTGGCCTACCAAAAGAAAGAGTAATCGGTTCAGGTACAATTTTAGACTCTGCACGATTCCGTTACCTACTAGGCGAAGAATTTGGTGTAGCACCAACAAGTGTTCATGCTTATATCATTGGTGAACATGGTGATTCAGAACTTCCTGTTTGGAGCAGCGCGAACATTTCAGGTAAACGTATTGCATCTGAGTTATCAGAAGAGCGTAAAAATGAAATCTTCGTCCAAGTTCGTGATGCAGCTTATGAAATTATTGAGTCAAAAGGTGCCACTTATTACGGTATCGCAATGGGTCTTGCACGAATCACGAAAGCCATCTTACGAAATGAAGAAGTTGTTTTACCTGTTGGTTCATTATTAGAAGGAGAATATGGTCACAATGATGTGTATGTTGGTGTTCCTACAATCATTAATCGTTCAGGAAGAAAGAGCATCGTAGAGCTTCCACTAAGTGATGAAGAAAAAGCTAAGCTAGATCATTCCGTTAAAACATTGAAAGAAATTCAATCTCCATTTTGGCAGTAATATCAAAATGGAGTAGGGACATCTAACAAAGGAGCTATACATCATGTTAGTAGAAACTTACGATCCATTCAATAATTTACTACTCTCCTCACTAGTCGCAGCTGTTCCAATTATTTTATTTCTTTTATGTTTGACAATCTTTAAAATGAAGGGAATTTATGCAGCTTTATTGAATTTAGTGATTACATTCTTTATCGCTATGTTAGTGTTTAAATTACCGATGGGCGAATCAGTTGGTAGTGTCATTCAAGGTTCCATTCAGGGGATCTGGCCGATTGGTTATATCATTGTTATGGCCGTGTGGTTATATAAAATCTCAGTTGATTCAGGGAAATTCGATATCTTACGTGCGAGTATTGCCGGTATTTCTCAGGACCAACGCCTCCAACTACTTCTTATAGGATTCTGTTTTAACGCCTTCTTAGAAGGAGCTGCTGGCTTCGGTGTACCAATCGCGATTTGCGCGGTGTTATTAGTTTCTTTAGGATTCAAACCACTGCAAGCTGCGATGCTATGTCTAATTGCAAACGGTGCTTCTGGAGCGTTCGGTGCCATTGGTATTCCAGTAGCCATTACGGGAACATTGAATTTAGAAGGCGGCGTAACGGCAATGGATGTTTCTGCAATGACAGCATTAACGTTACCGATCATTAACTTTACAATTCCTTTCTTACTTGTCTTCTTAATTGATGGGATTAAAGGGATTAAGGAAACTTTACCAGCGATTCTTGTTGTATCTGGTACTTATACGGTTACGCAAGCCATTATTACCGTATTTATGGGCCCAGAATTAGCTGATATTATTCCGCCTTTACTAGCGATGGGATTATTAGCGGTTTTCTTAAAAAAATGGAAGCCGAAGAATATCTTCTTGCTTAACGGTAAAGAAGTTAAAATTGAAAAACATTCAACGAGTGACGTCATAAAATCTTGGTCACCGTTCTATTTGTTAAGTATCTTTATCTTCATTTGGAGTTTACCGCCATTTAAGGCATTATTCGCAGAAGGTGGCGCGCTAGCCTTTACTAAATTAACGTTTAGCATTCCAGGTTCATCATTAAGTTCAAGCATTGATTTAGTAAGTGCAACAGGTACAGCCATTTTGCTGGCAGGTATCACAACGATTTTAACAACAGAATCCATTAATTTCAGTCATGGTTTTAAACTTTTAGGACGAACTATTAAAGAATTTTGGATTCCAATTGTGATGATTTGTGCGATTCTCGGTATTGCTAAGCTCATGACATATGCAGGATTAACAAGTGCATTAGGTGAGGCTGTAGCAACTACAGGAGCAATCTTCCCATTATTATCACCAATACTCGGATGGATTGGCGTATTTATGACTGGATCCGTCGTAAATAACAATACATTGTTTGCCCCTATTCAGGCTACAGCCGGTAGCATTATAGGTGTCGATTCAGCTTTATTAGTATCTGCAAATACAGCAGGTGGTGTAATGGCTAAGCTAATTTCCCCACAATCGATAGCCATTGCCACTGCTGCCGTTGGAGAAACTGGTAAAGAAGCCGAGTTAACAAAAATGACGTTAAAATACAGTATTGCATTACTTGCATTTGTTTGTATTTGGACATTTATTTTATCCATGATTTTTTAAAATCTGCGGAAGCTTAGTACCCCCCTTAGACTAAAGTTTCCACAGATCCTCCCTTCTCGCTTATGTGAGAGTACTGAAAAAGACCAATTATTTTTGCGAGGTATTCGACGATTGAATTGTCGAGTACCTTGCTTTTTTTATTTCAAATAGAACCTACTTTTATTTCCAAATTGTTATAATGCTTATATCTATATTGGTTTGGTCACAACCTGTAAATGAGTAATCAGTTCTTTCTTCGCCTCTTTAACATCTATGGATCTGCAGGTTGCTGTATTTATACTACCAGACCCATATGTATCAGTTGTTGATTTTATCACTTCACCATTGTATTCAATCTCGTGTAACATTCAGTATCCTTCTGTTGAATATGTGATAATTCTAATTTTATCTTTAAAGCCTTATTTCATTGGTAAATCTAAAGCGGACATTAACACTTTAAAAGAAAAAGAATAAAAAAGATCAAAGAAATAGGGCACTTTTTGTTCAAAATTGAACCTTAAGTGCCCTATTTTACATGGTCATGATAGATATATAAGGTTTTCATTGCCCTCAAAAGAATACAAAAACTTGTTCAATGTCATCTTTTTTCTCTGCCTTTATTAACGCGCTAGCAAACGAGCTGGATTCTCTACCGTTATATTTTGAATGTCTACCTCAGGAGTCCCTATATTTCTTAGAGCCGGTACGACGAAATTTAATATACGACTATATCCGTCTCCACCATAACGACGAGTCAACATCTTAGTAAAAACATCACAACCAATCACGAGTTGTTTGGAATACCCTTCTTTTATCAAAGCTACCAAACCAGCAAGTCTTTCGTAATCTGTTTGGTTTAATAGACCAATCGGCTCAAGGTTCCAATTATGACCAAAAGTGTCGAAGCTGAGCGTAAATCCAAGATCAAGCAGTTCTTTCGCGTACTCCATATCAAGTCGACGTGAGTCAGGATCTAACAAATAATTGTTCAATTGATAAGACTCAGGGTAGTTGAAAGTTAATTTATCCATATGAGCAAACACTACCCGTTGAGGATCCGCTCCCTCTTCAATCAACATTTTCGCCATTCTCCGCCCATCGTCTTTAGTCATTTGAAGGCCTTGATGTAGAGTAGCAGCAAGGCCTGTATTCACGGAAGTTCGAGCAATCGCTCTCACCATTTTCTCTGATCTAGAACTCAATGAATTGGGAGCAAATTTAAGATGACCAGCCCTGACACTCGTTCCTTCAATACCTTGTTCAACTTCATTTTTCATATAATTACTGAAATCATCCACTGACATTTCAAGATATTTTGCTGGCCAAGAATCTTCCGCATATAATCCAGTTGATGCCACAATATGCACACCTGTTTTCTCGGAGATTCTTCTAAGCCCTTCAACATCCCCTCGAATACCAGGTATGCTGAGTTCAAGGATGGCCGAACCGCCAGCTATGTTAAAGTCCTTAACTTCTGCATTCATCAGTTCCTCATCTAATAAGCTTGTGTTGTCTTTAGATATACTAAAAAAACCATGATTAAGAAAACTCAAATTTTCGATTTTAACTGGTTCATCCGGTTTAGCGGGAAAAAAAATTTTGTCAATTGTAGGAACTGTTTCTTCAGCCACTTTGGCATAAAAACCTACATCAGCAAGGATATGTTCATGCATAGATGTAAAACCCAATTGGTTAGGAGCTATAGGACCTAACACAGTCATTATCTCTTTCGTCATAATGATTTCCTCCCACAGTTTTTAAATTAGTTTTATCTTTCACATAGGCCGTCGTTCTTTTTTAATAGAAGACCACAAATAAGGCCACAGTATCTCCTTACTGATTCTTAAGGAGATACGCTAGCTGTAATGCGATAATTTATCAGATTGAATACTACATAAGTCATTCTCTAATCACGACATTCAAGTGCATAATGTTTAGGAGCCCCATAGCAATTCTCTCGAAATTTCCATTCTAGCTAGAATTCATAGGTTGCCTCCATATTTACTAGAAGTTCAATATTCCGAAAATTAGGAATATCTTGAATTTAATATACGATTATTTTATACTCAAGTAAATTCGATTTTTCTGAAGTATCATTTAAATATAATTAAAGGAAGTGTTACTATGAATATCGAACAATTGATCCATATTGTGGAGGTTTCGAAGACGAGATCTATTACTAGCGCTGCTCAAAACTTGCATATATCTATTTCTGCAATCAGCCAATCTATTTCTAATCTAGAAAAAGAATTTGGAATAAAAATATTTGAACGCTCAAGAAAAGGTACAATACCTACAAATAAAGGAAGAAAAATCATTAAAAATTCAAATGATATTTTGATACAACTACAAAAATTAAAAGAGGAAGCTCAAATAGATGCCTCCTTGATCCATGGGAAATTAAAAATAGCTACAATTCCTGGTTTTATGAAATACCTGATCAAGTCCATGATTTCATTTAATGCCGCCTACCCTAATGTAAGTTTTGAAATTATTGAAACTGGAACGCCAGATATAATTGAAAAAATCCAACAAAATAAAATAGACATGGGTTTTGTCGCTGTGTACGGGGATATATTAAAAAAAGGAACAGATTTGTCTTTTGAAGTTTGGTTAGAAGGAAAAATAAAAGTATATGTAAGCAAAAATTCTCCGTTAGCGTTCCAAGACACAATAAGTCCTCTGGAACTGCTGAATCAAACCGCTGTATATTATAATGGAGATCAAGGTTTCATCGATGATTTCTTCAAAAACTATGGACCATTGAATATTTTATTTAGTTCAAATAATACAGAAGAGCTCATCAAAGCCGGAGTTGAAGGTACGGCTTTAGGTTTTGCTTCAGATTTCACAATGTTAAATGACCCTCATTATATAAATGGTGACCTTGTCGCAATCGAACTAGTCGATCATCATTCAACAAAGTCATCCTCTGGCTGGATTTACTCAAATACGAAACACATTTCTAATGCTGCCAACATATTTTTAGAGTACATTAAAATAGAATTTCCAAAGCACCAGAATTGCTTAGATTCTATTTAGCAATTACTTCATATCAATGGTAAGAATATCTTAATGTCTTATCCCTTGACGGAGAAACAATAAATTTGTTACTAGCGTTGCTAAAGGATGTTCTATTGTATTATTCTTTGGTTTAATAAACTTCATTAAAATAAACTCAATTATTTCAGCAATCAACTTAACATAAAAATCAGTAACCATTTTAGCAGAGATTTCAAACTATCGTCAACGTGCTAATTTATACACTTTTAAATCATAACCCTTTATTTATAAATACAAAAGGTCCAAATCATTTGAGATTTGGACCTAAAATTACTACTATAATTTGATTTTTTACTCCGAACCCGTTAGCCTAAGCGAATGCGTTTTTTATCATTTCGATAAATCGATCTTTTTATTTAATAAGAAAATCGTCAACCCACCAACAGTCATCGACAACAGCTCACCAATTCCAACCGTAAACCAAGTCGCCCAAAACGGAAGATCGTATAGGATGGTTAATTGCCCTGCAACTGTGAACATTGAAAAAGCAAAAATCAATGCGGTCACAACCATTTTCATAATATCATTTGTAATATTTTTCGTTACACGTCGACATAGTAGTAATACAAGAAATGTCGCAATTCCACCGATTGGTACATCTAGTATCCAAGTTGGTGACAAGAAATTTGCGAGTACTACGCCAAGCGTCACTGCCACTACATACCGCTTGTGGTACAATACCAAATAGTTGAACATCTCCGATAATCGTAGTTGTACAGCGCCAAAACTAATAACTGACAATAAGACAGTTACCGCCACATACAAAGCTGCAACAAGCGCAGTCTTTGTAAGTTCACTTACAGAAGTGCGTGATGAATCTTTAAAAACAGACGTATCCAATTTTCATTCTCCTTTGTAAAATAGCGCGATCGCTATTTTAGTAATAACTACGACCAAAGGAAGAGAGCATTTCGCCCTAACAGAAGTGCCGTAGTGCAAGCCAAATTTTGCTTACTTGCGCATTGTAACAGAAAAAACCATAGTTTAACAGGTTTATTTTGTAAGCCAACCACCATCTATCGGTATGATAGCTCCGTGCATATAGTCAGCTGCTTGACTCGCCAAATAAAGTGTTAAACTTGCCACTTCACTTGGTTGCGCCCAACGGCCAGCTGGTGTTTCTTTTGCTACCCATTTTGCGATTTCACCATCTCCTTCAAAATCGGCCTTATTCATCGGTGTCTGAATAGCGCCAGGTGCAATCGCATTAGCACGAATCCCTTCACTGCAATAATCTAAATCTAACTGCTTGGTATAACCAACGATGGCATGCTTTGATGCGGTATACGCTGCACCACCGCCACCGGCCACGAGTCCTGCAATAGACGCCATATTAACAATTACACCCGTTTTCCGTTTTAACATATGAGGTAAAATCGTATTCGTCACAAAATATGTACCCTTAACGTTCGTATTCATGATTCGATCCCAAAGCGCCTCATCTGTATCGAGCGTTTTTGCAAAGCCATCTAACACACCTGCAGTATTAAGTAAAATATCCACATGTTTGAATGTCGCTACAGCTTCCTCAAATGCTCTCACTACATCCTCCTTATTACAAACACTCCCTACCCGATAAGCAAAGCGTTCATGATATTGTTTACGTAGCTGTAGTAGCCCCTGCTCATCCAAATCAAACGCAAATACATTTGCCCCATTCTCTAAAAAAGCAATGGCTTGCGCCTGACCAATACCAGAGGCAGCCCCCGTTACAAATACAGTCTTACCTGCATACTCTTCAAATTTCATAACATCTCTCCTCAAAACAAAAAGCCCATGATTGCTCATGAGCCTTTTCTATTAGTCTACAATTATCCAATCTTCTGCTAACAAGTCACAAACAGTTGGTGTGAACATTGTGTAGCCCTCACCACGTACATTAATTAAAAAATAAGGGTTTAAGTTCTCGCCATCATGTTCACTTTGTCCAACAAGCTTTACATATAACTCGGCACCGCCCCAACCATCACGAATTACTTTCTCGCCTGCTTTTAAACGTGGTAATATCTCTTCAAATGTCATCTATTTTCATCCTTTAGCTCTGTCATAGGTAGCATTCTTTATCGAAGAAAGTATACTGGATTTTTACAAAGTTTACAACTTACGATTAATTATTCTTTAATGGAATTTTCACAATAGCTGTTGTCTCTAAATCATTTGTCGAACCAATAGAGATTTCCCCATCATATTTAAGTACAATTTCTTTTACGATAAATAATCCTTGCCCTCTTATCTTACCTTGCTCCGGTTTCTTTGTTGAAAAACCTTGTTTAAATATTTGATCCTTCTCAACAATAGTTGAACCTGTATTCATAACCTTAAATTCATACTGGTTATCATCCGCAGTGCAACAAATCGTTATTTTACGTTCACCCTCTGGTAATTCTATCGCTGCATCAATGGCATTATCAACTAAGTTCGATAATATTTTGATTAAATCCGTTGTTTTTATTTTATCAAATGAATCACGAGAAATCGTAAACTCCATATCAATATTATAATTTTGTGCAGCTAGTTTCTTTGTTTGCAATAATATAGACAGACCAGGATGATCTGTATTTAATTTTAGCGATTCAATTGTCTGAACTTCTTTAGACAGCGATGCTATGTATTTTTGTGCTCGTTCAATTTCTCCTAATTGGAGTAGCCCATGTAAAACTTGAATATGATTGGTGAAATCATGTCTTAATGAAGATACAGAAGTAATTAATGTTTTAATTTCTGCTTGGTACACATCTTCAGTGACCCCCACTTCCTTAGCTACTTCTTTTTGATACCATCTTTGCAAAACTAAAAAAGAGCCTACTACAACCAAAATAACTACACCATTAAAAACAAAAAGAAGGATATTATTTTTTAGCACTTTACCTTTGATTTCATCCAGTGTATTGGTACTAATATCAATAGCAAGGTAACCGATCATCTTCCCAACTTCATCCTTTATAGGTGCACCAACCGTTAAATAACTACCGTATCTTACATCTTCCATAGCTTTTGTTACAAATGTTTTTCCAACATAATAAGCTAGTGATATCTGTTCTTTTGGAATTATAGTCTCTTCACCTATCGGATAATCTTCAAACATATAATCATTTGGAGAGTAACCTACTACCATTGCTCTGGAAATCTTAGGATTATCAATTTTCAATGTATATACATATAAAGCACCTAGCTTTTCTCTTGCATCATTTAAGTATCTTCTAATTTCCCAATAATATTCGTTCCTACCTGGATTTTCTAAAAACTTCTTATAAGTTTCAATATCCATTGATGACGCAATGGATATTGCTGCTTCCAGACTTTGGTTTGCTATTGACTCCTCGACAGTCTTTTTCATCTTCACATAAGAGGTAAAGATATTTAAACTTGTAAATAACAATAATAAGACAATCGCTAACACTAAAATCAGCTTTATTTTACGGTTTTTCATATAAACTTGTACTTCCTCATCTTTTTTATTAAAAGGTTGGATAATCGCTTAAATTATCCGAATCTCATCTAGAACATTCATTTACTTATCGAAACTATATTAAGAAACTTCTATCTAAGAATACTATCATAATATAATAAATTTCAAAATAGAAAGCTTCCCACAGCAATTTGTAGGAAGCTTACTATCTTTTATTTAATTCAGTGGGATTTTTACAATGGCTGTCGTCTCTAAATCATTTGTCGAATCAATAGAAACTTCCCCATCATATTTACGCACAATTTCTTTTACAATAAATAAACCTTGCCCTCTTAACTTTCCTTGCTCAGCCCTCTTTGTTGAAAAACCTTGTTTAAATATTTGATCCTTCTCAACAATAGTTGGACCCGTATTCGTAACCTTAAATTCATACTGGTTATCATCCGCTGTACAACAAATCGTAATTTTTCGTTGCTCTTCAGGCAATTCAATTGTTGCATCAATAGCATTATCAACTAGATTCGATAGTATTTTGATTAAATCTGTTGTTTTTATTTTATCAAATGAATCACGAGAAATCGTGAAATCTACATTAATATTATTATTTTGTGCAGCTAATTTTTTGGTTTGTAATAATATAGACAAACCAGGATGATCTATATTCAATTTTAGAGATTGAATCGACTGAACTTCTTTAGATAGTGACGATAAGTACTTTTGTGCCCGATCCGACTCCCCTAATTGAAGTAGCCCATGAATTACTTGAATGTGATTGATAAAATCATGTCTTAATGAAGAAACAGAGGTGATCAAGGTTTTTATTTCTCCTAGATACATATCCTCAGTAACTCCTACCTCTTTTGCCATTTCTTTTTGATACCAGCTTTGCAAAAATAAAAATGAAACAATAACGAACAATATAAATACACCATTAAAAACTAGGTTCAACACATTATTTTCTAGAACTTTTCCTTTGATAACATTTAGTGTATTGACACCAATATCGATACCTAAATATGCAATAACCTGACCTGTTTCATCCTTTATCGGCGCTCCAACAGAAAGATAGGAGCCATAATTTTGATCCTCAATTACACCTGTTACAAATGTATCTCCTGCATAAGCTTTTCTAACCTGAGCTGCGGGAACTGTACAAACTTCACCAATAGTATAACTATCTATTAATTCTTCAGGGAAACCGTTTATCATTGCCTTTGAAACCACCGGATTATCAATTTCTAATGTATAGACATGTAAAGCACCCAGTTTTTCTCTTGCATCATTTAAGTAACTTCTTATTTCCCAGTAATATTCGTTCCTTACGGGATCTTTCAAAAATTGTTTATATGCTTCAGTATCTATAGCAGACGCTATAGAAATTGCTGACTCAAGACTTTGATTTGCGATTGATTCTTCGACCGTCTTTGTCATCTTCACATAAGAAGTAATGACATTTAAACTTGTGAATAATAATAATAAGACCATAGATAACACTAAAATAAGCTTTATTTTGCGATTTTTCATAAAACCTCGTACTTCCTTATCATTTTAATCCGAACGGTAGTTCATGTGAATTTCTTCTAACTATTCACTTGCAAATGAAGCAAAATCAATACTCTCTTCCTATCTCTAATATTATACTATAATAATCAACTAAATAACTTGTTTAATAGATAATCCTTTCTTGAAAAAAATTACATAACTAGCTCACTAATTAGCCAGACTCATTACTAAAGACTCATATCGTGTCGCTCGCAAGAAACTCAACAATAACTTAAGACCTTATTTATATCTATTTCTTACAAATTACCATAAAACATACGTACAATTTTACCCACTATTTGTACTTGCATGCATTTACACCTTAGACGGAGAATATTTTTGATAAAAAAGTTGAATACTCAACATCGTATAAAAAAACCTCATATTACATTTACTTAGAGATCCACTTTAACCTAAACACACACCCTAATTATTGGTAATTCAACAGTAAACGTATAAGAAAACTGCACCTCCAATTATTAGCTAATGTCTAACAGTTGGGGTGCAGTTCTCAATATCTTTATCATCTACATGGCTAAATAACCCATACGTTCAAACTACTTACTCTAAAAACTAATTTATTTTTAGCTTTTTTCTTTAGATTTGAACGTTTTACAGCACGTGTCAGAAGATTGATTGGCTTCTTCAGACATGCTGTGAAAGTCAAAGTCAGAAGCAAACTCTGTATTATTTTTTGTATTTGAGTGGTAATCCATATCGATTTTGATTTTTTCAGCCCCACAAATATTCCCTTTTGCATGGAAGATACAATTGGATACAGTACAGTTCACTTCTATATTTGGCATAAATTTCCTCCTTGTGATTTGATGTGTCTTGAAAAGTATCGATCAAAGAAATCATTACCGCATCAATACTCTTCATCATGTATTTTGTCCATTTCAAGATTTTTTATTTTAAAAACTTCTGCTTTTGCTTCCATACAAAAAAAGAACCTCCAATCCGAAGATTGAAGGTTAATTGTTTTTTCTATGATATTTTTGTATTCACTCAATGCATTAAGTAAATTATATATCTTATCTCTCTATTTCATCAGTAAATTTTTTTACTTTCAAAGATTTACTAAGTTCTGACTATTTTTCGCTTAGACCTAGCACCTGTGATGTTGAAGTATGCAATTCTTGTAATAACTCTGGGTTTTCTGCTAGTGACTTGCCATAAGAAGGAATCATTTCTTTTAATTTTGGTTCCCACTCTTTTACATGTTGCGGGAAGCATTTATTAATTACCTGAATCATAACGTGAACAGCAGTAGAAGCTCCTGGTGAAGCACCAAGTAATGCAGCAACTGAACCATCAGCGGCACTAACAACTTCCGTACCGAATTGAAGTGTTCCTTTACCGCCAGCTTCAGTATCTTTAATAACTTGTACACGTTGTCCAGCGACTACAATATCCCAATCATCGATATTTGCGTTCGGGATAAAGTCACGTAATTCATCCATACGTTGCTCTTTTGATAATAGAAGTTGTTGGATTAGGTATTTTGTTAAGCCCATCTCTTTAACACCCGCAGCTAATAATGTTGTGATATTATGCGGTTTTACAGAAGCGAATAAATCCATATTTGAACCTGTTTTTAAGAACTTTGGTGAGAAACCAGCGAACGGTCCAAATAGTAATGATTTTTTGCTATCGATATATCGTGTGTCAAGGTGTGGAACAGACATTGGTGGAGCACCAACTTTAGCTTTTCCGTAAACTTTTGCATGATGTTGCTCAGCAATCTCTGGCTTGTTACATACCAAAAATAGTCCGCTGATTGGGAATCCACCAATGTGTTTCCCTTCAGGAATACCTGTTTTTTGAAGTAATTCTAGGCTTCCTCCACCCGCTCCAAGGAAGACGAAATCTGCTGTATGATATTCCATTTTACAGCCATCAATATCGTGTACTTTAAGTTCCCATTTGTCTTCTTTCGTACGGTTAATCGCTTGGACAGTATGTTTGTAGTTAATTTCAACATTTTTAGTTTCTAAGTAGTCAATTAACATACGTGTTAAAGCACCGAAGTTAACATCCGTACCTTCGTCTACTTTTGTTGCCGCAATCGCTTCTCCTGCTGGACGGTTTTCCATAATAAGCGGAATCCATTTTTTCAATGTTTCCGGATCATTAGAAAATTCCATGTCTTTGAACAACGGATTTTTTGACATTGCTTCAAAACGATTCTTTAAAAACGCTACATTGCTATCACCTTGTACCATACTGATATGAGGTATTGGCATGATGAAGTCTTGTGGATTATTGATTAGGTTACTATTTACAAGATAAGACCAAAACTGCTTTGAAAGTTGGAATTGTTCATTAACATTAATCGCTTTGCTAATATCAACTGTACCATCCGGTTTTTCAGATGTGTAGTTCAGCTCGCACAACGCAGCGTGTCCCGTTCCTGCATTATTCCATTCATTTGAACTTTCTTCCCCAGCTTTTTCAAGCGACTCAAACACTTTGATATTCCATTCTGGTGCTAATTCTTTTAGCATTGATCCCAAAGTAGCGCTCATAATTCCAGCACCAATTAAAATAACTTCTGTTTTTTTATGTTTGTTGCTCATTTTAACCTTCCTTATCCCCTTATATTTGCAAAAAAGATGTAGGCGCTTCCACCATAGTCATCACAGCAAGCCAAAGTGCACCCAGTCACACAACTTCTTTGTATCAATTATAAACTTCTACTAGTCTATCACAATTGTTTAAAGATTAAAATATCAACTGTTATATGATAGATAAAAGCTCGATAAAACTAGTAAAAAGTGAATAGTCCGTCCAAAAGACACTAAAAACACACAAAAAAAATAAATCCCCCTCTTGCTTTTTTGCGAGAGTTACGACTTTTGTTTACATCATATTTATTTGTCTCCACAAGTTTAACTGCAATATAATCCCCTGCTTCTGGTCCTATCCGTCACTTTTAGATTTTCTCCGTCTGTTCATCAATTTTATCCGTCACTTTGAACATTTTATCCGTCAGTTCAATGATTCTATCCGTCTCGCCTTATTATTATTTCACCACGCACAAAAAACCCCTTACACGTAAGGGGCTCTACAAACTATAATTTTAATGGACTGCCATTTGAGATAGTACATGTGCTTTCTGATGTAAAGCATTATTGCCATGGCGTACATGTAGAAAATGAATGTCTAATTTACTTTTAAATGCTTGAACTGTTTGATAATATGTCTTCCGCGCACCCTGTGTTTGCTCCTTCTCCTGGATAGAAATAACACCTTCGCAATCATAAATAATATGAACCGTTTTCATATCATTACTGTAAGCCCATTCTAGAGCGCGTAAACAGGCCATCAATTCGGCACCGATATTATGTAGTTTATTGAACTCCTCATCAAAAACATAGCCAAACGTTTTAAATAACGGCTCAGTTTTCATTGGTGCAAAACCTATGACTCCATACTTCCCACGACTATTTTTGTAGCTGCCATCTATATAGATAACTACTTCCGTATTTTGTTTAGTCACTTTCTTCGCTTTGTTGGCAACCGTTTCTTTTGGTTTAGTTGATTTTAATGAATTCACAGAAGATACTTTATTGGTTTCTAGCCATTGATAGGCAGTTTTTTCACATGAAAACTTTTTGCCAATGGTCTTTTTCTTGCCTTTTACTCTATTTAGATATTCATGAAATGAAAGCACAATCCCCGAAAACTCTGGACCAAAGACTGCATATATAGCTTCCTTCTTAACTGTCAATTGAATTACCCCCAACTCCAATAAATTACTAACTATCTCTTTACCTATAATATATGACCCTTCACATACCAATCATGCATGGCAACAGCTAAGTAGCTCCATTATTTCTTTATATTATCAAGATAAGACAATCAGATCCTTACTGACATAAGTATTTACTCCGGGACGCAACGTCAAAATAAACAACCAGTCCCTGGTGAAATACCGGGAACTGGCTGTTGTTTTCTTACTTATTCGCTTCATATACTTTCAATAACTTACCTTTGATTGTCGTTTTCTTCATGTTTTTTAAGACGATAGGTCCTTTATTATTTAGTATTTCTACATAAGTAAACGTATCTGTAATTGTTATGATGCCGATATCCTCGACTGTTACGCCACCTATTTTGGCAATCGTTCCAACGAAATCTACAGCTCTCAGCTTCTTTTTCTTACCACCATTAAAGTATAGCTTCATGATTTGCTCGTTCAGCTTTTCACTTTTTGCCTTTTTCAATGCTGGTTCAATATCCATTTTCGCTTCAAAAGCAGCTTTCTTTTTCGAAGCCTCTTCTTCAGTAGGCGCTACTTTGTTAGGAATTTTAAAACCAATATAGTCTTCAATTTCACTTAAAAAACGATCTTCAAATGGTGTTACAAGTGTGATTGCTTTCCCTTGTAGACCTGCTCGTCCCGTTCTTCCAGTACGATGCACGTAGCTTTCTTTCTCTAAAGGTAAATCATAGTTGATGACATGCGTGATGTTATCAATATCAATCCCGCGAGCGGCTACATCTGTGGCAACTAAATAGCGGAAATCGCCTCTTTTAAAATCATTCATCACTTCAAGGCGAGCATCCTGTACCATACCGCCATGAATTTTATCGCAGCTATAGCCGAAATTGATTAACTGCTCACATAATGTATCGACTCTATCCTTTGTGCGGCAAAAGATGATACAGCTATCTGGATTTTCAACAATCGTCACGTTACGCAGCACAGATAGTTTTTGTTCTTCTTCCACTACGTAAAGTGAATGATCGATTTTATCGGTCGTTAACCCTGTAGCCTTTATCTCTACATCAGTCGGTGTTTTCATATATTTAAGCGCTAAGTCTTTCACCTTTTCAGGCAACGTAGCTGAAAACAACATTGTTACACGATTTTGAGGTACTTGTTTAATGATAGATTCGACTTGCTCGATGAAGCCCATGTTCAGCATTTCGTCTGCCTCATCAATGACAAGATAACGAATTTTGTCTAAGACCAGTGTGCCTCTTTCAATATGATCTAGCATACGTCCTGGCGTACCAACAACCACATGTGTTTTTTGCTTTAGTTCTGTTTTTTGAATAGCAATTGGCTGTTTTCCATAAACCGCTGTTGCCTTAATGCGTTTAAATCGCCCGATATTCGTAAAATCCTCTTTTACTTGAACTGCAAGTTCTCTTGTCGGTGTTAACACTAACGCTTGTGGTTTGTTTTCTAGCCAATCAACGGCTTCACAAATCGGTATGCCATACGATGCTGTTTTCCCACTACCTGTTTGTGATTTTACAACAAGGTCCTTTTTTTCTAATGCTAACGGAATGACTTTGCTTTGAACTTCTGTTGGTTGTGTATATTCTAAGCGATCTAGTGCCATTATTATTTCATTACTTAATGTATAATCCTTAAATCCATTTTTACTCATTACGAAGCCTCTTTTATTTTCATTTGTTTTTTACTATTTTCGAAAAATGAATTCCTAACATAGACTCTTATTATACATAGCAATGAGAATAATAACTACTCTCGAAGTTGAGGCAATTATCTAATTACTATTCACCCGTATCATGAATAGATGAATTGTGACATGTATATAATGCAATTTAACGTTACCTATACTCTACGCAAAAAGAAGGATGTTAAATTGAAAAATAAGCGGATTATTATAGCTTTCAGTGTATTGGTTGCCTTTTTAAATTTGTTCGACGGTATTGCTACTAATTATGGCTTAATGAACAATATGATAGAAGAATTAAATCCACTTATGAAATTTTTTGCAGCGACTAGTCCAAACTTATTCATTTGTATAAAAATTGTTCTTTCAATTTTGATTTTATTGGCATCCTATTTAGTATATAAGAAAAGCAAAGAAAAATTCCAAATACTATTTCTATATTCTTTAGTAGGCGTTTCTGTTATGTATCTAGGGATATTTGGTATGCATATCTTTTGGCTGTCTTTGCTATAAAACGAATCGGATTTATTTCGTTGTCGGGCGTGAGCTAGATCTCCTCTTCTACCTGTGCTTTATATTAAAATAAAATTATTCTAGAACAGGTTTTGGTGCTGCATCTTATTTCTCACGTCTAATTTTTCGTGAAAAATATGAAATAAATATGGTTTATGTGATTTATAGAATGAATGTACGCAAACTGTTTTAAATATTCTGCCAATGATACGATTCCCTTTGAAAGCGTTATCAATTAGCTTTATCCATACAAAGGGGGAAAATAAATGTTATCAACATTCAACTGGAAAAAATGGGGCAGTGTTTTAGCCAGTGGGGCATTAGTTCTTAGTCTGGCAGCATGTGGTGGATCTAGTTCCTCATCTGAAGCAGATGACAATAACAAAGAGAAAGTAGCTTATCCTGAGAAACCTTTTACCATTAATGCTCCATCAGGGGCTGGTGGTGGCCTCGATACGACCGCACGCTCATTAACGAAAGTCTTAGCTGACACAGGGTTAGTCACGCAAGCGATCACTGTTGAAAACAAACCAGGCGGTGGTCAAGCCGTTGGTATTGCTGATTTTATGAACCAAGATTCGAAAGACCCTTATCGTCTGTATCTACCTTCCGTTCCGTTAATTATTAATAACTTAAAGAAAGAAGGAAATAGCCCTTACTCTTATAAGGATTTAACACCGCTAGCACAGCTAACAAAGGATTATGGTGCAATTGTGGTACCCGCTGATTCTAAATACAAGGATTTACAATCTTTATTTGAAGATTTAAAGTCAAATCCCGATAGTCTTTCATTAGCAGGTGGCTCTGCTCCTGGCTCTCAAGATCACCTAGTAGCAATGTTACCGGCCGTAAAAGCTGGTGTAGATGCAACGAAAATTAAGTTCATCTCATATGATGGTGGCGGTGAGGCTATGACAGCTTTGATTGGCGGTCATGCAGAAGTTCTTGCTACTGACATTTCTGGCACAGGAGAATATTTAAAAGCTGGAAAAATCCGAGTACTTGGTGTGTCCTCACCCGAAAGACTCACAGGCATTTTTGCAGATATTCCTACCTATAAAGAAGCAGGAATTGATGCAGAATTCACTATTTGGCGTGGGCTGTTCGGTCCAAAAGAAATGCCAGACTATGCAGTAGATTTTTGGGATGAAACATTAACAGAAATGACCCAAACACCTGAATGGGAAACTGCTCTAGAAACAAATGGTTGGGAGAACGGTTATAAAAACTCTGAAGAATTTGCTGGATTTTTAGCAGAGCAAGAAATTTTGATACAAGAAATTTTAGAATCCCTGAATATGCAAAAATAATATTAGATTACAAGTACTCTAATTTAATCAGAAGAGCAGAGGTTACTCTTCTCTTTTTTATCTATACTAAAGGAGAAATAAAAAATGAATGATAAAACAAAATCAATCAAACAAAAAGTACAGCAGCAATTTAGCCAACATGCACAAAGTTATGTCACTAGTAGCACGCATGCAAAAGGATCAGACCTAACTCTTTTACAAGATTGGCTAGAGGTGAATTCCACATCTATCGTACTTGATATTGCCACTGGTGGGGGTCATGTCGTAAAAGCTTTAGCCCCTCATGTGGCAGAAGTAGTAGCGACAGACTTAACTTATCAAATGCTTGAAGCAGCAAGAAGCCATTTAAACTCATCTGCATCTAATATTTTTTACGTAATAGCAGATGCAGAGTCGCTGCCATTTTTAGAAAATACGTTTGATGCAGTCACATGTAGGATTGCCCCACACCATTTTCCAAATCCAAACATTTTTATTAAGGAAGTTTCCCGTGTTCTAAAACCGGGCGGTAAATTTATTCTTATCGATAATATTGCTCCAGAAGAGAAGATATTGGATGAGTTCGTCAATCTGTTGGAAAAGTTACGTGATGTCAGCCATGTGCGCAGCTACTCCGTACAAGAATGGACAACATGGATTGAACAAGCTGACTTAACTTTAGTAAAATCAGAACATCGTAAAAAAACATTTAACTATCCTGATTGGGTTAGCCGGACAACAACTTCCGAAGAACAAATTAATACAGTGGACACCCATTTGCTTTACGCTAGCAAAGCAATCCAAGACTACTTTTCGATAGAATCAACCGACGGCAATTTACAATCCTTTACCATAGATGAATGGATGGCACTTATAGAAAAAAAATAAAAAAATAGGATGTAAGTTGACCTTAACAGTCGCTAACATCCTTTTTTCTATTCCTACTTTTTTCGATACCTACGTTCCGGCCTACCAATCGTTCCGTATGAAATTTCCACTTCCATCTCATCATTTGCTACTAAATATTCAAGATAACGCCTTGCAGTAGAGTGACTCGCTCCAAAAACTTTCGCCAATTCCTCCGCATTTATACTTACCTTTGTTTTTTCCATACTTTGTCTGACCTTTTTTAACGTATGTTTGTCGATACCTTTTGGCAAACTTCCTACTTTTTCGGTTTTCACAACTAGCTCTTCACGACTGTTTATTCTAAAAAAACTGTTAACATCATCTTGCTCAACAGTTGTTAGATTTAATAATGTTAATCTCGTTTCTTTATATTTTTCTAGCGTATCCAAAAACTTATCAATTATAATGGGCTTCATAAGATAACTGAAAGCACCGCCTCTAATCGCCTCACTAACAGTATCAACATCATTGGCTGCAGTTATCAAAATGACATCTACACCCCTGTGCTTTTTTCTAATTTCCCATAATAAATCAGTACCTTTTATATCAGGAAGAAATACGTCAAGTAAAATCAGATCTGGCGTAAAAACATTAATTAACTCTATTGCCTGTTTTCCTGTACTCGTGGTTGCTACTACCTGAAATCCTTCGACCTTATGTGTAAAATTTTCATAAATCTTGATGGCGATTTCATCATCTTCTATTATCATTACATGAATAGGACGATTCGTCATGTTCTCTCTCCCTTATACCATTTTCTTTGGAATAACAATTGTAAATCGAGCTCCACCAGAATCACTGGTAGACAAATAGATTTCTCCATTCATTAGATCTATTGTATTTTTAGCAATGGCTAGGCCTAGTCCGTGATTCTCTCCAACCTTTGTCGTAAAGCCCTCCGTATATATTTTTTCATGCCACTTCTCTGGAACACCATTCCCATTGTCTTCGATATCAAAAATCAATTCGCTCCCAATGTCAGTAAACGATACCTTGACATTTGCTTGTTCTCCTTTAGCGTTGCTTGCCGCTTCCATGGCATTATCGATGACATTTCCAAGAACTGTAACAAATAATTTAGGGCTAAATGATTCTGGGACTTGCGCCAAATTACTCTCCTCATCAATTTCTAGTAGTACTTTCAATTCCTTTGAACGATTGATTTTCCCAAGAAGGCAAGCTGCAATAAATGGGTCTTTTACAGAAGAAGTTAAAAACACAACAAAATCCTGACGTTCTTTCACTTCATCTGAGATCAGCTCTTTTGCTTCATCATATTGCTCTAATGAAATTAACCCATATATCGTATTTAACCTATTTAAATATCCATGATTTTGGGCTCGAATATTATCAGAAATACTCTTAATCTGTGAGACTTCTTTTGTTAGCTGTTCAATTTCCGATGTTGGCCGGATCGTCAAAACTACTCCGCTTGTCTGTTCTCTTTGTATAATTGGTGCAGCATCTACCATGTATAGCTGGTGACCAAACAAATACTTTTGATTGATTAGACTTTGTTTTGTTAGAATAACAGATTCAATCAATTTAATTAGCCGACTATCAACTACTCTGCCCCCCCTCTCAACTTGGTCGCCTTGCAGTAATTCTCTTGCTCTTTTATTGATTGAAGTAATGACATAATTTTTATTCACACCTATAGTAGCATCTCTTATCGATTCGATCGTTGCCTCTTTTTCCTTAAATAAAAACGAAATTTCTTCCGGTTCCAGGTTAAAAATTAATTTTTTCACTCTTCTTGCGATGATAATTGCCCCAATAATACCAATAAATATAATAACGACAGAAAATTCGAATAACTTTAAACGGTACTCGTTCATTCTTACTTCCACTTCATCTGTTAAAAAACCTACGGATGATACACCAACAATCACTCCATTTTTATAAATAGGCGTTTTGGCTTTAATCGCTTCACCTGATATACCAGTACCTTCATAAATAACAGAAGCACCCTCTTCAAACACTTTACGGTTACTCGTCCCCATTGTTTTCCCGATGTTTTCTGTTTCATGATGAGAATAACGGTTATTGTCGGTATTCCCAATCACCACATACCCTGCACCAGTTGATTTACGTATCTCCTCGGCTATAGGTTGAATCGTTAAAGAAGGCTCAGGATCATCAAAGGCCTCTATAATTACATCCTTTTGTGCTACCATCTTTGCCACTGTCATCGCTTGATTGCCGAGTGATTTCTTTGTAATATCATCAATCATCGAAGAAAAGATAACGCTTACAGAAAGGACTGTGATCAAAACAATAATAGAAATAAATCCAATTAATTGAATAAGTAATGTAGGTTGTTTAAATCTATTCTTCAACTATTAAACCCACTTTCTAAACAGGTAGTTTTATTCTATCGATGATTTCATAATTTGTCATATATCTCCATTAACCTTTAAAATCCGTCTCTTTGTCAATAGATTTAGGAAATTTATCAATGAAGTGTTATTACAATTAGAGTATGTATATTCTTTAAATGAAAGTAATTTTAGAGGATAATGGATACGTTCTAAAAAACAAAACAATGGCATCAAGACAAAAGTATGACTACATTTTCCCACAATGCGTAACATACTAAGATATGACGACGATACAACTAAATCCTAAAGGAGCTCAACTACCCATGAAACATATCATTTTTGATTTTGATGGCACACTAGCCAATTCTACACAGGTTTTTATGTCTGCGTGGAATACCTTAGCCGATAAATATCATTATAAAAAGATTAAGCTCGATGAATTAGAATCTCTGAAAAAATTATCCATCATGGAGCGTAGTAAATTATTTAACTTTCCAATGTATAAAATGCCCATCTTTATTCCTCAATTTTATCGGTTATACCGCCAATCCATAAAGGATGTCCACCTTATTGATGGCATGAAAGACTTGTTAATAGAGCTCAAAAAGAAAGGTTACACAATCAGCATCATCTCTTCTAATGATCAAGAAAATATTTTAGAATTTTTAAAATTGAACAAAATTGACACTGTCACAAATGTAATTTGCTCTAGTCGTATTTTTGGCAAAGATAAAATTATTCATAAATACTTAAAAGATCAACATTTGAAGCCTTCAGAGGTGATATATGTTGGTGACGAGCAACGAGACATTGTTGCCTGTAAGAAGGTTGGTATCCCAATTATTTGGGTTAGCTGGGGGTATGATGCTATTGAAGTCGTTCGCTCCGAAAAACCGGACTACAAAGTGTATGCCCCAGCTGAAATTTTGGACATAGTCTAGCACAGCTACTAGACTATGCGTAAATTTTCAGCTTTATTGTAGAATCTATTCTGTGCCATGACTGGAATCTTGAAATCCATCACTACTTTCTTTACTTTAGTTTTCATCTACTACTCCTTCAAATATCATGTCTATCCTATTATTTCAGGTATCTTGATTAACTAATTTTCACCACTTTTATTAAAGTGGTAGGTTGATATCCTCTACGGTATGCTCACTTTCACTTATAAAACATTAGCTCCCATCGCTACGCTCCGAGCATTGTCTCGTTTCTCTTTTATTTCCCGCTGAAGTCGAGACTCCTTCGGCCGACAAAACTGAAAATATTTTTATCAGTATAATTTATTTATTATGAAAATATATAGATATAAAGTATAGTTAATGAATTTTCTCGGTCCTCTTTAGTGCGAGATTCTACCAGCATTACACAATATTGCAGGGAATCATTCATATCTTATGTACGACAGGATATGGAACGTTTTCCAGAGTACAAAACAAAAATTATTATTATAAAAAAACTTAAAAATAGTGTTATTTTGCATTTGGTATTTCCATTTAGGGTCTTGTTGATTAGAGACATTACCTTTTTTGTTGTTGGAAGAAAAAAAATCAGTAGATTGTATTTATTAATATTTCGATATAATGGTATTACTATTGAGAAGGATAATTTAGGAAGAAAAGAAATTAGAAAAGAGATGTATAATTCAATGAACGATATCCAGCAACTATTTCAAAGCGAAGATGGCAACAAGGAACAAAGAAACGCTATCTTACACCAAATTGAAAAGATTTTAACAGCAATGGATTTATTAAAGAATCCAAATAAAGCCTTTCTAGGCGAAAAGAAAGTATATTCTCCAACACTTTACCTAGACTTCATGGAAAATTCTACTGTTCCCACTACTGGTTCATCATTAGATATGGTGGTTGAAGAACTTACTGAATTGATGCAGGGCCATCCTTACGTGTCACATAATTTCGTGTCAAATGTAATGCCAATGGCAAGTGTTCCAGGCATATTAGGTATGCTGACAACTACCTTACTCAATGGGAACAATTTATGGGATGTATATGGACCTGCTGGTGCAGAGTGTGAAGTAAAAGTCATTTCTATGATGTCTAAGCTTGTTGGCTATGATTTCACAAAAAGCTATGGTTACACAACATGGGGAGGACAAGGTGCCGTGTTTAGTGGTTTACGATTAGCAATTGCCAAGCAATTCCCTCATGCCAAAGAAGAAGGTGTGCCGAACAATTTATATTGCTTTGCTTCAGAAAATGCACATTATAGCTTACTGAAATCTGTTGAAGCTGTAGGCATTGGTAGTAACAATTTGATCCGCATTAAAGCTGACAAAGACCTTACTATGGATATGGAAGATTTACAAGCGCGACTTGAAGAAGTAATCGCAAAAGGCGGTATCCCTGTCTATATCTTAGCAACTACAGGAGCAACAGACCATTTCGCTATTGATGATGTTTCAATCATTAAGAAAATCGCAACAGAGATTGAAGAAAAGCACCAATTAAAACCAATCCACATCCATGCTGATTCAGCATTAGGCGGTTTTTATGCATTCTTTAATGACTATGATTATACGCTAAACCCACTTCACTTTGAAGCGGACGTTTTTGAAGGCTTACAACAAATTACTGAAAAAATGAGACATATATCGTTAGCTGATTCGCTATGCTTCGACTTCCAAAAACTGGGGCAAACACCGTATTTAACGAGCTTATTTTTAGTAAAGGATGGTCAAAGCCTTGGTTTACTAGATTTAGATGATTTTGAGACGCCGTATGTAGGGAATCGTGGCTATGGGTCATACCATACAGGTTACACACTTGAATGCTCTCGTATGGGTAGTTCAATTACAATTTATGCTGCATTACAAGCATTTGGGAAAGAGGGATACCAAAAAATTCTTGCTAACTATGTAAGAGTGAATGTCGCTTTCCGAAAGCAATTGAAGCAGTCAAACCTACCTCTTGAGGTTGTCAACCCACACAATATAGGACCAGTTACAGTATTCCGTTATTACCCTACTGGCTTTGATTGGGACAAAGAACAAGGCGGTCTTATGACAAAAGAACAAATTACCCATGTAAACCAATTAAACAATCAACTATTTGAAATATTAGGAGAAAATCGAGATACTGTATTCTTTGGCGATACGACACGTATTTGCACAGTAAAAGCGCAAGATACAAATGATTTTGTACCTGTTGCTGCAGCAAAGGTGTTCTCAATCTCACCTTATACAGAAGTTAAGCATATTCCAACTATTATCGAATCACTCGAATACGGTTTGAAGCATTTACAACCTGTCGCAACTGTTTCAATGTAGCACATCACCACACACAGATATTGAATGTTAACTGCTGCTATCCAAATCCACGATATCTGCTGTGTGCCGTGCAAACGGCCAAAGTTCACAATTAGCGGCGACAGACTAAAAAACACATTGTTTCTATTAAGTAAAAGTCCACTTTTGCAGTAAATGACATATCTTGTAGCTAGAAAAACTTAGAAGATCGTGCTGAAACATTCAATTTTGCCGGTACTGCATTCAGCATTATGTATCAATCGATTAATGAACTGTCCATCCGAACTATAAATAATTGATTCTTATGTACGCAAGGCTGTTGTAAAAAGTCAGTGAAAAGTGACTTTCTACAACAGCCTTTATTATTTTTGTTTATAGTAATTAAAATCTGCATACATCAGGCCTTGAGGAGTTGATTTCCGTTCCGGCTAGGACGCTAATTCCCCAAGGCTCACCCAGCTTTCACTCTAACAACAAGCATTCTAATTCGTACTTTAAACAAATATCGTCCTAGACTTTTGATTATGAGAAAACCAACATCTTTTCTACCAATTACTATTTTTAGCTTACTGGGGCTTCTTTAAAATCTCTTCATATCTCTCCGATGTCCTTACTTCCACTGTCAGAAAGTCTTTACCGTAGATTGCCTTGATTAAAAATGGAACGTCGCTAGTATTTTGAAATCTGAAGTCCAATCCACCATACGATACGGTGGCATCTCTTCCTTTTGGTACATAACCTATATCTAATGAATGGTGGTGTCTTTCTACCATTTTAATAGGTACCTGATCGACTGCATTGAAAAGTGTTGAGGAGGTTTGGCAAATACCTCCCCCAATGCCCATCACTACTTTTTTATTGATGATTTCAGGCGCAGGTTGATAGCCATTCGCCTCATCTCTTGGACCTACTACTGTATTAAAGGAGAATTGATCGCCACTGCCAACGATGACGTTATTAATAGCTTGTGCTGACAGCTCAATGTTTTTGTTTCTGCCAGCGTCCGTAGTGTTAAAATACGTTGTATAGGAGGCAACGACTACGTCTTCTAAGTAAGGAATATCTTCTAAATAATAGCCGCTTTCTGTGACATACAAGGGCATTTCAACATTCCCGCCAGTTCCTGATACAGCGAGAATCTTCTCCACCAATTCACTTTCTTTTAAAAGAATCATTGGACTTCCTTTAATGATTTGTCCTTTTTCATCCATCCGATCAAGCACCATTCGCTGATCATAACCCGCTTCTGTGTCAGTCCCTCTCGCTAACTCTTTTGCTAATTGTTCAATTTTCTTTTTATACGTTTCAAAGTCCTCATCATAACCTAGGTCTTGCGGCGATAGCGTGTGTATGATTTCCAATGTATTTGGATCGACGATATTGACGACTTCTTGTGTATCTACTTCGTAGGTAACTGGCTTCTTTATTTCCTCGATTTGTTGTGCCGAGTCGTTTATTTTTTGCTCTTTCTCTGATTTCCCCTGACATCCTGCTAATCCAATTGCACTTACTAAACAAAGTGTAGCCATCCATTTTTTCTTCACTCTCGAACACCTACCTCTAAGGTACTTCTTCAGACACATCTTATTCGTCTATATATCGTAGTGTGTTTATTTTCATTCACTTTTATTTATGGCTACTAACTTATTTACAAAGGAAAACACGCTACAAAAGTTTAGATTCTCACTTTTGTAGCGTGTTATTTTTATAAATTAAGTGCTCGGTACATAAATGCCACGAATTGCGCGCGTGTCACTGGCTCATCTGGTCTGAAATTACCGTTGTCGCCTAGTGCAATGCCGACGTCTGCTAATGCCGCAATATAGTCATAGCTCCAATGCGTTGTTGGCACGTCTTGGAATGTGCTTGTGCCGCCTGGTGTTAAACCAAATGCGAGCACAAGTATTTTCGCTAGTTGTGCACGCGTTAGCGGTTCGTTTGGATTGAATTTGCCGTTTGAGCCGTCTATGATGCCTGCTTGCTGTAATTTTGTAATGGCATCGTAGTAAGGATGACTTGTTGGTACATCACTAAACTGAGTGGCCTCGCGTTTTGGTGTTAGCTCAAAAGCACGAGCAAACATCACCGCTACATGCTCGCGTCTGATTGGTTCATTTGGTCGGAATGAGCCGTCTGGGTAACCTGTGATAATGCCACGTGCTGCGATGTCTTCAATCATGTCCTTTGCCCAGTTCGTGGAAATATCGTTGAATGTAATGCTAGACTTTGGCTCTTCAGGCATTTCTGGTTGCTTCGGTCCTTCTGGTGTTGGGACTGGCTTCGTTGGCTCTGTCGGTGTTGGCGCTGGTTGTTCCGGCTTTGGCTCTACTGGTGTCGGATTCGGTGTTGGGCTTGGCTCCGGTGTCGGATTATAGCCACCGCCACCATTATCTGAACCACTGCTAGTCTTGTACTCAATTGATGCCATGTTTGAAACGCTTAAATTCCCCGCAGCATCACGATATTGCACGTAAAGCTTCTTTTGCCCAGCATTCCCTACTAAATCCCACTTTTTTGTGAGCGCTACTTTTTCCCATGCTGACCAAGTTAGCTCATCTGTAGAAAAACGCATTTCAGTGACTCCACTTCCCACGCCGTCAGATGAAGTCAGACTAAGCGTCACAGATTTGCTATTAGTAGTAGCAGAACCACTATTAATGGCAATCGTTCCTGTGGGTACTGTTTGATCTAACTTAATTTTACTGGTAATCATCGTTCCACTTATATTGCCAATCTTGTCTTTAAATTGTACATAGACTGTTTTTTCCCCGTCACCTGCTTCAAGAATCCACGCCTTTGTGGTGCTGAATGGGTCCCAGGTACTCCAGTCAAGATTGTTATTAGAAAAGCGCATCTCTTCAACGCCACTTCCGTCATCACCATTAAGGGCAAGGCTTATATCTTTCACGCTCGTCCACTCAGCCCCTCCATCAATAATCACAGTTCCTGTGGGCGGAGTTCTATCAATGATGAATTTAATCTTTGTTACATTACCTGCATCATCCGTTACGATAAGCTCATAGTCTCCATCCTGGTCAATCTCCGTACCACTGGTAAAAGTTGCTCCATTCAACGTCGCTGTTCCTTCGTTGAAGATAGGCGCTACCTTCGCTTTGTATACCTCACCAGCAGTTACTCCAGTAATAATTGGAGCTTTTGTGTCAATCTCAAAACTAACTGTCGTTACATTGCCCACCGCGTCAGTTACGACCAGCGTGTAACTACCATCCTGATTAATTTCCATACCACTAGCAAAAGTTACTCCATTCAACGTCGCTGTTCCTTCATTGAATCCGACAGTTACCTTATTCTTGTAAACCTCACCGTCAGACACTCCTGTTACACTCGGTGCTGTCGTATCAATCGTGAAGTTTACCGTTGTTACATTGCCTACCGCATCTGTGACAACAAGCGTGTAGGCTCCATCTTTATCAATCTCTGTATCCTTAGCAAAGGCCACTCCGTTCAGTGTCGCTGTTCCTTCGTTGAAGCCAACAGTTACTTTCGAGTTATAAGATCCACCGTTGCTTACTCCTGTCACAGTTGGCGCAGTCATATCTATCTCAAAACTCACGGTTGCCACATTGCCTGCTGCATCCGTTACGACAAGAGTATAACCGCCATCCTGATCAATTTCCGTCCCACTGGTAAAGGCTACGCCATTCAACGTTGCCGTTCCTTCGTTAAAGCTCGGCGTTACCATTTCTTTGTATTTGCCTCCAGCGGTTACGCCCGAAACCGTGGGAGCTACTGTGTCAATCTTAAAACTTACGGTAGTTGCGTTTCCTGCCACATCCGTTACGATCAGGATATAACTGCCATCCTGATCAACCTCCGTCCCGCTGGCAAACGCAGAGCCATTCAATGTTGCTATTCCTTCGTTATAATTAACCGTGACAGCTTCTTTATAATTTCCATTGTTTGTAACCCCTGTCACTATAGGGGCTACCTTATCAATCTCGAAGTTTACTGTTGTAACATTACCTGCAGTATCCGTTACAATCAGAGTATACACACCATCAATTGAAGCCTGTGCACCTCTAACAAAAGCAGCTCCGTTTAAGGTTGCTGTTCCTTCGTTAAAGGTAATCGTTTTGCTCGTATTGTATATTCCGCCGTTCGTTACTCCAAGCACGATGGGTAACGCCGTATCAATACTGAAGCTCACCGTCGCACTATTGCCTGCTGAATCGTTGACAATCAACGTATACGTTCCATCCTGCGTAATATCTGTACCACTGGTATAAGGGCTCCCATTAAGCAATCCGCTGCCTTCATTAAATAGAGGATTAACTTTGCTGGTATATGCTTTGTTATTCACTACATTCGAAATAATAGGAGCTATTGTATCAACCGTAATGGTACTGCTGATCGTTGAGCTGCTTGTATTGCCGACATTATCTTTATATTGTACATAGACGGTTTTACCCCCCTCTCCAGTCGGCAGAGTCCAAGACTTCCCGTTCAATTCAGCTATATTGAACCAACTAGTCTCCCAACTACCAGCATTATTAGAGAGACGTGCATGCGTAACTCCTGAGCCGCTTCCATCTGAATAGGTTCCATTCAAAGTGACCGTGTTTGAATTCGTCCATGTAGCACCACTATTAATGTTCAATGTACCTGTTGGTGGTGTCTGATCCAATAGAATGGTCTGAGAGTAATTGGCTGAGACCCCATTATTGGAATCCCTCAACTGCATATAAATGGTCTTCGCTCCATCTCCTCCTGTGAGACTGGTTGTTGCTCTATCACTGAAAGGCAACCAAGATGCCATCGATAAATTAGCTACGCTATCCGCAAATCTCATATGGGTAACACGATCACCAGCGTCAGGATCTGATCCCGTTATAGATAGATCGATTGTGCTGGAGCTTGTCGCTGCTCCTCCAGCAATCGTGAAAGAACCTGTAGGAGGAGTATTGACAGGTCCAGTCTCATAAGTAACGACTAGTTTCGGGCGAAATGCAGCATTCGAAGCTTCTAAGGAGTACAATAAAAATTTCCCGCTATCCGCATCGGCTTCATTCCCGTTAAGTGTCAAGGTTATTTTGCGATCAGAGCCATCTGTAAAGGCATCGACAGCACTCTTAACATTAAGCGTAATTGTCTGATTCTGAAGATAAGTACCCATTGGCACCTCAGAAATGCTCTTCGCTGTGAATTTATCTGCATAGGAACTAATCGTATTTACAGAGGGGAAAGTTACCAGATTCAAATCATTCACCGCGGATCCCCTAACTTCCATATACAAATTATGGTTAGGAACTCTGAGAACAGTAGCGACCGTCAAGACCAGCTCTGCAGACACGATAGTCCCCTCTGGCGCCCCTAGATTGAAGGATACGCCTGTTCTATTCTGAACATTGACGAAGCCGTCATTATTGCTCATGCCTACATAAAGATAACCATCACCGTAATTATCATAAATGCCGTTATATTGCGCTTGGCCATTTAATTGCATCGTATCCGCGGTGGCTGTATAAGTCTTTGTTACTGTACGTCCTACAGCAAGTGGTGCAAAATCAGGGACTATTACAGATAATAATAAAATTAGAACTACTAATCCCGCCCGTTTATTTTTCTTCATTCATTTGCCCTCCTTGAACGTTGCTATTAAACATTCAATAAGCAACTCTATTATCCTTCGCACAGCATTTTCTATTACTTCAACTAACAGCAATCTAGTTAGTAAGTTCCTACTTGGCATCTAGGTTCGTATTCTATCAACACCTCTATAACAAAATCCTAGATCCACCTTTTCGTAAGCCCCCTTTCTTGTATATTTAAATACTTATCTCTTCTAAGCGTCTCAACTCCACTTTAGAATAGGAAATGATTATGCAATACTGACGAATGTTAATGGTACGCATATTAATTTTCAAAAAGATAATAACTACCCAAAATAAAACACTCATATTGCATCATTCTTAACTAGAATAAATAGCAAAGGTTAAATTTAGGTTAAAAAAATAGAATATTTTAAAAATAAGAGAAAAGGACTATTTTGTAAAATGATTGCTCAGCTCATGATGTAATAGAAAAAAAGGGCATCTGAAAGCTGAAATTTCAGCTTCTAGATGCCCTATTATTTATTTACTACTCTTTAATTGTTCCAATATTTTTGCCGTGTTGACAAGTATTTTTGCTGCCTGTGCACGTGTGATAGGCTTGCTTGGCATGAAGTTGCCTTCCAAGCCGTCTGCGATGCCAAGTTCATGTAGCATAGAAATTGCATTTTTTGTTTCTTCATCATACTTGCCAATGTCACCAAATGGAGCGATTTGCGTTGGGCTGTATGGCTCGCCTGTTAACATTTCATATGCGCGATACAAAATTAACGCAAATTGTGCGCGAGTAATTTCGCTTGTTGGATTAAACTTACCGTTTTGTCCCTTCACAAGTCCTAATTGGTAGGCGGCGTTTATTTCAGCTTGTGTTTCTTTCGCGTAGCCTTGGATGTCTGTGAAGCTTGATGTATAACTAGGCTCTAACCCAAGCATCCGCACAAGAATGGATACGGACTGAGCGCGTGTTAAGTTGTCATTTGGTCCAAAACGTCCGTCATCATATCCTTTAAATATGCCCATCGCTGCTGCTTGGTGAATAAAATCTGCCGCCCAGTGATCTGATGCGATGTCAGAAAAATGAATTGGGGTTGGTTCTGGTTTTAACTCCGGCTTTGGCTTTGGTTTTGATTCCGGCTTCGGTTCTGGAGTTGGATTCAGTGTCGGCTCTGTTGTTGTTCCCCCATTACCGCTAGGATTTGGTGTCGGATTCGGGGTTGTTCCCCCATTTTCGCCAGGGTCTGGTGTTGGTGTTTTCTTCGCTTCTCGTTTGATAGAGACTTTGTAAGTACTTGAATCCCCATTTTCCGCCGTCACGACCACTTCCACCACATTATCGCCTACATGTAAGCTCTGTGGATTGCCACCAGTGATTGTCACTCGCGCATCTGCATCGACCGTTTCTGTCGTCAGATTGGCAGATGTTGTTTCATAAGGGACTGAAACCGTATAGTCGAGCGTTTGTCCGTCAAAGTTCGGTATCTCACTGCCATTCAAATGAATACTCTTCAAGCTTACATTTGCACTTGGCGATACCTGAACAGAAATTTCGACTGACTTCTTCAACACATGATTCGGTAAGTTTTGTAACTCCCCAGTAAATGTATACGTCCCCGCTTTGTCTGATTGGTAACTGCCACTTGTCTTGTCCCAAGCAACAGAAATAGCAGGTAATGTCGTACCATCACTTAAAGAAATGTCTACAGTCGTAGGGAACGAAATATCCTCTACTTTTGTACCTTTTTCTACAGAAAGTGGCATACTATTCGAACTCGTTATTGCAGCAAAGGGTATTGCGGATACAACTTGTGAGAAGTTACTTTCATAGCCTTCTTTACTAATTCCCTTCACCTTAAACCAGTAAGTCGAACCAACTGTTAGACCTGAGACGATGTGAGTGGGTTGTGAAATGATTACATTACCATTCACAAGCTGCCACTGTTGCTCATCATTTGGAGCAATTGGTCCTTCATACTGATATACTTCATAGGACGCATGGTCAAGTGCAGGGTCCCACATTAATGCAACTTCTCTATCTCCCGCAGGTGCCCGCAAATTTGTTAAGGCAGATGGAGGAGTATATTCATAAGCACCTAAATCAATGCTCGCTCCTTGAATCCGATCATTACCATCAAGGTCCTTTGTAACTTGTGCTAATTCTTGATATAAAGCTCCTTTATCAATCGCGGGTGAATCTGCTTTTAAACGATAATTTGCCTTGGTAAGGTCAGTTCGAATGAAAATTTCTTCTGCTGTATAAGTAACAGCACTTCCAGGCGTACCTGTACGATCATACAGTTTGCACTTTACAATTCCGCTTTCCTCATCATCAATCAGACTATTTTCAATCGTTCCTCTTTGCCCCTCAATTGCTGGGCCGTTATTTCCGACAATGATGCTATTGTTAATTTTAGGAAAACTATAATTATTATAGATAGCTCCTTTACTACTACCATTCGTTGTATTGCCACTCATCGTGACATTTGTAAGGATCGGACTGCTACTACTATTGGACATGCCGCCTCCTTCAGAAGAAGCAGTATTTCCGTGAAATTCCACATTCGTTACGGACAGACTGCTACTATAATTATTGTACATGCCTCCTCCATCAGAAGCCGTATTTTCAATGAATTTCACATTCGTTACGATTGGACTGCTACTACTATTGTACATACCGCCTCCTTCAGAAGAAGCCGTATTTTCGCGGAATTCCACATACATAAGGCTCGGACTGCTACTCCAATTGGACATGCCTCCTCCATTAGCAGCCGTATTTTCAATGAATTCCACATGCGTAAGGCTCGGACTGCTACTACTACTATTGAACATGCCGCCTCCTTCAGAAGAAGCAGTATTTCCGTGAAATTCCACATTCGTTACGGACAGACTGCTACTATAATTATTGTACATGCCTCCTCCATCAGAAGCCGTATTTTCAATGAATTTCACATTCGTTACGATTGGACTGCTACTACTATTGTACATACCGCCTCCTTCAGAAGAAGCCGTATTTTCGCGGAATTCCACATACATAAGGCTCGGACTGCTACTCCAATTGGACATGCCGCCTCCATTAGCAGCCGTATTTTCAATGAATTCCACATGCGTAAGGCTCGGACTGCTACTACTACTATTGAACATGCCGCCTCCCTCAGAAAAAGCTTCATTTCCAATGAATTCCGCATTCGTTACGGTTGGACCGCTACTCCAATTTAACATGCCGCCTCCGACTCCAGAAGCTTCATTTCCGATGAATTCCACATTCATTACGGTCGGACTGCTACTACTATTGGACATTCCACCTCCATTAAAAGCCGTATTTTCAATGAATTTCACATCCGTTACGGTTGGACCGGAACTACTATCATTGTGCATGCCGCCCCCTAAACCATTAGCTGTATTTTCAATGAATTCCACATTCATAAGGCTCGGACTGCTACTACTCCAATTGTTCATGCCTCCGCCAAAAACAGAAGCCGTATTTCCGATGAACTTCACATTCGTTACAGTCGGACTGCTACTGGCATTGTACATGCCGCCTCCTGAAGATTCTGGAACATTAAGAAGAGGTACACTCGCATTGCCCTCACTGATTGTGACACCATCCAAAATCGCTGTATCTGTTAAACTTAAGGTTTGTGGATGGTAGAATACATGATAGGCATTGTCTTTATTATCGCCGACTATACCAATATCACCACTTAATATCGTTTCATTTGTCTTGAAATCTCGTTCAGCTAGTGTAGTTTCTGTACCTACAAAACCGCCGTAAATTCCTACTTCATTTTTCATTTGAAATGAAACTGTTCGAGAATCTTTTACATCTGACTGTTTTGATGGTTTATACGTTCCTGTGGCAATCCAAATTTGATTGCCATCAGTTGCTTGGTCTAGTGCCGCCTGTAAGTCATTGTAAGCGGTTGCCCAGCTTCCCCCATCCCCTCCAGCAGACGATGCTTCATTCACATAAATAATGGCGCTGTCTGCTGTTGTAGCACTAGTTGCCTGTGTCGAAAGGAACGCCGAAACTGGGGCGATTTGAATACGGCGTTTTTCAATGGCTGTTTGATCTATTAGCCTAAACCAAATATCGTGATCGCCCGCATCCTCCAATAGTAGTGGCTCAGTTGGATCATATGATTTCCATGTGGCACCAAGATCTAGTGATAGTTCTATGCCCGCACTATCAGGAGAAGTTGTCGACACTTGAATCGTGACAGGACTTGTCGCGACGCTACCTTCTACATATGGCTGTCCGTTCTCCGTCATCATAATGGTCAATTCGTTACTTTTAGTCTGTGCGAACACTGGCAAACTCCCGAAAAAGGTTTGCGAGAGTAATAGACAGATGGCCAACATTGACAGTGTTTTATGAAGCCTGTTTTTCATAATCATCCTCCCTCTATCTTTCTTTTTCACTGTAGCAGAACAAGAGTGCAAACACTCATTCTCTAAAAAGGTAATCTGCTCACATCCACTATATAACAGAAAAAAGTTCTGCAATATTGACGAATGTTAATGGTTCGACTATTAACATTTGAAAATAGTTCGTCCTAGCTATCTACCAAATTTGGTGAAATAGTTAGGCCTATTCTTCTGTCTACGCTTTATATGCTCGTGCTACGTAATAAGCGATTGAACCGTTTCCTGAATTGCAACGAATGCTTAATTTGAGACCGTTTTTTTCTGCTTCCCAGAATTGCTTATTCTTATCTGTAGTCTTCACAGCAACTGTCTCAGCATTTTCATCTATGGCACAATAACAGTTATTATCTTTCATAATAGATGTTAACGGACATTCTACGCCGAAAGAAAGTTGAGTACCTGTATTGCCGTATTTCATCGTAAAGCCATATTGTGTTCCTACTAAAGCCATTTCTTTCTTCTCCGTCACAATAAATCCTGATACAGGGTATTTACCAGCCCCAGGGATTTCGACACCTTCCGGAATAGGCGTTGTCATTAGCACTGGCTTGCCGCTTACATTGTGATCGCTTACAAATGTAAGAGGCTTGTCCAATTCATTGATTAACAACACTAGAGCAGTTGCTGGTTTTACCATAAAATAAATAATAGGAATAATGACAGATACGATGACAAGGGTTGCAACCGCGACAACTACTTGAACTGTCGCAAATGTAACACCAGCAAGAACGGCGACTGCTTCAGCTGCTCCAGCCACCAATTTTGCTATAGCTGCTGAAGTGGCTAAGGAGCCAATTCCTATCGCACCAGAAAGAAGAATTTTTGCAGCCACAATACCTGCTTCGTCATTTTCCATACCTTTTAATCGACCAAGACCATCAATAAGTACTTTCATTTGATTTTTTATGTCATCACCAGTCGCATTTACGAGAAATTCATAAGTCTCCTTTTTCAAAAGAATTGGTGCTGTTTGATCACTTGCTACCAATTCAGAGATATCCTTGCCTAGAGCATCAGCCAAAGCTTGCTTGCTTTCTTCAATAAAAGCAGCTTGAAGCTTATTGATTTCCTCTTGGGAAGTTGCCTTCTCGAGCTTTGTTGCATAATCCGGGAATAAAGAACGGAACCCCTGTTTTAACTTAAGATCGATATCAATTGTAGTGTGCATAAATTACTAACCTCCATTTTTTTAAAAAATTTCGTACTTGCGTTCGAGAACATGGCTACAACAGGTAGCAAATTGTTCAATGTAAATCCCCCTAGAATTCCACATCTTTAAATGTTGATAAAGAAAAACTCCTTCCTTATAGTTTGATACTGTCCTTTCCTTAGTACCTATCTTCTACTGTAAATTAGAAATTACATATGCAATACTGACGAATGTTAATGTTTTACTATTAACATCTATAAAATTTGTATATTTTATATTAGAATTGTATATACATTAGATGGATTTCAGAATATTTTTAAAAATACGATGTTCACACTATCTATTTTTTTGAACATACGGAGGCTACAAGATGTCAGTCTTACTACTCTCTTCTAAAACAAATGTCCCACACAGCATGTCTGAAGCAGTGGAAAGAACGCGGCTTTATGATACTTTCAGCAACAATACGCTTAAAAAGGTAACGATTTTACGGGCACCCGCAGGCTATGGTAAAACAACACTTCTAAGTCAATGGCTAAAACAGACAAAAGAGCAAATCGCATGGGTATCTGTAGACCCTGCCGACAATGACCCAATTCGTTATTGGACATATGTTGTACATGCAGTGGCTCATGCTAGTCAATCCGAGCTTGACAAAGTGCTCAAACCACTCTTTCAATCACAAGACGTGGCTACTTTTGAATTCCTAATTGACGCACTTTTACACGAATTCAATGCTATGGAAGCGACCTTGCATATTGTAATGGACGACTATCATTTAATAGAAAACACACTAATTCACCAAATGATGACGCAATTTATCGAGCAGCTCCCTGAGCATGTACACGTTTATCTAACGACACGTACAGCATTGCCACTACCTATTGCAAAATGGCGAGCCAAGCAATGGGTTTGTGAATTTAATACGGATCAATTACGCTTTACCCATCAAGAAGCAAAACAATTTTATGCCATGAAAAATTTAACCTTACACAACCAGGAAACCCTTCAACTCATTGTGGAACGGACGGAAGGTTGGATAGCAGGCTTATTATTGGCTAGTTTATCTACAAATCCAGAGTCGGAACGGCATTGGCATATGCAAGCACAGCCATATGTTTCTGAATTTTTATTGCAGGAAATTATTACGACTCTCTCACCACCTACACAAGAGTTTCTTTTACGTACATCACTATTAAATGAGCTAGAACCTTCTATTTGTAATAAACTTACGCAGCGAATAGATAGCTATGAACTGCTTGGAGAATTAGAAGAGAAAGGGCTTTTTATCGTTCGATTACAGTCAACAAAACCAGTTTTTCGCTACCATCATTTGTTTGCGGAAGTTTTACAAAGCGAATTCAAAAGAAGGTATTCAGTACAACAAGTAACGAAATTTGCTTCGGATACTGCTACTCTCTTGCATGACATTGGGGATTTCATCTCAGCTATTGAGCTTGCACTGCAACATGATCTTTTCGAACTGGCAGATTTATGGATCACAGAACACCTTGTTGAGCTATACTTAGCTGGCCAAACTGCTACCTTTATGCGCTGGTTACATCAATTACGAAGTGATTCCTATACAGTTCCCTATGAAATGCTTGTCATGGGTGTTATTACTTCTCTTTCTACATTAGATATAGATGTAGCCTCCTCACTTATGCAGGAGCTTGAAATTCGCCAACATACCGAGCAATGGATGGATAAGAAAGAAAATGAGGCAATAGCGTATATTTATGAAACTGTAAAGGCATATGCCATCATATCGACAGGTGGAGATTTACAAATAGCCAAAGAAATTATTCAAAAACAACATACCAAAGGAGCTGTGCCCTCTCGTTGGGATGAAGTACCGATGCAATATAATATTTTCGAATATAAACTATTACGTACAAGTATAGGCTCAAAAGGAAAACTGCCGACAATGGAGGATGGAACAGCCATCGCCAATTTCTTTCGAGAAACGACTACCATTATCACAGCATTTAGCTATGGGGTATCAGCAGAATCTTTATATGAACGAAACTTACTAGATCTTGCAAAAAAAGAAGTTGAATTAGCGATTCAATACGGCCATCAGTATAGTGACCCTGGCTTATTGATCCCTATGTATTTATTAAAGGCGAAAATTTATATAACCGAAAAGCAATTAATTTCTGCACAGGCTATGCTGATGCAAGTAAAGGATGTGGTCAAAGAAAAACATTGGGTAATGACCCTCCGTATCATGCAGGCATATTGTTATGTATTAGCAGGTGATAGTAAAAGCGCCGAGATGGAATTACTAGCAACGAAAACAAAACAACCCTTTTGGATGCTTGTGTACGCTCGATTATTACTATTGAAAGAACAACCTGAGGATGCTTTAATGATCGTCATTCAAACGAAAACAAAAGCACAGCAAGACCATCAAGTTGCCACTATTATGGAGGCGTCGGTTCTTGAGGTAATTTGTCATAACAGAATAGGTAATACAGATGTTGCACTAAACATTTTACATGAAGCATTAGAGCAAGCAGCTCCATATTTCTACATTCGTACGTTTTTAGATGAGACAGAAATTCATCCACTTTTAGAACGTTATTTTAAACAATTACAAGTGGATGGCTCTAAACGGAAATCTATTTCGCTGTATTATTTACAACAGCTTCAAATAACTTACAGCACAAACATTGAATTGGACAATATACTGACGCCACGTGAACAAGAAGTGTTTAATTTATTAGCTGAAGGTGTTACGAATCGTGAAATCGCGGAACAGCTAGATCTATCAGAAGGTACCGTTCGCGTATACTTATCGACTATTTATAGTAAACTCGGTGTCAAATCACGAACAAAAGCGATTCTTTTTAAGAAACAATAAAAAAGGGCTGTCCCCCAATCACTTGGTGGAACAGCCCTTCTCTTCATTACTTTGAAATAAACATTTGTGTCCAGTAGTTGCCTTCTGCTACATACCCTACCCCAATATGTGTAAAGTTTTTGCTCATGATGTTGGATTTGTGCCCTTCACTGTTCATCCATGCTTTCATTACTTCAGCTGCTGATCTTTGACCTTGTGCAATGTTTTCTCCAGCTGATTTATACGTGATGCCGAAGTTTTTCATCATTGTAAATGGTGAACCGTATGTTGGACTTGTATGACTGAAATAGTTTTGGTCACGCATATCCTGAGACTTGTACTTCGCTACTCTTGAAAGCTCCCAATCTTCTTTCAATGCTGGTAAACCAGCTTTTGCTCTTTCCACATTGACAAGCTTGATGACTTCTTGTTCTACACTCGCTTGTTCATTTGTAGGGACATTAATAATTTGACCAGGGTAGATCAAATTCGGATTTGAAAGTTGTGGATTTAAATCGATTAACTCCTGTACACCTGTTTGCGTTTTAACGGCAATTTTCCAAAGTGTATCTCCTGAAATTACTGTATATGAACCTGCTGCCATCGCAGTCATTGGTACGACTAAAGATAAAGATAATACTGAGGCCATCGCCACTTTTTTTATGTTATTAAACATCTACCCATTCCTTTCGGTGTGTCTACAACCATAGTAAATAGTTTTCTAGCATAATTCATCCCTAAATATATGGTAGAATTTTTACAGTACTATTACGGTGGAAACTATGTAGGTGATGATTGCCTTGGTAACGGTTTTCTTGCAATTCGCCTCAGTAATACGTTTGAAATATAGTTGTAACAGGAATATATTACTACGACATATCCCCACTAAAGGCATAGCAATACATATAAAAAATCACTCTCAACGTTAGAGAGTGATTTTTTTTCTATTTAACTTGTAAACTAGGCCAATATAAAAACAATCATATAGTAAAATAGCAACACTAATAATCGTGATTAGGCTTGTTTCGAAATAAAGATAGAAAGCTATTGAAGCGCATAATGTCCCTAGCATTTTAAAGACCGCAATAGCTAGAGACTGTCCCTTCAAATTCCCTCGCCAAAACAATAAAGAGATAAATAAGCCAGACATCATTAAATTTTGTGAAAAAGCAATGTACTTCCCTTCGAAATCATTAATTTCATGTATGATTGTCAGCATCATGAGAAAACTAATGCCCAGTGTGATGAAGAAAGATGAATAAAAAAGAGTCCTTGAAAGGTATTTTTTGAATTCCTTTGGACCATACATTAAATATTGCATCAGAATAATAATATCCAAGGCAAACCAAATCATCGTGATTTTCTGTTGTAAATCATTTTGTGGGTAAATGAATGCAAAAATGAACTCCCATGAAATATTGGCACAAATCGCGACCATCGGCATGCCATACGCTTTATCTCGAAATCCTCGAAATATAATGAGTATGTAAGTCACAATCCAAAACAGAGCCATCCCTAATTGCAACACAAAAAACCAATTAATATGACTTGTCAAATACACCATCCTTTTAATTAATGAAAACCGCTACTCGCCTCTGTTACTATATGAACAGATCGGTGTCCCCTATTCATTTAGGTCAGCCTATACATTCGCAAATTTTTACTATATATTAAGGGAAGGTGATGAGATGAAAACAAAAATTTATGTAGACAACGAGAAATTCATCGCAGGGACTACCCTCAAAGATGAGACTGAATTTGAAAGCAACAACATGGCCCTCCACATATGCGAGAGCACCGACAATGTTCTAATGAACCGTCAGAAATTAGCTGCTGCCTTGCACTGCGATGTAGATCATTTTGTCTGTACCCATCAAACGCATAGCGCGAATTTTCATAAGGTAACACTCGCTGATAAAGGTCGAGGTGCCGACAATCCAGATACTGCTATTATGGACACCGACGCTCTCTACACGTATGAGCCAAATTTGTTATTATGCAGCTTTACGGCCGATTGTGTCCCGGTTATTTTTTACAATGAAGCGAATGGCCTTATCGGCGTCGTTCATTCTGGCTGGCAAGGTACTGTTAAAGAAATCACACTGAAATTATTTAAGCACTTAGTAGAAGTGGAAAATTGTAACCCTAGTGATTTTCACGTACAAATTGGTATGGCCCTAAGTCAGGAAAAATTCGAAGTCGATACAGATGTGTATGTGCAATTCAAAGACCTTGGCTACGCAGATGACTTCATGTATGTTAATGAAGAAACTGGGAAGTACCACATTGACAATCAGCTTACTGTGAAAAAACAATGTGAGTTAGCGGGTATTCCGTCTCAGCAAATTTCAGTAGACACAACATGTACGTTTGTAAGCCCGAGCTGCTTCTCTTATCGTGAAGATAAACAAAGTGGTCGACATTTAAGTTTTATTATGAAGAAAAAAGATTGACCTGTTTTTTTCGCGAAGTAAATTTTGAAAGCACATCACCTTTGCGTGATGTGCTTTTTTGAATGGGACTGTATTGTGCAGGAGTGATTCGTTCGGCAAAGAAATAATCCTTCTCCACTTAATTCAATTTCAAAAGTGATGCATCTTCAACTAGCGTTGCTGTGTTGAATAAAAATAGAACATCTTTAATGCCATTCTCATTCAAATAATTAGTAATGCTGCCATTATAATAGCGAAGGTCGATTACATGAATTTCTGATACATGATTTGTGAGGAACGGCAGTAGACTATGTGCATACGAGTCTTTAATGACTAGTAGCTTATCTTGTTCAATTTGATTCGGGTCAAGCGCAGTTGTTAGCTTCATTAGCGCATGAACCCCACCTAGAAAGTAAGAATACTGATCTTTCTTCGTCAAAAAATTCTCATCATACATGCCTGACACAGTTTGATTCGTATCCGCGATGTACATTTCTGTAGGAGCTGGATTACGAGGTATGTAGGTTTGAATCGTATCCGGCGTTAAACCCGTAAACTGACTTCTTGTATGATAGCTCCCTAGAAATGAATCGCTCACGGTTTTAATGGAAAAATCCCTCTGTGAAAGTGGCTGCCATCCTCGCTGCTCCGCATAGGCAACATAAGCCAAATAGGCGCCATATGTCGTCCAATGATGGTCGGTCCTATAGTAAATCGATTCTGATGCATGCGGTGTGAGAACATCTAAGCCATCAATGAAGGTGATTCCATCATCTATTTGATGACCGATAAACCGATTTACGTCTCTTTGAGGATACGACGGTGCCAACCAAGGTAATCGCTCCGGATAGATACCAATCGATGTAGGCGCAAGCATGAAAGTAATTTTCACTGTTGGATGATTGCTTGCAAATCGGTTTACCGAAGCTGTATATCGCTGAACCTTTGTATAGTCAGGCTCTAAAAACTTTTCAAATAAATAGCCATCTTTGCCGTGATAGATGCCGTTATTTTCTTGTTGCAAACGGGCTTGTTCTGACGTTGATTTAACCCATAGCCACTTGTCTCGAAACGGAAAGTGATCTGTGATAAAACTCTCCGCTTCTTCGGCAAATTTCTTGGATATCAAGTTATCCCATGTGAATTGTGGCGCTGCTTGTAAATACCTGTTTTCTAGTTCGGAAAAACGTGGATGAGGCAAAATGAAAAAGAGTATAGCGATTAGAAAAGTTGTACCGACAAATCCAACAACTAATAATCGCTCTGATATGTGCTTCATAAAGTTCTACCTCCCTAAAAACGAAAATATAAAAATGGATTGAATGTGGCATCTACCAAGTAGGCAACAGAAAGTAAATAGAGAAAGCCATACCAAGCAAGATGAGCTATCGATAATTCATTCGATTTTGACCATTGCTTCATAGGTATTGACGCGACGATCAATACTATGAGTAGCACGGCATTTGTATAAAAGAAATACACGGTTTCGTTATCCCAAAGCGCTTGACCATTGAGTCCCCACATGGCAGCCAAATAACCTACAATTAAGGAAGGCTGGTCAAAGGCAAATAGCACCCATCCAATAAGAATGAGGATGATTGCATAGAGATGTCTAATCCAGCGTGGTGCACGTTGAAGTAATGCTAGTCCCCACCATTTTTCAAAAAAGAGAATGACACCAAAATACAAGCCCCACATTATAAAGTTCCAGCTAGCCCCATGCCAAAATCCTGTCAGCATCCACACAATCAAAATATTACGCGTTTGAATGGCTAACCCTCGTCGATTGCCACCAAGTGGAATATAGACATAATCACGAAACCAGCTGCTAAGCGAGATATGCCACCTCCGCCAAAAGTCAGTAATGCTCTGCGCAATATATGGCTTGTTGAAATTCTCATTAAATCGAAAGCCAAACATGAGCCCAAGACCAATGGCCATATCTGAATAACCACTAAAATCAAAATAGATTTGGAAGGCAAATGCAATGATGCCTAGCCAGGCCGTTAACACTGGCATCGACTCTGGATTGGAACTAGAAATTGTATCCCAAAGCAGGCCGATATTGTTGGCAAGTAGCACCTTCTTCGCGAGTCCAATTGTAAACCTACGAACACCCTTTGCGAACATCTTCATGTTTTCAGTTCTCTGCTTGAGCTGTTCTGCAATCGAGTTATATTTCACAATCGGCCCTGCCACTAATTGTGGGAACAGGGCGACATATGTGCCAAAGTCAATCCAATTGCGCTGTGCTTTCGCTGTCCCTCTATAGACGTCAATAATGTAAGACATTGATTGGAACGTGTAAAAAGATATTCCGATAGGCAAAGGAAGTTCGGTTAAAGGGATATTCGTCCCAATTAACGCATTTACATTCTGAATTAGAAAATCAGCATATTTAAAATAAGATAGCAGCATGAGATTTACTACAATAGAACATGCTACAACGCCCTTGCGTTTGACCGCGGTCATATTCGGTTTATCAAGGAGCAAACCGAAACAATAATCCGTCAGCGTAGACACTAACATAATCACGATGTATACCGGCTCGCCCCAAGCATAAAAGACAAGGC
The DNA here is from genome assembly GCF_044761695.1 of Lysinibacillus sp. NPDC097287. Taxonomy (NCBI): domain Bacteria; kingdom Bacillati; phylum Bacillota; class Bacilli; order Caryophanales; family Bacillaceae; genus Lysinibacillus; species Lysinibacillus sp. NPDC097287. Next base: position 101,251 of record NZ_JBIWCX010000001.1, read on the forward strand.
TCATGATAAATAAAATGAGATTTCTAATACTTCTTGGCGAACAATAATAAAGCGTTAAAACTGCCGGCAAGAACACAAATAGGAAAAGAAGGCTACTAAATACCATAGCTGCCTACTTTTTTTCGAAGAAGCTATCATAAACTTTAATAAGTTCGTCTGCTTGATCGGAAATAACAAATAACACATAATTTCCTTTTACAACTATTTTATGATTTTTTGCATTTTCATATTGATCCGGAAGATACTGTTCAAAATTCTTCATGACATTTTCTGCTCTAGTTTTTACAGCTGCTTCAACTTCTGCAAGATCATTCGCATCTTTCACTTTAAAAATGGCAATTTCATTTGATTTTACGTTCATCATTGGAATTCGAACTGAGAAATCTTCTAGTTTTGCAGGATCTATATTGTATAGGTTCTGCATTTCCTCTGCCGATAATTCCATTAGAGTTGGTTGCTCGACTTCTGTTAGCATTTGCTCTGTCATTTCTTTTGCAGATTTACTTGGTTCAATATTTGTGGTTTTATCATCTGTGGAAGTCTTACCTACCCCGCATGCTGAAACTACCATCGCTAACACCATCGTTAGCAATATTACTATCATTTTTTTCATAAAAAAACTCTCCTTTTTAATAAATATTTGATTACAAAGTGATTAGACGTAGGTAGTCTACTAACGTTACATAAAAATAAATATTTTCAATTTATAAATTTTTATGCGTGCATAGATAGTATGTATTATTTACGATTTGGCATACTTGGATCGTTAATGAAGTTGTAAATGTTTGACCTGAAAGATTGTTTCAATGAGTGCTGATTTCCACTCCGCGAACTCTGAATTGTATCCATGAGTGCTGATTTCCACTCCACGAACGCTGAATTGTGTCCATGAGTGCTGATTTCCACTCCACAAACGCTGAATTGGTTCCACGAGTGCTGATTTCCACTCCGCGAACGCTGAATTGTGTCCATGAGTGCTGATTTCCACTCCGCGAACGCTGAATTGTTTCAATGAGTGCTGATTTCCACTCCGCGAACGCTGAATTGTTTCAATGAGTGCTGATTTCCACTCCGCGAACGCTGTTTTTTTTCATGAGAGTCGATATAATCACGTAAACAAATAAAAAAGGCAACCTTCAGTTCAAACTACTGAAAGTTACCTTTTTATTTTGAGAGCAAAAGAGAATTCTTTTAACTCATCGGGCTTAATCATTTATGTAAACTCCACATCATTAATTTATAGTTTTGCACAGCACAAGCTGCCTGGTGGATGACAGACGGTCCTGAAAAGTCGATACCTCAACCAGAAACCCAGGATTTTAAAGAACCTTTAACTTTTAGGTTTTAGCTTTAAATTATTAAGAACTTTGAAACGTAAACTTTGCGCTTTTAGCTTTACCCTTTGAACTTTTAACTAATAGCATTATTAATGCTAGATAAGTTAAGTTGAGTTGGTTAAAAACCTTTTGTGTGAGGTGTGTTTTGATGTTTCAACTCGCACACACCCCTCTAAGCACGAGCGACTGATACGTTTTCTGTTTTCGCTAGGCCATGCAAATCTATTAAATTTGTATTTCTATTTAAGCTTGTACTTCAATAAACGTTGTCGCATTGGATTCCGATAACACGGCATCCACCTCTGATTCGAACTCCTCAATACGACTACTCAATGCTTCAATCATTTTTTTCGCATTCATTGGATCAACGAATTCAAATTCGTTGCGCTTCATGAATGTCTCAGTATGTAATTTTACTTCTTCTGCAGATTGCTTTTCCTTGTTTCCAAGAATGTTTACTAAGTATGTTTCGAGTTTTGCTGGCAGTGCATCATTTTCTTTTGCGACTGTTTTAATAGCTGTACGATATTGTTGCTGCATTCTATCTAGTAACTGTTTTTCATAACCAATAGACTGTTTTCGTTCAATTGCTTCTGCTACAGTCATTTCATCACTACCTATGATGACTTTTGTTGTAGCATTCGATTCAACAACGAGTGCTTTTATGCGGTTACGATATTGGATTAAGCTTGTCACCTTATCATAAGAAGCTTGCATCTGTTTTTCATATTCTTTAATGTCAATTCCATTTATCTTTTCATTGCTCTTTCGATTAGGTAAGACAACACTTACTTCATTCGTCGCTGCTTCAATACGATGATTTAGCATTTTTAGTTCAGTTAAAGCTCGGTGAATCGTTAATTTTTTCAACTCTGTCATCATTTAATCTCCTAGTTCGGTTAGATTTTTAATGCAAGATACATATAATAATATCCTGCAATTAACTTCATGTCAAAATATCACCATTTATGGTTATGGACCACTCTTTCCAATCCCTACTAGATACCCTCTGAAAAATATGTATAATAGTCCATAGCACTACGTTCTCCTACAAATAGCATAATAAGGTGGTTTAATCATGTCTTCATATGATCGTATATTAATAATGGTCCCTCCCTTTCCCTAGCTAGGTTTATCTCTTTTATTAGAAAATAGACCATGCTTGTAGGAGGGCAAAACAAATTGAATAAACATGTAACACCGTCTATCTTTTTAATGATTGTACTTGTGGCTTTTCCACAAATTAGCGAAACGATTTATTCGCCATCACTCCCAGATATTTCAGTTGCATTTGGTGCAACCAACAGCTCAGTGCAGTTAACCTTAAGTATTTATTTTGTTGGGTTTGCAGTAGGAGTTTTTTGTTGGGGATGGATTTCTGATTTTATCGGAAGAAGACCTGCAATGCTGGGTGGTTTACTATTTTACGGAATTGGTAGTTTCATGTGTTTTTACGCTGATTCTGTAGCATTTCTACTTTTCAGCCGACTCATTCAAGCTTTTGGGGCTGCTACTGGCTCAGTAATTACACAAACTATTTTGCGTGAAAGTGTATCAGGAAGTAAAAGGCATGCCATGTTTGCACAAATATCGGCGGTTATTGCTTTTACGCCTGCAGTAGGCCCCCTAATTGGTGGCTGGGTAGATCAAGTATATGGTTTTAAGGCTGTCTTTTTTGTCCTTGTGATAATGAGTATTTTGTTGTTTATCTATGCCTATTTGAGGCTACCTGAAACAACAAATGACTCAACTAGAAAAAAAGTTGCGATTTTTCCCGTTGCGAAACGTATCATTTCATCACCGCGTGTCCTTGTCTTCGGCTTGCTGATTGGTGGCATCAACGGAATTTTATTCAGTTATTATGCTGAAGCACCTTTTATTTTTATTGAGCACTTTCACATGTCACCCGGACTCTATGGTTTTCTAGGTATAGTTGTAGCGTTAGCATCTATTATTGGTGCTATGGTTTCTAAAAAACTATTAAATAAGTGTCAGCCTGAAAAGATTATTCACCTCGGATGCTTAGTCATGGCTGGTGGATCATTATTTTTAGTACTTGTAGCTACGCTAACAATACTGCCTAATTTGATGGTAATTATCAGTATGTTAATGGCTATTTTTATCATGCTATTAGGTGCTGGTATTGCGTTACCAAACTGTTTAAGTCTTGCTCTAGTAGGTTTTCAAGATGTTGTTGGAACAGCGGGCGCGATATTCAGTTTAGGTTATTACTTTTTAGTTAGTCTCATAACATTTGGCATCAGCCTTATTCATAATGGTTCACTAATGACCATGCCATTATACTTCTTAGTAATCAGTATAATGATGTTGGCTCTTGGTAAAAAGTATATTGTTATACATTAAATTTTTAAAGAGAAGCATCTTAACCCAAAGATGCTTCTCTTTTCGTAGATTAATATTGCTCTACACAACATTTATAACTGAATTACGACAACTCCTGATTTTGAAGTTTTGACGCAAAATATTTGCGCGCTTCGGCCGTCAGAATCGGCAAACAAACTTCTTCTTCCTGCCGTTCAAACTCGATAAACATACCACTTAAGTTTTCATAAACATAGTGGACTTTATAGCCTGTGTCTAAAAAGTCATCTATTTTTTTCATTTCATCCAAACTTAATAAATGATCCGACATACCACCAACACCTCACTCTAATATTCAGCACCTATAACTTCGAGTATTGGGTTCACTTCACCCGCACAATTGATCGTACTTTTTCCGTTTCTTGCACGAGTATATCGTCCCAATCATGACCGACTGTAATGCCTAGATACTTTGCGTCACTTGGGTCGTCTAGTTCCGCTTGTGGGTACTTTTTGAACCACCAATATTTCGCTAGTACATAGTAAACGAGAGCTCCGACGAAGAAGCCGACTAATGAAGAATATGCTGGGAACACATTCGCTAAGATACCGCCAATCACCCACGCAATTAAGCCTGCTAAGTTAAAGCCATTCAAGTACTTAAATTGACCGTCTAATTCGTAAAGCTCTTTTACATTCACCCGACGTTTACGAATTAAATAATAATCGGCAAATAGAATACCTACAATTGCTGTTAAAATACCGCCAATGATTAATAATGCATTTACCAAAACGCCGAATAGACTCCAAGGCTGTGCTAAAATCCCAATAATACCCGCAATGATAACCCCAACCCAGAACGGCACTTTTGGTCCACCGATATTAGAGAAAATCGTTGCTGCAGGTATAACGTTTGCTGACGTATTCGTAGACCATTGTGCTAACACAATCATCAGTAATAAGATCCCTAAAATGAAGCCGCTTGCACTTTGTTGTAACGCATTTATTGGATCAGCAGATGCCACTGCCATATAACAAACCGCACCAATCGCTACGATAAACGTATTGGTAATTGGCATGACGATTAAAGAACCAACTAATTGTGTTTTATTGCGTTTGAACCAATTGCGTTCATTTTTTGGTGCTTTAAAGAAACGAGATAACGTCGGCATATCAGCTGCCAATGTCGCCCAGAATCCCATGTTTGCCATGACCACAACCATGAATGCTGTAAAAGCTGCCATCCCTGTCGTTGGTGATTCCACCCAAGTCCATACATCTTTGCCCTGAGACGTTGCATTGTCTGCTAGCGTAATGTACATCCAGCACGAAATTAAAATAATGATCGGTGCAGCTAAATCTGCGAAGCGCTCTATAGATTTTATGCCAAGCGATGTATTAAATAACTGCAATGCTGCAAAAACGAGGAAACATAAAAACCAATTATTAAATCCAAATAATAAATTCAAAATACCGTTAATCGCCATCGCACCAAAATAAGTGTTAATCCCGAACCAACATGCTGCTGTTACGCCGCGAACGAGCGAAGGTAAGTGCGTACCTATTGTCCCAAATGGAGCTCGCATATAAACCGGGAAAGACAAGCCATGTTCAATACCGATGTCACCAATTAACGTCATAAATACGCCAATTAAAACAGAACCTATTATTGTTGCAAAAATCACCATAGGCAATGGCAGACTCATAATTCCTGATCCACCAATTGCAAAGGCGGCTAATACAATGGCCATCCCTATCCAAATCACTGCAAAACCAAATGTCCCGATACTTCTTTGTTGATGTGTCACTGGAAGTAAATCTGGTGATTTTAAATAATTCCCACCATTCGCCATTCATGTCTCTCCTTTAAGGTAGATTTCCAGCTCACAAAAAATCAGCGCATCTTATCGAGCAAAATTACTGATAAGGGATTGGCGTTCATTCCAAGTCATTGGTGCAATATTAGATTTTCTTTCGACCATTGTGATTGCACCATCTACAGGGCACACAATCGAGCATAAATTACAACCTACACAATCTTCTTCACGGACCTTTAGCATCGGACGACCACTCTCTGTGTACAAATCAATACATTGATGCGACGTATCTTCACAAGCTATGTGACACTTATTACAGTTAATACATACATCATTATTAATCTCAGCGACAATTTTGTAATTTAAGTCTAAGTCGCCCCAATTAGAATAACGTTGTACGGATCGACCGACTAAATCCATTACAGATGCAATGCCTTTATCATCTAGATAGTTATTAAGACCATCAATCATATCTTCAACAATGCTAAATCCATGATGCATCGCCGCTGTACACACTTGCACACCTGATGCACCCATCAATATAAATTCCGCAGCATCCTGCCAATTTGAAATACCCCCGATGCCTGAAATCGGTACATTAATTGCAGGGTTACGGGCACACTCTGCCACCATATTTAACGCAATTGGCTTTACAGCAGGCCCACAATAACCACCGTGTGCTCCTTTGCCAGCAACATGTGGCACTGTATTCCAGGTATCTAAATCAACACCGGCTAAGCTGTTAATCGTATTAATCATACTAATCGCATCTGCTCCGCCACGGACCGCCGCTTCTGCCGTTACGGTAATATCCGTGATGTTCGGTGTTAGCTTAACGATGACCGGGGTGCGCGCTACTTCCTTTGCCCAGTACGTTTGTTTTTCCACCAAATCAGGTACTTGCCCAGAGGCAGAGCCCATTCCTCGTTCTGCCATCCCATGTGGACAACCAAAATTAAGCTCAAATCCATCAACCCCCACATCTTCTACTCGTTTCACAATTTCATGCCACTTTTCTTGTTTTGGCTCGACCATTAAAGAAGCAATAATTGCATGATTAGGGAAGCGTTTTTTCGTTTCATAGATTTCTTTTAAATTGACCTCTAACGGACGATCTGTAATTAGTTCAATATTATTAAAACCTGCTACTCGTTGCCCATTATAACTAACTGCCGCAAATCGTGAAGAAACATTTAAAATCGGATCACCTAACGTCTTCCAAACAGCGCCTCCCCAGCCCGCTTCAAATGCACGTTGTACTTGATAACCTGAGTTGGTCGGTGGTGCTGATGCTAACCAAAATGGATTTGGTGATTTAATGCCTGCTAAGTCAATTCGTAAGTCTGCCATGCCCTGTCCCCCTCAATCAAATTCGCCCCAGCGAATTTGTGTCCAGATTTTGAATCGTGCAAGCACGTTTTACTCCTTTCAAAATCTGTGACATCCGCCGGAGGCTGTAACTTCATTCAGCACTCGTTAATATATCCACTGCTCAATACCAATACCACATTCCTCGTACCACCAAAGTAGGTGAACATTACCGCTGAATGCAGTTATGCAATTTCACTAGGTTTTTTAAAACGTTCGTGTATGATAGTTGCCGCATCTTTACCTTGCTGTGCCGCTGTTACAACCATCGCTTCCCCTTGACCGTTACCGAATACGACATCTCCACATGCAAACACTTTTTCATTAGATGTTTGCATTGTCGTTTCGTCAATATCAACCACACCATTCGTATGCTGTAACGCAAACGCTTCAATTAGCGATACGAAGCGCGTTTGCCCAATTGCTTTAATGACGGCATCCAATTCTATGATAAACTCAGAGCCTTTAACCTCTTCAGGTCGTTGCCTGCCGTCCGCACCAGCCTCACCAAGTCGCATTTTTACACATTCAAGTCCAACTACTTTCCCTGCCTCATCACCAATAATTCTCTTCGGAGCTGTCAGCCACTTAAATGCAACACCATCTTGTTTGGCAAACTCATATTCAAATTTGTAGGCTGTCATCTCTTTTTCTGTTCTTCGGTAAAGAATCTCTACTTGTTCAGCACCTAAACGAACCGCACATGTCGCACCATCGATAGCCGTATTACCAGCACCGATGACAGCAACTCGTTTACCAACTATCTCCTCAGTAAGTGAACCTATTTTCGTTTGCTTCACAAACTCAATAGCATCATGCACACCAGCTAAGTCCTCACCTTCAATACCCAGGTTAGGCACAGCCCCCATACCAACCGCTAAAATAACACTGTCATACTCAGCTAAAATTTCATCCGCTGAAATATCAACGCCAACTGCTGTATTCGTTTTAATGTCAACGCCTAGTTTTACAACTTGTTCAACTTCCCAATCCACCACATCATTTGGTAATCGGAATGACACAATGCCGTAGTTCCCCAAACCACCTGCTTTTGCTTCCGCTTCAAAAATTGTGACACTATAGCCGAAACGACTTAGTTCACGTGCCGCTGATAAACCAGCTGGACCAGAGCCAACTATCGCTACCTTTAAACCATTCGATTGTCCTTGCTTAAATAGCTCAACATCTGAGTCCATCGCCCAATCCGTTGCGTAACGTTGCAAATGTCCGATTTTAATTGGTTTTGTGGATGAATTTAATACACAAGCCCCTTCACATAACTCCTCTGTCGGGCAAACTCTCGCACAGCTGGCACCAATTGGATTTGCCTCCATAATCGTCATGGCCGAACCTTTCATATTTCCAGATGCAATCTTTTTGATGAAATTTGGGATTTGAATACTTGTTGGACAAGCTTTAATACAAGGTGCGTCATAGCAGTATAGGCAGCGGTTGGCTTCTTCTAGCGCTTCGTTTTTCGTCATCCTGCTATTCATTTCAACAAAATTTCGTTTTAGTTGTGCAGTCAATGCATTTTCTTGAATCGGAACCATTCCCACATCCCCCTCATGTGTTCAATCGTTGTTTAATAACAATTACACTTTAATCGTTTGTACAGCAGTCGGTTGTAGTTTACGTTTGATATATTGTCCACTGCCTAATACTCCTACGAACTCTTTATTCTTAATGACATACTCGCCGCGCAAGAGTACGCTGACTGGCTCCCCTGTCACTTCCCAGCCCTCATAAGCGTTATAATCGACATTCATGTGATGTGTGTTTGCTGAAATTTTACGTTTTACTGAAGGATCGAAAATCACGATATCTGCATCAGAACCGATTGCAATCGTTCCTTTTTGTGGGTATAAGCCGAAAATTTTTGCAGCACTTGTTGAGATCATATCGACGAATTCATTGATTGAAATTCTTCCTTTCGCTACACCCTCCGAATATAAAATCCCAAAGCGATCTTCGATAAATGGTCCACCGTTTGGAATTTTAGAGAAATCATTTAAGCCCAATTGCTTCTTCCCATTAAAGCTAAATGAACATTGGTCAGAACCAATCGTTTGAAGTTGCTTTGCTTTTAAGGCGTTCCATAAATGCTCTTGATGGTATTTCGGACGAAGTGGTGGAGACCACACATATTTAGCACCTTCAAAGCCTGGCTGTGCTAAAGCTGATTGATCAAGTGTTAAATAAGGAGGACATGTTTCCCCGTAGACGTCATACCCTTTTTCACGCGCTGCGATAATTTCATCTAATGCTTCTTTACAAGTAACGTGGACGACGTAAAGTTTGGCACCTGCGATATGTGCTAATTCAATTGCTCGTTTCGTTGCTTCACCTTCTAATTCTGCAGGGCGAGTCAGTGCATGATAAATTGGCTCTGTATGACCAGCTCGCTTTGCTTCCTCTACTAGTTCATCGATAACAGAACCATTTTCACAATGCACCATCACGACAGCACCTAAGTCTTTCGCAATTTTGAATGCTTTGAAAAGCGTACGATCTGTTGCCTGGAATTCTTTCGCGTATGCCATGAATACCTTCACGGACGTAATGCCTTCTTGCTCTAGTAATAACGGTAATTCCGCCTCTGTCTCAGGCGTTAAATCACCAATCATTAAGTGGAATCCGTAGTCAATGGCCGAGTTGCCCTTTGCTTTTTCATGCCATTTTTCGACTGCTGCTGCAAGCTGTTCTTCACCTGCAGATAGGCAAAAGTCTAAAATCGTCGTCGTGCCACCGAATGCAGCTGCAATCGTGCCAGACTTCCAATCATCGTCTGTCACCGTGTTGTTAAATGGCATATCTAAATGCGTATGGGGATCAATTCCTCCTGGCATTACATATTTACCCGTTGCATCAATAATTTCTGCTCCATCGACTGATAAATCCTTGCCAATTTGAACAATTTTTCCGTTTTCTATTAAAATATCTGCCTCATACACATCTGACGCTGTCGCAACTAGTCCACCTGTAATAATTTTTTTCAATATACCCCTCACCCTTCGTTTGATAAATTTAATACACTGAATAATAAATTTAGAATCGCTGATAGAATGGCAAATTCCGCCGATAAAACGACTACTTCCGCTGATAGAAGTCTATTTCGCGCTGATAAAGTAATAGACACGCTAGAAGTCTTCTATTTTGAAAATATTAATGTAAAGTATATGTCTCTCCCATTACGAACTTCGTTTGTAGCGTCAGCACAGTTTCAAGTAACACATCTGCACCTTTCGCACAGTCTTCAAATGTCGTTTCTTCTTCCTCGCAATGGCTTTTCCCCTTTATGCTCGGTACGAAAATCATCGCTGAAGGAATAAAACCCGCGATATACTGTGCATCATGCCCCGCTCCACTAAACATTCGATGACATGAGTAGCCAAAGTCCTGACAAGATCTTTCTACTTCATTGCAAATAGATGCATCAAAAAACACCGTATCACGTCCCCAAAGCTTTACTGGATGGACGTGGCAACCTTTTTCCTCAGACGGTAATCCCTTTAGAATATCTTCTACTTGTCGCATCACTTCTGGATTTTGATGGCGCGAATCAATGGTAAACGCAACTTTGTTTGGAATGACTGTATGAATATTAGGCGAAACGTTCATACGACCAAATGTGTAAACAAGTTCTTCATTAATCTTTCCAAGTTGCTCATGTAAATCCGATATGATGCGAGACGCTACAATCATCGGATCTTTACGCATCGACATTGGCGTTGTTCCAGCGTGATCTGATTCGCCTGTAACCGTAATTTCATAACAAACCATCCCTAAAACGCCTTCGACTACACCAATCTCTTGTTGCTTCGCTTCTAGTACTGGCCCTTGTTCAATATGCAGTTCAATATACGCAAGCGCTTCTGTTAAACGGTTTTCTTTCTCTCCCTCATAACCACTCGCTTGTAGTGCAGCTTTAAACGTGGTGCCATTTTTATCAACAGACTGTACCATTTTGTCTTTACTAAATTTTGATGCAATTACACCTGAGCTCATCATCGCGGGATCAAAGCGAGCGCCTTCTTCATTCGTAAAATTCACAATCATTAATGGGATATCTAATTCAATGTCGTTTTCCTTTATTGTTCTGACAGCCTCTATTGCTGTTAAAACACCTAAGACGCCATCAAACCTCCCACCTTTTTCAACAGAATCTAAATGTGATCCCATTACGATTGGTGGGCAATCTTTTTTTCCTCGTAGAATGGCATAGATATTCGCCATGTCATCTACTTTTATCTCCATGCCTAACTCTTCGCATACTTCACAGAAGTAGTCTCTCGCTAACACATCTTCTTTCGAAAGAGACAAACGGGTTACGCCACCATTGGCAGTTGCTCCAAATTGACTAAACTGTTCAATCGACTCTTGCAAACGACTACTATTACATTTATACATATGCAAGTCCTCTCTTTCACATTTACTAAAAAGGTGTTTATTATTAAAATTCTAAAATAGAAAAGAATTGCAAGATATGGATAGGAAGCTAAAAAAAAATGTGCAAGTGCACATAATTTATGGTAAGTTATTTGCATAATAAGGGGGTTTGTTATGGGGACGATTCGTAAAATCGTAGAGGGGGCTCTATTCCCTATGCTGACATTAGTAGCTGGACAAAGCGGTATGTATCGAAAAGTTACAGGTATTAACGTAGTAGAAAGCATTGATCTAATCATGTTTTGCCGACCTAATGAATTAGTCGTGACAACAGGCATTAATTTTCCGCATCAAAATTCTTCTTTAGAACAACTAGTTAAACTAGCGTACACAAAAAAAGTAGCAGGTTTTATCGTTAATACAGGACCCTTCATTCCTGACATTCCTGAATCGGTCATCACTTTTGCCAATGAACATGATTTTCCCATTTTTCAAATGCCTTGGGATTGTCGTGTTGCCGATCTTCTAAAAACAACATTTCAATTCATCGCCAATCACCAGCAAGAACAATCTACTGAAGATAAAATCCTTTTCAACTTACTGTTTCACTTCAAACAACACGCTGAATCTATTAAACAGAATTTAGCTCAACTCGGATTCCCACCAAGCTCAGAATTTGCCATCATCACCTGCACCACAACGGATGCACAAAGCAGGATTGACCGCTATGAAGTCATGATTCAATTCGCATTCCAAAATAGATATAAACGCTTGTTAAGACTAAAGCATAAAAATCACCTCATCTTCCTAATCGACCGAGCACAAATAAACACACCAAATATCCCCTACTCAAAAACCGTTGAAGAAATTTACGACAAAATCACACAGAAAAATAGCAGCTTAAATGTCATCATCGGCAAAGGTAATTTTTACAAGGACTATGAAAACATCCGAAAAAGTTACGATGAATCGCTCACTGTCATTCAATTAGCTCAACTGCATAACAACCGCTTCCTTTACAAATACAAAGAAATTGGTGCATATAAAATTATTATGGGTGTGCAAAATCGGACCTTGATCGAATCATTCAGCCAAGATATCCTTGGACAACTTCATCAATATGATGATTTGCATAACACCGATTATTCAACATTTCTACGCATTTTTCTCGAAGAAAACGGCAGTACGAGTAAAATTAGCGAACGACAATTTATCCACCGCAACACGGTCCTTTATAAAATAAAAAAAATAGAAATGCTATTAGATATGGACTTAAACAATCCATTTACAAAAACAAATCTTTACATGGCTTTCTTAATAGAAGATGTATTGACGCATCAATAATTGAAGCTTGTAATTGTGAAACCTTTTTAGTCAGAAAATTCAATTAAAATTAGTTATTCTAAAATCCATAATGAAATCATATAAAACAACAATCTATCTATTACAAAATTAGATTGCTCATCTCCTTTACCTATTTCGTAAAGTAAAAATACTTAATTTAAATAAGAATCTAGTTGATTGCAGTGGAAGGCGGCGACTCCTAGGGGATCAGCGAGCAACTTGAGACCCTGCAGGAGCACCGCGACGAAGCGGCTCAAGTCTCGCCCCCTGGAAAGCGTCCGCCTGTAACGGAAATCAACGGGTACATTGTACAAACTCTCAAAACTTCCACAAAGAATTTATTGACTAACTTATTTTGAAAACGCTGCTTGTTCTAGGAGGAGGAAGGTATGAATGGTTTTTCACTCACTGTAGCAGATGTACTGACAAAAAAATTATTCAGCAGCGCAAAGCTAATTGCAGGTGCAAATGGACAACAAAATATCATCAAATGGGTACATATCGTCGAAAATATGGAAACTGCAAAGTTATTAAAAGGCAATGAATTAATATTGACGACGGGTATTCATTTAAAAAACAATGATGATGGCTTTAAACAATTTATTGACCAATTAATTGCATCAAAAGCTGCTGGACTATGCATTGAACTAGGTAGCTCAATTCAAACTATCCCTGATTTCGTACAGCAAATGGCTACAGACTACCAATTTCCTCTCATCATTTTTCAAGAGGAAGTCGCTTTTGTCGAAATCACACAAGAAATACACAGCATTCTCATCAATCAACAATATGGAATGGTGAAAAACCTTGAAGACTATGCGCAACAAATTAATAAATACACACTCACTGCCAATAATTACGAGCAAATTCTTATGCATTTATATAAACACTTGGGCTTGCAGGTTATCTTTACGTTCAACGGACAAAAACCGATTTTCATCCCAAATATTCATCAGGACAAGTTTGAGTCGATGCAACAACAAGCGAGCTTCGAGTATAAAGAAAAACATTTAATCCGTTGTGATGTCAATATCCTCAATCAACGCTATGGTGAGGTTTGTTTGTTTTCTCCGCTGCGTATCATCAATGAATATGATGCGCTCATTTTGGATCGTACTGTTATTGCACTATCACAATATTTATTGCGAGATTTATATATAGAAGAGAAAAAAGGTTTAGAGGATCGTGAAATATTGGAGAAATGGTTGAATGGGGTACCCAATATCGAGGAGTTGTCGCATTTCATTCATGAGCATCATGCACCTACTATTACGAATCACTGGATTGTTATGATCCATCAAATCCAAAAAAGCAAAAATAGTGATTTAACGTACTATAAGTTATTTACACGCAATGTGTTTGAGAACTTTGGTTTTTTCCCTTTTATTGTAGAAAAAAATCACCAGCTTATCTTCATTTTAGCGAATCTACGTGAGGGAGAGACATATAAACATCGCATAGAACAAGCCATTGAACAGATACACGATCATAATAAAAAATATGCTAAGTTAAAAATTTCACTCGCAGTTGGCAAATACGTTACCAACTTACAAGATGTCAAAAACAGTTTCACTACAGCCAAAGACACCTTGCAAATCCGGTGGAAATCACAAGAAATCTCGTATTTTTACGATGATTTGCACCTCCACCATTTAATTTTTCAATTACAAAAAAACCCTGCCATTATGGAGATGGTGGCAGAATATATCAATCCGCTCATCGAATATGATCAAAAACATAACAGCAATTTAGTCGAAACGTTAAAAGTGTACTTGCAAACTAATGGGCTCAAAAAAGAGACATCTGAGCGCCTCTTTATCGTCAGACAAACACTGTATCATCGCTTGGAAAAAATCGAACAACTGCTTGGGCATGATTTTATGAAACCAGAAAAGCGACTAGCCCTAGAATTGATGTTAGTGGCAACTGAATGGTCTCACTCTTCTTAATCTTACCTTTATGTAAAATGAGTAATTCCATTTATTTTACATTTTGTACAATGCTTATTTGCCGCAAAAATTGAATAATAGATTTATAGCAAAGGAGTGATGTTCGATGACGAATTTAACAGGTCAAAATTGGCAAGTCAAAGATCAACAGTATGTTTGGCATTCGATGAAGCCATACAACCCAAATGCCACAATGATCGTAGAAAAATCAAAAGGTGCTTGGATTACTGACATCGATGGGAAACGTTACTTAGATGCCATGGCTGGATTATGGTGTGTCAACGTTGGATACGGGCGAGAAGAAATCGCCAAAGTAGCCTACGATCAATTGCTTGAAAATACCTATACACCACTATCAGTTGGTCACATCCCTGCCATTCAATTGAGTGAAAAAATTAGCGAGTTATTAGGCGATGAATATGTTGTATTTTTCTCGAATAGCGGTTCAGAAGCGAACGAAGCAGCATTTAAAATCGCTCGCCAATATCATCAGCAAAAAGGACACACAAGCCGTACAAAATTTATCTCTCGCTATCGTGCATACCACGGCAGCACAATGGGCGCATTATCGGCAACAGGTCAAGCACAGCGTAAATACAAGTACGAACCTTTAGCACCGGGCTTTCTTCATGTCGCGCCACCAGATACTTACCGTGCCAATGAAGACCATATTACAGACCCATCTGCACTACCATCTGTTCAAGCGATCGATAATGTCATGACATGGGAATATTCCGAAACGATTGCTGGTGTGATTCTGGAGCCTATTATTACTGGTGGCGGCGTGATTATGCCACATGAAGATTATTTACGTGGGGTAAAAGCTGTTTGTGAAAAACATGGTGCCCTGCTGATTGTTGACGAAGTGATTTGTGGCTTCGGACGTACAGGGAAAGCATTTGGCTTCCAAAACTATGGCATTCAGCCGGATATTGTGACAATGGCAAAAGGTTTAACGAGCGCTTATATGCCACTATCTGCAACAGCTGTACGACGTGAAATTTACGAGGCATTTGCAGGTAGTGAGGAGTACGACTTCTTCCGCCATGTAAACACATTCGGTGGTTCTCCAGCGGCATGTGCTGTTGCCCTTAAAAATATCGAAATTATGGAGCAAGAAAATCTATTTGCACGTTCCGAAGAAATGGGTGCGATTATCCTCGCAGAGTTACAAGAGCGTTTAAAAGATCATCCAAACGTAGGCAATATCCGAGGAAAAGGTTTACTACTCGGCATTGAGCTTGTGAGCGACAAAAACACTAAAGCACCACTCGACGTAACTGCTGTCAATAAAGTGATTGGATTATGTAAAGATCAGGGTCTCATTATCGGAAAAAATGGTGTAACCGTTGCAGGATATAACAATGTTCTCGCACTTTCACCACCACTTATAATCTCATTGGAAGAAAAGGATTTCATCGTAGAAAAATTCACCAACGCACTAAAAGAACTTCTACAACAGCCGTAAACCATATCAAAACTAGGCTATGTTATACAGTCCTATTGTATTTTAGAAGAAGATTATAAGCTGTTTACTTATTGTGCGAAAATGGCGGAGACTCCTGCGGGAATAGCAGTAAAGCTGAGACCCCACAGGAGCATAGCGACGAGGAGGCTCAGCTACTGCCCGCGGAAAGCGTAGCCATTTTCGCACAAAAACAACAATATAATTTAACAGAGCCGAAAACTAAAGGGGGAAATTAATTTTATGGTAACCAATATAGAAGTAACAGAACTGGGGCATTTCATTAATGGGGAAATCGTACCAGGAAAGAGTGGCCAATTCTCAGATGTCTTCAACCCAAGTTCAGGTTCAGTCATTGCACGTGTCCCTATCGCTACTAAAGAAGAAGTGCAAGAAGCAATTGCAACAGCTAAAGCCGCATTTCCAGCATGGCGTGCGCTGTCCGTTGGCAAACGTGTAGAAATTGTCATGAAGTTCCGTCAATTGATGACAGAAAATATGGATGAATTAATCGACATGATATGTACAGAAAGTGGTAAAACAATCGAAGACGCTAGGGGAGAAATCACGCGGGGATTAGAGTCTGTTGACTTAGCCATCAATGCCCCCCACCTCCTAAAAGGCGAGTATTCTGTAAATGTTGGTGGACACATCAATGCATACTCAACAAAAGCACCACTCGGCGTTGTTGCAGCGATTTCCCCTTTCAACTTCCCTGTGATGGTGCCACTAGCTATTACTAGTATGGCAGTGGCAGTCGGCAATTCTGTTATCTTAAAACCATCTGAGCGCGTACCTTGTTCAGCACTATTTTTATCGGAACTGTGGAAAGAAGCTGGATTACCAGATGGCGTTTGGACAGTCATCAACGGCGGCAAGGATACTGTCAATGAATTACTAGAAAACCCAACTGTTGAAGCCATTTCGTTTGTAGGCTCAACACAAGTTGCCGATTACATTTATACAACAGGAGCTAAACATGGTAAACGCGTCACAGCCTTAGGTGGCGGTAAAAACAATATGGTTGTCATGCCGGATGCCGATTTAGAGCAAGTCGCAAACGCATTTTTAGGCGCTGCTTACGGGGCCGCTTCTCAACGCTGTATGGCCATTTCTACTGTTATTCCTGTTGGCGAAGAAACAGCGAATAACCTTGTAAAAATTCTAGCTGATAAAATCTCAAAATTAAAAGTTGGACCATATACGGATCCAGAGGTTGATTTTGGACCCGTTATTACCAAACAATCCAAGGACACAATCATTGGCTTTATCGAACGTAGCCTAGAAGAAGGTACAACACTCGTATGCGATGGCCGTAACCCAGACATCACGGAAAACTCAAATGGCTTCTACTTAGGCCCTACACTATTAGATAATGTCAAACCAGGTATGGAAATTTATGAACAAGAGGTATTTGGCCCAGTTCGTAACGTAGTCCGAGTTGATTCATTAGAGGAAGCCATTGACCTAATCAATGCCCATGAGCTAGGTAATGGTGTCACACTCTTCACAAATAATGGTGCAGCTGCTCGTAAATTCACTACTGAAATCGAAGTTGGCATGGTCGGTGTAAATGTGCCAATTCCAATCCCTGTCGGCTACCATAACTTTGCCGGTTGGAAACGCTCGAGATTCGGTGAAGGGCATATGTTTGGACCAGACCAAGTCCGCTTCTTCACAAAAACAAAAACAATTTCAGAGAAGTGGTTTGAAGAAAATAGTGAATCCCATTCAACATTTGCTTTTCCGAGTAATAATGACTAACTATGTAAATTAGGCGCCTACATTCTTGTATAAGCTTAACCCAGAGTTTATTTTAGTGATTAATTTATGTATAATAGTCATAGAATAAAAAAAGAGAAGTGTCGCATAACACTTCTCAAATGCAACTTCTACCGTAAAGGTGGTGGTTGTCTATAAATTATCTTTCTTGCGAGAACCACTCTGGTGCTTTACGTGGCGAGGAGTGGTTTTCTTGTGTTCTAAAACGTTCTTTCGAAAGAAGAATGCAACGATTTCTCGCATAATGCCCTTCAAAATCTCACGAAAGAATTCAAGAAATGTTTCCATAATTATCACCTCCTTTCTGACTCAGAAAGAAGCGTGACAACCAACCACCCTCACAATATACAGTTGCCTCTTTATTTTACCATATTTCCATTAATTTCATTTATAATTACAGGCATGTTGATTAACTAATTTTTAAGATTACTATTAAAGTGGTAAATTGATTTCCGCTATGAATGCTCACTGTCCCCGGGTATGCCCCCTCCGCTACAATCAACTTTTTTAGTTAGCTACCAACTTCTCGCCTTGTGTATTCGAATTGTTATTTTCTAAATGAACCTTTTCTGGTTTCACAACCCACATACTAATGACTGTTGCGATTACATAAAGGCCTAAGATGACATATAGTACAGCATCATATGATCCCGTCTGTTTTAGAATATACGCACTTAGCTGATTTCCTGATAAACCTGCAAAAGCCCATGCTGATAACGCTAAACCATGCACTGTACTAATGCTATGGATGCCAAAGCGATCTACTAATAGTGGTGGTAGGTTCGAGAAGCCACCGCCATAACCTGCATTAATGACACAAAGTAAAGCGATAATAAGTAGTGCCATTGAATTATTTACGCCATCAAACGCAATTGTCATTCCTATTAATGCAATTGCTGAAATGAAAATGATTTTATAAATTGTATTTCGGTCATTTAAACGATCCGCCCATGCTGCGAAGAACAAACGACCACCAGCATTAAAGACAGCTGTTAACGAACTTACAAGACCTACAGCACCAAATCCAATGAAATAGAGAATCCCTTTTTCTTGTGAAATAAGTGCCAATCCGCATGTAATATTAATATAAAACATTAGCCAAATTCCAATAAATGTTTTATTTTTTAAAACCGCCATATAATTAAAGCTTTCTGTATGTACACTTTCCTCAACCCAGCCAGCTGGTTTCTTAATAAGCCAATGACCAATCAGCATCATCACTAAATACACAGCTGCTAAAATATAAAACATCTTATAAATATTTGTTGGATCAACTAACGTTCCATCTGTATTCGTTGGACCTAGAAGCATTTCGATAGCAGGACTCGCAATTACTTTTGCAAGACCAAAACCAGCTACGGCAAGACCTGTCGCTAAACCTTTTTGCTTATAGAACCAAAGCATTAACGTTTTTACTGGCGTTAAATAACCAATCCCTAGCCCAATCCCCATAATCACACCATAACAAATATAAATACCAAGCAGTGATTTTTGATAAATAAAGTAACCTGTACCAACCATACCTGCTACAAAAAATATCGCTGAAAGCAAAGAAGACTTATGCACGTCTTTTTCTACAAACTTCCCACCAAACGCAGCAGACATACCAAGTACAAAAATGGCAATACTAAACGCCCATTCCACATCTCCGATCGGCTTCCCAATATAATTGGCAATATCCCCCTTGAACAATGACCAACAATAAACCGTACCAATACTACAATGAATTAACAGTGCCGGTAACACCGCACGCATCCATTTATTCTCTAATTTACTCATTAAATAATACCTTCAATCCATGTAACACGCAAATCAATAACCGAACATTAAATAAAATAATTTAAATATAATTCGTTTTCAAACATCAAAAAGGTGATATTTAATAATAAATTTCATGTTACATAAGTTTTTTGCTGTATTTTCGGTTTCAAACACAGTAAACCAATTATATACTACGAAGGCAAATCGAAGACATCTTAAAACTACACGTTTTTCTTCTACTTAGTACAGTATTTGATTCATTTTGGAGATTTCAGGATTTAAAGTAGTTTATAAATGATGATTATTAGACAAATTGACATAATAAATAATTCAAAAACTGGAAAACCATATCATTATTCGTTATGGTCTTCTCACTTGCTGATGATTTAATTTCCCATGATTGTTCAAAGGTAGGAGTGACATTTGATTTAAGTAGATACCGCCATCATTGGTATCTACTTTTTTGACGATTACAATCCAAAAAAACTCCCCAAGATATGTTGTAGTCATATCTTTGAGGAGTATTAGTATTTTATGTGATGGTGAATTACAATACTTCATTATATCGCCATAAAATGTTAAATGCGCGATATAATTGCATTTCTAGTTCGACTTTTTTCATGGCTAATTCCTGCCCTGAATCCCCCATTGTTTCCTGTTCGATATTCGCAATAGCTTTTTGTACATCATTGTCCCAAACCGCCTTGTTCGCTTGATAATAGTCATCATGTGGGACAATGGTTGCTTCCATTTCTGCTATGACATCCTGTATATCTAGCAGTACTTCATTCGTAGCATTTACCTGATCGCCTTGGCTATTTTTCAAGTGGTTACTTTGAATATCATTATATGTTTCTTGTAATTGATTCAGCGATTCTTCAAATTGTAGTGCTTTATTAGACCTCTCCGGTTCTACATATTCCTTCTCATCCTCTGAACTAAAATCAGCCGCATTCCTTGTCACGGTAAAAGATGTGCTATTTAACTTCCACTGCTCGCCTGCTAGCACGAATGTTTTTGACAGTATACCTTCATTTGTGAAAATAGTAATAGGAATCTGCCCTGTTAAAGTAAATTGCTGATTTGAGTCTATAGTGAGTGTTGGATCGATTGTACTACTAATCGCTTGTGGGAATGGGTAAGCCCTATCACAAGATATACAACTTTCTTTAAATTCTTGTAGAAATTCTTCCGTAAAGAATTGATCTGTTGCAAATGTATGGAATCGCTTTAATAAATCTTGGCGTGTTTCATCTTCTTCTAAATATTCGTCTCCATAATAAGGACCCGTCGTAGAGAAGCTGTCTTTAAAATTGTAAAAATTATTTTCATCAATTTGCATTGCTTGTTCTAAAGTAAGTGTTTCTGCATTTACCACTTGCTTTTCTTCTACTACTTCTACTTGATATTCTTGTTCCATTTTTTCTGTTTCATTAACCGCTTCTTTCCCTTGCTCCTCGTTTGTACATCCAACTAATAACAAGGCACTTAAGCCAGCTAAGTAAAACCATTTTTTCATGTTTTTCCTCCTGTTGGTGCAAAATAACTTTCTTAACTTACCATAATAAAAGGACAATAGACAACTTGAATAGGCTGTCTTAACAACCCGACAATATCATTTAGTTTATTATATAATGAGATTTTCAGTTAGGCGTCGAATTTACAGCAATTCGCCAATCAATTTTATGTAACATATTTACGAAAAAGTACTATTTAGCAGCATCGAGTCTACGTCGAGAAAGTTATTCCTTGGTATACGGGTTCCCGCTTCTCGAATCAATCAATCTCACCTATAATGAGGGAGAAATCTTGCCATTCAATCAAGGAGATCCTACATGAACAATAATATAGACAACACAGAAGTCATCTTCCTATCCGATCCATCCGAACGTTTAATGCATCCATTTACTAATAAACAAATCGTCTTTACAGGGGCCCTCTCCACGATGACACGTTCAGAAGCTGCAAGAAAAGTGCGTGCTTATGGTGGGATGATGCAAGGGGCTGTTACAAAAGAGACCGATTTCTTAATTCTTGGGAAGAAACGTCGAGGGATAAGTACAAAACAATTAAAAGCTGAGCAGTTGATTAGCCTTGGCCTAGACATACAAATTATTGATGAAGATGATTTTATTTGGCTCATTTCTATGCAAAATAAATAGCTAACATCTTCTTTCAAAGTGGGACTGCCTCAAATTCAAACACCATTTTGGAACCCATCTCATCTAAAAAGGTATGCGAAACAACTCTGTTCGCATACCTTTTCACATATTCTATTTTGGAAAAACACATTTACTTATGTTACGCTTCACCGTGATGTATCTAAATAAGTTTTTATTTTTAACACATCAGCTAATTGCCTAAGAAATTTTTATTCATTAGGAATTTCATCAATAAATTCTCTAGTTATACCTTTAATCTATTAATATGACAGTGTCACCAGACCATCTCCACCAATTGCTTCAGCACAGAAGGCTTCGTTTCGCCAGTGTCTTTATCAATTATTGATGTATATAGATGTGGAATAACAATTTCTGCACCGTTTTCAAGACATATTTGTACGACCTTATGAACATTGTCGAGGGTAATTCCCCCGGTCGGTTCAATGATTTTTATGCCTGCCTTAGATGCGGCCTTTGTCATTGCTGCTAATTCATCCAAACGCTTGTCACCTTCTATAGAGTAAAACTTTACAGAAGGAATGCCTAATTCAGCAATCATCACCGCAGCAAGTTCACAAGTTACTGACTCGCGATAAGCTGAACTAATTGGACCTGTGGCAATGTACACCTTTCCAGGAATACCTGTTGGTTCGACTAAAGCGTTAATCATAGGAGCTTTTCCTGTAGATTGCTCCATTCTTCCAAGTGTATAACCTGTTGCTGGAAATATCTGATTAATATGATTAGGTAAAGTTGCTACAGATACAGTAGCAACTTTTCTCCACATCGTAGGATCACCTGCCCCCAGTCCAACTGACACTGGGATACTATTTTCTTTAAACTCTTTAATGAGCTGAATAGCTGCCCCTTCTGTTGGAAAATCCTTGACCATCACTCCGACTAAAACGCGATCTCTCGCAATTTCCACAAGTTCTTGGGCATTTTTTAGATCCTTCGCCAATACGTTAAAAACGACTTGATGGTTAATGTACATTACTTCGCTCCTTTAGCTAATATTCGTTTGATGTTTTCTGCAATAATGTCCTCTTGCCCTTTCAGCAAAGGTCTAGGGTCAACAGATACGATACCAATGTTCACATAGTGATGGCGCAAAAAGATGGCTGGATTTCCTGTTTCTAATGCATGTAGCAATTCACCAGCAGTCATACCAGCTTGCCTGCTGTCCACTTCGATATTTGCACGGTAAATTTCTCTACCTGCCTCATCCCGTTTGACTGAGCATGTTACTCCTCGAACATCCTTTAACGCCTCACAGAGCCTTTCCATCCTCGAAAGCTGTCCCATTGCATCGTTATCCTTGTAGGCATATTGCTTTAGCGCAACAAGTAAACCAGCCGTACCTTCTTTGCTAATCTTCATTGAACGACCAATTCCTTTATATTGCTTCCGGCATGCTTCTATTAATTCTTTTCTGCCACAAATAAATCCCGATGTTGGACCTTCTAATGCTTTACCACCGCTATATATCACGAGGTCTGCACCCATGGCAATATATTCTTTTAAATCTTCTTCTGCAGCAGCATCTATTATTAAAGGAATATGATGCTTTTCTGCGATTTCAATCATTGTTTCAATCGGTTGCATCCCTTTTTGAATAGCATGATGTGATTTAATATATATGAGCGCAGCTGTATGTTCGTTAATTGCCTCTTCAATATGTTGTGCTTCGACTTTGTTTGCCTGACCGACTTCTACTACTTTTCCCCCACCCAAACTGATCATTTGCGCAATGCTTGCACCAAAATGGATTTGCTGCCCTTTTTGAATAATCACTTGATTTTTCAATCCATCTGAATTAGGTAACCTTTCAATATACGTCAGATTTTCTCCTGCAATGATCGCGGCAGTGCTAATGGCAATTCCTGCGGCAGCACCATTTGTCGGGCAACCATCCTCAGCACCTGTAATTTCAGCAATAACTGTGCCTGCAAATTTCATCATTTCATCAATATTGACATAATCTTGTGATGCTTCTTTCAGTGCTTGTGCAACTTCCTCACTTACTGCCGATGCACCAAGCGCTGTCATCTTTCCACTTGCATTAATCACAGGTGACAAACCTAGCTGTTCAAAAATAGACATTTTTTCCACCTCAGTCTAATGAAATCGGGAAAAATGCTCCTAATAGCATTGCTCCTATAATAGCACCACCAACAATTGGTTTTTTCCAAGCATAGAAAATTGCTGCGCCAGTTACAGCACCTACACCAATTGGAATAGACGCAGAGGCAGCTGAAATAATAATTAGAGGTCCTAAGAATCGTCCGGATGCATTCCCCGCCCCCATCATTACATCTGCGCCAAAAGTGGAATTCGATTGCCCCACTGTAAGTTTACGAATCCAAATGACGATGTATCCAATTGCAATACCTAAAATTGCTCCTGTCAGTAAAGAAAACGCAAAATTTTCAATTGGTGCGGTCATTCCTGCGGCTAGCAACAGAGCAGGTATCCCAATTCCAACCCCCGTTTGAATGGCACCACCAATGTCTAATATCCCGACAAGAGAGCCCTCCAAAACACGTGCAAATAGAAAACTAGCTCCAAACGCTGCGGCTACTCCATAGCCACCTCCTTGTAATCCCACTTCAAGCATCGCAACAATTGCAACATCATTAAAAGCCCCAATCTTATAAACGTAAAACATATGGGTTCCGGCAAACACACCCGATGACAATAATGCTACTAAAAAAGGGAATGACCAATCTGCATACCAAAAGTTTTTTACATTAATTTCACTTGGTCCACTCATTTACTTCACCTCATATCCGATTAATTTGTGTAGATCGATCAACCATTCAGGTACAGGGAGATTAAACCCTTGAATAAGCTGAATATCAAACCCGCGGAAAAATCCACTTAGAATAAATAGGAGAATAACTGAAATCAATAATGTCTTCGTAACCTTGTTCCAGCCGCCATCATCTACACCTTTACCGATTAAAATTCCGAGCACGATACCTGGAACCGCATTTCCCATAACTAGATGTGCCGCTCCTCCAAAAATCGTTCCCCAAATACCAGATCGTTTACCCGAATCTAAAGCAGCTAGCCAAAAGATAACCGGCATGACGGGGTTGATGAGTAAATTCGCTGCTGGAACTAATACTTTTAGCGCAATAGCCTGCAATGATTCTGGAATTGCCGAGGCTGTTGAATTTAAAAATGTAACAACAAATACACCTATAATTGCACCTGCAATGGCCATCTTTTTTGGATTATGCAATGTATCCTCTGGACGTTTACCTTTTCTCATTAATACAGCAGCAGCCCAGTTTGGAATAATCCGATGATCAACATCTTGCGTTAATGCACCCGCGCCGACTGACGATGCCCATGCATTAAAGAAAAAACCCAAACCAAATGAAAAGTGTGATGCAGAATCCCCTGCACACGCATTTAACTCTCCCAATGTTCGAAATGCACCCATTCCTTGCGCTTTTGGTGCGTGAAACATCCGAGCTGCACCAGCACCCACACCAAAACCTACTAATCCGCCAATGATGATTGACTTAAAAATAATGATGAGTATTTCCATTATTCATCCCCCTTCTATTTCAAAAAGTGGCTTCCCAATACTTGACCCTTCAAGCTGTTTCCCTGTTCATTTTTTTCAAAATTAATCTTTTCTACATCCAAAAGAAATAAGTTTATATCTACATCTAATACAACTGAATATTTGCTTCTTTGTCTCGGGAAAAAGAAAAATAGAAAGCGCTCTATATGCGAAGTTTCCTTCGCCTCAATCACTTCAACATTGATAGGCTCAATACGAATTATCATGTTCTCTTTATAGTCCTTCATGATTTTTCTCTGAATATTTCCTAAAGCAATATTGAGTGCTTTCTCTTTCGAATCTCCCTTTCCCTCGATACGGACTGTCGTTTCAATAATATTTTTCATAAAATCAACCCCTTATTTTTATGAACTCTTCCGTAAGTCTTTTTCCTAATTCTTCGGAGTCATTAAAACCAAAACCAAGCACGATTTTTCCTTCCCTAAGGGCCGTTAACCCCTCGTCGATAGAACGCATACCATAGCGGGCAGGGTATCCATATTTTGTTTGTGCTGTAATAGCTCCCGCTCCTCCACTTCCACAAAAAGAAATCCCCATGTCCGCTTTTACTTCATTCATCATGTCACCAAGTTTCATATCGGCAGCCATTCCACTAATAACGATTGCCTTACCACCTGCCGCCTCCACCCCTTTCCCTACATTTTGTCCCTTCCCCAACCGATCACCAATCACAACAATAATTTTACTCAGCTTCAATACCCCCTATTGTTTAATTAAATTTTGCCGTCTCAATATGGATCGATAAAAGATACTTTTCATCATCTTGCAAATGGTTTATTTGGCGACATATTTCACTTGCCAATGCAATGGATTCTTCTGAAACTTCACTAAATATCTCTTTGTCAATCGGTGGAATCGATTCCTTAAAGGTTGAGCGAGACACCATTCCTGAAACATGTGAGACAAATGACAACCATTGAACATCTGTCATAACAATGTTGTTATCTACGAAAAGTCTTTTTGAATAACTTAAAATAGTTCTACATAAATCGGGATCCACGTTTTTACAGATTATCTCCTGCTCATTTGGGCTTTGTTGTTTCATCGTGATACACTACCTTTCCATCCCTCAATACCATATAAGGTGTTAGAATTTGCTTTGCTTCTAGCTTTTTTCCCTCTGAGTCTATTAGCATTGCGCGCCTTTCTACTTTCTTAAAAAGTGTAATATCAGCTTTTGTTCCTAAAGCGAGCGTTCCTCTATCATTTAATCTTAGCGCCTGCGCGGCTCTCACTGTCACTGACCTCACAACCTCCATAAATGGCATCCCAAGCTCCAATAGCTTAGTCATTGTTGTCATCAAACTACAAACTGGATACTGATAATTTAAACTATATAAATCTGTACTTGTCGTAAATGGTTCATCATAGCTCTTGCGAAATGTTATCAATGTTTCGTAACTAAAACTCGACGTACCATGTCCAATATCAAATAATACACCTCGCTGTAAAGCAGCTGAGGCCTCTGGAATAAGCGTTCCCTGTGCGTTTAAAATCCCATATTTCTTACCATGGAATGCATGCGTCACAATATCCCCTTTACGCAAAAGCGGCAAAATCTCCTGTAAGTTGGGTGGCGGATTACCGATATGAACCATTATTGGAACGTTTAATTGGTCGGCTAGTTTACGAGCATGTTCAAGTGGTTTAATATCACTGTCTTTGACAACAGATCCACTCATCCGAGCCTTCAATCCGACAATACTTGGCTCATTTTTGAAAATCTCCCTTGCCTCCTCCAACGTCATTAAATCTTCTAGATTGGCAAGTTCAGAAAGACCGCTCGTTAAGCCTTTTCGTGAGATATTTAAAAATGACAGCACTTCTGTTTGACTTCGCTTTACTACCTTTTCTTTAAAGTCTTTATAATTCGAGATACCTGTACTGCCCGCGTCAACGACCGTTGTCACACCTTGCTTAATACCGATTAGATCTGCGTCTATACCAAGTTCTGTCTGCTCAGTGAAAATATGAACGTGTATATCGATAAAGCCAGGTGAAACATAGCAACCTTCAGCATCTATATAAGTTATATTTGTATCATCCATCTTTTCAGGTGCTACAATAACCCCATTTTGTATAGCAATTTCTTTTCTCTCGATTATCTGTTGTTGAGGATCAATGACAGTACCATTTTTAATGATGATTCCCTCTCCCATAGGAACACCCCTAACTTCTTAAATATTGCAGAATAGCAATGACCTCAGCTTCGTGTGCTCGGAGCTCATGTGCATCTAAAATTTCCCTAACCCTGACAATCCTTTCTTCACTATGACAATGGCTACTAGAATAAGCATAGTTATCATATTGCTTATCGAAATAACAACGATGTACCATTAAATAGATGTGTAGCATCAGTGCCTGTCTCTTAGATACTTCAATTTCGTCTACAAAGGCTAACTGAATTTCTTGATTAATTTCAAAACCTTTTAAGATTATTTCTTGACTGATAAATTCCGTATTTTTACTACTAATTTTCTCCTCAATGCTCTCTACCGAGTTGTTATATTGAAAACTGTTATTGCAAAGTAATTCTTTCACCTTTTTATTAATTGCTTCAATATCCTTTTTACTAGGTAGCGGATCTACAATTACAACAGGAATATCTATTTCAATTGGAAAAATACTAATAATGAAATCGACTTTTTCCCGACTGCAAATCTCATCTACCTCCATAATTGAGCAATTTTTGATTATTTCAATATCAAATATCTCTCTTTCCACTCGATTTTTAATGAGCCGTGCTACACCTCTTCCAGTTGAACAAACATATAAAGTGCGAATTTTCCCTTTCTGATTGAACCTTTTTTCAAAAGAGACGATAAAGTGGAGAACAATTAACGAAACAAACGAATCTGGCACCGAAACTTTTTGATGTGTCAAATACAATTGACAAGCCTTCTGAATAACTAAAAACAGTTCTAGGTAATCCCTTTTCAACTCTTTCGTAAAGGGATTAATTTCTATGAAATTAATTTCACCTTTTTGAAAACGAAGCGACAGATGGGCAAATAGATTATTATATAGTTTTGGATCTTTATAATAATGGATGCCTTGAACATCACTCACATATTGAATAATTTCTTTTGTCACCTTTACAAGATCAATTTGATTGAGATTATTATCCACTTCCCCCGAGACATAGCGATACTCCTCTTCAAGCAACGGATACTGCAACTGTTGGTAGACATTCTCCATTAGCTGCACCGTTAAATTTGTTGGCTCTGGTTTAGTTAAAATACGGTAATCACTCATTGTAAATCCTGCATTCATGCGCGTAATGGAGATCGTTAGTCTAAATAAAATTCTTAATAAATCAGATTCATGGAGCGCATGTTTAGCTGCTGAAGAAAATAACTTGACCATCTGTTTTTCAACAATTTGATAATAAGGTAGGATGTCAGTAAATAACATCAGTCCTTCACCCGATGTATCACGATTCGTCACATAGCTCATAATTTTATACACTTCACTATTCGTTAAGTTTGCATGGATCAAATGCTCAAATAGTAATCTTAATGAAAGTTCCTCTCCTACAAGCCTATAGCCTGTTCGATGCTTTCTTTCTAACTCAATTCCCCAAGGTTGTAAGTATTCAATAACTTGTTTAATATCGTTCAAAGATGTATTTCTACTGACATCAAGACGCTCTGAAAAAGTAGATGCCGTTATATACTCCATGTCGACAAGCATATACATAATCATTTTCCCTACCCTTGCCTCTTGATTCAGATAGACATTATTTCGCTCAATTTCAGGCAATGTTTGAATAATAGATTTCCGTTTTCCCTTGTCACATTCAATCCAAATCCCTTTCGTTGGCTGTGAGAACACCTCAATGCCTTGCTTACTAAGCCAACTTTTCACGTCGTCCAAGTCGTATTTAATCATTCGTTTACTAACTTCAAATTCTTCGGACAAATCCTTTAAGTTCATAGGACTCCCCGCTTCTAGAAGCTTCGTTAATAGTTGAAACCCTCTAACCGTAAGCAATTTTTCACCTCCTCAACTTATTTCTTTCATAAAGTTTAGCCGATAGGTGGTACTACATAGTTGCTTCAAAAAATAACTTTTATCCGTACATTATATTAGACATTCCGAATTTTCAGTCACTATTTTAAAGACAAGATTCCTTCCCCATATATGAGGAAATTTTTTGGAGATAAAAAAAGCACACCCATAAGTCATATCGAGTGCACTAAATGTGGTTATGTATTCTGTCTACCAAGATTATCAGAAAAAATACCATTTTCTCTTATACTATCATTCTTAACTTGAGATTATGATGAGCCTCGTCAATCTCAATATGAATACTAAATTGAGAAAAAACATATCTGTAAGAGCATAATTTCCATCGTTCTTTTTATTATTTTTTGCTAATTGTACCTTGGCATTGATATTCAAATAATTTTTGAGGATGATTTTCTTTAGCTTATTTCTATACAAAAAGAATAGCCCCACTATCTATTGAAGTACCAGTACAGATACATAACAATAATTTTCCTAGTATAATTATTGACATAAAATTAATTCTATATAATAATAGGTTTTGTATTAGAATCATTTTAATTAAGGAATAATGATTATATGTAATAACAATTTTTATTTCCCTTATAAAATTATGACTTTATACTCAAACTAACTAAGAACAAAACATAATTAGGAGGAGATTTATTATGTCTCTAATCGGAAAAGAAATTCAACCATTCAAAGCTTCTGCTTACAATGCTGGCAGCGGCGAATTTATCGAGGTTACTGAACAAAGCATGAAAGGTCAATGGAGTGTTGTTTGTTTTTACCCTGCAGACTTTACATTCGTTTGCCCTACTGAGCTTGAGGACCTACAAAACCAATACGCTGAGCTAAAAGAACTTGGAGTAGAAGTTTTCTCTGTATCAACAGATACACACTTTACGCATAAAGCATGGCACGATCACTCAGAAGCTATTAGCAAAATTAAATACATTATGATCGGTGACCCTTCACAAAAAATCACTCGTATTTTCGATGTATTAGACGAAGAAGCAGGTCTTGCAGATCGCGGAACATTCATCATCGATCCAGACGGTGTTGTACAAGCACTTGAAATCAACGCTGGCGGCATCGGCCGTGATGCAAGTATTCTTGTAAACAAAATTAAGGCAGCTCAATATGTACGTAACAATCCAGGTGAAGTTTGCCCAGCAAAATGGCAAGAAGGTTCTTCTACACTTAAACCAAGCCTTGATCTAGTAGGTAAAATTTAAGGAGTCCAATCCATGATACTTGATGCAGAAATTAAAGAACAATTAGCCCAATATCTTCAAATGATGGAGGGCGATGTGCTACTCAAAGTTAGTGCAGGATCCGATGATGTTTCTCGTGACATGTTGGCTTTAGTAGATGAATTAGCCACTATGTCATCTAGAATTAAAGTAGAAAAAGCAGAATTACAGAGAACACCTAGCTTTAGCGTAAATCGTATCGGCGAAGAAACTGGCGTAACGTTTGCGGGTATTCCTCTTGGACACGAATTCACTTCATTAGTATTGGCTTTACTTCAGGTAAGTGGAAGAGCTCCAAAGGTTGATCAGAAAATCATCGATCAAGTGAAAAAAATTGAAGGCAAATATCATTTTGAGTCATACATTAGTTTAAGTTGTCATAACTGTCCTGATGTTGTACAAGCTCTAAACGTTATGAGCGTTCTAAACCCTAACATTTCACATACGATGATTGATGGTGGTGCATTTAAGGAAGAAGTCGAAGCCAAAGACATTATGGCCGTACCTACTGTTTTCCTTAATGGTGAATCATTCGGTAGCGGTCGTATGACACTTGAAGAAATCCTTGCTAAAATGGGCAATACAACAGATGCGTCGGAGTTTGCTAACAAAGATCCATATGATGTCCTAGTTGTTGGAGGCGGACCAGCTGGAGCGAGTGCTGCCATCTATGCAGCACGTAAAGGCATTCGTACAGGAATCGTCGCTGAACGCTTTGGCGGTCAGATTATGGACACTTTGAGCATCGAAAACTTTATTAGCGTAAAAGCAACTGAAGGTCCTAAACTCGCAGCAAACCTTGAAGAGCATGTAAAAGAGTATGACATTGATGTCATGAATTTACAGCGTGCTAAACGTTTAGAAAAGAAAGACCTTATTGAAATTGAACTAGAAAACGGTGCTGTTCTAAAGAGCAAAACTGTTATCCTTTCAACAGGTGCTCGCTGGCGTAATGTTGGTGTGCCTGGTGAAGCTGAGTTTAAAAATAAAGGCGTAGCTTACTGCCCACACTGTGATGGTCCATTGTTTGCTGGTAAAGACGTAGCAGTTATTGGCGGCGGAAATTCCGGCGTTGAGGCAGCTATCGACCTTGCAGGAATTGTGAAGCACGTAACCGTTCTTGAATTTAATGCAGAGCTAAAAGCAGATTCTGTATTACAAGATCGTCTACACAGTCTGCCGAATGTAACGGTTCTAACAAATGTTCAAACTCAAGAAATTACTGGTACTGACAAAGTAAACGGTGTTACTTATGTTGAGCGTGAAACAGGAGAAGCTAAGCACATTGAGCTTGCCGGAATATTTGTTCAAATCGGTCTAGTACCTAATACTGACTGGTTAGGTGATACTGTTGAACGTACTAAATTCGGTGAGATCATTGTAAATAAACACGGGGCAACGAATATCCCTGGCGTATTTGCTGCTGGAGACTGCACGAACAGCCCGTATAAGCAAATCATTATTTCAATGGGATCTGGTGCTACTGCATCTTTAGGTGCATTTGATTATCTAATCCGAAATTAAAATAAACTACCAAAACGAATAAATTAAACTACCATTTTATTGTACTTGGTTAGTGAAGGACTGTTGAAAAGTAATTTTCAACAGTCCTTTTTCTTTATAATTTTCCTTCAAAAGCATATTTGAGAAAATGCACGCTCTTATCCCCTATAATATCCCAACAAGTAAATCCCCCTAAGTCACAAATTCCGACCTAGGGGGATTTCAATTATTTCTGCCAATTACTCATTTTTTTCAGCAATTCAGGTAGTTGTAGTTTTTTTTCGTCAATCGCCAACAACATTACTAGATGCACATTCAAAGTTTATCACTTCGAACGTTCGGTTATTTATACCTACTTAGCTAAAGTCAGCAGCATTTCACGAATTGTTTTACATGCTACTGCTGTTGATGCTCCAGATGGATCGTATTGGGGAGATAATTCTACCACATCCGCTGCAACAATATTATTTAATGTTTGGAAGTGCCCGATTGCTTCTAATAATTCCCGGTACGTAATGCCGCCTGGCTCAGGAGTTCCTGTACCTGGTAGAACACTTGGATCTAAAACGTCTAAGTCAATTGTAATGTAAACTGGTACATCACGAAGTTTCTCAACGATATCTTTTAATGTATTTAAATAGAATGGCTCTAAATACGTATGTTCTTTTGCCCATTCAAATTCTTGTTCAGTACCAGAACGAATACCAAATTGGAAAATGCGTCCGTCTCCTAAGAAATTATGACAGCGACGAATAACTGCTGCGTGTGAAAGTTTTTCGCCTAAAAATTCATCGCGTAAATCTGTATGGGCATCGATATGAATGACGTGTAAATCTGGATATTGTTCATATGCTGCTTGGATTGTTGGGAAACTGACTAAATGCTCGCCACCAACCATTAAGAATTTTTTATTATCTTGAACTAAGCCACGTGTATATTCTAAAATCGTATCCATCGCTTTTTGCGTATTTCCTAATGGCATTTCTAAATCGCCGCCGTCGTAAATCGCACTATTTTCAAGATCCTTCTTTAAATATGCAGAGTATGTTTCTAATCCATATGAATCCGGACGAATTGCTTGCATTGCAAAGCGAGTTCCTGGACGAAAACTAGTTGTTCCGTCGAAAGGAATACCGAATAATACGATTTCTGAATTAGAATAGTCACTTTCACAGCCAATAAAAGTACTAACGTTTAAAGGTTTATTCATCACGATCAAGCGCCTCCTTTACAAATGTAGGAAGTGCGAATGAACCAACATGTAAATCTGTATTGTAATATTTCGTTTTCAGACCAAATTTGTCCCAAGCATCAACTTGGATATCTTTAATTGGGTGCAATGCTTTTGACGCAAATCCAAATAGCCAGTGTCCTGATGGATATGTTGGCATATGGAATTGATAGACGCTTGCGATTGGGAAAATACCCTTAATTTTTTTATGTGCTTTACGCATGTTTTCTGCATACTCAGTGAAGTATGGTGATTCGTGTTGGTTAATTAGAATCCCTTTGTCATTTAATACACGGTAGCATTCTTTATAGAAAGCTGTTGTAAATAACCCTTCACCTACCGAAATAGGATCCGTCGAATCTACTAATATTAAATCAAATGATTGATCCGCTGCATTTTGCACGTAAGCTAAGCCATCATCGAAAATCATTTCCATACGTGGATCTTCTTCAACACCTGCTGCTGTAATTGGAAGATATTTTTGGCTTAAACGGAATACTAACTCATCGATTTCTACCATTACTACTTTTTCTACTGATTTGTAACGTAGTACTTCACGAGCAGTACCCCCATCACCACCGCCGATAATTAATACTTTTTTAATAGCTGGGTTGGTAGCGAATGCTGGGTGCGTGATCATATCGTGATAAACAAACTCATCTTTTTCATTGACCATCATCAATCCGTCTAAAGTAAAGAACGTACCAAACTCTTCACCTTTATAAAAATCTATTTTTTGAAACGGAGATTGTTCACTATGAATTTCTTCGTTATATCCGATTGAAAATTTACAGTGATCGCTCCATTGCTCTGTATACCATTTCATTAAATCACGCCCTCTAATACTTCTTGTTTCACTAAAATTGCATCAATTTCTTGTTCTGCAAATTGGCGGATTTTATCTGCCATTCCACGAGGTACTTCAAATGATTCTGTCTTTTTCGCTTGTAGTTTTTGCTCTAAATATTCTGCAGCTTTCCAAGGGCTTACTGAATCACCACAAGTGTAAACATCTACAGATGCAAATCCGTATTCTGGCCAAGTGTGAATCGTTAAATGTGATTCAGCAATAATGACTGCACCTGAAACGCCATAAGGATTGAAATGGTGGAAGCACGATTCTACAATTGTTGCCCCAGAATAATCTGCCGCTTCATTCATAAACTGCTCGATTAAAGCGTTTTGCTCAATAATTTCACTTGGACAACCATAAAATTCGATTAATACGTGTCTACCTAATGTTGATAATTCAATGCTCATTTATTTGTCTCCCTTACGACCGTGATGTGATTTTTTTCTTTTGTTTCGATCAGAACATTCCCAAGATTAAGAAAATAGAAGTCATATAATTCTACTACGTCCTCTGAAATAACCTCTCCGGGGATTATTAATGGTATTCCTGGTGGATATATCATTAACGAATCTGCACTGATTCGACCTACTGCTTTATAAATTGAAATTGTTTCTGTTTCTGCATTACACGCCTGTTGGGGCGTCATAGCTAAACTATTTATTTGATTCGCTGTCACATGAGGTGACTGAATTGCATCTTTTTTTGCGTGTTTAAGTTCTATTTGTTTTAATGCCTGTACTAATTTACCGATTGTTTCACTCGTATCAACATGACTTATAACTGCCATTATGACATATCCTTCAGCAAGTTCTAATTGAATGCCATACTGTTGTTTCAATATTGTGTAAACTTCAAAACCAGTTAAACCAATATCGTTTACACGAATAACAAGTTTCGTCCAATCATACGATTGCTTGAAATTTTGTTGTACGTACTCAGCTTTTAGTACTTCATAGCTTGAATTGTTTTCAATTTCATCAATCGCCGCATCAACTATGGGCTTTAATGTGCTAAAACGTTGCTGTCCAAACAATGCTAAATCCCGTCTTGCTACATCTAAAGAACTCATTAATAAATAATTGGCACTGGTCGTTTGAAGCATATTTAATACTTTTTGCAAATGCTTCGAATCGATTCGTTGTTCTTTTAGTAGAAGAAGCGAACTTTGCGTTAATGAACCACCCGTTTTATGCATACTAATCGTTACTGCATCTGCACCAGCACGTATCGCATCGTTTGCATCGGGTAAAAATGTTAAATGCGCTCCGTGGGCACTATCTACAAGTACTGTTACGTTTTCCTCATGCGCAATCTTGCATATTTCTTCGAGTGTATTCATCGAACCAAAATAGGTTGGATACGTCACAAGCAATGTTTTCGCTTGTGGATTTTCTGCAAGTGCCAATTTTACATTTTCAACGGAAATGCCATGTGCAATCCCAAAATGTTGATCAACTTCTGGTTGGATAAATACTGGTTTTGCGCCACTTAATATAATGCCGTTCATCACTGATTTATGGCAGTTACGAGGTACGATTAATGTATCTCCTGGTTTACATGTTGCTAAAATCATCGCTAAAATTCCGACACTTGTTCCATTTACTAAAAAGTAAGCATGGTCTACATGAAAAGCTTCTGCAGCTAATTGCTGGGCTTCTTTAATAACTGACTCCGGATGACTTAATAGATCAAGCTCCTTCATCGAGTTTACATCCATTCTTAGCGTCATTTCTCCTAGCACCCATTTTAAAGGGTTTGTTTCTAGCCCCATCTTATGTCCAGGTACATCAAACGGCGTAACGTCTTGTTTAGCATAGTTAACTAAAGCTTCAAATAACGGCATGCGATCTTGAGTGACTAAAAACTCCTCAGTAGCCACTCGATTCTGCACGCTTTGCATTATTGTCCCATCGCAACTGCTAATAGTTGCTCTAATTCCGAAACTTTATCTGTTTTTTCCCAAGATACGTTTACATCACTTCGTCCCAAGTGACCATAAGCCGCAACTTGTTGATATTGTGGTTTACGTAGATCTAGCATGTTGATAATGCCGGTTGGCGTTAAGTCGAATAATTGACGAATCGCTTCTAGAATTTCATCTTTCGCTACTTTTTCTGTACCAAATGTTTCTAAAGCGATACTAATCGGTTCACTTACACCAATCGCATATGATAATTGAATTTCACATTTATCTGCTAAGCCCGCTGCAACAATATTTTTCGCAACGTAACGCGCTGCGTAAGCCGCTGAACGGTCAACTTTTGTGCAGTCTTTACCAGAGAATGCGCCACCACCATGACGAGCTGCCCCGCCATAAGTATCAACAATAATCTTACGTCCTGTTAAACCAGCATCTCCGTGTGGTCCGCCTACTACGAAACGACCAGTTGGATTAATTAAAATACGGAAGTCATCATTCATTCCAAATTGCTTCGCAACAGCTTTAATAATATTTTCTGTAACGTACTCAACGAAATCTACTTGGTCAAAATCATCATCATGCTGTATTGACATTAAAACAGTATCAATTTTAGGTTGCATACTATTTGTATAATCAATTGTTACTTGTGATTTCATGTCTGGGCGAGCCCATTTGAATTGACCATTTTTACGTAGCTCAGTTGCACGTTTTACAAGCATATGCGCCATTTCAATTGCTAATGGCATATAGTTTTCAGTTTCATTCGTCGCAAAACCGAACATAATCCCTTGGTCACCTGCACCAACTTCTTTTGTATCGCTTGAAGCATCAACACCCATTGCGATATCAGGAGATTGTGTGTGTACTAACACTTGTACATTGCAGGTATGACCATCAATACCGAACTTATCATCTGTGTAACCAATGCCGATTAGGGTATCACGGGCGATTTTTTCGAAATCTAGTTCTGCTTTTGTTGTGATCTCTCCACCAACAATTACCGTGTTTGTAGTTGTGAATACTTCACATGCCACACGTGATAGTGGATCTTGTGATAGTGCTGCGTCTAACACTGCATCTGAAATTTGGTCTGCAATTTTATCTGGATGTCCTTCCGAAACAGACTCCGATGTGAATAATACTTTTTCTGACAATTTTCACTGCTCCTAACAAATTCATAGATTTAGGGCATAAAAAAAAAGCTCACCCAATTTAAGGAAAGCTTCGATTACTATCAGCTGCTGTTCCTCTTATTGTTCACAAAAGTAAATTTTGTGCTCAGGTTCGGCCCACTGGATTTAATTCAATTTGAACTAAATTGTTTGGCCACCGTATCTTCGACCCCTCGTCTCAACGGTTATTAATAAGAGCTATATTATTATGCTGAGACTCATATTAAGTCATAAATAATTGAGTGTCAATTTATTTTTTAATATTTTTTTGTGATTAATCGCTATGAAAATTAAATCATATACACTTTATCACATGAAAATGCTAAGTTTAACATTTTACAAACAATGAATATTTATTATGAAAA
Source organism: Lysinibacillus sp. NPDC097287 (assembly GCF_044761695.1). NCBI lineage: Bacteria > Bacillati > Bacillota > Bacilli > Caryophanales > Bacillaceae > Lysinibacillus > Lysinibacillus sp. NPDC097287. Next base: position 138,854 of record NZ_JBIWCX010000001.1, read on the forward strand.
AGGTATAAAAATCCACTTAGAGGTTCTTTAATAATAATAGAATGAACTCCTATTAAATTTGTTAATAGATGTGTCAAAATAACATATTGTAAGCAAATAAAATTTTAGATTTGCAATGAAGATATAGGAATTTTTAGAGTCTTATATTTATATAAATTATTTAAATTTCTATAATTCAGAATATTATTTTTGGCCATTTTCCCAAAAGATTATGACGATATTTTGATTTAAAACATGAGTCTTGGAACTTAGAAAAATCACACGTAGAGGATTCTATTAAGGTCATTCGTGATGATAATAATTCACACGCCAACTAGGCAATCGCTATCTTTATTCTTAATAACCGTTAGCACACTCTACTCATTCTATGAAGTTCGTTTTCCCCAGACTGGAGATTTACCGCCCACCATATCTTTCTTCGTAACTCGGAACTTCCCCTACGTCCATACTGACACACCAAAAATCCCCCTAAGTCGTAAATTCCGACCTAGAGGGATTTCATTTATTTCTGCCAATTACTCAATTCCTTCAGCAATTCTGGCAATTGTAGTTTTTTTACATCAATCGGAGGCAGGGCTTTGATAAATTCCTTACCATAAGATTTCGTGGTAATACGACGATCCAGGACAATAAAGGCGCCTTTGTCCTGTGATGAACGGATCAATCGTCCAAAGCCTTGCTTGAAGCGCATAATGGCTTCTGGTAGAGATAGCTCGTTGAACGAGTTTCGACCTTGCTCAGTTAAATGCTTGGCACGTGCTTTGAATACCGGTTCTTCCGGTGAAGAGAATGGTAAGCGTACGACAATAACGGATGCGAGTGCATCACCAGGTACGTCTACTCCTTCCCAAAAACTATTTGTACCAAAGAGAACAGCATTGCTAAATTTTTGGAATGATTTTAGGATACGCATGCGGCTACCGCCTGTAACACCTTGTGCAAAGAGCATATAATCGTCAAGAAGCTCACTGTCTTGAATAAGCTCGACCGTTTTTCGTAGCATATCCTGTGCGGTGAAGAGTACAAAGCAGCGTCCCTCTGTCATTCTTACAGTCCGCGTAATTGCTAATGCGACCGCTTCGATATACTCAGCTTGAGTCACCTGCTGGATGTCAGGCATATCTGTGACAATAAACGCCTTTGCCCCAGCATAATAGGCTGATGGTGCCTGAAGTTGCAGTACGTTTATGTTGTCATGAATGCCCAGTTGACGCGTGATAAAGTGTTCATTGCCCGGTACGGTCATCGTGCCTGACGTCCATACGATGCTTGCTTGTGAACGTAGTGGCGCGAGTACTTTCTCAATAACCGGTGTAACATTGATAGGCTTTTTAAAGATGTGCAAACTCCCTGGCACACTGCGTCGATCAATTTCAAGCCATACGGAGTTATCTTCTTGTGGCGATAGGAATATTTCTTCCCAATCTGTGATTTTTAACTTTATTTCCCGAATCCAATAGTGCCATTCTGACAATATAAATTTCTCATTTTTGTCGAGTTGCTCGATGTCGTTTTCAAAAGAGCGACCTGCTTCTTCAGCAAGATCAACCCACTGTTGTAGGAGTTTGCTGACACGGATAAACGGCTCTTTTGCCAGTTGTAATTCTTCTAAGAAGAGTGTACGTTTACTCCCAACCGTTTGCTTCCCTTTGAAGTATTGCTGCATTTTTTGTACGACATGATGAATCGTTTCATCAAAAATTCGTTGTAGGCGCATAAATTGCTCGTCGAGACGTTGTAGATTTTTCATAGGAACACGATGTTTTTTCTTTGCTGCTTGGCTAAACTGCTGGAACAGTGCAGATTCTTCCATTGTGCCAATTTGGCCGAATACATATTTCCACTGCGTATAGGATAGGACTGTTTCATCCTGTTGCATAGCCGCTTGGATAAATTGATGGGCCTCATCGATAATCCAGCCATCAATTTGTGTGAAAATCGGTGTTTGACGCACTAAATCACTAAGCAGCATTGAATGATTCGTCACGATGCAGTCGGCAGTTTCGCTCTGTTTTAATGCTTGTTCGTAGAAGTCAAAACCTCTCGCCGGTTTTTCGTCAGGCATTTTTCTGATTTTATCTAAAAATAACTGCCCACCGCCAGAAACATTGAGTTCACTCAATACGCCGGTTTCAGTTTTTGTAAGCCATACGAGTAGTTGTAAAATGGTAAACGTTTCATCGTAAGATTCTTCTCCATATGCGATACATTGCTCAAATCGTGACAAGTCGATATAATGATGCATACCTTTTAACACTGCGATATTGACTTTAGTGCCGAGAATTTTTTCTACTTTTGGTAGCTCATCATCCACAAGTTGTTCCTGTAAATGAGCTGTGTATGTGCTAATTGCGATTTTCTTGTTATGCGCTCGTGCATACAAAATGGCTGGCAGTAAATAACCAACTGTTTTGCCGATACCTGTTGATGCCTCGATCACGCATTCTTCTTTTTTGTTTAGTGCTTGCCAAATGGCGTCCATCATCGCAAATTGCGCCGGACGTTGCTCAAAGTTTTTCATCGATTTTGCCATGAGGGCTTCCTTGTCGGCTGCTGTTTGTGGATAAGGAGCCAAATCAGGATTGTTTGTATGATTTTTTCGACCATCACCTATGGCAAAATTGCGGTGGTACGTAACATTTTCATTTGTAGTAACATGTTGGCGTTTAATTTGTAGTGCCTCGAAAAAGAGTTGTGACAAATTGGATTTCAAACGAAACGAACGTTTGTGCATTTGCTCGAGTGTTAATTGCGGTAGGTTCAGTAACTCTTTCCAGCAATTTTTGAACAGTTCAGCTGTCGCGCGAGCATCATCGTCGGCTCTGTGTGCATTTTTTAACTCGATGTTCAAATCCGCTGCTAAATCGCCCAACTTAAAACTTAGGGACATTGGATACAAAATCTTTGCCAGCTCGACCGTATCCATACTTTTGCCCTGCCACTTCGGTAAACCCGCTCGTTTGAATTCTGCTTGTAAAAAGGATAAGTCAAAATCCGTATTATGCGCGACGAAAATACAATCGGCAATTAGTTCATATATGTAATCAGCATGTGCCTCAAACGGCAAAGCATCCTTGACGTCATCATCCGTAATATGCGTTAAATCTTGAATAAAGGACGGAATTGCTTTCCCCGGATGAATAAACTTCGTATAAGTACGCTCAATTTCCCAATCCTTCATAATAACAATTGCAATTTGAATCATCCGGTCACCATTTGCAGGCGAATGACCGGTAGTCTCCAAATCTACAATTGCATACTTTTGACTTTCCATCATCATCTCAACTCACAGTTCACATTTGTATAGATGAATTTTATCATAAATACGGCTCATCGGTCATGCTTCTGCCATTTTACGAGGTTTTATATGTTGAGGGGAGTGATTCGTGGTCGGGTTGGGTGATCTTTTCACCTTGTTGAGCGACTCACACCCAAACTTGAGCGACTTCCCCTCCATGTTGAGCGACCCTCAGCCAAACTTGAGCGACTTCCCCTCCATGTTGAGCGACCCTCATCCAAACTTGAGCGACTTCCTCTCCATCTTGAGCGACCCTCATCCAAACTTAAGCGACTTCCCCTCCACGTTGAGCGACCCTCAGCCAAACTTGAGCGACTTCCTCTCCATGTTGAGCGACCCTTTGCCAAACTTGAGCGACTCACACCCAAACTTGAGCGACTTCCCCTCCATGTTGAGCGACCCACATCCAAACTTGAGCGACTCACACCCAAACTTGAGCGACTTCCTCCCCATGTTGAGCGACCCTCATCCAAACTTGAGCGACTTCCTCTCCATGTTGAGCGACCCTCCACTAAACTTGAGCTATCCACACACAACCCTTCACACCATCCCCAATATTCCCCACAAAAAAAGAAGCATGCACAAATGTACACACTTCTCACTTAAATTACAGCACCGTCGCTTCCGGCTCGTACGCTATCATTTCTTTAATCGTATTACCCTCACCCATAATCGCGACAGTTGGCTTATGATCCTTGGCCTCGGCATTATCAACATACACGTAAGAGATGATAATAACGATATCCCCTCGCTGTACAAGTCGAGCTGCTGCACCGTTGACGCAAATCACGCCTGAACCACGTGCACCAGCGATAATGTACGTTTCAAAACGAGCACCGTTATTATTGTTGACGATATGCACCTTTTCGTTTGGCAGCATTCCGACTGCATCCAAAATATCTTCATCTATAGTAATGGATCCTACATAATTTAAATCCGCCTCTGTTACTGTCGCGCGATGGATTTTACTGTTCATCATCATTCGTAGCATATTACAGTCCCTCTTTCACATTAAAAATACGGTTATCAATTAAACGTGTATTACCAATATAAACTGCTGCCGCTAGTAGTACTTGCTCTGTGTCATCTGTAACAGGAATTAAATCTGGATACGCCAAAAGTTCAATATAATCAATCTTGCCGTTTGTACGCGTCGCAATATGCACTGTCGCAATTTCAATTGCCTCCACCACGTCACCATTCTCTAAGAAGCTATCTCGAGCCAGCTCCAACGCTTCGTTTATCGCTGGTGCCTGCTTTCGGTCTACTTCACTTAAATAGACATTTCGTGAAGATTTTGCTAAACCATCCTCTTCACGCACAACCGGCACGACACGCATTTCTAATGGGAAGTTAAAGTCACGCACCATTGTGGCAATAATAGCTACCTGCTGGGCATCCTTTTGACCAAAGTATGCACGCGTTGGCTGTGTTAAATGGAATAATTTCGCCACGACTTGTAAGACACCATCAAAATGTCCAGGTCGACTTGCTCCGCACAATACGTTAGCTTGCTTGCCCGCATGAATACGAATACCTCCGTCATGCGGATACATCTCCTCCACGCTCGGTGCAAAAACAATATCCACACCTACTGATTCTGCTAAGGCTAGATCATGTGGTAAATCACGTGGATAGCTTTCAAAGTCTTCGTTTGGACCAAATTGTGTAGGGTTCACAAAAATACTCATAACAACGAGATCATTTTCTGCACGTGCAGCTTGAGCCAGTGTTAAATGTCCTTCATGTAAATAGCCCATTGTCGGCACAAGACCAATTGTTTTTTCATTTATTTTTGCTGCTTGAATTTCTGCTGATAATGCTGCGATGGTAGTTACGACTTTCATCTACTTTACGCCCCCGTACAGTTGATCCAATGCTTCATCCTTCATCGTGAAGAAGTGCTTGGGTGCAGGGAAAGTCCCAGCCTTAACTGATTCTACATAGCCTGTAATCCCCTGACTTGCCGCAGTCCCCATATCCCCAAACTGCTGTACAAATTTCGGCACATGATGCGATCCGTAGCCAAGCAGGTCATGGTAAACAAGCACTTGCCCATCTACATCAGCTCCGGCACCTATTCCAATTGTTGGAATTATTAAGTTTGCTGATACAATTTCAGCTACCTGATGTGGAATGCATTCTAACACAACGGCGCACGCACCTGCCGCTTCACATTTTTTTGCATCTTCAATAACTTTTTTCGCTTGTTCTGCTGTTTTCCCTTGGACTTTATAGCCACCTAAAACCCCAGCAGATTGTGGGAGCAAGCCTAAATGCGCCACTAAAGGGATACCAGCAGACGTTAACTTCGCAATAACAGGTAAAACATCATCTGCACCTTCTACCTTCAGTGCATCTGCGCCTGTTTCTTGCATCATTGCTACTGCTATTTTTAAAGTATCGTTGACATCGCCATGATACGAACCAAATGGCATATCAACGACCACAAACGTATCCTTCGCACCACGTCGTACCGCTTTTGCGTGATGCACCATGTCTGCCACCGTCACAGGCATCGTCGAATCATATCCTAGTACGACCATACCTAGTGAATCTCCTACTAGAATCATATCGACGCCAGCTTCCTCTGCAAACCTTGCCGATGGATGATCATAAGCTGTGAGCATGACGATTTTTTCACCAGCTGCTTTCATCTTTAAAAAATCTGATGTTGTTTTCAATTGAACTCCTCCTTTTCCAAGAGAAGAAAACAATAAAAACCCTTCTATTCCTAAAAATGGGCAGAAGGGTAGTGTGTTCGTTCAATTAGAACGCTTCGTTTTCTTCCGTCCCTGTCTATTAAGATCAAGGCAGATATTTGTTGTAGTTTGTCTTACGTTTTTGAAGGTGCCGTTCACAAAAGGATACTGCCCTTCAGCACATACTATAACAGATTCCCAGTCTCATCTACAAACAATATTTTCTATTATTCTAATTTTCTAATATCTCACCGCGTAACTTGAGGTTGAGTTCCGTTCCGGCTGGGCGTTTTCCGAGGGGCATCCAGCCTCCACTCTAATCACAACATTTTGGTCATGACATTTCTAATCACTATTTTCACATTAATTGACAAACCATGTTATACGCCATATACTATCTATATACTATACAGCATATAATATAAAACCTTGTATAGGGATATGAATGTGAGGTGGATAAAATGACGTTTCAACTTGGCTCGTCTTTACTCGATGCCTGTGTACTTGCCATATTAGAAAAAGAAGATGCTTACGGCTATTCATTGACACAGCAAGTACAATCTGTGATGGATATATCGGAATCGACGCTTTATCCTGTATTACGGCGTTTGCAAAAGGCCGATTTTTTAACAACCTACGACCAGCCATTTCAAGGAAGAAATAGACGCTACTATCGTATTACTAAGGATGGCCGCCTACGATTACTGGAGCTTCTTACCGAATGGCAAATTTATAAACAGAAAGTAGATAGTGTACTAATAGGAGGGAATTTAGATGGATAAAGCGGGCTATTTAAAAAGTCTAAGAAGCAAATTACACCGACTCCCGGTGCATGAAATTGATGCTGCGCTTATTTATTATGAAGAATATTTCGATGAAGCCGGAGAAGGAAACGAACAGCAAGTCATACAGCAACTTGGCCCCCCTTCCCAAGTAGCTGCACAAATACTAGCTGATTTAGCCATTAAGGATTTAGACGAAACACCAACTTCTACAAAAAAGAATATGTCAGCTTTCTGGCTCATCATTCTTGCAATACTTTCGGCACCACTTTCGCTACCACTTCTCGCGACGGCAATTGCACTCATCTTTTCAGCGGGTGCCGTTGTATTCAGCTTGGTCATCGCGATTGTTGCCATTGTGGGCGGATTTTTATTTGGTGGAATCTTCTACCTAGTCTCTGGTTTTCTCATCCTTACAGACCATTGGCCGACTGCGCTACTCTTTATAGGTATTGGACTGACAATTACAGGATTCGGAGTTTTGATCTTCTCTCCTACCATCCGTCTTATTAAAAGAATTTGCCTAGCAAGTGTAGAAGGCTTAGCACGGTTATTTCAAAGAATTACTCGTAAACGAAAGGGGCGTATCTAATGACTTCTCTTAAACAGATTGCAGGTAGCATGATTGTGATAGGCATTGTGTTAGCCATTATTGGGTATACCTCAGGTGGAAAATGGTCTCTTACAATAAACAATTCGGGTATTCACGTTCCAAATGAACAGTCTTTTGTAACTAATTCCAATGAACTCGATGCATTTACAAGCATTAACATTGACAATCAACATGTGGATGTTGAAATACTGCCATCGGATAGCTATTCGATAGAAGTAAGCTCTTTTGAAACTACAGATATTACGTATGAGGTAAAGGGCGGTACGCTTACAGTAGATGCCAAAAACGCAAAGAATAATGGCATCACAATTGGTTTTACATCATTTAAAACACCTACGATTAAAATTTATGTCCCAAAAGATACACAGCTCTCAAACATTTCATTAGACTCAAGCTTTGGCGATGTAAACCTTGAGCATTTAAATTTCCAACAACTCAATCTTATTGTAAGACATGGGGATCTTTCGATGGAAAACATTGTGGCAGGACATACTGAAATCACTCAATCCTTTGGAGACATGTCGTTACGACAATTTGCTAGTACGAGTTTCGTTGCAGAAAGTGAGCATGGCGATATCGATATCGACGGTGAATTAAACGGAAAATCGACGATCGATTCAAGTTTTGGCGATATTGACCTTGACCTACTAAACAAAGAAAGTGAACTTGGATTAGACTTAAATATGAGTTTTGGAGAAATTTCATTCAATGATCAATCAATAGAAGGTGATTTTTCACAATCACAAAACGGAGACAATCAGCTACAAGTCTCACTTTCACACGGAGACCTAGACTTATCACTTAAATAAACAAAAAGCTGCAAGTAACAATCTACTTGCAGCTTTCCGTTTATATAATTCTAATATCTCCAGAATAGATAGTTCTCACATTACCATTATCCTGCGTTAGCTGTAACACACCTTCATCAGTAATCCCACTTGCGATCCCTTCAAATTGCTCACGTAATGTTGTCACTTCGATACGTTGACCAATTGTGCAAGATGCTTGCTCCCACAATGTTTTGATGCTCGCAAAGCCTTCCTTTACGAATACTTCCGTGTATTGCTCTAAGTATTGTAAAATTGTCGCAACAAGTGCTGCCCGGTTAATTTCTTCGCCTGCTGCTAGACGTAAAGAGGTAGCAATGTCAGCAATCTCCGGGGAGAAATCGTCTTCTACTTGGTTCGCATTAATGCCAATGCCCACAAGTAATGCTTGTACACAGTCAGCCTCTGCCTGCATTTCCGTTAAAATACCTGTACACTTTTTTCCATTAATCAGTAAATCATTTGGCCATTTAATAGCTGGCTCTACGTTTTTATATAGTGTCTTAATTGCCTTTGTCACAGCAACTGCTACGACAAGTGTATAAGCTGATGCCTGTTGCGGCGTCACATCTGGGCGCACAATAACGGTCATCCAAATACCTGTCCCATGTGCAGATTCCCACGGTCTCGCCATACGACCACGACCTGCAGTTTGCTCTTCCCCAATGACAATTGTGCCGTCTAGTGCGCCTTCTTGTGCAAGCTTATGGGCAATTGTTTGTGTCGAATCCACTACATCAAAATGATGAATGTGTCGACCAAAGCGCTCAGTATTTAAAAACAGTTCAATTTGCATTGGGCTTAAACTATTTGGTACTCCAGTAAGTACATAGCCTTTTTTCTTTACGGTTTCAAATGTATAGCCCTCTTCTTGCAATGTCTGCATATGCTTCCAAATGGCTGTGCGTGACACACTTAATTCATCTGCTAATTCTTGCCCAGAAACCGCTTCCCCATTTGCTGCTAATAATCTTCTCAGAATCTCATCTTTCATCGAAATACTCATCTTCAAACCAATCCTTTAGTTAAGTGAACAATCACTTATTTACTTTAGTTCTCAAATACTATATATATCAGTATTTATGATACTGTAAATTCACACAATTGACCATCGACTGTTGCTAAAAATTTGCTTTTAGGCACTCGGGGTTCACTCTTCTTTAAATTGTGAGTATCTGGACTTGATAGTTTACTTGGCAATAGTAACTTTTTTTAATACTGAAACCATTGCCACAAATAATAAGGCAACAATACCGCTAAAGAAGAAGATATAACTTAGTGGTATTAAAAAGAAGTTTTTTTCAACTATAGTTCCGTCTGGCAGGAATTCATCACCAATGATACCTTTCATCACTAGACATAGAACCCCTATTAGAATCGGCGTAGATGCAATTAGATATTTTTTCATTATATATTTCTCTCCATTTCATCATTATGATTTTATTTATATTCCAAAATGTCACCTGGTTGGCAGACTAAAACTTCGCATATTTTTTCTAAGGTTGAAAATTTAACTGCTTTTGCTTTTCCATTCTTTAATATTGAGACGTTTTCCATCGTGATACCCTAGTTTTTCTGATAACTCTGTAACGCTCATATTTCTTTTAGCCAACATTACATCAAGATTTACAACGATAGGCATTATTTCAATCAACACCTCAAATCGTTAGATCGTTATCTTGTTTTATATCACTGGCTTTTCTCACTAAAAATGAAAGCAGAGAAGTAAAGACTGCAATAACAGCTGCTAAAAATAGAATAAGTAATAGAATGACTAAAATATTTGTGTGATAACTACCTACTACAAAAAGGTAAAGTAATGCTACAACTTATAAACCACCTTCAGTCATTGCTAATACACTTATTAGCTTTAGCCTATCGGCATTTTTGATAGTATAGTCTTGATCAGCGCCTACATCTGAACATATCTTCCACCCCAATACTAATGCTATAAAAAATGGAATTCCGGTAATCCAAATGAATGCAATAAAAGGAATATATAATGCCTTTAAATTTTCTGAGTCCAGCAATAGTTCCTTCCCCATTCCAGGTCCAACATACAGAACAGTAAACCGAATAATCCACAAAATAAAATTATCAATTTTAACCACCTTGATAATTATTTCTGTTTCATAAAACACCTCAACTTTCTATTGATATAATAATTAAAAATACATTCTAAGTCAATTTATATTTATCGTAAAACAATAAATATTTATTCCTATTTAGATGGTCTATTTAATATTGAGACGTAGATTTTTGTTTATTTACACAAAAAAACCAGCTCGGCTATAATAGCTTTGCTGGATTCGTTATCTATTTAGTTATGAAATTTATTTTATTGTTCAAAGGTATTATCAAGACTCTTCATTTCTTCATATAAACGTTCAAACCAAGCCTTAATGTCTTGCCAGTCATTTTCTACTTCGCCAGCCACTACCGCCTCTAGCATTGCTTGTAGTGCCTCTTTTAGCCACGGTCCACGCTTTTGTCCAGACCACTTTTGCAAATCCAGGCCATTCACAACAAGTTCATTACGCGTTCGAATCGGCAAACTTGCCTGCGCTTCACGCATAACGTCCAGCGTCACTTCAACATGGAGCTTTTGCAACTTGGCAAAATGAAGTGCCGCACCTAGCTCCACTTCTGAATACGTGAAATAATCCATTTTCGTCCAGCCTACCTTTAGCGCTTCAAAAGCTGCTAAAACTGCCTTCACAAATGAAGTTTCCTTATTCGATAAACGATAGCTACGCAAAACTTCTGGCCAATTTCCGCCTTGTAATAGAGCAAAATAAGCCCAGCCAACCTGCGCATCCTGCGTGCAAAAACCTTGCCATTGCTCAGCTTTAAATTCACCTGGCAAATGTGCCGCCAAGCCACTTTCTTGAAGCTTCACCATACCATTATGGACATCTTTGCCTACCCATAGCTTATCGAACTCTGCTTTGACACGTTCTTTTGCAATCCATTCGATATCAGCGGCTTGCTCACGCATCGCCTGCATCGTAGCTGGCTCGATTGTAAAACTAAGTTGCGCAGAAAAACGCACCGCCCTGAGCATGCGAAGCGCATCTTCTGCAAAACGGGCCTGTGCTTCCCCAACTGCTCGGATCACACAAGCCTCAATGTCTTCTCGGCCACCATAATAATCAACAAAAGAACCATCACGACGCATCGCAATGGCATTCATCGTAAAATCACGACGCTTTAAATCTTCTGCTAATGAGCGTACAAATTGTACTGCCTCGGGTCTCCGGTGATCAGTATATTCACCATCTGTACGATATGTCGTTACTTCAACAGGGGCTTCAGGTACGAGTACAAGTACCGTACCATGCTGGATTCCGATGTCTACCGTCCTTGTGAAAATCCCCTTGACCTCGGATGGCATTGCACTCGTTGCAACATCCACATCGTGTACTTCACGACCAAGTAACGCATCTCTCACAGCGCCCCCTACAACGACTGCCTCAAAGCCCGCATTTTCTAGTTGTTTAATGACAGTAAATGCCGCTTGCCATTCATTGTTGTTTTGCATGCCTTTTTTCAGCAACCTTCTCGTACATATTTTCATATTGCTCGACAATTTTTGATGAGTGGAATTTTGTACTTACTGCGCGAATTGCAGCCTCACGGAAGTTTTGTAATTTTTCCTCATCATTCAATAGTTCGACTGCATATTGTGCAACTGCATCCGTATCCCCTTGCTCAACTATATAGCCATCTACTCCGTGTTCAATGACCTCTGGAATGCCGCCTACAGCCGAACCGATACACGGCACACCACAAGCCATTGCCTCAAGTAATACAAGTCCAAATGACTCTTGTTGGGAAAGTAATAGTTTAAGATCACTAATCGCGTACAGTTCGGCTAAATTTTCCTGCTTACCTAAAAATAGCACTTCTTTTGCGTAAGGACTCTCCTTTACCATATCCATAATACGATGTTTTTCCGGACCGTCTCCTACAAGTAGTAACTTTGCTTTCGTATGAGCACGAATTTTCATAAATGCGTCGATGATATGCGGTAAGTTTTTAATCTTCCGGAAGTTGGACACATGAATAATGACCTTTTCATCCGTACTAATGCCAAACTGTTCTTTTAAGTCTCCCGGATCTAATGGGCGATATTCTCGCTCATCAACGAAGTTATAAATCGTGTCGACTGGCTTCACCGTATCGATTAGTTCATAAGTTTGTTCTTTTAAAGCCTCTGACACTGTTGTCACAACATCAGATTTATCAATACCATATTTAATCGCCTGCGCAAGTGTTGAATCCTGACCTAGCACGGAAATATCTGTACCGTGTAATGTCGTCACAATGCCAACATCCTGCCCACTCATATCACGGGCTAATACTGCACAAACAGCATGCGGAATTGCATAATGCACGTGCAGCACGTCTAGCCCTTCATCTGTAATCACGTCCGCCATTTTACTTGCAAGTGCAATATCATAAGGCGGATATTGAAAAACTGAATAATTACTTACTTCTACTTCATGGAAAAAGACGGTCGGATAAATTTTGTTTAATCGAAATGGTACGCTTGAGGTGATGAAATGAATTTCGTGCCCTCTCTCTGCAAGCATTTTCCCTAATTCTGTTGCAATCACACCTGAGCCCCCAACAGTTGGGTAACAAGTAATGCCGATTTTTAGCTTTCTCATTCGATTATCATCCTTTCTAAGTCAAATACGTCTATACGTATCTGTGTCCAGATTTTGAATCGTGCAGCACGACCCTTTTTTAAAAAAAATCTGCGACATCCGTCTAAGGCATTAACTAAATTTAGTGTGCTACACGCACCACTGAATCAGGTTAATCACGTCTCTCGGCAATCAATCGCCAATCCACAAAACCTTCTTGTAGCCCTTTTAATAAAATTTCTGCAGTTCCCATATTCGTAGCCAGTGGGATTTGATAAACATCACAAAGACGAATAAGTGCAGAAACATCTGGCTCATGCGGTTGTGCTGTTAACGGATCACGGAAAAATATGATCATGTCCATATCATTATTGGCAATCATCGCGCCAATTTGTTGGTCGCCACCTAATGGACCTGAACGGAAACGTGTTACCTCTAGAGCTGTTGCATCTATAACTCGCTGTCCTGTTGTACCTGTCGCAAAGAGCGTATGCTCACTTAAAATATCTCTGTAGGCAATAGCAAATTGTACTAAATTATCCTTTTTACGATCATGTGCAATTAATGCGATTTTCATGGCGATCATCCCTATTCTACTCAATTTTACCTTGTGGCAATTTAGTTCCATTTTCTTATGAACAAAAAGAATTCCTCTATTCATTCATTATTAAATAATGTTTTCTAAACCATATACTAGTTGATCCATTTTCATCACTTCTTCGACGCAAAATGCAACGCCTGACATAAATGAAGCACGATTTAACGAGTCATGACGAATGGTTAGAAGTTGACCTTCCCCACCAAATAATACTTGTTGATGCGCTACTAAACCAGGTAAACGAACTGAGTGAATACGCATGCCATCAAAATCAGCACCTCTTGCGCCCTCAAGTATTTCAGTTTCTTCTAAGTGACCTTGCTTTTTCTGTGAACGTACTTCTTGAATCATTTGCGCTGTCTTCACACCAGTACCAGATGGTGCATCTAACTTTTGATCATGGTGCATTTCAATAATTTCAACATCCGGTAAATATTTCGCTGCTTCTTTGGCGAACTTCATCATTAAAATCGCACCAATGGCAAAGTTTGGTGCAATAATGCAACCCAGTTCCTTTTCTCTCGCCAGTGCTGTTAATTCCTCTAGTTGAGCATCTGTAAAGCCCGTTGTACCGATAACAGGTCTTACATTTAATGCTAATGCTTCTTTTGTGTGCTTATAGACGGCATGTGGATTTGTTAGATCAACTAATACATCCGGATCAGTCGCTGCTACAAGCTCTTTCATATCCGTAAAGATCGGTGCTGTATAATTGGAAGGGAACATGTCTAAATCTGCTAATGTTGCACCAACCTCTTTATAATCAAGTACAGCAACTAACTCCATTTTGCCATTTTTCATGATAGTATGTACAGCCTCAGCTCCCATTTTTCCTCTTGGTCCTGCGATTGCTACACGAATTGCCATTATTCTTCATCCTTCCTCGTCCATCGATCTTTGTCACGCGTTTCAAATTTATGTATGACGCGAAGTAGTGCCTCATCCAGTTTAATACCTTGAGCATTTGCAAAGCATACTAAGACGAAGAAAAAATCGCCTAATTCTTCTTCAATACTATTTGAGCCTTCTGTGCTCTTTTTCTTCTTTTGTCCGTAAACGTCCTGCACTTCACGTGACAATTCACCAAGTTCTTCTGTTAAACGTGCCAACAGCTCAAACGGTGGAAAATAACCTTCTTTAAATTGTCCGATGTAATCGTCTACTCGCTTTTGCAAAGCCTGCATTGACATTTGTTCAGTCATTCATTTTCACACTCCTACATTATATCGTATTTATTTTACACTATTGTTGTCAAAAACAATAAAATAACAGATAATAAGATGCACAACTTCATTTGTCAGATAACTCCCGGGAGGTAGTATGCTCAAACAAATTAAAATACGCAATGTCATAGCAATAATGATTGGTGCAGCGATTTTCAGCTTTGGTTTGGTACATTTTAATATGCAACACCAGCTTGGAGAAGGCGGATTTAGTGGTATTACCCTCGTGCTCTATTTTACACTAGGTTGGGACCCTGCATTGCTAAATTTACTTTTAAACATTCCAATGTTTATCCTAGGCTGGCGTTTACTCGGGAAAAAGGCATTTATTTATACAGTAATTGGCACGGTTTCCCTCTCTATTTTCTTAAAAGTCTTCCAAGTTTATCAGTTCGATATTCCATTAAAGGATGATTTATTCCTCGTATCACTTTTTGCAGGAGTATTTGTCGGACTAGGGCTTGGGATTGTCTTTCGCTTTGGGGGTACAACAGGTGGGAGCGACATTTTAGCGCGCCTAGCTCACAAATATTTCGGATGGAGCATGGGGAAATCAATGTTCATGTTTGATGCGGTTGTTATTTTATTGTCTTGGCTGACGTTTTTAGATGCGCGCTCCATGATGTATACACTCGTGGCAGTATTTGTCGGTGCACGTGTAATTGACTTTGTACAGGACGGTGCCTATGCAGCACGTGGGGCAATTATTATATCCCAAAATCCTAGTGCCATTGCGGATATGATTTCGCTACGAATGGAACGAGGTGTAACGACATTGCAAGGGCAAGGGCATTATACCAAACAACAAAAAGAAGTACTTTACTGTGTTGTGAGCCGTAACGAACTCGTTCGCCTAAAATCAATCATTCACGAAGTCGATCCTCATGCATTCGTGTCGATTTTTGAAGTACACGACGTTGCAGGTGAAGGTTTCACACTCGATGAACAAAAACAACCCATTGCCTAAACTTCACGCTAGACAAATTGTGTCTGGCGTTTTTAGCTAATTTAACCAAGTTTGCTGAGCGATAATCGGGCTTAGTTGAGCGTGAATTACTTCTACCCGAGCGATATTTCTGTGCCCAGGAGCGTTGGCCGTACTTACCCGAGCTTTAACTCACCATACCTGAGCGTATATTACTGCTACCCGAGCGATACCTTTGAACACCTGAGCGTTCGCACCATTTACCCGAGCTTTGACTCACCATACCTGAGCGTATATTACTGCTAACCGAGCGATACCTATGAACACCTGAGCGTTACCACCCCTTCACTACATTTAACACAAAAAAACTCGTCGTAGCACAATAAATGTACTACAACGAGCTTTCTATTTAGTCATCACTACGCATATTCGTAAAAATTAAGATCAAACGTAATAACTCAAGCACAGCTACTGCTGCTGCAGCCACATATGTTAATGCCGCGGCATTTAACACTTTACGTGCTGGACGTTCTTCTTCATTCGTAATAATACCCATTGAATTCATTTGCACAAGCGCACGCTTGGATGCATCAAACTCAACCGGCAATGTTACTACTTGGAACACGACACCTGCTGCTAACAAGACAATACCTAGCAATAAGAAATTTGAGCTACTTGCAAAGATACCAATCATAACAAAAATCCAAGACATATTTGATGAAATATTAGCAACTGGTACTAACTTACTGCGTAAAGTAAGCATTGAATACGCTTCTTTATGTTGAATCGCATGTCCTACCTCATGGGCAGCAACCGCAGCACCAGCAATACTCGATTCATAGAAGTTACTTTCTGATAAAGCAACTGTTTTTGTCACCGGATTATAGTGGTCAGATAACACACCTTGTGTCGGCACAACACGTACATCGTACAAACCGTTGGCATCTAAAATTGCACGCGCAACTTCAGCACCAGTTTGTCCTTTCGCTGTACGTACTTTTGCAAATTTCTTATACGTGCCTTTTACTTTCATCTGTGCATAAATTGGCACTAAAATAATTATTGCAAAATAGATAATATACATACCTGTTGACAATATTTTAACCCCTTTCTAACTTTATGATATAATTCTAGCTAGTTTTTATTATTTCGGCAAATGATTGCGCCGTTTAACAGAAAAAACTGCTAAACTGATGCAAATAATGGATAACCAAAACGTAAAGTAGCCAATATAGTTTGTGTAAGCCTCAAGATCTCGATACATTGGCATTTGTCCAAACACATAATCGATGACATCATTATGTAAGGTCCACACTGCCGCAACACCTACATGCCACAATTTAAATGTATATTTTGACATATAGATCACAGCTTGTGCAGCCATCGCAAAATGTGAAGCGACAAGCATCCAGCCCTGCCCGCCAATCGAGCCTGTTTCGATCAAAGTCCAAATATTCATGACATCTGCCCATACTCCGTATTTCACGAGCGTTATAAGCGCTAATGCTTCCATTAACGGCCAGCTTTTACCTAAAATCCACGCCACTAACACGAAGCAGAAAAATAGGCTAGCTGTTGGACTATCCGGCACGAAAATATAAAAAATCGGATCCGTTACGGCAAGCTGCCCTCCGTACCAGTAGTATCCGTATAACGTTCCTAAAAAATTCACGATTAATAATACTATTAAAAATGAACGGTGCGTTAATAAATACCAAATATTTGCGCATGTTAGTTGCATGTGTAAAAACTCCTCTATGTTTTACTTTTTCTACATTATTGCCAGTATGTATAAAAATGATGAAAAAAAGAGTCAGTTTCCCGACTCTTTTTAGAAATTATTCAGTTTTTAAGCTTTCGATAAATTCTGCAACTTTTTGAAGATCTTCATCAGTACCTTGCCATAAACCACCTGGCATTGCACCACTTTCAGAACCATTGATTGCGATGTCCTTTATTTCATCAGCTGTTAAACCTGTGTTTGTTAAACCAGGACCTGCGCCACCAGTCAAATCTCCACCATGACAACCAATACATGATGAAGCAGCATAGGCTTGGTAACCTTCTGATTCTTTATCAAATTCTACTTCGTGCACGATAGCACCTTGCGCTTTACCAGCTACCCAGTCATGATTTACAACTGATTCCCAAGTTAAGTAGAACATTGAAGCCAAAGTTAATAACATAAATGCAGTTGGTAATGGACGTTTAGATGGCTTACGTTCTGGAGTTGTATCTAAGAATGGCATTAATAAAAGTGCCATAAACGCAATACCTGGCATTACGATTGCTCCGATTACATTGTATGGACCAGACGCATATGTGTATTTTAATAATTGATAGATAAATAAGAAATACCAGTCCGGTAATGGAGTATATGGTTTTGTTGGATCTGCTGGCCCTTCAAGTGGTGAAGGGTGAGCGACAGTTAATAATAAATAACCAATTAAGAATACAGCACCAACCATCCATTCTTTTAATAAGAAGTTTGGCCAGAAAGCTTCTGTTTTCCCTGGATACTCGGAATAATCTTTTGGAACGTTCGGCATACGATGATTCGCTTTAATACGTGAATCGCCGACAAATTTCATTCCTTTTCCGCGATGCATAGTGTCCCCTCCTTTAAAAAATCATCAAACCGTCAAGAAAAATCACAACGGTCCAGAGACTCCTTGACGTCGAATCATGATAAAGTGTGCTGCAAGTAACCCAAACAATACTGCAGGCAAGAAGAATACATGAATCGCAAAGAATCGTGTTAACGTTTGTGCACCGATAATCGTTGCATCCCCCGCTAATAATACTTTAATCATCTCTCCAATAAATGGTACAGATGCAGCAATTTCGATACCTACTTTAGTAGCGAATAATGCTTTCATATCCCATGGTAATAAATAGCCTGTGAAGCCTAGACCAATCATTACTCCAAAAATACCTACACCAACCATCCAGTTTAGCTCACGAGGTTTCTTATAAGAACCTGTGAAGAATACACGAAGCGTATGTAAGAACATCATAACGATAACTAATGAAGCTCCCCAGTGGTGCATACCGCGAACGATTTCACCGAATGCTACTTCGTTTTGTAGATAATAAACTGATTTCCAAGCATTCTCTACATCCGGTACATAATACATTGTTAAGAACATACCAGACAGAATTTGAATTACTGTGATGAAGAATGTTAATCCACCGAAACAGTAAACGAAAGCTGAAAAATGGTGTGCAGGGTTAACGTGCTCTGGCACTTCGTGGTCGGCAATATCACGCCAAATCGGTGTAATATCTAGTCGTTCATCGACCCAATCATAAATTTTGTTTAGCACTGATTTCGTACCCCCTAACAGATTAAACTAGCGTATTTGGTTTTGATGGACCAACCATTAATAAACCATCTTTTTCTTGTACTTCAAATTCATCCAACGGACCTAGAGGTGGTGTACCTGCAACATTGCCTCCGTCTTTCGTGTAACGCCCAGCGTGACAAGGACAGAAGAACTCATTTTTGTGACCGTCTTTATGTTCCCAGTCCACCATACAACCTAAATGCTTACACACTGGTGATAATGCGACGATTTTATCGCCATCTTTATAAACCCATGCAGTGTTTGTAACATTAGCTTTGTACCATGCGTCAACTTGTTCAAATGTAAAGTCAACTTTAGTTGGTGTTTCAGTGATGTCAGCCATTTTAAGCTCTGTTTGTACGAAATCTCCAACTTCTTTGCTTTGAAGTACTGGGTCTAACGCAAAACGTACCATCGGCATTAACATCCCTGCAGCCATGAAACCGCCTACACCTGTTAATGTGTAGCTAAGAAACTGGCGTCGTGAAACTCGATTGTTACTCATCCTTTTCCCCCCTTTTAACTTTAAAGGTCAGTCCAACGGACATACTTTTACAATTAGTAATTACTAGGACATATCTATGATATATCAAGACCATAGCTTGGTCAATATAGCATTCTGTGGAAACATAGATAATGTGAACAAATATTGAAACAATATGTTAATTTTGTGCCCATTTAGTCGAAAAAATTGGTATAACTTGGCGTAATTGATCTTCAAGAATTGAGTTTTTCACGCCTTTATCCATTGATTCTAGCGGTATTGCTGGTAACCAGATAACATTTACCGTTTCTCCAAAATTTGTCCAAAAATGGTCACAAGTGATAAAAAATACATGTTTAAAACCTGCATTATGTAACTGTGTTTCTAGCACTTTTGGCATCTCTTCATCTTTCATGACAGCGCTATAAGAAAATGGCGGCATGACAAGTAGACGTCCTTTAAATTGTTGTTCAACAAATGCTGTTAGGGACAGTAAAAAATCTGCTTCAGCACCACTTTGCTTTATCTTTTCATTGGTTAAATCAACTGATACTAATGGAACAATCGCTGTATCAATAAAATCTTTCTGCGCCATAAAATCTGTTATATCTTTTGCATTAAAATACATCTAAAAATCCTCCTTGTATTGCTAAAGTAAAAAAGCACCCTCTTTCACTTCTACTAGGTTAGACAATACGAAGTGAAAAGTATACTTCACTTTGTAATGTTACCATATAGAAATGCATAAAGGGCACTCATTTTTTTGAAGTGGTATATCTCAGTTCCGTTCTGCAGTTAGCTTCAATGCTTGTAGCAAGTTAGACAATTCATAAAAACGTTCCTCGTCACCTTTATCCAAAGCCTCATCAATCTGTGCTAATAGTTTCTCTTGTTGAAATATCAGTAAACTACTCGACAACATTTCTTCAGCTAGTAAACGGTCTTTTTCACTGACTAGTAACGTCTCTGGCATAAATGGGTTTTCTTCAAGAACCGCTAAGTATTGCGTGCTTGGTGGTATATTAGGAAAGTTTAACTGCAGATACATATCTTCCTTCTCGTTTAAGCGTAAATCATGAAAAGATTTTTCAGCATCCGCTGTCATAACGTTCCCTTTGTAAAAACGGAATGGCACACCTGTTGATTCGACCGTTGACATCACCATAGCTCTAGGACAATAATGGGCTTCTTCTACAAATCGTATATGTTTAAGCAATTCATCATTACTTAAT
Source organism: Lysinibacillus sp. NPDC097287 (assembly GCF_044761695.1). Taxonomy (NCBI): domain Bacteria; kingdom Bacillati; phylum Bacillota; class Bacilli; order Caryophanales; family Bacillaceae; genus Lysinibacillus; species Lysinibacillus sp. NPDC097287. The sequence goes on from NZ_JBIWCX010000001.1 coordinate 159,537, forward strand.
AAGTAGTTTAAGATCCATACACATTCCCGACGTTTCAATTGATAATTTTTTAAGAACCATCTAACAAATGCCTTTTTATCGACAACTGATACAGAAGCAGTCATACCCACTCCCTCCTCTATTCGAATTCTAAGCTCTCCAACATCTCTTCCCACTGTGGCTCACCAGGTTGCAATGCAATCAATTGCTCAATAATTTCTCTAGCTTCCGTACGTTTTCCGTCTTCCAATAAGAAATAAACATATTTTTCTAAAAATGTTGCGTCTTCCTTAAATTCAGTATATGCCAAACGGTAAAATTCGTATGCACGGTCGTACTGCTCTAAATTCGCATAAGCCTCGGCAGTATAAGGATAAAGCGCGTCCCACTCAAAATCATTTTTTTGTAACGTTTCAAATAGTTCTATTACATCTTCGTGACGTTCTTGCTGTGCCAATACCGATATCAATGCTAGGACCGCTTCCATATACTCAGGATCTAACGCGACCGCTTCACGCAAATAACCTTCCGCTTCCTGTGGGAGACTATTTTTTAGTGCCATCTTGCCGGCAAATAAGAATAGTGATTTATCATACTCATCACGTTTTAAACCTTCTTGAATTGCGGCATACGCTTTTTTATTATCTTCAGTCATTGCATAAGCTTCAGCTAATAATAAATACGCTGAGAAATAGTCAGGATCTAATTCTTTTAGTTCCTCTAATTGCTTAATAGCCATTTCATATTTTTGTGATTGGAAAGCTGAATAGGCAGCACCAAATAAAATATCCGGTTTTACTTCATCTTCAAGTGCCTTTAAATAGAATTCTAACGCTGTTTCATATGCAGCACCTGCACGGTATACTTCTGCAAGACGTTCAATCAGGCTAATACCCGCAAACTCCTCTTGCACTTCAAGTAATTCTTCATATAATCGTGCCGCTTCTAAAAACCGACCTGTTTCAAACAGTAATTCTGCTTTTGCAAATTGTAATAATGGTTCATCTGGTAAAATGGCTAGTGCTTCATTAATACGCTTTTCCGCCACCTCAAATAACCCCTGCATTTGATAATAGTCAGCCAATACAAGAAGTGCTTGAGGATATTCAGGTGCTGTATCTTCGACTTCTAATAATAGATCAAGTGCTTCATCTTCGTTCCCAAGCTCCATACATACATTTGCTCGGTCAATTTTCAGTTGAGCTTCTTCCGGGAATAAAAATTGCAAGTGCTCGAGTACACGGTCTGCTTCTTTCATATAGCCATACTGCATAAATAATTCAGCGATTGAATATTGCTCTTCTGGCATCGCATTTGTTAAAAAAGATTCTAATAATTGGTCTAATAACGTTAAGTCACCTTGTTCAAGGGCTTGAACGAGTTCATTCATTGGATTGTTCACAGATCTTCACCTATTCTTTCTTTAATATCTTTATGCTACAAGACATTAACTTTCTAAACAAGAAAAAACTCCCCAAAAGGTCTGGGAAGTCTTGAGTTGGCTATTTTTTCACAGCTCCAACATGCTCAAAAAATTCTGGATATGATACAGCAATACAATCTGCATCATCTAATGTGACAGTACCATTTGTAATTAAAGCTGCCACCGCCCCCATCATTCCTATGCGATGGTCACCATATGTCTTCAAACTTGCACCATTTAATGGCGTTGGCCCTTCAATAATCATGCCATCATCAGTTGCTTCTATGTTAGCTCCTAATTTCTTTAGCTCATCAACGACCGCTGTAATACGATCTGTTTCTTTTACTTTTAGCTCCTCGGCATCTTTAATAATTGTTTTACCGTGTGCTTGTGTCGCTAGCAGTGCAATGATTGGAATTTCGTCGATTAAACGTGGAATAATAGCACCTTCGATTGTTGTTCCATTCATTGTAGATGTTTGAATTCTTATCGTAGCAGTCGGTTCTGCTTGCCCGTCATTTTCTTGTACCATCGACATTGTCGCATTCATATTTTGTAGCACTTCAATGATACCGTCTCGTGTTGGATTCACACCGACATTTTCTAATGTGATGTCACTACCCTGGCAAATCGCCCCAGCCACTAAGAAAAAGGCAGCCGATGAAATATCACCAGGTACAGATACGTGTGTCCCAGTTAACGTTTGTCCACCTTTAAAGGAAACAACACCGTTCTCAACATCAACCTGTGCACCAAATTGACGTAACATACGCTCCGTATGATCACGAGAAACCTCTGTTTCACGGACAATTGTAGTACCCTCAGCACGTAAACCCGCAAGTAGAATAGCTGATTTCACTTGTGCACTTGCAACTGGCATTTGGTAATCAATTGCTTGTAGTGTTGTGCCTTGAATAGCAAGTGGCGTATACTGCCCGTTTGCACGTCCTGTGATGTGAGCACCCATTTGACGTAGTGGATCGATAACGCGACGCATCGGACGTTTGCCGATAGACGCATCCCCCGTCATAACTGTATGCACAGCTGAGCCCGCTAAAATACCCAGCATTAGACGCGTTGTCGTACCAGAGTTCCCTGTGTACAATACCTCTGTCGGTTCTTGCCACGCATCAATGCCGTCACTATCAATTGTCACGTTTGTGCCATCAACCTCAATTTTCACACCAAGCTTACGGAAGCAGTCAATTGTACTTAAGCAATCTTCTCCTAGTAAAAAACCGCTTACTGTCGTTCTACCAGTCGCAATTGAGCCAAACATAACAGAACGGTGAGACACGGATTTATCTCCTGGAATTGTTAACGTCCCTTGTAGGGAAGGTTTATTATATTGTAATACTTTTTCACTCATTGTTCTTTCTCCCCCTTATTATGAAGATAGAAAGCGCCGATTGTTCGATGCTTTCCCTTTAAGAAAAATTAAAGAGGATCTCCACCAAAATCTGTACTTGAAAGCATACTTCACTACAATAATATGGGGTTGATTTCCGTTCCGGCTGGGTGATTTCCGGGGGGCATTCGATGAGCCGCTTCACTCGCTACGCTCGCTCCAAGGTCTCATCCGGAACGCTAATCCCCCAGGAGTCTCCCAGCCTCCACTCCAATCAATGAGCAATCTAAAATTAATATATCTTGTCATTCTACCCTAGATATAAGGAGGCGGCTTTTATTTTAATCAAGTACATGTGATGGTGATGCCCCTAAAAATATAAGCAAAAGTCCACATTCTTTCCCGTGGGAATAACGTGGATTTTGCTAAAAAAGATGGTACTAACTTTTATGAATATGTCATGTCTCATACCACAAACTACCCAAAAATGAATTATTTTAGTTTTTAGCAACAAAATTCTAGTTTATTGGAGTGGAAGGCGGCGACTCCTAGGGGATCAGCGAGTGGCTTGATACCCTGCAGGAGCAACGCGACGAAGCGGCTCAAGGCTCGCCCCCTGGAACGGAAATCAACGGGGCCTTTGAACAAACTCTCATAAACGTCTATAAAAAATTCATTGTCGTTAATGTTTTTCAACAATGTGTAGAAAGCGCCGATTGTTCGACGCTTTCCCTTTTAAGATATATATGTCTCGAAATTTGCACGTTGTTGAATACATGTTGCAGCGCGTTCTCGATCACTTTCAGTTTGAAAGCTAATAACAAGTACCCCGAAAACATCCTCACGAGATTCAATAATACGTAGGTTCGTAATACTAATCGATTCATCTGCGAGATAGCCTGTTACTTCAGAGATTACCCCTGGATAGTCAGGCACATCAACGTACAAATCAAATGATGTAAATATCGCGCCCGCACTCACTGGTAATTCATCACGTAATTCTTTGGCCACCGAAAAGTAACTTTCAATGTCGTCCGAATTCCCATCAAGTAGTAAACTCTTTACACGGTCCATCTCTGACTGCCAACCATCTAATTGGGCAATAAGTTCATCACGGTTTTGTAGCGTTATATCACGCCATAAAATCGGATTTGATGATGCAATACGTGTCACATCACGGAAACCTCCAGCAGCAAGTGAACGTGTCATTGGGTATTCGCCTTTTTCATCCCCAAGCTGATGCACTAAAGAAGCAGCAATGACATGTGGGAAATGGCTAACAACCGCTGTCATATGGTCATGCTCACGAGCAGACACACTCACAACTTTTGCATGTGTAAATTTCAGCAAGCTTTCAAGTTGCGCCATATTTACGATTTCCTCGCCTGCAAGTGGCGTTAGCATATAATAAGCATTTTCAAAAAGATGAGGCTTTGCCGCTAACACACCGCTTTTATGGGAGCCAGCCATTGGGTGACCACCGATAAACGTTATGCCTAGTGCACGTAACTCTCCTGCTTTTTGCATAATCATCTTTTTCGTACTACCTGTATCTGTAATAATCACTTTATTTTTTAGAGGCCATGATTTTAATTGTTCCATCCAGTCTAGCGTTGCGTTGACTGGAGTACCAAAAATAATCACATCCACTTCAGCTGCAGCTTCTTTAGGATCTGTTACGACTTCATGCACGATTTGAAGAGTCTTTGCATGTTCTCTCGTTTTTTCATCCATATCGTAGCCGATAATTTTCGTTTCAGGCGCTTTTTGTAATGCGAGGGCAATTGAGCCACCGATTAAGCCAAGCCCAATAACGAGTACTTTCCGTGTCATGCAAAAACCCCTTGCTCTTTTAACACATCTTCTAGTTGGGCTAATAGGGCTGCATTTTGTGATTCTGTACCAATTGTGATTCGGATAAAGCCCGGTGCGCCTAATGCATTCCCACTACGGATAATGAAGCCACGTTTCATCAGTTCTTGGAAAACAACATCACTGTCTGCTCCTGTGTTAAAGAAAATAAAGTTTGTATCAGATGGGTAGTATTTTAAATTATGTTTCTCACAAAATTCAACGTATTGCTTTTTACCTTTTTCATTCGCTTCACGACAAGATTTAATATAGTCTTGATCGCTTAGTGCAATTGTGGCTACAGCTTGACTTAAAATTGTATTATTAAATGGTGCACGCACTGGATCTAGCTTAGCAATGACTTCTGGTTGACCAATTGCATAGCCAACACGGAATGACGCAAGGCCATAAGCTTTAGAGAATGTACGCATTAATAATACATTTGGATACTCATCAATTAATGTTAGTGTGTCTTTATGCGCTGGATTCGTCACGTATTCGATATAAGCCTCATCTAAGATAACCAGTACGTCACTAGGTACTTTATTTAGGAATGCACGTAGATCTGCATCTGGAATAACAACTCCTGTTGGATTATTTGGACTACATACCCAAACAACAGAAGTCTTGTCGTCAATTGCCGCCGCCATTGCATCTAAATCATGAGCGCCTTCGATGCACGAGATTTTACGCACTTCTGCACCTTCGATATCAGCATTGTGCCAGTATTGCGAGAATGATGGGTCTGCCATAATAGTGTTGACACCCGGATACAACAAAGCACGAGTAATAATCGTAATAATATCATCTGAGCCATTTCCGAAAAGAAGTTGTGTTTCGTTAACACCTAAATGCCCAGCCACAGCTGTACGTAAGTTTTGTGCGTAGCCATCTGGATAGATTGCATGATTCGTCGCATCATCTTTTAAATAGGCTGTTACTTTTGGTGAGCAACCAAACGGGTTTTCGTTGGATGCTAGTTTAATAACTTCTTGTAAACCAAATTCGCGTTGTACTTCTGCAATTGGTTTACCAGGTTGATAGGCTTTCATGCCGTGAATTTGTTGTTTCCATTTCATCTCTACCGTCTCCTCTTTACTTAGCTTGGGCTAAATCTGGTCTTAATTTTATTGCATCATTTAAATATAAATGTTTCACATCTTTTTGTGACACTTCAACATTCGCATGAATCAATACACGAATACATAATGGCAAAGCATTTGGTACGTCCATTTCATGCATACACATAACCGGTACATACTGCCAGCCTTCCATTAATCGTACCGAACGCGCTGGGAACGCTGATGTAATATCTGGTGTTGTTGAGATAATAATAGAGGCAATATCATCTACATCGACGTTGTTTGCGGCTACTACTTCTCGCACTAACTTTGCTGTCTCATCCCATACAAGCTCTTGCTTGTCCGATTCAATTGTTGTTGCTCCTCTAAGTCCACGAATCATACAAGCACCTCCGCTAATAGCTTTCTAAATTCGGCGTCTACTTCTTCGCACTCTGCTAGTTCGATTGGTCGCACAAATGGCTCCCCAATTTTTTCGAGTAAGACAAATTGCAGCACGCCGTATTCCGCTTTTTTATCTTTCACTAAATACTCCGTTAATTCTTCAAATGAATAACGATTCACTGCGTCAAATGGGTAGCCATTTTTGAGCGCAAATTGTAAAAATTCTGTCGTGAAGGCACGGTCTAACTCACCATAACGTTCACTAAGAATTAAACAATACACTAAGCCAATCATAACCGCCTCACCGTGCGCCACTTTACCATAGCCAGCAGCAGCTTCAATGGCATGCCCATACGTATGCCCTAAGTTTAAATATTTGCGTACTGATTGCTCAGTTTCATCTTCAGATACGATTTTCGCTTTTACTTCAATACCAGCCTTTAGCTGTTTCGCTAATTCAGCTGTACTGAAGTGAATCACCGAATCTGCAGCCATGAGCTCTTGTAGCCACGCTTCATTTGAAATCATTGCATGCTTGATGACCTCAGCTGTACCAGAACGCACTTCACGCTCTGGTAAGCTTTCTGTAAAGATCGTGTCATAAATCACACCTTCAGGCTGATAAAAAGCACCAATCATATTTTTGCCTAGTGGATGATTAATCGCTGTTTTTCCGCCTACTGCAGAGTCATGCGCTAAAATCGTCGTTGGAATTTGAATAAACGGCACACCGCGCATATATGTCGCTGCAACAAAGCCAGTTAAATCGCCAACTGCACCGCCACCAAATGCAAAAATGAATGATTTACGTGAACATTTTTGTTCAAGTAAAAATGTTTGTGCTGCATTATATTGTTCGAAAGTTTTACAAGCTTCGCCACCTGGAAGCACAAAGACTTCAAAGTCATATGGGAAATTGGCTTTGAAATAGTTGCCTTGTGCTTCCCATACGTTGGCATCTGTAAAAACGATACATTTATCTGCTTTTTGCAGTTTATCATCAAATGATTTAACAGCCTCTGCTAAAAAATCATGCCCAAGCACAACATCATATTGATGAGATTTTGTCGATACTGGTACGCGCATACATCAAAACTCCTTTGTATAACGGCGCTGTTCGTCAATTTGAGCTTTTAATTGTGGTAATTGATCGCCGTGGAATTGATCCATAATTGCACTTGCTATTTCCCAGGCAATAACGTGCTCAGCAACTACTGAAGCTGCTGGTACTGCACAGCTATCCGAACGCTCAACGCTTGCTTTAAATGGTTCTTTCGTTTCGATATCGACACTTTGTAATGGTTTATATAATGTCGGAATTGGCTTCATCACACCACGTACGACGATTGGCATACCTGTAGACATTCCGCCTTCTAGACCGCCAAGACGATTTGTAGCACGTGTGTAGCCTTCTTCTTCCGACCAAATGATTTCATCGTGGACTTCAGAGCCTTTACGACGAGCCATTTCAAAACCAATACCAAACTCGACACCTTTGAATGCATTAATAGAAAGCATTGCTGCTGCTAATTTAGCATCTAGTTTACGATCATAGTGCACATAAGAGCCTACACCTGCTGGCATGCCTTCTACAATAACTTCTACAACTCCGCCGATTGTATCGCCAGCTTTTTTCGCTTCATCAATAGCTTCTACCATTTTGGCTGATGCTACTGGATCTACACAGTAACATGGATCTGCTTCTATGATTGCACGGATTTCATCTGCTGACTTGCCTTCTATTACTGAAGTATCTGCTTTAATGCCCACGATTTCTGTTACGTGTGACACGATTGAAATACCAAGTTCATTTAATAATGCTTTTGCAACAGCACCTACTGCCACGCGCACAGTCGTCTCACGCGCTGAAGAACGCTCTAAAATATTTCTCAAATCACGATGTCCATATTTCATGCCACCTACTAAATCTGCATGCCCTGGACGTGGACGTGAAATCTGACGTTTAATATCTTCTGGATTCACATCATCTGCTAATGGTTCTGCCCCCATAATTTTTGTCCAGTGCTTCCAGTCATCATTCGTGACAACCAGTGCGACAGGAGATCCTAATGTCTGCCCATGACGTACGCCAGCAACGATTTCTACTGTATCTGTTTCGATTTGCATACGACGACCACGGCCATGACCTCCTTGACGTCTTTTTAAATCATGATTAATCGTTTCTGCTGTAATTGGTAATAGTGACGGTAACCCCTCAATAATTGTTGTTAATTGTGGTCCGTGTGATTCTCCTGCTGTTAAGTAACGCATAAACACTTTCTCCCTTCAACTCGCTAAAGTATGTATTTTTCACTATAACATATTTTTTCTAAAAAAACAGTGCCTTTGTTAACGTCATATAATTATATGCGAATATTCTGAACGATTTACGCAAAAAGAAGCAATTTAAAACCTTAAAAAATACGCTTTCACTAACAAGCGAAAAGCGTATTTCCCTCAATATCTAATGCTTGTACTATATGTACGTGAATAAAGACTTGCCCACTGTACGTAAGGTTTTATATAAAATTAACTATTTTTACGGTAAAAGAACGTATCCTCTACTTCAAAATTGTAACGCGATGGATTAAAAATTTGCTCCGTTGAGCCTACAAATAAAATCCCATCCTTGCGCAATGCTTTACTGAAATTCGCATAAATTTGATCTTTTGCTTCTTCTGTAAAATAGATCATGACATTACGACAGACAATCAGATCAAAATTCGACTCATAATTGTCCCTCAAAAGATTATGTTTTTTAAATGTTACACAACGTTTTATTTCATCTTTTACTTTAAAGAAGTTGCCTTCTTTTTCAAAGTACTTCGCTTGAATATCCTTAGGTACCTCTGCTAAAGAACGCTCAGGATAAAGTCCTAACTTTGCTTTTTGAATAACGTTTTCATCTAAATCTGTAGCAATAATTTGAATTTGTGATAGCGGTACTAATTGAGACAACACCATTACTAATGAGTACGGTTCTTCTCCAGTTGAACATGCAGCACTCCAAATTTTCAAACGTTTATTTGTTTGCAATAATTTCGGGAGAATTTTCTTTTCTAATACTTCCCAACGTTTACCGTTGCGATAAAATTCCGATACATTAATCGTCATACGATCTAAAAATTCATTCATTAAATCTCGATCTTGCTCTAGCGCTTTTAGAAAATCAACAAAATCACGATAACCTTTTTTCTCATAGAGAGAAGTTAAACGTCTCTTCATTTGCGCTTCTTTGTATAAAGCTAAATCAATACCTGTTTTACGCTTAATACCTTCTACAAAATGTACATAATCAGACATATGGTCATCTTCCCCTCTAGCGTCTTATTTCCATTATAGCGGAAAAATAGCATTACTGAAATAGGCTTTCAAGGGGAATCAAGGTTTCTTCAGTGAACTTTGCTTCGTTTCTAGCAACTGAACTTTCGAATGTTCAAGTTCCAATCTCATTTTTTCAGTTTCAATCGTATAAGATTCAAGTCGTAGCTTTTCCAATTCTATTTCTTGTTGAACAGTTTTCATTTTAAGCTTTTGTCCCCTTGTAAGTGCATCCGTAAAAATACCGGCTAACGCGATGACCACTCCACCAATTATCGCAACTATTGCAATGCTCATACATCCACATCCTTCCTTTAACTAGAGTATACGATAAAACAAACGGATAGTTTCATTTCTTAACTTTTAATGAGTAAATTATAAACTATTCCCTTTTATTAAATAAAGTGGTAGTTCATTCCCCTTCAGCACTCGCTTTCCATAGGTGAGTTTAGCTAACGGCATTCGCCTTTCGCTACATAAAACACTTGTTTCCCCAAACCTGCTCATCAGACACTCTCCGGAAAGTGCCCATCCGGAACGGAAATCAATCTCATTCATGATGATGAATCCCTTAAAAATGTGTTTAGGTATTCTTAGGATGTATTTTTGCTTAGAGCGAATATTAAACCATGATAAAGGAGCTTTCCAGGTTATGGTCAGCTCCTTTGTGATTATACCTCTATACTATAATCTTTTAAGTCTTCTCGTAGTTTTGCCTTTAAAAATTTCCCAACAGAAGATTTCGGTACTTCGTCAATGAATAGTACATCATCAGGAATCCATGTTTTATGGAATTGACCACGAAGACTCTCTAGTAACTCTTCTTTTGTAATTGTATCTTTAAACTCAGGCTTTGGTACAACGCACGCTAATGGACGCTCAAGCCATTTTTCATGTGGCATAGCAATAACCGCCGCTTCAAATACTTTATTATGTGTCATAAGTGCGTTCTCAAGGTCCACAGATGAAATCCATTCTCCACCACTCTTAATCAAATCCTTCGTCCGATCCGTAATTTTAATGTAACCATCTGGCGTCATAACGGCAATGTCTCCCGTATAAAGCCAGCCATCTTTAAAGGCTTCAGCTGTGCGCTCATCGTTGTAGTATTCTGCCGCAATCCATGGCCCACGAATCGTAAGCTCGCCCATCGTTTTACCATCCCACGGTACTTCACCTTCTTCATTGACAATTCGTGTCTCAATGAGTGGCGTCGTTAATCCTTGCAACGCACGAATCTGCATTTTTTCATCTTGCGTATAATTGTGCATATGTGATAGATAACTCGCTATGCTAACAAGTGGCGATGTTTCCGTCATGCCATAGCCCGTATAAAACGGAATTCCCTGTTCTTCTTCAAAGCCACGAACTAAACCGACCGGAGATGCTGAGCCACCACTAAGAATGAGACGAAGCGCCGATAAATCGCGTGGATTTTGGCGTTGCTCCTGTAAAACACCTAGCCAAATCGTTGGCACACCTGCTGTCAAAGTCACCTTGTATTGCTCTATCAAATCAAGCAGTATTTGTGGTGTAAACATCGGCCCAGGCAATACTTGTGTCGTCCCAAATAATACACTTGCAAACGGTAACCCCCACGCATTTGCATGGAACATTGGTACGACTGGAAGTGCTACATCGTTCTCACCAAGGCTTGTATTATCTGATAGTCCTAACGAAATACTATGAAGCACAATACTACGGTGCGTATACACGACACCTTTTGGCATACCTGTTGTCGCACTTGTATAGCACATACCGGCCGGTGCATTCTCATCTAAATCTTCTGGGAAAACAAAATCATCACTTGCAGCTGCTAGTAATTCCTCATATGAATGAGCATTCGGCAATGGACAATTTTCTAACGTCACCGCATCCCCCATGACGATAAAATGCTTCACTGTTTTTAGCTGAGCAGCAATTGGCGCAATGAGCGGTACTAAATTATCATCAATCAGTAAAATTTCATCCTCTGCGTGGTTAATAACGTAGAGAATATGCTCGGGTGCCAGTCGAATATTGATCATATGGAGTACAGCTCCTGCACATGGCACAGCAAAATAAGTTTCCAAATGTCGATGGTGATTCCAGGCAAATGAACCAACTTTCATACCTCTCGTCATACCAAGCTTCGTTAATGCATCCGCTAGCTTACGTGTACGACTTACATATTCCTTATAAGTAAACTCCTGAATCGTTGTAGGGCCTGTACGAGATACTATTTTCTTTGCATGGAAAAAACGCTCTGCTCTGTTTAAAAAACTCGTTAATAATAAAGGTGTATCCATCATATGCATAAAATCTCTCCCCTTCATTCTCAAATTATTTAACATCCAAGGCAGACTGCTTCTACAAACCAATATTCTTAGCTATAATCGTTTTCATTATTTCATTCGTTCCTGCATAAATCGAAGCTACTGGAATATCTCGATATCTTCTAGCAATCTTATACTCTTCCATAAAACCGTAGCCACCATGTAGCTGCATACATTGAGCAGCCATTTGACGCGCATTTTCTGTAATCCAATATTTCGCCATCGAAACTTTCGTCACAATGTCTTGCCCTGCCATGTGCGCCACTAACAAACTTTCTATAAAACTTTTTCCTAATTCAATTTGCGTCGCCATTTCTGCCATTTTAAACTGTGTATTTTGGAAAGTACCAATAGGCCGACCAAATGCCGTACGCTCCTTGACATAAGCTAGCGTTGTTTCAAACATATCCTCAGCCGCTATTTGCGCGCCTATGGCAACACCTAAACGCTCCTGCTGTAGCTTATTCATCAAATAATAAAAGCCATGCCCCTCTTGACCAAGTAAATTTTCAACAGGCACGCGGCAATCTTCAAAATAAAGCTCTGCAGTATCCTGTGCATGAAGACCAACCTTCTCTAGCTTACGCCCTCGTTTAAAGCCTTCCATTCCTTCTTCAACAATTAGCAGGCTTATGCCCTTATGCCCCGCAGTCGCATCTGTTTTGACAACGACGATGACGACATTACTTTGAATACCATTCGTAATAAACGTTTTTTGACCATTGACAATGTAAGTATCGCCTTCTTTTTTAGCAGTCGTTTGAATAGCTGCTAAATCTGAACCCGCACCCGGTTCCGTCATCGCAATCGCCGTAATGACTTCCCCCGTAACACATTTCGGCAACAGACGCTTTTTCTGTGCCTCTGTACCGTGAGCTTCTATATACGGCACAACGATATCATTATGAAGTCCGATTCCGACTAAACTTGAGGCAACGCGCTCTAGCTCCTCCGAAATGACGACATTATAGCCAAAGTCCAGCCCAAGCCCTCCGTATTGCTCTTCCACTTGAGGGCATAGATAGCCCATTTCGCCAAGTGTTTGCCAAAAAGCTAGAGGTACACTCTTCTCCCTCTCCCATGTATCAATAAACGGCTCCGCATGATTTTGTAAATATTTCCGAATCGTTTTCCGAAAAATATCATGTTCTTCTGTTTCAAAACTATAGCGCATCAATACTCCCCCTTACTTTGGCTGCATTCGGATGGCACCGTCTAGGCGAATCACCTCACCATTTAACAGCCCATTGTGAATAATACTTTCAACAAGCATTGCATATTCAGATGGCTTACCTAGGCGCTTCGGAAACGGTGTCATAGACCCAAGAGCAACTCTTGCAGGTTCTGGGAGCATTGCAAACATTGGCGTATCTATTAATCCCGGTGCAATCGTCATGACACGTACGCCAATATCCGCTAGCTCACGCGCAATCGGCAACGTCATTGCTGCGACACCACCCTTTGAAGCACTATAGGCTGCTTGTCCAATTTGCCCATCAAAAGCCGCCACAGACGCTGTATTAATAATGACACCACGCTGACCATCTGCATCTGGCTCATTATGTTGCATCTTTTCAGCAACGAGACGAATTACATTAAATGTGCCAATCAAATTGATAGCTATCACCTTTTCAAAAGAATCGAGTGCATGTACCCCACGTTTTGATAGCACTTTATTTCCGATGGCAATCCCTGCACAGTTCACAGCCACATTCACCGATCCAAATGCTGCTAGAGCCTGTTCCAGCCCAGCTGCAACATCTACCTCATTCGTTACATCTACACGTGCATATTGCACATTTTCGCCTAGCTCCTGTACAAGGGCAGTCGCTCGTTCATCATTGACATCAAAAATTACAGCCTTGCCGCCTTCTCCTACAATTTTGCGTACAGTCGCCTCACCTAAACCTGACGCACCACCTGTTACAACCGCTACTACTTCATGACATTTCATCCAACACAACCCCTTTTACAGTTTTTCGATAATTGTGGCGTTCGCCATCCCCATGCCTTCACAAATTGCAAGTAATCCATAACGTAAATTCTCACGTTCCATACGATAAAGCATAGTTGTTAACAGCTTCGTACCGGTTGCACCGAGTGGATGTCCAAGTGCAATCGCTCCTCCATCTGGATTAAGCTTTGCTGGGTCTGCCCCAATCTCAAGAAGCCAAGCTAGCGGCACTGGTGCAAAGGCTTCGTTTACCTCATACGTATCGATATCATCGATTGTCAGGCCTGCACGTTCAAGTGCTCGCTTCGTCGCTTCAATAGGCCCTGTCAGCATAAGTGTCGGGTCTGAGCCTACGACAACCCTTGTCACAATTTTCGCAAGTGGTTTAATGCCGAGTTCATTCGCCTTATCAAGTGACATTACAACTACAGCCGATGCACCATCACTCATTTGACTCGCATTCCCTGCAGTAATCACCCCGTCCTCTTGAAAGACCGTTTTCAAGCCATTTAAAATGTCGATTGTCGTTTCTGCTCGTGGGCCTTCATCAACCGCAAAAGTAATGCTTTCACCATCTTCTTGAGATACTGTCACCGGAACAATCTCCTGTTCAAAATGACCTGCTTCTATTGCAGCGAGGGCTCTCCTATGACTTGTGAGTGCATATTCATTCAGTTGATCTTTTGAAAGCTGCCATTTCTCCGCCATTTTCTCAGCCGATAGCCCTTGATGAATAATATTATGATTTTCTTGTAAGCGTTTTCCTTTATGTGCGTCTTTCATATTTGAAAACATCGGTGCCCTTGTCATACTCTCTACACCACCAGCAATAACAATATCCATATCACCAGCTAAAATAGCCTGTGCCGCAAAATGTACCGCCTGTTGACTTGAACCGCATTGGCGATCAATCGTTACGCCTGGCACTGTCTCTGGGAAACCAGCCATCAGTAACGCTGTACGTGCAATATTTGCCCCCTGCTCCCCTGTTTGCGTGACACAGCCGAAAATAACATCCTCCACTTGCCCCTTATCAATACCCGCACGACTAACAGCGGCCTGCAACACATCCGCTGCTAAATCATCCGCACGTACATCCTTTAACGCACCTTTGCTACGCCCAACCGCTGTACGAACTGCTGCTACAATTACTACTTCTCTCATAAAAAATCCCCCTTACTGACTTGTTTAACGTAGCTTTTTTGCACACTGAGCACAATATGCGCTATCTTCGTAAACTATTCATCTATTAATCAATTTCGTGCCAAAACTTTCACGTAAATTATATTTCAGTATTTTCCCTGATGCATTTCTTGGCAATTGATCCACATAAAAAAATTGACGTGGAATTTTATAGCCTGCCAATTTTTCTCTGCAATAATCCTTCAACTCTTGCTCAACAATTATTTCGTCAGGCTTTAATACTATGACTGCTGCAACACTTTCTCCCCAATGTTCATCTGGCAAGCCAATCACTGTTACTTCTTGTATTTTTGAATACCCGTCCAGCACCTGTTCTACTTCAACTGAGTAAACATTTTCACCACCTGAAATTATCATGTCCTTTTTCCGATCAACGATTGTAATAAACCCTTCCTCATCAATTGTTGCTAAATCACCTGTTAATAACCAACCGTCTACAAAAGCTTTACGTGATTCCTCAGGTTTTTTATAATATTCCTTCATGATAGTAGCGCCACGAAGAACGAATTCCCCCACTACTCCAGGTGCTACATCTTCCATTTGCTCATTAACAACACGTGCATTCGTAAATGGCATAGGTTTCCCACCAGCACCAAGGTTAGTTTTATGCTGTTCTGGTGAAAGGTAAATCCCACCTGGGCCACCCTCTGTAAGACCACAGTAATTGTAAAACTGGTCAGTTCCGAAATACGCCATTGATTTTTCTATTAGTGCTGGTGACATCGGTGCAGCACCATATGCACAAAAACGTATGGAGGATAAGTTAAATGTCTTTGGCGGCACTTGTAAAAACGCATTGTACATAGCTGCAACGCCAAAGAAAGTCGTCACTTTATGCGTTTCAATCGCCTTCAACACCTCGACTGGATGGAAATCACGATGCACAACTAGCGTGCCCCCACTAAACATCGTTGTTAAAAACACTAAATTCAATGCAGCTGAATGGAATATTGGCGCAACTAAAAGATAACAATCCTCTTCATTTAATCTCGCAATATGATTATATGCTACATTCACATTTAAAACGGTATGATGATCAAATAAGGCGCCTTTTGGTTTTCCAGTTGTCCCTGAAGTATATAAAATTTCCGCATCATCCAATGGCGAAAGATCAACACCAGTTTCAGTAATATTATCTGTTCGCAGAGCACGGAATGATAAAAACCCTTCAGTTCTAGCTATCGGCGTAATCGCCACTGATATTGATATGGGCAACTGAACTATCACTTCTTTACAAACATCTTCTAGCTCTGCATCTGCTAACATAAATACGCTATCTGACTGATTTAAAATATAACTCAGTTCATTGGCTGTTAAGCGGAAATTGATCGGCACAAGAACACCACCGACTTTCCAAATTGCGTAAGCAGCAATAATAAAATCATCCGAGTTTTTCATAAAAACCGCAATTTTGTCACCCTTTTTAATCCCTTGTGCCAATAACCCATTGGCATAGCGATTGACTTCCTCATTTAAAGATTGATATGTGTACTCTTTTTCCTGATAAACTAAACAAAC
Organism: Lysinibacillus sp. NPDC097287; assembly: GCF_044761695.1. NCBI lineage: Bacteria > Bacillati > Bacillota > Bacilli > Caryophanales > Bacillaceae > Lysinibacillus > Lysinibacillus sp. NPDC097287. The sequence goes on from NZ_JBIWCX010000001.1 coordinate 175,915, forward strand.
CTTGTTCGGCGTTCGATGTGCATGTAACATTAACGGTACAGTTAAATCCATGAAATCCCACCTTTAAGAAATTAGTTAGTTAAGAATTTAATTGTACTATAAACAAAATTTTCTAACAATTCTAAAAATAGAAAGATATTCTTATAACACTATGTATTTTGAAATAAAAAAACAACTATCGCTATAAAAAACGATAGTTGTTTATGTTCATCTATACTTTTAAGTAGATTCAGATTAAACTAAATCTTCGCCAAAGAATAAACCGATTTCGCGTTCAGCAGAAGCTAAAGAGTCAGAACCGTGGATGATGTTGTGAGATACTGTTGTAGCGTAGTCACCACGGATTGTACCTGGGTTAGATTCTTCTGGTTTAGTTGCGCCCATCATAGTACGAGCAAGTTTAATTACGTTTTCGCCTTCCCATACCATAGCGAATACTGGACCAGAAGTGATGAATTCTACTAATTCACCGAAGAATGGACGTTCAGAGTGCTCAGCATAGTGCTTTTCTGCTAATTCAGTTGGAATTACCATTAATTTAGCACCTTTTAGTACGAAACCGCGACGCTCAAAGCGATCTACGATATCACCAATTACTTGACGTTCTACGCCGTCTGGTTTAACCATTAAAAATGTTTGTTCGATTGCCATGTTATAAAACACTCCTTAAATTCGTCTAACAGGTTTTTCACCTACCGATAAATATTAACAAACTATGAGCAAATGTACAACAAAAAGCTAAAATTTACGTTTTCCCATAACTAAAGCGATATCTCGAAGCTTTTTCTTTACGGGATGTTTTGGTAACGCATCAATCTCTTTTAATGCTTTTTTCAAGTACTTGTCACTCATAATATTGGCTTGCTTGATAGCATCTGATTTACGCACATATTTCAACATTTCTTGACGTTCAGGCTCTGTTAATGTGCCTGCAAACACCTTTGTTAAATACGGCTGCATGTTTGGGTCATCCTTTAACAGCAATATAGGTAAAGTTATATTCCCTTGCAATAAATCGCTACCCGCAGGCTTTCCAAGTTCTTTATCGGTTGCTACAATATCTAAAATATCATCTATAATTTGGAAACTCATGCCAACAAAATAGCCGAAGCGCTTTAAATGATTGACAGTTTTTTTATCTACACCTGCAGCGACTGCACCAAGTTCACAACTAGAAGAAATCAATAATGCAGTTTTTCGTTTAATACGTCTGAAATAATCTTTCAAACCTTGATTAAGTCTGTATTTATCTTCAATTTGAATGACTTCACCGTTACAAATTTCTACCATTGTTCGCGCTAAAATTTGATGAACGAGTGGGTCTTCAAGCTTTGTAATATATTCAAGTGCACGCGCAAAAATAAAATCGCCCGTGTACATCGCTACTCGGTTATTCCACTGTGATTTGACGGTTGGGCGACCTCTTCGCATATCCGAATCGTCAATCACATCATCATGTACAAGGGATGCCATATGAATAAGCTCTAACGGAACTGCGACATCTTTTATTTTATCGATTTGGTAGTCGCCAAATTTTGCGCCAAGTAACACAAAAATTGGTCGAATCCGTTTGCCACCAGCTTGTAATAAATGGAGAGAAGCATCATTAATCAAATGTGAAGACGAGTTCACCGCTGTTTCTAATTCTTTTTCGATGACATCTAAATCTGATTTCAAATCAGAATAGAGTAGTTTTAACTTCATCTTTTCCACGCGTGAAAACCTTCCCCCATTAACGTACTTTTTTAAAGCCCATATGCATTGCTGCTGCACCACCGCTGTATGCTTTATACGTTACTTTTTCTAAACCTGCTTGTCCAAACATTGTCGCTAATTTCTTCATGCCTGGGAAATCATTTGCCGATTCTTGTAACCAAGAATATTCTTTATAGCTCTTCGCAAAGATTCTACCGAATATCGGCATAATATATTTAAAATAAAATCGGAATAATTGTCGATAGCCTGGAATTTCAGATTGTGATGTTTCTAAACAAACGACCATTCCGCCCGGTTTTACAACACGTTGCATTTCTTTTAACACTTGTAAATAATCAGGTACATTACGAAGCCCAAAGCCAATTGTGACATAATCAAATGTATTATCAGGAAACGGTAATTCCATTGCATTGCCATGTAAAAGCTCGATTTGTGGATAAGGCTTCACCTTGTCCTCTCCAACTTTCAACATATTCTTACTGAAATCGAGGCCCTTAACTTCCCCTGTTTCCCCGACTGCCTCTGCTAATGCAATTGTCCAATCCGCAGTACCACAACAAACATCCAAAGCCTTTGAGCCAGGTTTCACGTCCATACGCTTCATCGTATCATTGCGCCAGCCGACATGCATTTGGAAGCTGATAACCCCATTCATCTTGTCGTAGCTTTCCGAAATATTTTCAAATACTTCGTGTACGTGTTCTTCTTTCGATTTAGCCATCTTGTCAAACCCCTCTTATCAGTTAGTAGAAACCAAGTTCGCCTCTACACGTGCCTGCAAAGCCTGCTTTATATCTTGCTGTAAAAATGAAGATTGTTTAATTTCTTGCAATAGCTCTGTTTTTAATTGCACAATTTTATTTTGCATGACAATGTCATACGTCGTGCCTTCAAGTATAGCACTTTTTTCAATATATATATTAAGCAACGATCCTTGTCCGTTCTGATGTGCTGCCATTTCTCGTTCCAAGCGGAGGAGGAGTAAACTTTTCTCTACCAACGTTATATAGTGCCCAAATGCATAAAGGTTGAAAAACTGAGCAATTAAGCCTGCTTCAATATTTTCTACTGCAGCAAACCATTGTTCAACCGTACGTTCCTCTTGTTCATACACTTTTATTTGATGTTCACATCGTGCCGCAATGCCTTGAGACAAACTTCGAATTAATCCGACATTTCCTGACGATGCTAAAATCTCATAATAACGGCCACTATAAAAGTCACCTGCTAACACTGTTAACTGTTGGTCTTTTGAAGTGGCATCTAATTCTTTTATATGATCATGTGCCGCAAGTGCTGCGTACACAATACCTACTGTAATTGCAGCTTCTGTTTGCTCTTGTTGCCACTCTTCCCCATTAAAGAAAGGTATTAACAAGTAAAACAATTGATTTTCATCGAGCACAGGATCCCCCGTGTACTTTTGCAAAGTTCTATGACGAACATCTATGAAAATATCTGTTTTTAGCTGTGCAATTGAATTTTGAATGTATGTTGCATCCATAGACCTTTCTCCATTTCACTTTCAAATACGTCTATCATTCGCATGACCTAACGCTCGCTTACTGTGTCATTATAGCATAAGCAACGATTTGGAATAAAAAAGTTTTCTCTTTTTATGCGCTTTACTTTTTCGCTTCGCTGTGGATAACGCCATGCCCTGTATGGATTTGTGCTTTACCACGAATCTTCATTGCAGATGTATGCTCTGTAAATTGTGCAATCATTACTTCACCAGCATCTAATTTTTCAGAGTGATGGAATTTCGTATCTGTACCGCGTGTTAAGCCAATTACATGCACGCCATCTTCCTCTGCTTGAATAACTATATAATCTTGTGCCATAGTTTTTACGCTCCTTAAATCCGACAAATTCTTTGTACATCATAACATAATAAGACCTGTAATTTAAGACATTTGAATAAATGACAATACTTCACGTCGTTTTATTTCATCTTCCGCGTAAACGCCACGCGCAACAGATGTAATTGTTTTGGCACCAGGTTTTTTAAGTCCACGCATTGTCATACACATATGTTCAGCCTCAATCACTACATATACACCTTTAGGTGAAAGCATTTCCATGATTGTATCGGCAACTGATGAAGTAATACGCTCTTGTAATTGTGGTCGGCGTGCAATTGTTTCTACTGCGCGTCCTAATTTACTAAGTCCAGCAACAACCCCGTCTTCTGGTATGTATGCCACATGCGCTTTCCCGTAAAATGGTACTAGATGATGCTCACACATTGAATAAAATGGAATATCTTTCACTAGCACTAATTCCTCATGATCTTCATGGAATACCGTCTTAAAATAATCCTTCGCATCTTCATGTAAGCCACTAAACATTTCTGCGTACATTTTCGCTACTCGTTTTGGTGTATCTAATAAGCCTTCACGGTCTACATCTTCACCAACTGCCTCTAATATCATTTTTACTGCTTCCTCTATTTTCTTTAAATCAACATTCGACATTCTTAAAAACCCTCCTGCGGTTCAAAACATTACACTTTTTCTCTTTGCATCGTAGCATATCACATAAGCAAGCGCAAAACAGCTTACCTCATCAAAACAAAATTCAACATATCTCAAGTAATTTCTAGTTTATTTTCTATGTATCAAGGTTAAAACATCAAAAAGAGCAGCCTTCATGTTCGTTAACATGAAGGCTGCTCTATGTAACTACTAGACGCGTATTATTTTACAGCATCCTTAAGCGCTTTGCCTGGCTTAAAAGCAGGTACCTTGCTAGCAGCAATCTCGATTTCCATACCAGTTTGTGGGTTACGACCTTTACGAGCCGCACGTTCACGCACTTCGAAGTTACCAAAACCGATTAATTGTACTTTGTCACCCTTTGCAAGAGCATCTTGAATTGTATCAAATACAGCTTCAACTGCTTTAGAAGCGTCTTTTTTAGAAAGACCTGCAGCTTCAGCAACAGAGTTTACTAATTCTGTTTTATTCACACCATTCACCTCCTCTCAAAGGGTCATGAATCAATCTGTAAAAACAATAACATATAGAAAACCGCTACGCAACTGTATTCCTCCATGATTATACCCAAAAAATATATTTTTTACCCAAAAAACAGAAATAACAGGACTTTTCACATAGAAATGTGAAGTCCTGCACAGTTTTTTCGATATTTAATTTAATTATCTTTTTTACAATATAAAGGTTACTAACCCTCTTTCACCCTCATTTACCATACGACCAATCGTTTGACGCATGCGTTTTTTAGCAGTATCTGGAACTGCATTCATTTTATAACGAATACCTTCTTTTATCACTTCATGTAACGGCGTACCAAAAAGTTGTGTTTGCCATAACGCATCACGGTCATGTAAATACGCATGATTTAAGTCTTTTAACAATTGCTGACTATGGAATTCCGATCCAATGAGCGGTGCGAATTCCGATTCCATATCTATGCGGATAATATGATAGGACGGTGCATTTGCCTTCATGCGCACCCCAAAGAAATTATTTTGTTTTATTAGTTCTGGTGCTGTAGGCTCAAACTCCTGTATCATCGGCAATGTAACACCATAGCCACCCTCTCTTGCATCATTAATCGCCTCTCTAAAGCGCAATTGGGCTTCTTTAGCTTCTGCAGCCTCCTTAATGAATAGAAGCCAGTCTCGCTTCGTTTCAATCGGCTCATCTAACCACTCATTACATACTGCCTTATAAAGATCACTTTGTAAGGCTACACGAATAACAGCTGTACCAATCCCAGAATCCACATTCACGACCTCACTAGAAGCAATGAAATCAATTTCCTTAAATGCATCTGATGCTTGTTGTACATCACGAATTTTCATGACCGAAGACAGTACATCTTCCATTGAATCAACTAGTGCTACATTTAACGGATGAGATGCATCTAATACATCTAACCAATCTGGCTTCTCTACTTCAATTGTTCGAATCGGAAATTCAAACAGTGCTTCTTGTAAAATGTACTGAATATCCGCTACGCGCATTTGATCAATCGCAACTGGAATAACAGGCACATTATAACGTTCGATTAATTCATTGCGAAGCTGTACTGTTTCTTCTCTCGCCGGCATTTGGCAATTTAAAACAATTACAAATGGTTTTCCAATTTCTTTTAATTGAGCCACAATTTCTTCTTCCGCTTTTTCTGCAGCTCTTCGCTGAATCCCATTTACTGTACCATCTGTAGTTACTACAATACCAATATTGGCATGATCACGGATGACTTTATCAGTACCAATTTTCGCCGCTTCTTGGAATGGAATCGGCTCAGTATGCCATGGTGTATGCACATATTTAGGACCATTTTCATCCTCATAGCCTTTCGTACCTTCGATAACATAGCCGACACAATCTGCAAGACGAATTTGGAACGTCATCTCATCGTCCCCAACAGCAATTCGAGTTGCTTGGGCAGGCACAAATTTCGGCTCAGCTGTCATAATAACTGGCCCCGGCGAACTTTGTGGCAGCTCGTCCTGTGCGCGCATTCTTTCCGTGTCATCCACAATATTCGGTAACACAACAGACTCCATTACTTTTTTTACAAATGTTGATTTCCCTACTCGTACTGGACCGACTACACCAATATAAACATCGCCATTTGTGCGCTCTGCAATCTCTCTAAATACCGCTTCACTCAAGGTTTCTGCCTCCTTTATCTACGCTTTTTCACTATATGCGAATGAAGTTGCAGATATGAAAAAAGCTCCTCACAAATGTGAGGAGCTTTTTTTATTTAGATTCATCAGCAGCTTCTTTGGCCGCTTCTTGTGCTGCTTTTTTAGCTGCTTCCTTTTTCTTTTCTGCTTCTGCCATATAGACATCCATCATATAAGTTGGTTCACCGTTTTCATCGACTGTATAAGGAACTGAGTATGCTGGCACAACTGGGTATTTATCGACAAGTAAGTGACGAATATCCTCGCCTGGCTTTACATCTGGTTTGTCTTCTTTTAACAGTTGATTTAAATCAATCGAATAGTCTACGTGCAATTCGCCATCACCCGTCATAACTATTGGTAATTCTGCTCCAGAATAAGGGCTTTTCACGGTTTTATCTGGTTTAAAGCCTAGTTTTTCAAAGTTAATTTGGTAGACAAAATCAGAAATCTCACCTATCGTTGGTAAAAAATTCATACCCATTTTACGAATATTAATCTCGCGTATACGCTCAGCTGCATTTAAATCAACTAGTTTTACTGCAGCAGTATTTTCAGGATCCCAAATAATATATTGGAAAATACCACCTTTTTCATAAGCATTTCCAGGAATTTGCGCAATATATTTTGGTATTAACTTTTCAAAGTCAATCAAGTATTTAATAAAAATATCCGTATCCATATCGCTCGTTTTAATCGGAACAAGTCCTCCCGTATCCTCACGGTATTCATTTACAGCACGTTGCACAGCTGCAAGTTGATCAACGTCTGGCATTTGTTGGACGATTTTTTCTTCTTCTGAAGATGCACAACCCACCATTAATATCGCTACGATCGCCATCAAAAGTAAAGCGCTAAATTTTTTCATGTTACTTACTCCCCTTCATTTTAAGCAGGCCATGTGGCAACAACGAGCACCATTAAAAATGTGCCAAGTCCAAACAGTATGTATGCAATTAAATTCACTATGGTACGAAGAAAGCCATTGGAAATTTTATGTCGACCTAAATAAATTAAACCGACAGATACAATCATAAAACCTATACAATAAAAAGAAACCCACATAATATCCAGCGCATGCATATGCGATAAAGGACCCATAATGGACAACCACCTTTCCCTATACTTCACATTTCAATTACGCTTCGGCGTAATTTCGTCCAACTAAATATCCGTCCAGATTTTTGAATAATTTAGCCACAATTGGCTCCATTCAAAATCTATGACATCCGCTGGAATCTATAACTTTATGTAATCAACGTATATTATACTATGCTAGACATAAAAAAGAACAGAAGGACCTTTTCAGAGCCTTCTGTTTGTGTCCATTTTACGGCGAAATAATTAAACTTGTTGATGCTAAAACATCTACAAGAGGCTATACACTCTTATTGCATCATTTCATCAATTTCTCGTTTTTTCACACGCATCATCAATGCATCGACAGCCTCTTTTGGCTCGACATCATTAAAGAGTACACCATATAGCGCTGTTGAAATCGGCATCGCCACATCATACTTTTCTGCTAATTGATAAGCGGCCTTCGTTGTACGTACACCTTCAACCACCATACCCATTTGCTCAAGTACTTCCTGTTGCTTCATACCTTTTCCAAGCATATTGCCAGCACGCCAGTTACGAGAATGCACACTTGTACACGTAACAATTAAATCACCCATGCCTGTTAAGCCCGAAAACGTAAACGGATTGCCGCCCATTTTCACGCCAAGACGGGTAATTTCAGCGAGTCCACGTGTAATAAGTGCCGCCTTCGCATTATCACCGTAATTTAAGCCATCAGTAATCCCGGCAGCTAGGGCAATAACATTTTTCAATGCGCCACCAATTTCAACACCAATGATGTCTTCATTGGTATACACACGGAAATATTGGCTCATAAATAAATCTTGCACTTTTTCAGCAGCCGCTAAATTCGCACAAGCAGCTGTAATCGTAGTAGGATGATGTTGCACGACTTCCTCTGCGTGACTAGGCCCTGATAAAACAACGATTTCTTCTACAAATTCTGCAGGTAAGCTTTCTGCTAAAATTTCAGATATACGTTTTAATGAATCAGGCTCAATTCCTTTTGATACATGGACAAACAACACTTTCTTATCAAGTGTTGCCACCATCTTTTCGCATACTTCACGAATTGCTTTTGTCGGAACAGCTACAACAATCGTTTCCGAATGTGCAACAGCTTCTGCAATATCACTTGTAGCGCGTAAATTTGTTGGTAATACTGTTTCAGGCAAATATGTTTTATTGGTATGCTTTTCATTAATTTCATCTGCTTGGTCGGCTCGATGTGTCCATACCAGTGTATCATGCCCATTCTCAGCGAGTACCATCGCTAATGCAGAGCCCCAAGAGCCTGCCCCTAACACACAAACACGTTCCATCAAAAATCCCCCTTTGTGGGTTACCTTCGTTTTTATAACGAGGAACTTATTTTATATAATTTTTCGAAAATTTTACTCAAAAGTACGTCACCCCATTATAATCGGGTTGACGTACTTCATTTGTAACTATGCTATTGATTAAGCACGCGCACGTGTAATTAAACGGATTGGCGTACCTTCAAAGTCAAATGTTTCACGAATACGGTTTTCTAAGAAACGTTCGTATGAGAAGTGCATAAGCTCTGTTTCATTTACAAATACAACAAATGTTGGCGGTTTGATTGCCACTTGTGTTGCATAGTATAGACGTAAACGGCGACCTTTATCTGTCGGTGCAGGATTACGCGCTACTGAATCTTCAATCACTTCATTTAAAATAGATGATTGAATACGCATTGCATGGTTTTCACTTACACGTTGGATAATCGGTAAAATTTGATGTACACGTTGTTTTGTATTCGCTGATACGAAAATAATTGGCGCGTAATCTAAGAATAAGAAATGCTCACGAATTTGCTGCGTGTAGAAATTCATTGTTTTTTCGTCTTTTTCAATAGTATCCCATTTGTTTACGACGATAACAATAGCTTTACCCGCTTCATGTGCATAACCTGCAATTTTTTTATCCTGTTCTTGAATACCTTCTTCAGCATTCAAAACAACTAAAACAACGTCTGAGCGTTCGATAGCACGTAAGGCACGTAACACTGAATATTTCTCAGTCGTTTCGTACACTTTCCCTTTCTTACGCATACCCGCTGTATCGATAATCACGTATTCTTGATCATCGTATACATAAGGTGTATCGATAGCATCACGAGTTGTCCCGGCAATATCACTCACGATAACACGGTCTTGGCCTAAGAAGGCATTTACTAATGATGATTTCCCTACATTTGGACGACCAATTAGTGAGAATTTAATAACATCATCACCATATTGTTCTTCGTCTTCTTGTGGGAAATGCTTCGCACATTCGTCTAGTAAATCCCCTAAACCTAAACCGTGAGAACCTGAAATCGGCCAAGGTTCACCAAAGCCAAGTGAGTAGAAATCATAAATCATTTCGCGCATGTCTGGGTTATCAACTTTGTTTACTGCTAAAACGACAGGCTTTTTAGTTTTGTATAAAATTTTTGCAACTTGTTCATCTGCAGCTGTTACCCCTTCACGACCATTCGTCATGAAAATAATTACATCCGCTTCTTCAATAGCGATCTCAGCTTGTTGACGAATTTGTTCTAAAAACGGCTCGTCTCCAATCTCAATACCGCCTGTATCAATAATATTAAAGTCATGTGTTAACCACTCTGCCGAACTATAAATACGGTCACGTGTTACCCCTGGAATATCTTCCACGATCGATACACGTTCACCTACGATACGATTAAAAATCGTCGACTTACCTACGTTCGGACGACCTACGATGGCTACTACTGGTTTCGTCATCTGTACTTCATCCTTCCAACTTCTTGTCTTTCGCTATTATACACGAAAAATGACATTATATCATAAGAAATAGCACTCATGCTTCCTGAATTAACAGTTTGCGCAAAAATAAGTCATGAATTCCTGCCAAAAATGAAGTAATAGCTGCTCATATCCTGAGGTTGATTTCCGTTCCGGCTGTGCGCTTTCCGGGGGCGTCTGATGAGCCGCTTTACTCGCAAGCTCGCTCCAGGGTCTCATCTAAGACGCTGATCCCCCAGGAGTCGCCCAGCCTCCACTCCAATCAACAATCATTATAGTATCAATACATTTCAAACCCAATACGATCCCGACTTTCGGTGACGAACCACAACATTCCATTATTCCACTTTTCTTCACCAAAATCTTATACCACAAAAAAGACGAGGATACATTACGCATCCCCGTCTCATCAAAATTAATTATTTATTAAAGTTTTTCAATTGATCGCCAATTACGTCACTGAACGAGAAGCCTGTTGTTTCTACAGGTAATTCATAATCAATGATTTCTTCAGCATCAGGATTTTCAAGTAATTCTTTAATGCTAAGTGCTAAACGACCTTCATCGGCATTAACTTCAAGCACCTTTACTTGTACCGCTTGACCTTCTTTTAGTACTTCATGTGGCGTGTTGATATGCTTATGTGCGATTTGTGAAATATGCACTAAGCCTTCCACACCTGGGAATACCTCTACAAATGCGCCAAATGATGTTAAACGCTTCACTTTACCGTCAAGCACAGCACCTTTTGCCGCACGCTCTTCGATATTTGCCCAAGGTCCAGGTAGTGTTTCTTTAATTGATAAAGAAATACGCTCATTTGCAGGATCAACAGAAAGAACTTTTACCTTTACATCTTGTCCAACTGCTAAAACCTCGCTTACATCACTTACATGCTCATGCGACACTTGTGAAATATGCACAAGTCCGTCGATGCCTCCAAGATCAATAAATGCACCAAATGCTGCAATACGCTGTACTTTGCCATCTAAAACATCGCCAGGATGAATCTGATTAATCACTTTTTTCTTTTGAGAGGCTTTTTCCTCTTCTACTACTGCACGATGAGATAAGATTAAGCGATTCTTCTCTTTATCTAACTCAACAATTTTAAAAGATAATGATTGACCTTTATAGCCTTCAAAATCATCTACAAAATAATCTTCTACTAAGGATGCTGGAACGAAGCCACGTACTCCTAAATCGACCACGAGTCCACCTTTTACAATATCCTTTACTTCTGCTTCAAATATTTCTTCCGCAGCAAATTGTTGTTCAAGTGTGTCCCATGCTTTTAAGGCATCTACTTTACGCTTTGATAATACATAGTTTTCTTCTTCAACTTTTGTAATCATCAATTCTAATTCATCCCCAACGGAGATTGCATCAGAAGCTTTTTCAATGTGTAGGCTAGATAACTCACTAATTGGTACAATTCCATCAAATGGAGCACCCGGAATTGAAACAGTTACTGCTTTTTCATCCACTTTCTCAGCAATACCTTTGACGATATCACCTTCTTGAAACGTTTTGTTTTCCGTATAGTTCATTTCTTCAGACATATGTAACCCTCCTTCGCATCTTCAATTTCTATTTTATTCGATATTGATGACAAAAACAAAAATTAATCCTTAAATTCTAAAAATTGTCTGTAATTTTAGCATTTAAGCCATTTTTTCTTCTGCTAATTTCAAAATGGCCTGAGCCGCTTCATCGATTGATAAATCAGTTGTGTCTAAGAATAATGCATCTTCTGCTTGAATCAGTGGTGATGCCTCACGTTCGCTGTCCATTTTGTCACGTAGCGCAATTTCTTCTTGTAATGTCTCAATAGAAGACGCAATGCCACGTTTTTCATTGTCGATGAATCGACGCTTTGCACGTTCTTCCACCGTTGCAGACATGAAAATTTTTAATTCTGCATCTTTTAACACATGTGTGGCAATATCACGACCATCCATGACTACGCTGCCATTTGCAGCTAACTTTTGCTGCTCTGCCACTAGTAGCTCACGTACTCTTGCATGTGCTGCTACCTGTGAAACGGATGAAGTTACTTCATTTGAACGAATTTCTGCAGACACATTTTCCCCATCTAAAAAGACAAGTTGTCCTTGCTCTGAGGGCTTCAAATCAATCGTACTCTCTGCTAACATTTCAGCTAATTTTGTTTCATCATCTAAATGTATGTTTTGTTTCAACGCTTTATACGTAACCGCACGATACATTGCACCTGTATCTATATAAGTGAAACCAAGTGTTTCTGCGACAATTTTTGCGATTGTACTCTTGCCAGCACCTGCTGGACCATCAATGGCAATTTGAATGTTTTTTTTCATACGATTCCCCACTTTCTATCATTGAATATTGTATCACAGAAATAACAAAAAGCCCTCTTTGAAAAGAGGGCTTTTTAGCGCTGTAAGATACTTTATAGCTTCATCCCAAAGTGCTGAAACTAGTCATAAAGGATTCAAGTCTTTTTTGCGATTTATTAGTTGACGTTCAAAACAGAAACGAACAATGTGTTGTTGATCAATATCATCTGTATCTGTTAAACGAATAGTTGCAATTTTCATGTTATCTCTTTCAAAAATTCTTACGATGGATGCATTTGTCACAACATAATTTATCTCTCCGTTAGAGAAAGGTAAAACAATTGTTAATTCAACATCATCTCCATCTTTGAACTTAACTGAGTCCTTTAAAATTAGCGCCAACCCTCCAGCACTAATATCTTCTGCTACAAATTGATATTTGTAATCACCAATTCGTAACGCAACATCGACAGGTGTTTCCACACGCACATATTCACGACGTTGAATTTTAATGAACTCCGAATCCTCCGGACATGACAACATGATCATTGGAATATTGCCACTCTTTCGTCCCATTACTTGTGTATTAAAAGCAAATGCTTGTTTATCCTCCGTTTGAAAGGTTGCTCTAAATTCTGTTCCATCTATAAGGAAGGCAGTTTTCTTCGTTACCTCATTTATTGGATAATCAATATAAATGATATTATCTTTTTGCTCAACCACTTTACAGCGAAATTTTTCAATTCGCTTACTATAAGTAGTCTCCAACTGTAATAATGTACCAATTTTAATATCCATGCGCATCTCCCCGAACGAAAAATATAATTTCATTATCGCATGAGATACAAATTTTTGCTATATTATCTGGAAGCTTTTCTGCTCCTTAAGATAAATATTCCACTTTTAGTACATTATGATTTTCAGCATCAATGACAACTCGGAAGGTTTCAGAAGTTTTTCCACCACGAACCGCAATCACTTGATAGCATAGTCTCTGATCAAATTGTCCATTATCCGTATAGATTTTTTTCACTTCTTCTACACGCACATCATCTTGGAAAAATGTGTTCCAATCGATTGGTTTTGCAGTTTGAGGTTTGATCGTTTCCGCTTGGATATATTCCATCGTATTTGCTCCAAGTAATTCGCCCGTGTCTTTTGCAATTTTCAGTTGCACACCATCCGCATAGATTAAAGCTTTGTCACTCGGATTGACACGTGCAAAGGTTACATGCCACGCTAAATGATTTTCACGTGACTCAACAAATGCCACATCAGTAATATCCAGTTTCTTTAAATGCTCTTCTGCTTTTTTGATAACTTGATCTTGTGAAAGTTTCGCCTCATCAACAGGTCGCTCTACTAAATAAGAAAGTAAATGTCCGCCTTTTTCAGTTAAATCAGCGTAACCAAGACGAATGCCTTGATGGAATTGAACATGATAAAATGGATACGGTGCACTGTCATTGCTTTTCGTCACCGTGAACGTAGCATCTTTAATCATTGGGAATAACGTCTTCACTTTTTCTAACGCTTCTTTTTCCGTAATAAGTGAATCTTGTAATGCTTCAAGCTCTACTTTTTTCTGCCAATCGGATTCGCTTAAAGTTAGTGGGAAATCACTTTCTCCGTAATCCTTCAAGCTCTTTTTCACATTATCAAATGAAGTATTTGGCTCCTTGCTAGCTACATGCTTCATCCACACATCTACTTTTCCATCTTGCTTATAAAAGTCTGTAGTTGCATTTGTCCACTCCTCTGACAGCGCTTGAAGGTTGGTGGATATTTTCGGCATTTTTTCTCGCCATGCTATATAATCCCCTGTTTTCGCAGTTTGCTTCGCTTCTTCACCGAGTCTACCTAAATAACCCAACCATTGACTCGCCATTTCTTCATCGATTGGAAGATTAGAAATCGATGAACGTACATCTGAACTTAGTCGCCAAATCGTATCGAGTTCGTTATGAACCGCTGTCTCATCTTGAAACAATAACGATTGTGACACAGCTCTTTGTAAATATGATAATTTTTCTGAGGCATCCGTTAATTTTTCCGTGTATTGTGCATGCACAGTACGCTCTAGATTTTCCTTGTCGTTGTGCAAAGTGATACTATATATCCCTAAACCGAGGACTGCTGCTGACAAAATAACGAGCATTGTTCTCATCTGATACCCTCCTATCTATGAGCAGAAAATATGCTCACCAATTTTTTTTATTTGTGGTCGTGACCAAATCCACTTACTTGTTGCTGTTTTTGGGTTAAAATAATAAATTGCATTTTCTGAAGGATCCCAGCCGTTCATTGCATCGATTACTGCCTCTTTTGCACGTTGATTTGGTTCTAACCAAATTTGTCCGTCAGCTACTGCAGTAAAAGCAAGTGGTTGGAAAATAACTTCTGAAACTGTATTCGGAAAATCAGGATGCTCGATACGATTTAAAATAACTGCTGCAACTGCAACTTGACCTTCATAAGGCTCTCCCCTTGCTTCACCATATACTGCATTGGCAAGAAGCTGTAAATCTCGTTCCGTATATTTCGGTGGAAGTTGTGTATTCTTACCACCACCGCTTCCGCCACCTTTATTATTGTTATTGTTATTGTTATTATTTTTATTATTATTGGCAGTATTACCACCACTCGGATTTTTCTGTACTTGTTGATCAAGTGGCTTTCCACCATAATAAGTGAACTTATTGCCCGCATTTAACTGCGCCTTCACCCATTTTTCATCATAATCTGATCTACCCGCTAAAGCTTTCTTTGTTTTCGCACCAGCTATACCGTCAACCGGAAGTCCAAATTTTTCTTGGAAGTTTCGTAATGCCCAATAAGTGTTATAGCCAAATTTGCCATCGATCTTACTTGTGTAAAAACCTAAGTATTGTAATCTAGATTGTAATTCAATGACATCATCTCCATATGCACCACGCGAAATTTGTTGCTCTGAAAAAGCAATGGCATCATTTTGTGGAATTGAGACGATACTAATTGCAAAAACCAAACTAAAAATCATGCTTAATAAGCGCACAACAATCACTCCTTTTTTAGATAGCTTGAAACAATTGAAGAAATTTATACGCTTTTTTTACATAAGAAAAAGAGATATCTCCATCTAGCTTAGAGATATCTCCTTCAATTCCATAAAGATAAAAGCGCAGAAACCTTTTTTGATTTCTACGCTTTTATATTTTCTTATGCATATGCAAATGCTGTACAAGATGATAATGTGCCAACTTTACTTTTCGCAAGCCAAACCACCATAAAAACATCATAAAAGGTACCATTAAATATACCCAATGCCCTTTAAATGATAATATTGTATTATATAAAATATGCAAAATTACTGGGGCACACAATGCCATCGCAATCATTTCTTTCGTTTTTGCGAGCTTCGAAAACTTCGCCTTTCCGAAATAATAACCCATCACGACACCAAATAAGGCATGACTAGACACAGGTAATAATGCACGCATAAATGCCGTATCTAAACCGAACGACAGTAAATACAACACATTCTCAACCGTTGCAAAACCCAGCGAAACACTCGCACCATATAAAAGGCCGTCATATGGATCATCGAACTCCATATGGTTGTAAATGGCAATTAATAAGATAAAAAATTTAAAAAATTCTTCAATAGTACTCGTAAAGAGGACATTTTGTAAAAAAGCATTTGGAAAAACCCCTTCTTCTGTCAGCACATACTGCAAGAACATAATAGGGAAAGTTAAAAATGCACCATATAAAAACGTATGGACTAATGTTCTTCTTGGCTCCGTTGCCATTTGATTGCGCAAATAGAAATAACTAAATAGCGCTAGACCGGGAGCAATGGCAGCTGATAAAAGGATGATCATGTTGCCGGCCCCTTTCAACAATAGACTGCAAATATTATACCATGTTAAGACCCGAAAAATTTGAAAAGGAGTATATAATTTATGAAAAAAACAATTTTACTAATCCATACAGGTGGTACGATTTCTATGGCGATGAGCGAAGAAGGTGCTGTGTTGCCCAATAAAGAAAATCCTCTAATGAAAGAAAGTAATGCCCTTGAATCAATTGCCAAAATTATAGAAATAGAGGCTTTCAATCTTCCCTCACCACATATTACGCCGAACGAAATGCTAATATTGCGTAATTTAATTTTAGAAAAAGTATCGACTGAACAGATTGATGGTGTTGTCATCACGCACGGTACTGATACATTAGAAGAAACGGCGTATTTTTTAGAGCTCACAACAAATTTACATATACCAATTGTCTTAACCGGTGCCATGCGCTCTTCCAATGAATTAGGTGCCGATGGTGTCTACAATTTGGTAGAAGCTGTACGTGTCGCTGTAGATGATGAAGCTTGTGGAAAAGGTGTACTTGTTGTGATGAATGATGAAGTTCATCTTGCTGTAAATACAACAAAAACAAGCACCAGCTCAGTAAACACTTTCCAATCTCCACAATATGGACCTGTTGGGCTTATTACAAAATCACGTATTTTATTCCATCATGGTCCACTGCGTCGTCAATATGTAGAGTTACAAGATTTATCAAAACGTGTAGCTATGCTTAAAATATATGCTGGGATGGAAGAGGATTTACTAGATGTCGTTCTTGCCTGTCACTATGATGGTGTCGTTTTAGAAGGACTTGGACAAGGCAATGTGCCCCCTGCTGTCGTCAAAGGCATTGAAACCTTGCTTGAACGTGACATTCCCGTCGTACTTGTATCTCGCTGTTTTAACGGTATTGCAGAAGGTGTATATGGTTATGTTGGCGGTGGTAAAATGCTTGAAGATCTTGGTGCACTTTTTGCCACAGGCATAAACGGTCAAAAAGCTCGTTTGAAATTATTAATAGGTCTCAATCAGTTAGACAAAACGATTGATTTAAAAGAATTCTTTTCTTAATTACTATAAGGGGATGTCCAATAAATCTCTTTAAGCAGAACAACTGGCTTTCTATATGGTGAAAATCCGCTTTGCTTTCCGCGGGCACAGCGTTAGTCGCAACCCTCGCTACGCGCGGTTTGTTGCGTCTTACGTCTTGTGCTGTTCCCGCAGGAGTCTACGCGGATTTTCACCTGTATATCAATAAATAGATACCCTCAGCAAACTATTTTACTTTTAAGATAGCCCTTTTCTATATTTCCACTATTTGTTCGTAATAAAAAGTAATCTCTTTAAGTTGCATAAGCGCCGCTTCAAAATCAGGCTGAATAACAGCTATCTGCACAAAATTTTTCTGACGTAGATAAAGGCTATCCCCATGTAAATACAGGCCATTAAGCTTTAAATCCATACAAAGCCCTTGAAATGCTCTCGGTAACTTTAATGTGATAATCATTGGATACCGTGGAGTTTGTAATTTATATTTTCCTACAATAGGTAATCGTTGTAGTGCTTGAAAACGCTCCTGTAATAGTTCGAATCTTTCAGGATACGCTTGTAGAGCTTTTTCTACATTGGCCACTAGAGCTGATGGGATCGTGAATGGGACATGCTCACGTTGATAATTTGCTAAGTTAACGTAAACTGGTAATGTCGAAGGTTCAGCTAATCCTTGTGAAAAGACAAACGCTAGACCACTCATTGCACCAATTGCCTTCCCACTTACAGCCGTCGCTAAATAAAAGTCCTCTAGAGAAAATGGCATCGCACCGAATGTGCTAATACAGTCAGCACATAGCTTCACATCAAATTCTTTTGTAAGATTTACAAGCATCTCCATGTCATTGCATGTACCCGTCGATGTTTCCCCGTGTACAAACAATAACCAACTGTATCCACCCGTTTCTAAGCGTTCCTCAATTATTTTCGGATCAAATGGATCACCCCAAGAATTTTGAATCGTATCAAAGGCTAAAGACCATTGTTTAGACTGCTCAATTAATCGTTCACCAAACTCACCATTGGATAAAATAAGGCCGCGTCCTAGATTTTGACCTTTTAGCTGCCCAAGTAACACATCATTGGCAAGTGTTCCTGTCCCAACTAAAGTGGCTACGTAGTTTGCCTGTGAAATTTGCAAAAGGCCTTTTCGCATTCGCTGAAATAGCGCCTGAAACGTAAGCGAACGATGTGAAATATCTGAATGTGTAATATCCCCTAGTTGTTTCACTGGTCCTGGATAAAACGTAGAGCTACCTTTTGTTAATCGTTGTTGCAAAGAACGTTCAAACTGCTGTCTAGTTAGTACCATTGGCAAAAACTTAGCTTCTTCCGCCCCGACTGCTGGTGCAAATTGTGTAAAACCCATTTGCTTATACATTTTTTCCTCAAGAGTCGTACCAGAAATGACCGCTGCAGAGTAACCCTTTTCATATGCAAAACTATATAGAGCTTGGGCTAACTTCAGGAATACTCGCCCTGTCCGATATTTCTTATTTACTGCTAGTAAGCGTATTTCACACAGTTTTTCACAAATATCTTCCTCCAAATAGTTCTCGACCGCCCCGATTTTCTCATCAATCGAAAAAGGACGCTGATCGCGAAATGCCAACATACCAACTAATTCAGTCTTTTTGTAAACGACTAAATATGTATTCTCTGTATGAAAACGGTCAATTTTTCGTTTCGATTCATTTGGTTCATGCTGCGGTATTTCCTCTACAAAAGTAGCATAATTCAACTTTGCAATAGCATCAAATTCAGCTTGTGTTTGTGCAATTTTACACCAATACATCCACTCACTTCTTTCTATCTAAAGATTCTTGAATATTTGATTTATGTTTGATAAGCATCAATATTATTGCCAAGAGCATCAGTATATATGTCTGTAACTGCCCTGAAATGATAATAGCACTTGCATAGAAGACAAAACCACCTAGCATCCCAAGTGTTAAACTTCTTGTGACAAGAGCTGTTAAGACCGTACCAATGACCATAAACAAAAATAACTCTGGCGATAACACGAGCCCCACACCAACAAAGGTCGCTACACCTTTACCACCATTAAATTTAAGCCAAATCGGAAATAAATGCCCAACAATAACAAAGAATGCCCCACCTACAATTACCCATTCCTCAAGATGTAAGTAACGACCTAACACGACAATCAATACACCTTTTAATAAATCCCCCAATAACGTCCATGTAAAGGCAGCCTTACCAATGACACTCCCCGCATTTCTCGCTCCTAAGTTTTTACTTCGTTCCTCCTGCAAATTAACGTTATATACTTTTCCAACGAAATAAGCTGTCATAAAGTTGCCGATACTATAGCTCAATAACCAGTACAGCCAAATCATCCTTCAATCCCCCTTTGTGCACGGTATACTACTCTATCCGTCAAGTTTGTGTATTTATCCGTCGCTTTATGATGTTTATCCGTCACTTTCCCGTTTCTATCCGTATAAAAAAGCTGTATCAGCAGCTAGTGCTCATACAGCCGGTATTCTTATTTTCTTTCTGCAATTGCTTTCGCAATACTATCACCGTGGAATCGGCCATTTTCAATAAAAATTTCATTCGCATTATTCCCTGCCGCAATTACCCCAGCAATGAATAATCCTTTCACATTCGTTTCCATTGTTTCCGGCTCGCAGTACGGGCGCCCTGATTCCTCATCAATCGTCACACCCATCGCACGAATAAAGGCATGGTCTGGATGATAACCAGTCATCGCAAAGACGAAGTCATTTTTCAGTACTTCTTCACGACCTTCTATATCAAGTACAACCTCATGTTCACGAATTTCTTTGACATTCGTATTGAAATGCATCGTCACTTCTCCGCTACGTACGACACCTTCAAACTCTGGTAATACCCACGGTTTAATGCTTGGCGAATACTCACTACCACGGTATACCACCGTTACACGTGCGCCTGCTTTGTTCAGCTCAAGCGCTGCATCAACTGCAGAATTTTTCCCACCGATTACTAATACATCCGTATCAAAAAATTCGTGCGCTTCTTTAAAGTAGTGATGCACTTTTGGTAATTTTTCGCCTGGTAAGTTCAAATAATTCGGATGATCGTAGTAGCCTGTCGCAATCACGACATAAGGTGTTTCGTACACATCTTTACTTGTCGTTACCGTAAAAGTTTCGCCACTTTTCACGACACTACTTACCTCTTCAAAACGATTTACTTGAATATTTTTCAGACGCACCACTTCACGATAGTAAACAAGTGCCTGATTACGTTTTGGCTTACGTTCTTCAATGATAAACGGTACGTCACCGATTGCTAAACGTTCACTCGTACTAAAAAATGTTTGATGTGTTGGATAATGATAAATGGCATTTACTATATTTCCTTTTTCAATAACAATTGGATTTAAGCCAATGTTTTGCAAAGATATTGCTGCCGCTAACCCACATGGGCCTCCGCCTACAATAATTGCATCTACTTGTTGCATTATTTGACACTCCTTTTAATTCTAAAGAAAGACTATAGCTACCATTATACGCCCTTTATACAGTTATGGTTGTTTATTTACCCGCTATTTCAATGTCAATAATATGACATTGCGGCTTCGCACCTAAACGTAAAGGTAATAACGTTGTGCCATAACCATTACTAACTAGCGTCATGACGCCTTCACGTTCCCTATAAGAACCGTTTGGATGGACACCGTAAGGACCGACACGAATTTGACCGCCATGTAGATGCCCACCAATCATTAAATCAGCTCTAAATTTAGCGCGTACACGAGTAAAAACACCCGGATTATGTGATATAAAAACGACAAGATCTTCTTCATCAATTTTTTCAAAAGCGGCCTCAAAGCTGTACTTTCTTGTCGACGTATCTTCAATAGCACTTAACCAAAAGCGATTTTTCTTGTTTGATAGTAATACCGCATCATTCGCTAATATATGCACCCCATGCTCAAGCATTATACCTTGAAGTCTTTCTTCCCCAACTTCTCGATCATTATTGCCCCATACAAAATAAGTGGGTCCAAGTGATGTTAATAACTCTAAATTTTCATGAATGCGTTCGATGGGTGTTCTTCTATCAGCAAAATCACCGCCAATAATTACTGCATCAAAAGATCCCTCTAACCCATTAATCATATCACGATTGATTTTACGCAAATGCGTATCAGAAATAAAAAACACACGAATTTTTTCTTGTTCACCAACCAATTTCAATTGGTGATTCAGCACATTATTTTCGTGTGCCACTTTCCACATATAGAGTAGGAATGCCATTGCAATTACTAGAAATACCCCAACATAAATCATTCCCGTACTCCTCCTTAACGAAAGCAAAAAGACGATACATTCCCATGAAGTATCGTCTCTTTGCTAAATTAGACATACGATTCAATATTTCTTGGTGTTGACGTATGTCGATTATTTTATACTAGAAAAACTTCATTTCAAATCAATGAAATTCGTAATACTTATGGTAATTTAATCACTTGCCCAACCTGAACGATATCCGAAGACATACCATTTGCCGCACGAATTTTTGCTAATGTTGCTTCACTGCCATCACCATAATGATTTAGGGCGATACGGTATAAGTTATCCTTATCTTTTACAGTATATGTTTTAACTTTCGCGGCAGCTTCTTCTTTAGCTTTACGTTCCTCTTCTGCTTTTCTCGCTTCTTCAGCTCTCTTGGCAGCAGCTGCTTCCTCTGCCTTTTTAGCGTCTGCTACCTTCTTCGCTTCCTGTGCAGCTAATAATTCAGCATCTTTTTTAGATTGTTCTTGTGCTTGTTTGTCGTCTTTGTCCGCTATATCTGCTTTATCTTCTTTATCTTCAGATTCTATTGTTACTTTATCACCAGAATTATCGCCGGGTTTTGCAACTTCAACAGGTGAACCAGATGAATCTTTCTCCGCTTCCTCGATTGTTTTTCCAGGCTCATAGAACGCCAAGAAATAAATTAATATCGATGATGGAATTAATATGAAAATAATAAATAGAATCGTCATTAGTGGTGTTGTACGTTTCGTATTCTTTGGTTTCTTTAAATTGCCGCCATTTCGTTTCACACGTGAAGCTCTAGACAATGTTGTCTGATCTGTTTCTTCTTCAAATGACTGACGATGTTCTTCAATTTTATCACGATAGTCTTCTTTACTCATTCGCCTTACCCTCCAACTTTACTTCCATTCTTTCATATTATTATGACGAACTTTGCGAAAAAAGTAAATGACTGTAGTTAATTGTCTACAAACCTACTAGTAAGTGTTTCAACCGACTCTCCCACGATACCATTTCTATTTTCTGCTCTACTTCAGTTCGTTCTTTAATAATTTCATCGTAATCTATGCCACAATTTTCACAACAATTTTCTGGATTCTCTCGTAAATTTTGACCGAAATATCCAACCAATTGTCGACGCATACACTCCTTAGTCTCTGCAATTTTTTGCATTTCATAGATAGACTGATATTTTTCGAGTGCTAGGTTATTTAAGCGTATTTTTACCTGTTCAACAGACTCCTCTTTCATCCAATAATCAAGAACGCGGAAAGCTGTCTCACCAACTTCTCCGTTTTTCAGCATTTGTGATGGATGTTCATTTTGCATCAATAGTTCTTGATAACGGTCAACATGAATGGTTGCTGGTAAATCCCCTGTTGACACAAATTTAGCCAGGTCCTCATCTCCGTCGCTATAAAGTAACGTCGCGAGTGCAGGTTTACCATCACGCCCCGCACGTCCAATTTCCTGCATATAATTCGCTACCGTTGAAGGCATCGATTCATGAATGACCTGACGAATATCTGCCTTATTTATGCCCATACCAAAGGCATTGGTCGCCACTATCCAATCGAGCTCTCCATCAATAAATTGCTGCTGAATAAACTGCCGATCCTCTGTGCCAAATCCTGCATGATAAGCCGCCGCTCGAATACCTGCTTGTTTTAATGTTTCACTATACTGCTCAGCTCGTTTTCTTGAAGACATATATAAAATGCCAGGTCCAGCCGTTTTTTGTATATGATGCATAATCCAATTCGCCTTATCTGCTTTATCTTCAAATGTTACACGGCCCAAATGGATATTTGGTCGATCCACATCATAAATAAATTCAAATGGTGCGTGTAAAGATAACGTTGCACGAATATCCGTTAATACCTTGTCAGTCGCAGTCGCCGATAAAGCCAGTACTGGTGGACGCTTATTCTGCATAAACCACTCGCCAATTCGCAAATAATCCGGTCGAAAATCAAAGCCCCATTGTGAAATACAATGCGCTTCATCCACTACAACTAAGCTAAGCTCCATTCGCGTAAGTTTCTCTTGTACCTGGTGTTGTAACAGCATCTCTGGGGAAGTGAAAATAAAACGATACTGCTCTAAAAAATGAAGGGCATACCGTTTTTCTTCCGTTGATAGAAAAGAATTTAATGCGACAACTCGTTTTTCCCCTAATCGCTTCAATTGCTCAACCTGATCTTGCATTAAAGAAAGTAAAGGCGACACAACAATGACAGGTTTTGAAAACATATAGCCGGGTAACTGATAACAAAGTGATTTCCCCATCCCAGTTGGCAATAGGGCAATCACATCTTTTCCTTCGATTACAGCTTCGATTACTTCCTTTTGCCCCGGACGAAACGAAGTGTAGCCAAAATACTTTGCTAAAGTTTGTTCTAATTGCATATGCTACACCTCCCCCTTCGCAAGAATTAATCGCAGTTGGAAGTAACTCATACCTTCAACGGCTTCATGTAATGATTTTAATTTTTTTGTTTGTAACTGCTTCGAAGCTTGCCAAACTTTTTCTGCATCTATATAAGAGACGAATGGACCGATAGAAAAGTTCGGTTCATTCATAGCAATTTCTACAAAATGATCTTCTATAGTGCTTTGTTTTAAACGTCTCATTTGTACAATTTGCTCAAGCGAATAACCTTGTTCATATAAATGTGCGGTTTGCTGCGCTGAATCTGTTAGCAACGCCTTTACACGCAAGCCCTCCGCGATTTTGCTCAACAGTGGATAAGAGTTTGTAGCATGCACTTCATTTAGTAATGTATGTAATACTTCAATAAATGCTAATTGACTGTCTAGCACTGTTTCCTTTCGCTCGCTGGCAAGCTGTTGCCACGTCCACCCTGGTATGCCATGTCCATTCAAGCGGTATAATACAAGTTGCTTGTTGGCATTAGATACTTGAATAATAGCAAATACTCGCTCGCACTCATTCAATAATTGTTGCTGTACCTGCCCTGATTGGTAAGAATGGTCGAGTAAAAACGTACGAACCCACGCTTGGACATGCGGGTCTTTACTAATTGGTGAAAATGAACGAATGCCAGCGTTTTGATAGGATAAGCTCTGTACAATTAACGATAATCTCGCAAAAAACATATGCTCATTCCCTCGGTAATGCCAGCCGTCAAATAAAAAGTCAGGCGTTTGTTCTGCTCGCTGTAAACCAAGCTTTTTCATAGCATAGCGACCAGATTCTTGCATATCTAACCAACTATATTGCATAAATGTAGCTACTTCAGCATCAAATGTAGCACGTGGTAATTTTGGCAATAAACCGAAAAATGCATGTAGCTGAAACAGCCCAACATCTTGAATCGTCTGGCCTGAACGCTTTCCCCGTAGTAAATGATATGCAGCGGAAACGGTACGTTCATTATTCAGTTTCTGAAAAATTTGCAATAGTATTTGCTGAAACATTGACGCAAATTCCTCCAATTTAATAGTATTATGTTGAAAAGTGAGTTAAACATCTTTAGAATGAGTATGAAGCTTTCGTAGGAACATCTTAAAAGGAGAGAAAGAAATGGCTAAATACACAATTGTCGATAAAGATACATGTATCGCTTGTGGCGCATGCGGAGCAGCGGCACCAGACATTTATGATTATGATGATGAAGGAATTGCCTTCGTTATTTTAGATGATAACATGGGGACTACTGAAGTTCCAGAAGATCTATTAGAAGACATGCAAGACGCTTTCGAAGGTTGCCCAACTGATTCTATCAAAGTGGCAGACGAAACTTTCGATGGTGACTCATTAAAGTTCGAGTAGTCTTTACACAGTGACACATACATTTAGCAAGGCATCCTTTCCTAAGGATGCCTTCTTAATTAGCAATTTTTACATATAGCATTTAATTAAGATTTATATTCCTTTTGTTCTAGAGATATAGAATTACATAGGAGGATTTATTCTGTTCAATCAATTAGAAATAGATCATAGCTTATACATTATTCAGCAAGATTATATAGATCAATTTAAACAACTTGCTACAAACTGGAAAACTGTTTTACATGATGTAGATGCAACATGTTTAAATAAAATAGATACATGGGCTGTTGTGTTAAATAACTGGCTTCTTATAAAATCCCATCAGAATAACCTTATCCTTAGCCCTTCAAAAGCCATTCATTATTCAATCAATACTTTTTTAACGGAAGAACTTGAAAAGTTTCATGTTTTTCGAAAAATTATCGAGATGAATGACGATGATTTATTTTATATTACAGCATTCCAATTTAGTAAATCCGTCAACCTTTGGATATTCAATTTATTGAATACCGACGACACGTTCGATATTTTACATCGTAATTTCGAACAAGAATACTTTCTTACGCACAGCAGTAAAAACTTCACAACTAGCGATGCAATCTTTCATTTGGATCAAACACGTGTGATAAAAAAAATTGCACAAGCCATTCGTTCCAAAAACGGTTTTAGGGTAACAGTGAATGCCGCATTTTATCAAGCATTAGACATTTATAATATACATTCAAACAAAAAATAAGAAGATTCACATTTAAAATGAAGTAACTTATGGGTGAGGTTGAGCGAGCCACTGCCATGTTTGAGCGACTCCAGACGAAACTTGATCGATATTTGCATATCCTACTTCATAATTAAATTTTCAAAAAGACGAGCCATTTGTGCATCGTCTTTTTTATGTTGTTATTGCATCCATAATTTATATATGATAAGATTTTAGTAGTTGGTACTAATAACAGATATCATTTCAAAAGGGGATTATATAAATGATGGATAATCTATTACAATTAAAAGATAAAAATATCGTCGTGATGGGCGTTGCGAATGACAGAAGTATTGCTTGGGGGATCGCTAAACGTCTATTTGATGTTGGGGCGAATGTAATCTTCACCTACCGTCAAGAACGCTCACTAAAAAAATTACAAAAGCAACTTGAAAACTACGGACAACAAGGTACACTTATCGTACAATGCGACGTGAACAGTGATGAGAGTACAAAAGCAGCTTTCGATGAAATTGGGGCAAAAGTTGGCGTTATTCACGGTATTGTGCACTCAGTTGCATTTGCTAATGCAGAAGATTTACACAACCGATTTTTAGAAACTACCCGTGACGGTTATGCATTTGCACAGGATACAAGTGCGTACTCACTTATTTCAACTGCAAAAGCCGCACATCCTTATATGACAGAAGGCGGATCTATTGTCACAATGAGTTATTTAGGTGCTGAGCGTGTACTTGATGGCTACAACGTCATGGGTGTCGCAAAAGCAGCATTAGAAGCTTCAATGCGTTACCTTGCTGCAGATATAGGCAAAGATAATATCCGAGTTAATGCCATTTCAGCTGGTGCAATTCGTACACTTGCAGCAAAAGGTGTACCTTCATTCAATACGATCTTACACAAAATCGAAGAAACAGCACCGTTAAAACGCAATGTTCAACAAGATGAAGTTGCAGATATGACAATGGTAATGCTTTCTCACCTATCACGTGGTGTCACTGGTGAAACGATTTACATCGACGCTGGTTACAATATTATGGGTTAAAAAAGAAGTGAGCGACATTCACATGTCACTCACTTCTTTTATTAATGGATTTTTCGCTACAACGCCCCTTAATACAAATGTTAGGGTACATGCTACGAGTAAACAAACGGTAATCATTGAGATGACGCCCATCCAGCCGTACTGCATCCAGAATACGCCCCCTACTGTTCCCCCAACACTCGAACCAAAATAATAGAAGAACAAATATAATGATGACGCTTGCGCTTTAGCATGTGTGGCACGTTTACTCACCCACCCACTCGCAATCGAATGCGCTGCAAAAAAGCCAAATGTAAATACCGTAATACCCAAAATTTTCATAATCAATAAGCCGTTTATAGTTAGAATGGCACCCGATAGCATGATAGCAATGGCAATTATCAGCATTCTCTGCCTACCATATTTATCAGCCAAACTACCAAACCAAGCCGAGCTAAACGTGCCAACTAAATAGATGACAAAAATCCATCCAACAATTGCTGCACTCAAATTGTAAGGCGGTGCCATTAGTTTAAAGCCTATGTAGTTATACAATGTGACAAAACTACCCATTAAGACAAAGCTTATGCCAAATAGACATAGCATGGATGGGTCTTTTAAATGTTGAATAAGCGATTTTGTTAATGCTTTAAATTGTAAAGGTCGTGGCGTGAAATGTTTAGATTTCGGTAGCATCATAACAAACATGACGCTAATAATGATACTTAAAAGACCAAGAACAATCATCCCAACTTTCCAGCTATACAAATCTGTAAATGTACCGATAATGACGCGACCACTCAGTCCCCCTACTGAGTTACCACTTATGTATAAACCCATTGCAACGCCTAAGCTTGGCGGGTCAATTTCTTCACCTAAATACGCCATGGCGATTGCAGGTAAACCAGCAAAGACGACTCCCTGAATCACTCGTAACCCAAGAATCGTTTCAAAGTTTGGTGAAAATGCAAGTGCTAGCGTAATAACAGATGCCGCAAATATGGAAATAGTCATTAACGGCTTTCTCCCCCAAGATTCCGATAATGAGCCCACAATAATCATACTCACCGCTAGTGCAAATGTCGTCACCGATAAAGATAAACTAGCAACTGCAGGCGATACGTTAAACTCCTCTGAAAATGTCGGCAATAGTGGCTGCGACACATACAAATTCGCAAAAGTAATAAACCCCGCTAAAAATAATGCCCAATTCGCTTTATTAAACTCTTTTGTCCCCTTTTTTATATAGCCCATTTCTTATTCTCCCCATAAATTTTCGCCTTCGTTACATTCTCCAAAATACTTTTATCCTCGAAATATTCTCCCTCCCCGAACCTATTTTCTTTGTTTTATCTCTTCATCTATTAAAAAATCTATGGTTATACTATTATTCTAATACAACTTTAATTGAATTACACCTAAAATTGTCAAAAAATAGACAAATTTCAGCGAATTTAAACTTATGCCGAACATACCATTATAAAATCACCTTGTTAGAGTTGTCCTAAATCATTGGTAATTTGCACATTTATAAGAACGATATCAAACCATAAGGCCATTAGCATTCTTTTAGTCTATATAAAAAGAATAGAACAACCGTCGTGCCTGAAATTGAACGTGTATCCTCCTAGTTGATAGATTTATATCATAATGATTGATATTACATAGTAAAATGAATTACAATAGATAAATATCCTTTTTATGGCAAAGTGATACACCCGTTAATTTCAACCTCGTTTTATGGTGACTAACCTAGTATTTTAATGAAAAGGGGCAGATGAGATGCAAATATTAATTGATGACAAATTATCCTTACGCGCTGTGACAGTAGAAGATGCGCAAAGTGTTTTTGCTCTAACAGACACATCTAGAAGCACATTACGTGAGTGGCTCCCATGGCTGGACATGACTACAAAAGAAGAGCATACCCGTAGTTTTATTGAAAGCAATATCGCAGGATTCAAAGAAAATAAATGCCTTTCAACTGTCATTTTATTCGACGGAAAAATCGTCGGTATCGCCGGATTCAATAACATAAACCATGCCAACGAAACAGTCTATATCGGTTACTGGTTAAGTAAAGAAGCTCATGGACATGGCATTATGACAAGGGCCACGCAAGCTTTATGTCAGTATGCATTTGAAGAACTTCAATTCAATAAAGTTGAAATTCGCGCAGCGGTTGACAATACAAAAAGTCGTGCCATTCCTGAGCGTCTAGGCTTCGTAAATGAAGGTACAATCCGATCAGCAGAATGGCTATATGACCACTTTGTCGATCATGTTGTATACGGTATGCTTGCAAACGAATGGACGAAAACCCCATAGTAAATAGCTACCTAAACGTTAATGGTTAGGTAGCTATTTCTTATTTATTCAACTGTTTGTGGTTCGTTCTCTGTCTCCACTGAATCTTGTTTCTTCTCTAGTCCAGTAGCAATCTGAGACAACTCTGGACGTAGTGTATGTTTTCCTGCATAACTTTCAATCAGTTCTTTCACATCAATCCCAGATGTTTCTCTCAGCGTTTCTTGCAATGTTGACATCAGGTTCGTCGCGTAAGACGTCACTTTGTTGGCACCGCCTGAGCCTTCCCCGCCACCTGTATCAACGACTGTAATTTTATCGATATTACCAAGTGGACTCGCAAGTTCTTTTGCGTATTCTGGCATCATGCGCACAACCATGTCGAGTACAGCTGCTTGACCATAGTATTCAAAGGCTTCCGCAATTTTTCGTTTTGCCTCGGCTTCTGCAAGACCACGTAATCGGATAATATCAGCATCTGTTTCCCCTTGTGCACGTTCGGCGTCTGCCTTAGCAAGACCGTCTAGTCGAATCTTTTCCGCTTCAGCTTTAGCTAATGACTCAATACGATATTTCTCAGCATCTGCTTGTGCCAGCTCGCGACTTTTTTCTGCTGCCGCATTTTGCTCCACTGCGTAACGATCAGCATCTGCTTTTTTCTTCACTTCCGAATCATATTGCTTCTCACGACGTAAAATTTCTTTTTCTTCTAACTCAATTTGCTTTTGACGTTCAATAATTCGAATCTGCATTTCTTGTTCTGTTACATCTTGTTTTGCACGGGCTGTTTCAAGCTCATAGGCTTGGTCGGCACGAGCTTTTGCAATATCTTGTTCTCTGCGGAATTCTGCAACTTTTAATTGATTTTCTTTTTCAGCCTCAGCAATTTCCGTTGCACGTTCTAACTCTGCCTTTTGTGCTTCTTTTGATGCTTCTGCACGTTTAATACGTGTTTCTTTTTCCGCTTCTGCTGTCGCAATATCCGCATCACGCTTCACTTGCGCAATACGCGGCTTCCCTAGTGAATCTAAGTAGCCATTTTTATCACGGACATCTTTGATCGTGAATGATACGATAATTAACCCCATCTTCGCTAAGTCCTGTGATGCCACACGTTGTACTTCTTGTGAGAACTTATCACGATTTTTATAAATTTCCTCAACTGTCATTGATCCTAAAATTGAGCGTAGGTGTCCCTCTAAAACTTCACGTGCTTCCCCTTCACGCTCCGATTTTTGCTTCCCTAAAAATTGTTCTGCGGCTGTAGCGATTTCCGTAATCGAGCCACCAATTTTAATAATTGCCGTACCATCTGCCATTACAGGAACACCCTGTTCTGTATAAACCTCTGGTGTAGTAACTTCTAATTTACTTGATAATAAACTTAAAGGTTGTGCCTGTTGGAAAACCGGGAATACGAATGTACCGCCCCCACGAATTATTTTGATACGATTTCCTGACTCATCCGTATGTACATTTTTTGAGCCAAGGTAACTACCTGTAACAATTAATGCCTCATCTGGACCTGCCGTACGGTACTTAGTGATATATAGTGCTACGATAGCGATTAAAACAAATACAACAATTCCTACAACAATCAAAATTCCTGTCATCCCTGTCATCTAAATCTCTCCTCTATTATATAAATTTCTTTTCATACTCCCTGACGAATAACGTACCTTCCTTAACTTCCACAATCAAAACCGTTGTATCATAATCGATTGCTTCGTTGTCAAAACCTGTTGCACGTTTAGAAATCATGCCACTTGCTGATTCGATTACGACCTCTCCAAAGCCGTCTATCGGAATCGGTACTATGACCTTCCCTAATTGACCGCCAAGTGATTCTTCGGTATAAGCAAGCGAGACATCAGCTGATTTTAACGGTACTAGAATGAATAGATAGAAAAGAGTGCTTAAAATGGCACCGAGAATAAAAGCAACGACGATATTCATGCCACTAGAAAGCCATGCAAGCTTCTCCAATATATAGCCAGCTGCAGCCATCATCGTGATAAATGATAAAATGACACTCGGATTTAAAATGGGTAGTCCTTCACCAATGCCCTCTGCGACATCCCCAAAAAACATGTACAAAATTGTTCCTAGACCGACAAAAATTAAAACAACCAAATATATTTGCTCCAGCGAATAGCCAAATAGCGTCAAATTGTTTCACCCCTTTCATCGCGTTACTTACTATACGGATGAACTCACCGTTAGGTTTCAAAATTATTAATATTTTCAAACAATTAAAGTGATACTACTTCTTAAACGTTGTATCTTTGTCATAACAAGTATATTTTTTACAATCAACTAGAAATTCTACAATTTACATAGATCTTGTGATTTTTGCCGATGACCCTCTTCACTTTTTACAAATACTTCCGATATATTTACTAAAATCAGGAGGGGTTACTTAATGAAAATTCATCCGTCAATAGATACATTTTTACCCCAAAAAACCTCACAGACAAATACTCCAAAAACAACAGAAATAATTGCAGATGAAGAAAATGCAATAAAAGATCCTGCTGCTATTCTAAAAGAATCAATTCAAAAGCAGTTATCTGAAATGCAGGAAGCGAAGATAAAAACGGGTGAAGGTAACTCGAAAGCCGAGCGTATTATCAGTAAATTTAACAGCGGAAAAAAATTATCAACTGAGGAACTTAGCTATCTCATAAAACACGCCCCAGCAAGTGTGGACCGTGTATTACGTATTTCTGCGGAACGCGAGCAAACTGAATTGATGATGCGCATGGCTCGCACGAAAGTCAGCACAATGCAAGTGCCCTTGCTAACTATTGATGGCATTAGAAAATCTGACTCGACAGCTGGAGATGCCCTCGTTCGCACAAATCAGCTACAAGATTCTGTCAAAGAATTTCAAAAAACAAAAGAATATCAAGAAAAACCTGCGACAGATTTTGATTATAGGAAGAAAAAGAAATCCAGCTCAAAAAAAACACCTTACCAACCATCTCCCTTATTATGGGCAGCAGCTCATCATGCCTATCAAAATGGAAAGAAATATAAACTTTAAAAATACAAATGACGATTTTTTCCTTTGTGTTTTTTATTCAAGGAGAAACATGTAATATTAGTAGGAAGGGGAAATTGCATGAAATTTCCAAGGGTCATTAACTATACAGTACTTGCAATTTTCACCTTCATGGTAATTATCGATTTTTTTCCGTCGATAGCATTTGCTGATGTAATTTCTAAAAAAGTCATTTCCGCCATGTTTATTGCACTTATTATTTTGCAGCTTGTGGTGACAAAAGGGCGAGAAGATAAACTCTCACTAAAACAGCGTCTTAGTTTAACAATTTATATCATTGGCTTGTGGATTACGCTTACATTGCTAGGTGGTCATTCACAAGTTGGACTATCTTTAAACAGTCCAATGTTTTATTTCGCTATGATACTGCTCGCTTACGATTTACTACGCATATATCGCCAATCGAAAAATAAAAACAATAAAAGCATGCCAAGCTAAAATACTCTCATTAAAAGAGTACTAATAGCGGCATGCTTTTTTTATGATTCTAGCGCTTCTAATATTTGGTCTAACTCGTGTACAGCATGATCCAAACGTTCTTTCGCTTCGACATTTTGCTGCTTTAATTCATTTAGCTCTAGTAACTTTTTCTCATACTTAATTTTTACATTTGAAAACCGTTCGATTCGTGCTTCTACTTTTTCAATCGCCTGCTCACAAACTGATTTCCATAGTTTTTCATTGTGCTGCATCTCTATAGTGGATGGATTATGCATCCGCAATATACGCGCTTGAACTACCTCAATATGCTCTAACAATTCCGTATAAAAATGGCGCTCCACACGCGTCGTCTGAAATGTTGGATGCTCTGCATCATTGGCATAAGGGCTAAGTTGGCGCAATAATTTCCCTGAATTTTCTACAAATGCATGTGATAAATCTAGTACATTCATTGATTGTAATAATAGTAGAATTTCTTCTAGATTAATGAGTTGTGCTTCAATACTTTCTTTTGATTTCAATGACTCTGTATAACGTCGATCAAAATGTTCAATTTCCCCAGTGCGATGTTCCACCAGATGTTCACTTGCGTTTTCTTTTAAACTTTTAATATAGCGAATAGCATGATCTCGTAATTCGTCCGATGAAAGCATTTTTTCTTCAGCGTGAGGTTTGCTTCGCTGCACATAAGCAAATGCATCCATTTTTTTGGAGCACTGATTTTCAGTCATTTCTTCAGACACATTATAGCGTATTAAAATTCCGTGCATTTTTACATCCTCCAAGTTCCAATCAAATTCGCCCCAGAAAATTTGTCGCTGTCACTACACGTAAGCGCAGAAACCATTGCATCCAAATTTTGAATTGTGCCAAAACTATTCAAAATCTGTGACATCCACCGGAGGCTTTAATTTTATTCAGCCTATTGTTTGAAATAAAATTTAAGCATATCTTTAAAAAACATAAATCTAACACCAAATTTTTTCAAGTAATTTACCTCTAATCTCCTAAATTTCTTAATTTGGTATCCACGTGATTTATTTTTTATAATTATTACAAGTGAATCAATTTCATAATTCATATTTCCATCAACAAATACGAACATTATAAAGATAAAAAATATGATTATTCGCATCGTTACGCTACAGGCGGACGCTTTCCGCGGGCAAGCACCGAGCCGCTTCCCTCGCTACGCTCAGTCCAGGGTCTCGGTTCGCTTGCTTTTCCCGCTGGAGTCGCCGCCTTTCGCTCCACTTAAATGTTCGTGGTTCTTCTTAGAAAAACTATTTATGAAATTTCAAGTCTACTAAAAAATACTGTTCATGATCGATAATGACCGTAGAACCAACCCTACTTTGATAATAAATCAGAAATCCGAAGAAAGATATGTTTGATAGTTAATTTCTTTTACTATCAAACATGTTGAGTACTCATTTTCACTTCATTCTTTATTATACAAGTTCCTCTCCCTCACCTACCCATTTTTCATAAAGTGTTTCAAGTTGCTGCTCTAACTTTCGTCGCTGTTCGTCTGCAAGTGTCGATTCTTCTAACCTTTTTTCAAGCTTTTCGATTTGCTCTTCTAAAGAGATTTCTTTTGCAAGTCTTCCTTTCTTAACTGGCACATTGACCGCCAGTTGAATTTGTTCTTGCGTTTGACGCTTCATCTTAGCCCATTCATAGTCGCCATCGTACATCGTAATTTGTTCATGCTCAATCCATGCAATTCTCGTGAAGATCTTTTGGAGAAAATATCGATCATGAGACACCCCAATAATCGTTCCTTCAAAGGAGTCTAACGTATCTTCAAGCACCTCTCTAGACTCAATATCTAGATGATTGGTCGGCTCATCAAGTACTAGTAAATTGATGTCTTCATGCATAAGCTGTGCCAAACGCAGTCGCATTTTTTCACCGCCACTTAAATCATTTACTCTCTTGAACACATCATAGCCATAAAATAAAAACTGTGCGAGCATATGTCGGGCTTCTGCTTCAGATACAAGAACACACTCACGAAAGGCATCAATTAATCGAATCGTTGGATTTTCTTGTTCAAATTGTTGTGAGAGATAACCGATTTTCACATTACTGCCGATTTTAGAAAAGCCACTATCCGGCTCAATTTCTTGTAAAATCATTTTAAGTAATGTAGATTTACCACTGCCATTGTCACCAATAATCGCTAATCGATCCCCAAAATAAACCGATAAATGACTATCCTTAAATAAAGTTTTTTCAAATGCATGTCTGATATCCTTCATTTGAACAACTTCTTTGCCACTCCGCTCAGCCATCATTAATGCTAAATTCATTTTCTTTGTAGTCGCTGGCTTTTTTACACGCTCAATGCGCGCTAACGCTTTTTCCATATTTTTCGCCCGACGATGTAAAGACTCACTTGGTGGATTTGCTTCATTCGCCCACTGCTTTAAGCGTTTAATTGCTTCCTGCATTTTTTTAATTTTCTTCTGCTGTTCCTCAAATTCAGCGAATTGCTGTTCAATCTTCGCTTCTTTCTGTGCAACAAAAGCATCATAGTTTCCAATATATGTGCAGGCAGTTCCATCCTCAATTTCGATGATTTTTTGCGCCATTCTATTCATAAATTGACGATCATGCGATACAACTATCACAATACCGGTAAAGTTTTGCACATAATTTTCAAGCCATTCAATCGCATTCATATCTAAATGATTGGTAGGTTCATCTAATAACAAGATAGATGTATTCTTCAACAAAATTTGTCCTAGCATGACCTTTGTCTTTTCCCCACCACTCAATTTTGAAAAAGATTGTTCAAGTAGATGAGCAATACCAATGCCATTTGCAATAGTAGCAAGCTGAGCATCAATTTCATAACCACCACACTGCATAAATTGTTCCTGAACATGACCGTATTGTTGTAATACTTTAGTGTTAATACTCTCTAGCTGCATTTCCCGTTCTAACTGTGACATCTTTGCTTTCAAAGCAAAAATTTCTGTAAATGCCTCTTCTAACACTTCTTTCACCGTAAGTGATGGATAATAAGGTATTTGATGGAGATACCCAATTGTCGCCTCTTTACTTTTAATAATACGCCCCCCATCAGGTATTCCATTTCCTGATAAAAGCTGTAAGAGTGTCGTTTTCCCACAACCATTTGCACCAACAATGGCCACATGTTCACTATGATTTACCTCCAATTGAAGCCCTTCGAATATTACATTTCCACCCAATACTTTTTGTATGTTTTCTGCCTTTATTTGCATCGTTTTTCCCTCCGTAAAGCGAGCGAAAAGAGCATTTTTTAACACAAAAAGACCGCTCCATTAACAAGCAGTCTTTTTCTGAAATCCTATTGTGAAAAAGAATGGCTAATCCGCTACGTTTATTATTTAATTTTGCTAAAAATGAACAGACCTGTCCCGTCAGTCGCAAAATCAAAAATAATTACACGTGCAAAATACATAGCTTTATCGTCTTTCACACCTGTTCCAGTAGCGTTTTGATTCATCCCTTCTCACCTCCGTTCATCATAATTAGTTCTATAATATCACACTATAAACAATTTAGAAAAGTTTAACAATTTATTTTCCGAAAATTTACACTTTCTATTAATTTAAAATATACAAACGTTTGAAATGGTTATATACTAGTAAAAATAGCATTTTCTAACTAATATAGTTGTTTTATGTAGCAAAAAACGAATTTGCAGTAAGTTCAATTAGTTTTGGCTTACTGCTTATTTATGCGCAAAAAATTTGGAGGGGCTTCGATGAAAAATCTAAGTATGCAGAACAAATTAAGTATGTTGATTGTTGCAATAATCATATTTGTACTTCTTGCAATTGGCGTCGTTAATACAATGGAAGTAAAAAATACGCTAACAGCAGAATACAATGCACGTCTCGGTCAAATATTTGCATTAAATGAATTTAATTTTGAGCAAACATTACCTGGAGAATGGCACCTAGAAAATGGCGAACTATTTAAAGGCGATGCTAAGATCACAGACGAAACAGCTTTAATAGACAAGCTAGGTGAACTATCTCATGCTGCTATTACCATTTTCGTTGGCGACACACGCGTCAATACAAACATCAAGATCGATGGGGAGCGCTCGACTGGCACAACAGCAGACCCCGTCGTTACAAAAGCCGTGCTAGAGCAAGGTAAAAATTATAACGGTAATGCTGAGGTAGTTGGTCAACCATACCTAACACAATACCAACCGATAAAAAACAAAAAAGGGGAAACGATAGGTATGCTATTTGCAGGCATCCCTTCCTCTGAAATAAGTGCGATTGTACAAAAAATGCAACTAAAAATGACAGCCATTGCCATCATTGCTGCAATTATCGCCATCATCGCTGGCACCCTATTTATCCGTGGCATTGTAAAGCCACTAAAGCGACTAATCGTTCAACTTGAAACGATTTCTGCCGGGAAAGGTGATTTAACAAAGCAGCTTAATGTTTCTACTAAAGATGAAATTGGTGCACTTGCAAATGCCTTTAACGCAATGCTCGCCACATTACGCACGATGATGTGTGATGTGAATAATACTGCATCACAAGTATCAGCCTCATCGGTAGAGCTATCTACTACAGCTGGCTTAGCCACAGCAACAACCCAACAGATGAATGCAAACATGGAACAACTAGCTAGCGGTGCAAATACACAAAAATATAGCGCTACTGAAAACGCTGAGGTAATGGAAGATATCGCCGTTGGTATTCAGCATGTCACAGAAGCAAACGCGGACGTCTCAAATTATGTATCCGTTACTTATGACACTGCAAAGCACGGCGAGGAAACTATTCAAGCCATGCAAGCTCAAATGATTGCGATGACGAAAGCTGTACATGACAGTACGAACTCGATTAACGCTCTTAACCTCCATGCTGATGATATTGAAAACATCGTCAAAGCCATCCATGCCATCGCCGACCAAACAAATTTACTAGCACTTAATGCGTCAATAGAAGCTGCACGTGCAGGTGAACATGGCAAAGGTTTTGCCGTTGTAGCCGCGGAAGTACGCAAACTAGCTGAACAATCTAAAACCTCTGCAGCACAAATTACTGAGACAATTCACAAAATGCAACATCTCTCTAAAGAAGCGCGTGAACATATGCAACAAAGTGAGCAGGAAGCGTCTTCAAGTGTCGATATCGTCCAGACCGTAAGCACTGCATTTAGTGAAATCACAACAAAAGTATCATCCGTAACAAGCAAAATTCAGGAAGTGTCTAGTATTGCGGAAGAACTTTACGCGCGCATCGAAGAGGCAAATGCCTCTACACAATTAATGGCAGAAATCGCAAACGATGCTGGCCAACAGGCAAATACCGTTACCGAAATTGCCAATACAAATTTGCAATCCATGGAAGACATTAATGAAGCCGCAG
Source organism: Lysinibacillus sp. NPDC097287 (assembly GCF_044761695.1). NCBI lineage: Bacteria > Bacillati > Bacillota > Bacilli > Caryophanales > Bacillaceae > Lysinibacillus > Lysinibacillus sp. NPDC097287. The sequence goes on from NZ_JBIWCX010000001.1 coordinate 214,405, forward strand.
AACAGTTAGCAAAGAACGCGGAAAATCTCCACACGTTAATCCATCAATTTAAATATTAGGCAAAAAGGTTATTCAATCTTCAGCAAAGCTGACATTGAATAACCTTTCTTTAATTACCTCAATTTCGATGTAACGCCGTTATTCTTGTTAAGTGTTGCTCATAATAATTAAATCTTATAATGGCTCTACACCATATTATGTGCTTGCGACTTGCCCACTCCCTTTCCGCGGGCAAGTCGTGGGATTCGTCTGCTCCAAACAACGCTACTATTAAAGACAAGTACAGATTACGGTAAAGAGCCCTGATAGTAGCACAAAAAACACTTTCAATAAGCAAAGATTTATATATTGTGAGTTTTATAGATTATTTGTATTTTAAATATACAAACAAATTAAGTAGTTATATACTATCTATAAATACAAAAAATTTCCAACTAAGGGTTTTCATTTAGTTAAATATACATTGACATGGCAGTAAATATTAATTAGCTTAAACTTATTGCCTACTTATGCGCAAAAAATCAGGAGGTCGTCTATGAAAAATTTAAGTATGCAAAAGAAATTAAATGTACTGATTGTGACAATTATCACTTTTGTAATTATTGCTATAGGTCTAGTCAATACAAGTGAAATGAAAAACACGCTAGAAAAAGAATACAATGCGCGCCTTGGAAAAATTTTCGCATTAAGTGAATACAATATAGAGCAAACCTTTCCTGGAGACTGGCATTTACAAGAAGGCGAATTGTATAAAGGTGATGTTAAAATCGCAGACGAAACAGCTTTAATAGACAAGCTAGGACAATTATCCGATGCAGCGATTACCATTTTCGCAGGCGAAACACGTGTCAATACGAATATTACAGTCGATGGCGAGCGTTTAGTTGGCACAACAGCCGATCCTGCCGTCACAAAGGTAGTACTAGAACAAGGTAAAAACTATAACGGTACTGCTAAGGTTATCGGTGAGCCCTACTTAACACAATATCACCCAATTAAGAATGGACACGGCGAAACAATTGGGATGCTATTTGCTGGTGTTCCTTCTGCAGAAATTAATGCGCTTGCACAAAAAATGCTACTCAAAACGGCTGTCATCGCACTGATTTCTGCGATTATCGCTGTTTTTATCGGCACACTTTTTGTCCGTAGCATTGTAAAACCCTTGAAACGATTAATCGTCCAGCTAGATACGATTTCTTCTGGAAATGACTCTACTCAGCGACTAGAGATTACATCTAAAGATGAAGTTGGAGCACTTGCTAATGCCTTTAATGAAATGCTTACCACATTACGTACTTTAATGCGTAACGTCAAGGAAACAGCAACACAAGTGTCAACTTCTTCAACAGAACTTTCCGCAACAGCAAGCTCAGCTACAGCAACAACAAAAAAAATGACTACTAGTATGCAACAACTGGCAAGCGGTGCCAATACGCAAAAGCTGAGTGCCAACGAAAACGCGGAGACAATGACAGATATTGCAAGTGGCATAAACCTTGTCACAGAAGCCAATGAAGAAGTTTCTACATATGTCACTGATGCATTTAACACTGCAAAGCATGGCGAAGAAACCGTGCTAGCAATGCAAGCACAAATGAGCTCGATGACGAACGTTGTACATAATAGCACTGTTTCGGTTACTACTCTTAATGCGCACGCTGATGATATTGGAAAAATTATCGAGGTCATTCACGCCATAGCCGACCAAACAAATTTATTAGCACTTAATGCGTCCATAGAAGCGGCACGTGCTGGCGAACACGGTAAGGGATTTGCCGTTGTTGCCGAAGAAGTTCGTAAGCTGGCCGAACAATCCAAAACTTCTGCCGCACAAATTGCCTCAACTATTTACACGATGCAACAGCTCTCAAAGGAAGCGAGCGAGCATATGCTACAAAGTGAGCAGGAAGCAACCGCTAGTGCCAATGTCGCGCACACTGCTAGCATTGCATTCGGTGAAATCACAACAAAAGTAACACTCGTGACTAGCAAAATCCAAGAGGTGTCCAGTATTGCGGAAGAACTTTACGCTCGTATTGAGCAGGTAAATGCCTCAACACAAATGGTAGCTAAAATCGCAACTGACGCTGGGCATCAGGCAAATTCTGTTACCCAAATTGCCGATACAAATCTACAATCAATGGAAGACATTAATGACGCCGCAGAACAACTATCCAAGAACGCGGAAAATCTCCACACGTTAATCCATCAATTTAAATATTAGGCAAAAAGGTTATTCAATCATCAGTAAACTGATATTGAATAACCTTTCTTTAATCACCTCAATTTCGATGTAACACTGTTATTTCTTGTTAAGCCCCGATCAATTACAGCCAAACCACCCTTGTAAATGGCTCAATAACTATTAAATCTTTAGACGTTAAAGTATGTTCTACTTTGATGACAGTAAAAATAACCACCCCGACTCGTGCAACAATCACGATGATTTTCGTTTTTCTATCAATACATTTCCAATGCGAACTAGTTCCATTAAGCCTCTTCTAAAGCTGGTTACTTTCAATGCATTAATCCCTCATTATGTTTTCCTGTAACTTGTTCAATTTGTATTTCAAATAATTCAATTTTAGGTAAGACTGGATAACCTTCCTTTTCAAATCTCCATTTAGGATCACCGTATTTTTCTAACAAACGATCAAAGAACCACTCTTTCTTTGAATCATCAGTTATATGCTTTACTGTACCGAACAGTACAACGCTTGTATAAACTAATGCAGACTGGCAAGCATACTTTTTACCAGGATGTAAAGCACCCGTCTCACTTACTTCGATACTAATTTGAGAATTACTTTTAATATTCGTCCAAAAATGACTTTCGCGTATATTTCCAATATGAAGATATAGTTTATCTTCCCCTTCATACACATAAACAAATGGAATTACATATGGAAATCCATCTTCTCCAACCGAAGCAACATGTGCAACTTGTCCAGTTTTTAAAAATTGGAGTGCTTCTTCTTTCGATATTTCCACTCTCTTATTTCCGATCAAACCACGCATCTTACTCCACTCCTCTAATGTCATAAATGTTCTTACTGTTTAGCTAATCAATTTTTTGTATACAATCTCTTTTGAAAATTGAAATACTTAAACATACATTCATAATACATCTTTAACATCCAAAATGGAATAGTTTGTTAAAATGTTACTAATATATAGAAACTTTATGAAAAATACTTTTTTCATACTTCTGATCTGTCATCGTGGAATATATGAAACAACCATAATTTCGTTTTATACATAGCCAACCTATGCTCTCAATTTCTGCACAAAAAACTTTACCATTGGTACAATCAAAATCGACACTACTAGGACTCGGAAAAGCTGAAACGCTGTAACAATCGTGACGTTCGCATGTACTGAAGCAGCGATAATGCCCATTTGGTCGAGCCCACCTGGTACAATGCTTAAAAAGCCCGTCCCGAAATCAAGTCCATATAATGCCTCCATTACAAACGTAAAACCATATGCTGCGCCAATAAAAATACCCGCTGATACAAACGCATAAAAAATATGCCGCTTCGATAAATGCAAATCTTCTTTTTTCAACAGAAGCCCAATATAAATGCCAATTACAAGCTGCGCTATATGTAGTAGAGACATCGGCATCTTTGGCACATCAACTCCTGCTAGATTCAAGCCCATCAGTAAAAAGACCGGGCCAAGCATGTAGCCAGTCGGAATCTTTCCCTTTTGCGCAAGCCACCCTGCCATACCACAAACAGCAAGCACCCCAACAAGCCCCCAAGTATAATGCCCGTCCTCTGTAATGCTTCCTACATTCGTACCAGCCACTATTAAAGGTACAAAGCTAACTATGAGTAGCACACGCAGTACTTGGTAAAAAGTAATCGCAGCAATATCCATACCCCCCTGCTCCTCAGCATATGCCACAATCTGTGTCATACCGCCTGGCACACAGCAAGTCAAAGCCGTCGCCAAATCTAAATCCGTGCGCTTAGCGACTAAAAAACTAATGCCGATAAATAACAAAATAAAGAGGATATTCAGCACAATCATACTTCCAAGATACTGTTTAATATCATGGAGCGCTTGAGGCGTAAATGCATAGCCAATTGAATAACCTGCAACGACTAAACCAAAATCACGAAAGAATTTATGCCATTTCAACTGCACTGTCGTAAATAACTGTACACAAAGCACAGCTGCTATCGCGCCAAGCAGCCAAGCCATCGGAATATGTAAAAAACGAAAGAGTAATACACCCAGAAAACCAACTATTAACGTAAGGAGCATAGTTTTATAATCCTTATTCACCTACACCAATCCTTTACGATAGAATAGTTCTATTATGCATGGAAAAAAGTACTTTTTCTAGCGACTACATTCCATGCACTACATCTGCTGAAAACAACCTGTTACAAATCATTTTTAACCACTTATCAAGCTATGTGTATTATCCAAAATTTTCTATGTTACATTTACATTAACGGAAGGAGGCCCCTAATGAAAATCCATTTAACGATTAATAGTGAGCTTCAAGAAACTGAAATTCACATCCATGCAAAAGAGTATAACGATCAAATTGAAAAACTAATGAAGCAATTACAAGCGACACAATCGTCGATCATTGACGGCTACTTACAGCAGGAAATTCACATGTTGAAAATTAATGATATTTATTCTATTTATGCGGAAGGTTCGAAGGTCTTTTTACAGACTGAAGAGCAGGAGTTTGAATCGAAGCGCAAATTGTATGAGTTAGAAGATCAATTGGCCAAAGATTTTGCACGTGTCAGTAAATCGACCCTTGTTAACATCAATAAAATTGCCTCCATTCAAATGGGCAAAATAGGCTCGACAGAATTAGTGCTCGATAACGATGTCTCTATTCATGTCAGTCGTAAATATTTAAAAGAGTTAAAACGTCAATTGGGTATTGGGAGGGAATTATAATATGCAAGTTTTACGTATGGTAATCATCGGTTTACTCATCTCTCTAAGTTCTTCCTATGTGGTTATGTCGCTAAGTGTGTTTTCTGAACCGAACGCAGTGATGACAGGTGCAGATTTACTTAAGCAAGTCGCAATTGCAGCTGTAATGGGCATAGTCATTGGTCTTATTACACTTATCTTAGAATCAGAACGCTTACCGTTTACGATTCTATTATTCATTCACTTTATTGCCATTACCATATGTGTGTTAACAGCTGGTTATATCGGCGAATGGTATGATATTTCAGATCTCTCTACGGTTGCAGGTGTCCTTCTTTCTATGGTCATCATTTATATACTCACTTGGTGTATTATCTATGTGTTATTGAAGCTAGATATTAAGGAAATGAATAAATCCATTCAAAAGAGAAGAGGGACCCTTTGATGACATTTGCTATCCAAGTTGAAAATTTACGAAAGCAATATGGTGCACACGAAGCAGTTAAAGGCGTCTCCTTTAACGTCAACAAAGGTGAACTTTTTGCCTTTTTGGGAGCTAACGGTGCAGGTAAATCGACGACTATTGAAATTTTATGTACCTTACTTAAAAAAACAAGTGGGACTGTTCGCATTAACGATTTCACACTCGATACTAAAAATGATAATGCCGATATACGTAAATCCATCGGTGTCGTCTTTCAGCAAAGCTTACTCGACGAACGGCTCACAGTCTATGAAAATATCATTCATCGTGGCAAGACATATGGTTTAACAAAGGCTGAGCTCACTGCTAACTATCAGTTCGTCTCCACGTATCTCCACCTAGAGGATATTGAAAAGAAAAAATACGGCACATTATCTGGTGGACAAAAACGTCGTGCAGATATTGCGCGTGCCCTAATCCATAAGCCACAAATTTTATTTTTAGATGAGCCTACAACTGGACTTGATCCACAAACACGACAGTTCGTATGGCAAGCCATCAAGAAATTACAACAAGAAACTAATATGACCATCTTTTTAACAACACACTATATGGAGGAAGCGGCTGTCGCTCATCAAGTCATTGTCTTAAAAAACGGCCAAATCGTCGCACAAGGCACACCAGATGCACTCAAAACGACATACGCATACGACCAAATGGCATTAGTATTTCACAACGAAACAGACGGTGAAAAGTGGCTCCTTGAAAATGGGCTACCATACATCGAAAAACAAGGGATTTATACCATCAAGGTTGACTCTACACTAGATGCACTAACATTACTGAAAAAGGCTGAGCCCCTATTAGTATCCTTTGAGGTCATTAAAGGGACGATGGATGATGTCTTTATTCACATTATGGAAGATGGAGGGGTTGCCGAATGAACGCATTTCTTAGTTTAGTTAGTCGCAATAACAAAGTATTTCGCCGAGATAAAACTCAAGTCTTTTTCTCACTATTATCCGTTATCATCGTCATTGCCCTCTACGCAATCTTCCTACAAAAGATGCAAATTGACGCTATTGAACAGGTAGCAAAGGCGACACCTGAGATGGTGACAATGGTCAATGAATGGCTCGTAGCTGGACTTTTATCGATGATGGCTGTGACAACCACCCTTGCCGCCTTCGGAATTACTGTAAAGGATATCGAAACGAAGGCAACAGCAGACTTTTTAACCGCTCCTGTATCCAGAGCTACAATACAACTCAGTTATGTTGCAAATGCTTTTCTGATTGGGCTTGCCTTCTCCTTTGTCGCACTGATTGGCTGTGAAATTTTCATCGTTGCAACTGGCGGCAGTTTACTCAGTTTTGCTAATTTTTTTAAAGTTTTTGCTATCTTACTATTATCTGTCACATTAGCAAGTATTTTTAATGTTTTCCTTGTGCAGTTTGTCAACACACAAAATGCTTTTTCAACACTAGGCACACTTCTTGGTACAGGAATCGGCTTTTTATGTGGTGTTTACGTACCAGTTGGCGTGCTACCTAGCTTTGCACAAAACCTAGTTATGTACTTCCCAATCAGCCATACTACGGTGCTTTTGCGAGATGCCTTTATGCAAAACTCCATTACGACTGTTTTCGAAGGCGCGCCATCTTCAACAGTCGAAGCATACAAAGTCAATTATGGCGTTATCTACGACATTAACGGACATTTACTAAGTTCTACGACCAGCATCATAATCATTCTAGTATCAATTGTCGTGCTAGCCACTTTGTCGATCATGATTTTCAAAAAGAAAAATAAATAACCAGGCGTGTTCATTAAGGAATAATTGTATGGTTATTTTTCGTTTTCTCTCATAATTTCTGTGAAAAATAACCATATTATTAATGCCAACTTTATAGATTGTAGCGGAGGGCTACTCGACTCCCGCGGGAAAGCGAGACAGGCGAGACCCTGCACGGAGCAACGCGGAGGAAGCGGCTCGGCGCTCGCCCGCAGGAAAGCGAGTAGCCCGTAGCGGAAATCCACCTTTTCTATTATTTACGTTTGGTAAAATTAGTTAATCAATACACATGATAAATAACATTATTTGCAAAAGAAAAAAGCATGTCTACGGCATCCATTCAGTGGCTGTTTTCCAAAGACATGCTTTTATTTTTTTATGCTATATTTCAACTGCTCAAAGCGACAGTAAAGAATTAAGCTTGATGTACCGTTTTTATATGAAGAAGATTGAAATATATAGGATTCATTCTCGCTGTTTGAAACTCAACGATGTGTCCTTTAACATTATTCATTCTTCCAATAAAATTATTTTTTTCTCCTTGATTAAATACGAGAAATTTACCTTTCAATGTGTCAATTTGTGTCTCGAACGTTTTTGATAATGCTTCATTGAAAGGTTGAATTGGAAATTCGGCAGCTGATAGTTTATATGGGGATAGATTATCAGTATATGGAATGAGCCATTTCAAATGCTCGGTTTTAATATACATCGTTTTATAAATAGGGGATTGAAATACAAAATAATCACTCATAATATTAGAAATATAACCATGTAGTGCCTGATTACCAGTCACATAGATTTCAGAGTAAATGCCTACAGCATGTGAAAGCACTTTTTCTAAGGTCAATTCATCCTTGTTATTCAAAACAATATCAGGGTTTTCTGTTGGCATTATAATGTTATTCTCATTATAATCATCCACTTTCAATTCATGGATATGACTATTAGGGATGTAATAATAATCTTCGCCGTTGTACAGGACAATCATATCACTACCCGAATCAACAATTATTCCTTTAAGTACTTTTTTTCCTGATATATACAATTTCACTGTTTCTTTATTAAGATTCTGAATCATTTTATTCAATTTCTCACTCCTTTACAGTTGAATAGTACACATACCCACATATAATCTAAGTAAAGTTGCAAAAAAGCCAATTGGAATATCAAGGAACTTTAGTGCGTCCATCAATCCAGTCCTCACTCTACTGCTTTGAAAAATAAAGCGATACTTTCAATTGTAATTCCATTTGGCAATACTGCTAAAAACCTACTCTTGTCACAAATAAGACTAGTAAGTAAATCTTAAACGTATTCCAGGTCATATTCCTCATAAATGTCATGTGCATCAACCGAGGGTAGTAAGAGAAATAGTTGAAATTTATTTAAGCATAGTACTTCATAAAAATAGGAATACCTTTAAAGAGAAAAACGCAGCTACAATAACCCATTTGCCGGATTATCTTCTTCTATTTCTAGAATTATTATCATTGTCTTTTGAGCCTTTGTCTTTATTTTCATTTTTCTCATCATTCGCATTGTCACTCTTAACGCCATAGCTAATGTTACGCACATGATACATAGCAAGACGGATGATTTCATCTTTCGAGATAATCGTTATAAAATCATCGCTAACCTCATCCATAATCCCTTCTAACGCTTCTGGACCACCACGATTTACTTTAACCCACTGATGTTTTAACCCACCTACAACTGTTTTAAAATCTGGAGCAATGGAAAACTCGAAATTTTCAGGAATCACAACATTAAATTCCATGCCATCTTTCGAATTGACTGTAATACTCTTAATATGCTGCGTTCTATAGTAAACGACACCATCTTTTTCAGTCAGTAATGCAAAATGATCATCTTCAGCAGACAGTAATTGACCTATACGCGATTCTGGCCCTCCCCGATCTACTCTTATAACTTTATCCTTAAAAGAAAGTAGAAATTCTTTGTTCATTTTTTTGCCCCCTAATTTTATTGTCTTGTTATCTATATGTGTCCTTGAATAATAAACCTATGTCAAATGCCCAATTTGCAAAATTTAGGTTTTACAAAGGATTATCTCTATATAATATGAACGAAATGATGGAACGTGCCTATATTTCAATTCTTCCCCATCGTTGTGACATATCACACAAAAATAGTTAGTCACATCTCATTCCCCAAATATAAAAATGCTTACCCATTGATTTTTATCAAACAATTTGTTATTTTATTTATAAATAAACAAACGTTTTTTATTTATGTTTGTAATAAAGGGGAATCAACATGGATTTAGACCAACTATTTTGGCAAGCATCCTTAGAGGATATAAAAGAGGGTTATACTGAAGAAAATGATCACTATACTTGCTTACTTTGCAGTAAAAAGATTGAAAAAGGCATTATTTATCCACACGAAAATGTCCTTTATGAAGCAGAAAAATTTATGCAACTTCATATCACAACTGAGCACCAGTCCGTTTTTCATTATCTAAATGGCTTAAATAAGAAATTGACTGGCTTAACAGATCATCAAAGTCATATATTGCGTTTATTTTATGAAGGGAAATCAGATTTAGAAATTAAAGAAGAGCTAGAGATTGGTAGTGCAACAACGATTCGTCATCACCGTTTTGCGTTAAAAGAAAAAGAACGTCAAGCAAAGATTTTCCTTGCCATGATGGAGTTATACAAGGAGAAAGATCAAAAAGCCGATACCTTTGTGCCCATCCACAAAACCGCTACTATGGTGGATGAACGCTATGATGTCACGATTTCTGAGGAACAAGAGCTAATCGAAAAGTATTTCCCAAATGGAGTTGGGCAGCAACTTGTACGCTTCCCAAAACGTGAAAAACATAAAATTGTCGTACTACGTGCGATTACGAAATTACTGGACGACTCGAAACAGTATACAGAAAAAGAACTAACCGAAATCATTCAACCAATTTATGAGGACTATGTACAAATTCGTCGTTATTTAATCGAATATGGCTTTATGGACCGCCAAGAAGATGGTAGTGCTTACTGGGTGAAAAAATAAGAAAGTGGGGCTCGTTATGGATCACAAGAAACAATTGAAAGAGTTATATAAAGAAACACCGATTGAAGCCGGCGTTTTTACAATGACAAACAAACAGAATGGTAAAGTGTTTGTCGGAAGCTTCAACAATTTAAAACGTTTAAATGGCTTTCAGTTCATGCTGAAAACAAACACACATACAAATAAGGCTTTACAAGCTGACTTCAATACGTTCGGTGCGGATTCGTTTGATATTGAAGTTGTTGAGTATTTAAAGAAAAAAGAGGAAGGCTATTTCGATGCAAAAAAAGAATTGGAAAAGCTTGAACAAAAATGGCTCGACACGCTAAATCCGTTTGGTGAAAATGGCTACAATGCTTAAGATTCAGTAATAAAGCGGCTACGTGAAATGATCTTTCACGTAGCCGCTTCATTTTCCTCCCCGATCAAACATACCGATAACTTCTGTTGTCTGTGTGATGTTTACGAACGCTGTTGGATCAACTTCTTTAAGCATTTCTTTTACTTCTCCAAGTTGGTAGCGCGTAATTACCGTGAAAAGCACCTTTCTTCTTTCCCCAGTATAAGCACCCTCTGCATCCATGATCGTCACACCACGATAAAGACTGCTCAGTAACTTCTTCTTCACTTCTTCTCCTCTGCTTGTGACAATCATAAGCGTAAGTTTAATATGACTTGTATGAATCGTATCGATCACCTTGCCTGTCGCGTAAATCGATACAAGCGTGTACAGTGCGGCATCCCAACTAAAGATAAAGCCTGAAATCAATACAACTACTGCATTCATCCCAGAAATTAATGCCCCTAAAGGTAAATCCCTTTTCTTATTTAGAAGCATCGCTACGATATCGAAGCCACCAGATGATCCAGAGGCACGGAAAATTACTGCGACCCCTACGCCCGTAATAACACCACCAAATAAAGAAGCTAAGAGTGGCTCATTTGTTAACTTGTAAACAGGAATGACTAATAAGCTGACCGATAGTACGACGACCGATAGAATGGTATACCCAATAAACCGTTTCCCTAATTTCATAACTCCTAAAATCAGTAACGGAAGATTTAATAAAAAATTCAAAACACCTGTATTCACTGGCGTTACTAACCCCAACATAATGGCAATTCCGCTTAAACCACTACTAAGAATTTCATGAGGAATTAGCAAAAAGTTATAAGCAAAACCAACCAAAATTGATGCCAGTATGATTATTATAATATTGCGCATAACGACTCTCCTACCATTCTAAAACAAAAAAATTTAATACATTCTCTACCTATAATACCCCAAAATGCGCTACCCTAACATCCAATATGCTCTTTTCAAACATGAATAGTGAAGCTTATTTTTTCTGTCCTTCTTTTTCAGCTACTTTATCGATTCGATCGAGCATCGTTGGGTGTGAATAGCGGAACCATTTTACAAGTAATGGTGGGTTCACTTCACTTAAGCCTGCTTTCGTAAGCTTTTGAAAAGCAGTCACCGCAGCCCCTTGATTCCCTATTAACTCGATTGCATACTCATCAGCCCTAGTTTCTTGGTATCTCGAAATATAATTAGAAAGAGGACTTGAGGCGAATAATAATACAGATGTAATTAAGAAAAACAGTGGTAAGGAGCGAATATCATTTACCTTTATTATGTTTAATATATGGCCATAACGCGCAATCATCCATGTCATTAACTTTGCGGTTAACCATAGTCCAACCAACGTCATTAACAAATAGCCCGCTATGCCAAAATAAATATGCTTCTCTACATAATGCCCCATCTCATGTGCCATGATAAACAGAATTTCATTTTCCGTTAAGCGGTTTAAGGTTGTATCCCACAACACAATTCTCGAATTGCTCCCAACGCCCGTTACATAGGCATTTAATGCATTGGTCTTTTCCGCCATATTCACTTCATAAACATGCTCTGTGGGAATATTTGCTTTTTCGGCGAGCGCTAAAATTTGCGTCTCTAATTCTTTATTTTTCAATGGGTAAAAATCATTATAAAGAGGATCAATGACAACTGGCTGTATAAACATCAGGAAAATGGAAAAAGGAATTGTTAACAACCAAGCATAGAGCCACCATCTTTTTGTACTCTTTTTGATGAGCCAATATAGCACCGATATAATAATAACGGACATGCCAAAGTTCACCCAAAAATCAATGACACCATCTCTCATCCAAGAAGAGAAGTCTTGTGTACTTATGCCATAGCTTTTACTTAACGTATAGCGATAATAATCTATTGGGAATAACACAATAAACAAAAACAGCGATAACAAAAATAAATAGGCTGCATTTTGCAAAAATTTCCATTTTGTTTGTGAAATTGAAACTTTTTCAAACCATCGTGAAAGTCCCATTATCAAAATATAAAAATATACTAGCCATTCTAACGGCGTCACAACAAAGAAGAGTAAATTTCTAATCTTTGAATATTCTCCACTTAGAAATAGTTCACGCTCAGACATAAATATTGCTGGATCCGCAGCTGTCCCTTGCAAAGCTTGTGGTATAGTACCACCACCACTATGAAAAATATACAAATACATACAAAGAACATATAAGGCGAATAAAATCAGCGAAACAATTCCCCATTTTTTAACTATGCTATTTCCTCCCTTACTCACTTTCATCCTATAGTAAGTGTAAGCCAAATTGAAAAAGTTAGAACAAGTTTGTCCTTGTTTATTTCATCTTTTATTTACTGTTCATCTAGGAGGCACGAATTCCGTATTCCCCTCTGAAAATTACTGCATACAAAAATGTCTCTAAAATAGATAGATAAATACAGCTCTCCTTCATTCAACAAAACCCCTAAAATTAAGCCCCTTCATGACATAATTGCCTCCCTTGCATTAATAACATGAATAGAAAGCTTTTTTGATTCCTTTTGAAAGGAGGTATTTCTGCTTGCTAACTGAGTTACTAAATACAGACACAATTCAAATTGCCGACAAAGTAAACACGTGGCAGGATGCAATTCGCCTAGCTTCAGCACCATTATTGCAACAGAACAAAATAGAAAACCGCTATATACAAGCGATGATTCAGTCCATAGAAAAATACGGTCCCTATGTCGTACTTACACCCAAAGTAGCCATTCCACATTCACGACCAACCGATGGCGTCAAAGCATTATCCATGAGCTTATTACACTTACAAAACCCAGTACTGTTCGCACCAGATAAGCCGGTTTATTTAATCTTTGTTTTAGCTGCTACAGATAGCGAGTCCCATCTGCAGGCATTAGTCGATCTAGCGCAAGTTATACATGATCCATCTCAAATCGACATCGTTATCGCCTGCAAGCATACAGACGAAATTCTCAATAAAATAAAACAATTTTCTACAGGGGAGAGGTTATGATGAAAATTTTAGTGGTATGCGGAAATGGGTTAGGCAGTAGCTTCATTATGCAATTGAATGTGGAAAAGGCGCTCACTGAACTCGGAAAAACAGCAATGGTAACCCACACTGATTTAACATCAGCCATAACTGAAAAGGCAGATATTTTTATCGGTGCAGGAGATATTGTCGAGCGATTGGACGAAAGTAAAGGAAAAATTGTGAGCATCATCAATATGATGAATGTTTCGGAGATTAAACTAAAGCTCGAACCATTTCTATGAAAAATTTGAATAGGATGAGGTGTTGGTATGTTAGATGTTATTGTCAATGACATTTTAGGTACCCCAGCCATACTAGTCGGTCTATTCGCATTAGTCGGTTTACTCATTCAAAAGAAATCAGCTTCAACGGTTCTTTCAGGTACGTTAAAAACAATTATGGGCTTCGTCATTTTGGGTGCTGGAGCAGCCGTTTTAATTGGATCATTAGATCATTTTGGTAAAATGTTCGATCATGCATTCAATGTGCAGGGGGTTATCCCGAACAACGAAGCAATTGTAGCGGCAGCTCAAACGGAATTTGGTACATCCACTGCAATGATTATGGTATTTGGTATGGTCACGAACTTACTTTTAGCGCGATTCACGCCTTTAAAATATATTTTTTTAACTGGTCATCATACATTATTTATGGCTTGTTTAATCGCCGCTTCCCTATCAGTTGGTGGTATGAGTGGTGCTCCGCTCATACTTGTAGGCTCTATTTTACTAGGCATTTGTATGGTCGTTTTCCCTGCTATGCTACAACCATTCGTGCGTCAAATTACTGGTAGCGATGATTTTGCTGTCGGCCATTTTGGCAGTGTTGGTTATTATGTATCTGCTCAAATCGGTAAGCTGTTCGGAAACAAAGGAAAATCAACGGAGGATATTAAAGTCCCAAAATCTCTAGGGTTCTTAAGAGATACGTCCGTCGCTGTATCCTTAACAATGACTTTATTCTTTATCATTGTGGCGTTATTTGCAGGGCAATCTTATATTGAAACAGAGTTATCTGGCGGTTCTAACTTCATCGTCTTCGCTATTATTCAAGCCATCACCTTCGCTGCAGGTGTGTACATTATTTTAGCAGGTGTACGTATGCTCATTGCAGAAATTATTCCTGCATTCAAAGGTATTGCAGACAAGGTCGTACCTAATTCAAAACCTGCATTAGACTGCCCAACTATTTTTCCTTTTGCACCAAATGCCGTAATCATCGGTTTCTTGTTCAGCTTCCTAGCAGGATTGCTATCAATGTTCGCCCTCCCACTTTTAGGCTTAAAAGTAATTGTACCTGGGCTTGTGCCTCATTTCTTCACTGGCGCAGCCGCAGGGGTATTTGGGAATGCGACTGGTGGACGAATCGGTTCCATGGCTGGTGCATTCGCTAATGGCGTAATCATCAGCTTCATACCAGCTATTCTGCTTATATTCATGGGCGATATCGGTTACGAAGGTACAACATTTGGTGATTCAGACTTCGGCATTGTCGGTATTGTCATTATTAATATTTTGAAATTATTCGGCGCGGTTTAATTGCATTTCTATAAAATTTCTTTACTCAATTACATTTCATCTTTTTCCCCCAAAAAAATAATGATAAACACATCAGCAATAATCATAATTGTGATAAGCTAGCATGCCATAACCAATACCTTTCAACAACTCAACAAATATCGCATTTGATTGAGTAGACTATATAGATACTAATTTCCAAATCAAACTAAATCCCACTTAACTTTAGCGTTAAGTGGGATTATTAAATACATCAGAGAAAGTTAAATCATTTAAATTCTTATTAAGGAGTAACAATGTTAGGTACTGGATCAAATGTATCCAATAGTGAAAGTAATTCAACTAATTTGTCCTTACTACCAACAATTTCAAGCTTCCCAGTACCGACTGCTTGATCAATTGTAATTGCACCTGCACCTAAACCAAATAAAGTACCCTTATCTAATGTAATGGTCGTATCAGCATCTGTACTAACCTGACCTACTTTGTAATGTAAAACAGAATTTTCTAAAGTCAGTACAAATTTCTCATCTGTATTAGATACATTTAAGTTAATAGTTGTGTGTTTCTTATCTGCCTTCATACCATTTAACTTAACTGATAATAAATTCAAGAAATCCTGTACAGGCATTGATGCTGTAATTCCTGAAGTATTAGCTTTATGTTGAATATAGTAATCTCGATCAATGCCATTACGTAACTCAGATGCACCCGTTAAATACTCATTTCTCCAAATAGCTGATTCAGCTTGATAACCCAATTGTTCATACGCATCAGCTAATAGATTTTTCGCCTGTTCATTGGTCGGGTTTGCCATCACAACATTTTTCAATACTTGTGCGACCCAACGATATTGACCCTCATTATAGTCAGCTTCAGCTTGTTTCATTACATTTTTTTCTCCACCCATATACTCCACATATTTTTTAGCAGTGTCAACTTGTGGAAGTGGGTCTAAATCTGATGGATTACTATTGTAATAACCTAAATAGTAATTATATATTGCCTTCACATTATGTTTAACTGTTCCGTAGTAACCTCTATTCGCCCAATACTTAGCCAAACTATCTGGTAACTTAATCATTTCAGCTATTTCATCCATCGTATATCCTTCGTTTGCAAGACGTATTGTTTGATCATGCAAATACTTGTACAAATCGCGTTGTTTATCCACTAACTCTTCTACTTGATCTTTTCCCCAAGTTGGCCAATTATGTGAACCTACTAAAACATCAATCTCTTTATCTTGAATATAATTATCTACTTTATCAATTGCAGTCGACCATGCCAGTGCATCACGAGCTTTCGTACCTCTTAAAGTGTACACATTATGGAGAGTCTGATTAACAATCTCACCGATCCACAATGTCTTGTTAGTAGAAACATAAGCGTTCATCTCAGCCGGAGCTTCTGTATCTTGAGCCATTAAAAATTCAAAGTTCAACCCATCAATATCCAACTTTTCACCGTCTTCTTGAATAATATTTGTCGGTTTTAAAATTGTAGAGACGCCGTTGAATCCGTTACCAACTGCCGCAACACCATTAGAGACCATTCCTTTTGATCCTACAGGAAGTATATTACCAAATTGATATTGTGCTCTTCTTGCCATTATATTTCCTAATAATACATTTTCACTAATAGCTTCTTCCATAAATCCATCAGGTACAACAATCGGAATATTAGGATTTTCCGCATATTGCATTACACCAGCAATGCCCCCAAAGTGATCCATATGACTATGACTGATTACAATACCCGTTACTGGTTTCTTCCCTCTATATTTAAAATATAGTTCTAATGCTGTTTTTGCATTTTCTTTATACGTCATCGTATCAAGAACAACAATTCCATTTTTGCCTTCCATAATAATCATATTTGCTATTTCTAGCCCTCTAACTTGATATACTCCATCACGAATTTTGTATAATCCGCCTGCATTTTGAAGCTGAGAATTACGCCACAAACTAGGGTTTACTGTATCCGGTGCTTCTCCCCCGTTAGTAATCCGACTAAATCTGGTTAGATCCAAAGGTACCTCCCCTTTGTCTGTTTTTATAGATGGATCTAACGGAGCAATAAACCCTCGATGTACATCTTCATAATCTTGTTTATCAGCAAAATTTAACTCGTTATAAACAGAAGCATTTGCTTCCTTTGTAAAAGAAGTTGCATCTTTCGGTTGAATTGGCTTAGGCTTTTTGGTAGCATAAGCTGTACTTACCGAACTTGCACATAAACAGAAAGCTACTGATAAGGGTACTACTTTGGAAATTTTCTTTAAAAACTCTTTGGATTTTTTGGACATTTACAGACCCTCCTAAAAAATATTTTCTGAAAATTCCTAACTGTATATATAGCTATTATGAAGAAAAATTGTTTTTGTGTATAATACATAATTCATTATCAGCTAATTCCTTCAAATCTATTGGAAAGAGAGGAAATTACATGGAAATACTCCAACTAAAATATTTTCAAACCGTAGCTCGGTACGAACATATTACAAAAGCAGCAGAGGAACTTAAAATTGCTCAACCCTCCCTAAGTAAAACAATTGCTCGGCTAGAGGAGGATATTGGCGTATCATTATTTGATCGTCAAGGGCGTAATATCAAATTGAATGCTAATGGAAAAGTATTTCTTGAACATGTAAATAAAGCTTTTATGGAATTAGATATCGGAAAACGTAAAGTGCAAAATTTTGAAGGAACAAAAAAAGTAAGCATAAAAATTGCAGTGACACTTAAAAATGTTTTACCTAAATTAGTAAGTCCTTTTTTAAATCGATTTCCTCATTTACACTTTCAACAAATAAATGGGTCTTCTTCAGTCTTGAAAAGTAAACTTGAAGCTGGAGAATTAGACTTTTTCATATCACCTTTTCCATTTAATAGTCCTAACATTGAATGGAAACCACTATTTACAGAGGATATTTATTTGATTGTCCCAACTAATCACTACTTAGCTGGAAGAAAAAGTATAAGTATTAGCGAGATTAAAAATGAATCCTTTATCCTTATGAATACCGAGAATAGCTTTAGAGAACTAACGGATAAACTATGTAAAGAAGCTGGATTTACACCAAATACTAGTTTAGAAGTAAACGATCCAGAAGCACTTATTGGACTGATAAGACGGGGAATAGGTGTTACTTTTATTTCTGAAAGAGATTGGAAAAGAGCTTCTCATCTTCTGCCGGAAAAAATTGAAATTAACGAATCTAATTGGAAACGAACGATGGGACTTTCGTGGTCTAATAAGAATTATTTTTCAATCGAAGCACAACAGTTTAAAGACTATATCATTGAATACTTCGAGAAGGCTTAATTTATCGTTTTGTCGCTTAAAGCATTTAAACAGAATAAAATAGTCTTCTTGAATTAAAACAGCTAATTGAAAATTAATATTTTTAAATAACTGTATTGCTAAGGCATCCTTATTAAATAATTTAACTGCTTTATTTTACCCAATCCAATCTATCAACCAGTTGCCAAACTTTAATGAACAATTACTAATAATTTATACTGTGAAAAAGACTATATGCCCTCTTACTATTCCTGCAAGAGTCTTTCTGCAACCATATTATCTAAGGTTGCACGTTGCGTATTGCTTTACTCTCTTAATATTTCTCCAGATCTATTCCCCTCGGCAAAAATATAATCCTTAAAATGAATTTCTAAAAATCCAATGATGCATTGGAATTGTTATAGCAATGGTACCCCCTATAAAAGCTCCCCCACCCTAATAAAACAATGACTTGTATTTTTTAAAAATTTGCAAAGCATGCAATGCACCTGAAACAATTAAAATGGAAGAATAAGAGGCATTAATCTTCATTGCTTTAATTAAACGCTTTATGCTTCACTTAAGGGGAGAAACCCTTTCTAAGCAGACAGACATACTGTTTCTAAGTGTGTACGAAAAAACTCGGTAATCTCTTGTTTTTTTACTAGAGCCTCGACGATTTCTGTTTTAAACTGACTCATAGGGAAGACCTCTTTTCTTTGGATGAGTTGTGGTGACCTTTTTTATAGTCTTATTCATTTACACAAAATATTTTATACTCTCCAACAGATACAATAATTTCTTTAATGAATTAAAATGCACTGTTAGTGGAATAGCAATAAAATTTAAGAAAGCTTCCTTTTATTTTGAAATTACTCACACTCTAGAAATATCTTCATACCCTATAATCAGACCTATTTTGAGGGGGAAAAATTATGGGGATTGAATTAACTGCTCTCCATTGGATTTATGTCGTGTTCATAGTATTAATTATTGGATTCATGGTTAGACGTCGAGATACCACCCTCATTTGTATTGTCGGAATATTTCTGATAGCCATTGCCGCTACCGGGGATTTAACTGCTTCGATTAGTGGCGTTTTTAATAGCTTTATTTATGCGATCACTGAGCTGTTATCAACCATCTTAATCATATCTATTATTGTGGCGATGAGCCGCGTACTGATGAAATCAGGTATAAATGAAGTCATGGTTGCACCTTTTACGAAAATTATTAAAACGCCAACACTTGCCTATTGGACGATTGGTATTTTAATGATGATTATTTCTTGGTTCTTTTGGCCATCACCAGCAGTCGCACTTTTAGGTGCAGTGCTGTTACCCGTGGCAATACGTGCTGGACTACCTGCGCTAGGTGTGGCAATGGCAATGAACTTATTCGGTCACGGTATTGCCCTATCCAGTGATTTTGTTATTCAAGGGGCTCCTAAGCTAACAGCGGATGCCGCGGGGATTCCAGTGGGAGATGTCATATCTGCAAGTATTCCTCTCGTTATTACGATGGGGCTTGTCACTACGGTGGTTGCCTATATATTACTAAGACGTGATATGAAGCGAGGCACGCTCGAATTAACTACCGGAACAAACGAAGAAGAAAATGAGCAAGAGACGCCCGAGAATTTGCTCACACAAGGTCAAAAACGATTTTTTGCCATACTTATTCCTATTGCTTTTTTAGCAGACGTAGTGGCGATGTCCATTTTAAAATTACAAGGTGGAGACGCGACAGCATTGATTGGTGGTACTGCCGTCTTTATTTTACTGATACTTTCTGTTGTGGCCCACAAAAAACAGGGGCTTGAGAAGACAACGAGCTACTTGATTCAAGGCTTCCAATTTGGCTTTAAAGTATTTGGACCAGTCATTCCGATTGCTGCATTCTTTTACTTAGGCGATTCTGGTTTCAATCAAATCCTTGGTGACTATTTACCGAAAGCCTCCCATGGTATTGTCAATGACCTCGGTGTTGGTCTAGCGGCACTCGTGCCTTTAACAAAAGAAATAGCAGTTATTACTTTAGCAATCGTTGGTGCTATCACTGGACTAGACGGTTCTGGTTTTTCTGGCATATCTTTAGCTGGTTCTATCGGTAGTCTGTTTGGCAATGCCATAGGAGAAGGCACAGCCACACTCACTGCGCTCGGACAAATTACAGGAATTTGGGTTGGCGGAGGAACTTTGATTCCTTGGGCACTAATCCCCGCTGCTGCAATTTGTAACGTCAGCCCCTTCGAACTCGCACGACGCAATTTAGTACCAGTACTCGTCGGGCTACTTGCCACAACCATTGTTGCATGGTTTTTGATTTAATAATGTATACAAAAAAATCTCGTCAATCCCCTTATTGATTGACGAGATACTATTGAATAAATATTATTATCAATTGTTAGCACTATTTAAAAAAGTATATAACCTATTAAATATTTCTTAAAATAGCCAAGTAACCCAGTAATATAACAGTACTAACGTAAAAATCAGTGTGGGTGGTATTACTACAATTGTCACTTTTATATATTGCCACCAAGTAATTTTCACATTTCCTTTTCTGACGATGTGCATCCACATGAGTGTAGCAAGCGTACCCATCGGAAGAAGTAATGAACCAATATCACTTCCGATTACATTTGCCAGATAAGCAACCTTCAAGGAAAGTAGATCTAAATCCATATTCATAAGCGTCATTGTTCCGACCATTAGCGCTGGGTGATTATTAAAAATATTTGAGAGTACTGATAATAATACGCCCATCAGCACACTTGTATGGAGTAAGCTTCCCGTTACCATAGGACGCATAAATCCAATCAACCAGTCTGTCAAACCGATGTTGTTCAAACCATAAATAATTACGTACATACTAAAGGCAAAGATGAGAATATACCATGGCGTCTTTTTCAACATATCTCCTGGTGGTACTTTTAAATACATCCATCTCCATCCTAAAAGTATTAAGGAGCCCAATACTGCCATTACAGAGACCGGAATATTTACAAATGATGCGAAAAAGAGACTTATACGTACAGCAAAGACGAAAAGGAGGATATTGCGCATAAATTTTGTGCGATTTTTTCCAGGAGTATAGATTGAATTATGTTTAAGTGGGTGATACGAAGGGAGCGTTAATCCGGTTACTTTAGTGGGGATAACTTTAGGTAAATCTTTCCTAAACCTTAAAAACAGAAATCCGACTAAAAGTAATAATCCTAGTGTTGCAGGTACAAACATCATCGCCGTATGTGAATACAAACTCATATTCACAATCTTTAGAGCAATTAAATTTACAATATTACTTACGCCAATTGGTGCGCTTGATGCTGTTGCGATTAAACCACCTGAGAGTAGATACGGAATTTTTTGATGGTTTTTCAAATCCATATTATTTAATAGCATGACCAAAATCGGCGTTGTTATTAAAATACTACCATCGTTATTAAAAAAGAGTGTCATAAGAAAACATAGAAGATTGACATACCAAAATAATCGAATACCAGATCCTTTAGCTTTTTCTGCCAGTTTTTCTGCGACCCAGTTAAAGAAACCGAAGCTTTCCAAAACGATGGCCATTACAATTGTTGCCATAATGGTTATCGCTGCTCCACTGATTGTTTCAGCAATAGTTCCAAGTTCAGACAGTGAAACACTGCCGCTTAATAATACAACGATAGCACCTATCGTCGCAGGAATAGCTTCATTGATGCCTCTAGGTCTCCATAGAATAAATACAAGTGTAACAAGAAATGCTAAAATGGTTATCCAAGCCATTGGTTGCATATTTTTCCCTCCTTTCCGCCTTATTTTCAAACTATCTATTTACATAGATTTGTTCCCTCTTTTAAAGAACTACCCGTATCACCTCTCCCAGCTATCTTAATGATTTTGCCTTACAATATTTATATGTACCTGGGTTAAACCTCGCTTGGCTTAGTACCTACTTTTATAAAAATCTAATGGAACCTATCATCGAATGCCTACTAAATTTTCACAATGTAAACCTGCCCTTCATATATTGCCCTGCAATTAATAACTTATTGATGAAACGCCCAATGTAATTAACATATTTTTATCTGCATCTCTTTTAATTGAAAAACAGATTCATGCGATTTGGGGTTGTAATGTAACACCGATTCCATGGGCACTGCTCTTCCTATAGCACTAGGTAATATTGGCACTGAGCATATGCTTACTTCCATTGTTGCGATGTTATTAATTTGACCATACTTTAGGGCACACAAAAACCCAGCATAAATTACGCTGGGTTTCAAAATCATTTTATTAATCGCAAATTATTCGACCATTTTGACATTCACAAAAATCACAAGACTCAACATGACAACTACTACAAACATAACTATATATTCAACCGGCTTAACCCCTACTACTCCACTAATAACTATAAAAGCACCTAATACTACGGTTATACCACCCACTAATCGTGCAAGCTTTCCTTTGTCTTTTACTCTTTTTTCATTAAAGCCCGAGAGTAACCAAGTTTGCTTTTTTACGCCAACTAGATAACCTATAATTAGCAAAATCACGCCAAATATTAGTAAGTTCGTATCCATAAAATCCATCCCCTTAAAGTTTTTTTATAATCGCTGGTACTACATAGAAAGGAAGAAATAATGATAGTAATAAATACATCAATAGCAATTGAATATCTAACTCCATCGGCAATAGCCCTTTATAGACTGTAAATAAAACGAGTATTAACAAAGCGTTCAATACTATCATTGTACGTAAGGACCATTTCGAAATATTGGCATTTACTCTTTCATCAAACTCAATATCTTCGTCTTGCATTTGAACCCGAAAGTATTTAGCAAAAACTATCATAACCGCCGCTATACCTAATAGTAGCCACTTTAATAAAGAGCTTTCTAAACCAAATAAAACAAGAACTAATAAACCAATTGGGATATAAGTAAAGAGCTTATTCATTCCTCATCCTCCATCCAAAATAATTTGTCAATTGATGTATTCAATGCTGCTGCGATTAATAAACATACTTTGATTGTTGGATTGTATTTTTGCGCTTCAATTAAATTCATCGTTTGTCTCGTCACACCGATCATTTTGGCTAAATCGCCTTGCGTCATATTTCCTCGCTCAACTCTAATGAGCTTGACACAGTTTTTCACCTGAACATCCTTCAATAAAAATGCCCCTTTCCCATGAAATTTCAAATCTCTAACTATTTATAAATCTATACGGAGTGATTGAACTTATGTTGTAATTAGCTCACTCAAAGTTCGATTTAATTGTAACATATATTTTACTTTTGTCATATATATATTACTATCTAGAAAATTAAAAACAACTTATCCATTACATACAAGTCGTTATCACTCTAAATATTTTTTAGAACAGAACTCGTTGCGGAATGTATTTACTTCTGAAAATCTACATAATTCACAGTTTTATCACCACCACAAAAGGTTGATATTGATAATAATGTGATAAAATACATCTAATTTATAATTAATGAGGTGAGCTTAGTTGAGTATAGTAGAGCAGAGCACAAAATTAGATTTAGAGAGAATTGTATTTATCGGGAGAACATTTGAGGAGTATCTAGATTTATTTTCCCTTTCGAAAGAATACTTGGAGGGTAAGAAAATTCTTGATTGTCCTGCCGGGGCATGTTCTTTTACAGCTATCGGTAACACTATGGGCATAGATATAACAGCGTGTGACATTGCCTATTATCATGCTGTGGAAGATTTGAAACACAAAGGACTTCAAGACATTACACATACAATGGAACATATGGAAAAAGCAAAGAATATTTTTGTATGGGATTATTTTAATGATGTAGAGGATTTACGAAAACATCGTCAAAGTGCTCTAGAAGAATGTACAAAGGATATGGCAACGTCGAATGGACGTTATGTGCCCGTGACACTCCCTTCTTTACTGTTTGAGGATGGAGAATTTGACCTTATTCTTTCAGCACATTTCCTATTTTCGTATGCCGATCGATTGGATTATAGTTTTCATGTTGAAACAATAAAAGAATTACTGCGTGTTTCCAAAGAAGAAATTCGTATTTTCCCTTTAGTTGATTTGGAAGGAAATCGATACGAACATTTAGATAAATTAACAAATTTCCTTACTGATATTGGCTGTGATGTGGAGGAAATCAACGTACCATATGAGTTCCAGAAAAATGCTAATTCAATGTTGAAAATTATTAAAGGGAAATGAAGAGCTAACAACACAGCCAAGTATTCTTCCAAGAACAATACTAAAAACCCCTTAAACAGTAATTTAAGGGGTTTTACACATATACTATCTAAATCACCACATTATCTCTCCTGTAAATAGTGAATTTTTCGTATTCCCCATAAACAAACTAGAATTCCCAATAACTCTATTAGAGTGGCAAACCATACGCCTAACGTTCCAAAGAATAAAATCAATAAAGCTGTGATACTAATTAGTATCATACTTACTACAGCAGTCAATATTGTAGACATGCTCTGTTTTACAACAACCATTTCACTACTCCAATTGAACGATAGATGTTTCAAGTTGAGAATTAAACCAGCTAATGTTATCAGGACCATGCTGCATACTAACAAAATTATATGGCTGAGAAACTCTAGCCCTCGTTGATTTAAAACAAACCAGCAATCGATTATTGCAATAATTAATCCAGGAGTCAATAAGCTAATATTAATTATTCCCTTTGATATACATAAATCTTTTATCGAGATTGGTAAGCTTTGCACCACCCAAACCGTTTTACCCTCAAAAGAAAAACTACATGATGTAGTTGTGGTTAAAGTAGTGCATACTAAAAATATTAAGAAATAAAGAGTTTGACTTGCAATTGGCAAATTTAAGGCGCTAATTTCGAGAATATTGAATTCGGGGAGAAATCCAAACAACAATCCAAAACCAACGATTAATAAAGCTAAGGGACCTAAAATTGTGTTACTAACATATGAAAATGATGAAAAATACTTACCGAATTCTTTTTTTACTAAAGCTTGCATTTTAGTTGTAGTTTTTATATTAATTTTTTTCGCAATAGTTTTATTTTTATTAAAAACAGTAATTATATTGTCATAATTTATTACTAATATATATAGAAAAGCTGAAGCTAATACAATTGAAAGTCCTATTAACATTAATAGTGACAACCATTCTGAACCTTCTATTTTATTCAATAGTGAGTATCTAAGAAATGAAGTATCTATTATTCCAGATTTAAGATCAACTGATTTACTGCCTAGATAAGAAATAGCTAGTGGTAAAATATAAATGAACATTATTACGATTGCTTCAAACATTGTATTTTCGATTCGTAGAAAATACAATACGCCTCTTATTATTAGTGCTAAACAGCTACTAAGAATTATCGCCATTAATGGAGTAATAAGCATAAAAAGAAACACTATTATCAGATTTTCTAAAGGAAAAGGACTTATGAAGAATAAAACAGCTTCATAAACAAACAAAACAAAAAAGCACAATATTACTTGAATAATATATTTGGATATAAAGTTAATTAATATTGCTTGCCACTTATCCAATGGCAAAACAAATACCTGATCATGATCATACCCAAATAATAGACTTTTTACGCCCGAAAAAAGTGACCAGATAGACAATGCCCAAAATAATAGAGAGAGTATATACGGGTTTGCAAAATCCAATTGATTAGATAAGTTCATTTGTAGAGGAACACTGACTACATATCCGACTGCAAAGAGAAATAAAATTCCATATCCTAAAAAAGTTATAAACGCATGTGATTTTACTGCTGAATCTTTATCAAAAAGTTTGGATAATTGAAATTGATGTCTCATTCTAAATTTGATCAACGTAATCATATTAGTCACGAGCAGTAACCCTCCTAAAAATTTCGCCTAGTGATTCATTTTTGACAAGATCCTTCATGAGACCATTAATTTTCACTTCTCCTTGATCAATTAAAACGACCCTATTACAAATTTTTTCTGCCACTTCAAGTACATGTGTTGAATAAATGATCATAGCTCCACTTTTCGCCCTTCTTTGGAGCTCGTTAGTTAAAAAGAATGAGGCATTTGGATCTAGGCCCACAAAAGGTTCATCTAGAATAATTAAATCAGGATTATGAAGAAATATTGAAATTAAAACTAAACGCTGTTTCATACCGTGTGAATAGCTGGAAATAAGTCTATTTAGTGCTTCTTCCATTGATAATTCCTTGACTAATCGCTCCATCTGATTAACAAATTCTCCGCTACTAACACCGAAAATAGATCCTATAAACTCTAAATATTCGTAACCTCTCATGTTTTCATAGATATCTGGATTATCTGGAGAATAACCAATCATTTCTTTGAATTTTTTAGGATTATTTTTTAAATCCACATTGTTAAGGGTTATTTCCCCAGAATCATATGAATGTATTCCAACTATTGATTTTAACGTAGTAGTCTTTCCAGCCCCATTTGACCCAATAAAAGCACAAATATCACCAGGATTCACATCTATAGATAAGTTTTGTATGCCTTTAGAAGATCCTTTGTAGATTTTCTTTAAATTCGTTACTTTTAACATGTTTACTCCCCCAAATATTTTGTAAGGAGATTTTTCACTCCCCTACATATTTTTTATTTTCAATAGTAAGAAGTTTACGTTTTAATCTGTCTGGTCGTTGTAATAATTTATTTATAAAGAAATGACTACCGGGAAAAGAAATAAATTCACCATAACAATATATTCTCTTTTTGAGTCAATTTATCTTTCTTTCCGTAAGGTAAATTAAATATTTTGTTTCAGTGAGAAGGGGCTGTCCAATAAGTCCCTTTTAGCAGAACAACAGGCTTTCTATATGGTAAAAATCCACTTCGCTTTCCGCGGGCACAGCGTAAGCCGCAGGAGTCTACGCTGATTTTTACCTGTATATCAAAAAAACAACTACTCTCAGCATATTATTATTCTTTTAGGACAGCCCCTTCTCCTTTAAATTGCAATGCCCTTAATGAAATGATTTTTTGAGATATCTGATTAAGGATCTGTTGCAGTTGTTCCTCACTGATCCCCTTAACATATGCCTCTACAATTATTTGTTCCAAATTACACGAAATTTGTTGTAGATCGATATCGTCTATAGATCCTGATTGTTTCGCTAAAATAAATGCTCCGCTGTTAGGTTTCATTTTTATAAGGCCTTTTTTTTGAAGTTCCTTGTAGCTTTTGTGGACCGTATGTAAATGTATATTTGTTTGTCTAGCCATCTCACGAATAGAAGGCAATTGGTCGCCACTTCGCAAATTCCCATTTGCTATTTCTAAAATAATTTGTTGAACTAGCTGCTGATAAAGGGGAATTGGGCTTTTCATATTTAAAGATATTTTCAATTTTTTTCGCCCATCCCCTCGTATTTTTAATTTAAACTCTAAATGAGCAAATTCGATTCTAATAATTACCACAAAGCGAAATATATAGACAGAATCTGCTTTTCTGATTAAGCTGAATACTTTTGCAGTGCGTATCTGTATTATGAATGGATCAATACTTTAGCAATTCGCTAGGGTAAGCGAAAGGAACGCTCAGGTCACCCACATATTCGCTCGGGTAAGCGAACGGATCGCTCAGGTCACCCACATATTCGCTCGGGTAAGCGAACGGATCGCTCAGGTCACCCACATATTCGCTCGGGTAAGCGAACGGATCGCCCAGGTCACCCCACATATTCGCTCGGGTCAGGAGTCAAGTGCTGGACTAATGCCTAAGGACGATTACATGCGCATGAAAATGACTAGTGGTTTTTCTCGTAGCAGATATTTGAAGTGAATTTACTCATTTTGAATTTAAATTTTCTTCTTCGCAATCCAATAATGGATTATAAGTGCCATTCCAAATATTATTAAAAGTGTCGCTACAATATTGACTTCCCACCAATCTCCCATACTACCTGTGGCTAAAACACTTGTGGCACGTAGACTAACACCTGCAGGATTTAAGGCGCCTATTAGCGGATGTAAACCGGCAATCATTCGGCATAGGAAAAGTACCATAATCCCTACTAACGCAATAAAAGCAGGACTATTAAAAAACGTACTCAACATTGTTACTAAAGTAATCACGAATAGTAACCAAATACAGTACAAGACAAACGCCAACATCACTTGAGCAATCGGTACGGATGTAAATAAATACGCTGTATAGCCATATGACACGGCATAACCAAGCGCTATAGAAAAAATCGCCAACAAATAATGACTTATAATTTTACTCCCGATATAAGAAGAAATAGATACCGGCCTCGTTAAAATAAATGCCAACATCCCATTTGCTTTTTCAGCTTGAATTATACTCATGACAGCAACAACAAGAATGATAATACCTAACTGGTCAAACTGTGAGCTAAGCGTCGATGCCAGTACTTCACTCCCCTCAGGTCTCGCCACCGTCGGATCAATAAGTATTCCTTCTACGCCCCCAAGCTCCTTTAAAATGACAGGTAAATGATACATCGTGATTGGTTGCATAAGCCCTAACAGCATAAAAACAACAGGCAGCCATATTATTTTCAATTCACGAATCATTTGATTAAATTCTTTTTTACTCAAAACCGCAAAATTATTCATACCTCCACCACCAATGCTAAGAATATCTCTTCAAGACTTTCCTTAACCCCTAACTCAAACTTTTTAAAGCCGATTTTTCGATCCATCCCATGTTGTAATAATTGATACGCATCTTCTTCCACTTGATTCACATGTATTTTAAAACCATCTCCAACGTTTTCAATTCCCTTTACAAATGGCAAAAGCTCTACTTGTTTTAGCCATTCAAAATCTTCTTTTCGAATCGTTAAGTAAATAGCGGATTCTTGACTACGATTAAGTAGCTGCGTTTTTGTTGCGTCTTCAATTTTCTGACCGTCTTTAATGACAACAAAACGTTCACAGATTTCTTCCGCATCGCTAAGTATATGAGTAGATATTAAAATCGTCGTTTCTTTTTTAATTTCTTTTAGTAGATTTAATACCTCTCTCCTTCCGATTGGATCTAGTGCAGATACTGGTTCATCCATAATTATTAAAGTTGGTTTATGTAGTAAGGCTTGTGCAATGCCGAGGCGCTGCTTCATGCCCCCTGAAAATGTGCCGACCTTGGTCTGTGCTTCTTTCGCTAGCCCTACTTTTTCTAAGATAAGAGGAATATCTTTTTGCAACTGGGTTTTAGAAATTCCCGAGAGTTCTCCCATGAACAATAAGGTTTCAAATGCTGACATCCACGAGAAAAAGTTTGGATATTGAGGTAAATAACCGATTTGATCTTTCTTATTAGAAATTTTTTGTCCATCTAAAAGAATGTGACCTTCATCCGCACTAAGAATATCTGCAATGATTTGAATTAATGTAGATTTCCCAGCCCCATTCGGACCGATTAAACCAACACACTCACTCGTCTCAATCACCATTGAAAAATTCTTCACCGCAGTTTTATGCTTAAACTTTTTAGTAATATTATTGATTTCTAGTCGCATGTTTGTTTACATCCTTTCTACCAATCACAAAGTATAAGATTGGCCCAATTGTATTGAAAAAAACAATAACAATTGTCCAAATAAGTACGTTTTCCCTTGTTGTTCGATGACGATATAGATCCACTAAAGCAACCAATATTAATAAAAATCCAACAAGTAGAAAAGGAATAATTATGGGCAAAATACTACTCCAATCAATTTTACTGATATTATCAAAGCCATAATGCAATTTCATAGGTACTCATCCCTCTTTCGTTATCATTATCAATAACGATAACAAAAAGAATAATATAATTCCACCATTTTCCACACTATACATTTGTTTAAATTTATATTATATTTTTTGATAATGTTCTCAATTTAAATAACAAATACCATTTACCATTGATGACTCAACGATCAAACATATTGGAGGAACTAATTATGCGCAACAAAGCAGAAGTTTTAATGCATCCTGTGAGAATGAAAATTTTACAGGCGCTTATGCAAAAAAAAGAAGATGGCTTAAGTACATTGGAGATGAATTCAATCATCAAGGACGTTCCACAAGCAACATTGTATCGACATATTCAAATTTTAATGGATGAAAATATCATTAAAATCGTCAGAGAACGTAAAGTACGTTCAGTTACTGAGAAGTTTTATGCGGTAGATGGGGACGCAGCACTATTAGGTCAGGAAGAATGGCAGCGTCTTTCCAAAGAACAAAAGCTAAACTTTATTTCCTACTATCAATTAGCATTATTATCCCAATACGAAAACTATTTAACTTCAATTGAGGAGAAAAAATACCCAGAAGATATCGCAACTTTTTCATTTGTAGAGTTATCTTTATCCAACGAGCAATTCATACATTTTCAGGACGAGTTAAGTAATTTATTTTCTAAATATATTTTAATGAGCAACAAAAATGAAGAAATTGCATCGAAAACAATTGCTATAAACATTATTCCAAGACTTTAATTAAGCATTTCTTAAAGTGTGGCGTCCTCTAGCTTGATGATAATAAATCCATGGTGAAGAATCCTAGAGGTTCTATTAAAAAAAGTTTACAATAGAAAAGTACTCTTTTTGAGGATAACTTGCTATACAAGAAGAAATGGAGAAGATTAATGAAGAATCAAAAGTTATTACAAAACATCCGTAAAGCCATCATGATTATTATTGGTGCAGTGATTACTGCATACGGACTTGAAGCTGTATTGATTCCAAACGCTGTCATTGACGGTGGCGTTACAGGGATTAGTATTATGGGGGCACATTTACTTAATGATATTCCATTAGGTGTATTCTTGTTTGTGTTAAATATTCCGTTTGTTTATTTAGGCTACAAACAAGTCGGAAAAACGTTTGCATTTATGAGTGTTGTAGGGATTGCAGCTTTATCGATTTCAACAGTACTTTTACACAATGTTGAAACAATTTTAGGGCCTGAAGATCCCTTATTAATCGTGTTATCTGGTGGTATTATGCTAGGGGTAGGTATTGGAATCGTGTTACGTAACGGTGGTGCTTTAGATGGCTCTGAAGTTCTAGCGGTCTTACTTTCCCGTAAGATACCATTTTCAGTCGGCGATATTATCCTATTTATTAATGCCTTTATTTTTATCGGTGCGAGCTTTATTTTCGGACTAGAAAGCGCATTATACTCAGCTTTAACCTATTACATTGCTAAAAATGTAATCGATATTATTCAAGTTGGTTTGGAAAAATCCAAATCTGTTCGTGTTGTTAGTCCTAAGTCAGAGGAAATTGGTTCAGCCATCCAATCACGTTTAGGTCGTGGTGTTACGTACTCTCAAGGTCGTGGCGGCTTTTCTAACGAATCCACTGAAATTTTAGACTGTGTTATTAACAGAATGGAAGAAAATAAGCTAGTTTCGATTATTAAAGATATAGACCCTGGTGCTTTCGTCGTTATTTCTGACGTATCAGAAGTACGTGGCGGTAACTTCAAAAAACGCGATATTCACTAAGAGCTGTAACACAGAGTTCTTTAGCTATTACTCGCAATTTTACCTACGCACAGTTACAATACTCATTGTACTTTGTCACTCTTGCAAATTAGTGATCGACATATGAAAACCAGCAACCCTTTTATGCAAAGGATTGCTGGTTTTTATCTATGTTTATCCGATTAATTCTTTTTTTACATTTGAATAGGCTGCATAAATATCAGTTTTATGTGCTTCATCTCTTTGAGCAAACTCTGCAACTAGTTCTTTTAATGTTTTTGTAGCACCATCTAGTTGCTTTTGCATGATTTCATTTTTAAGCAGACTTTCATAATACTCAACTACTCGTTGATTCATGTGCAACACTCCCTCAATTTTAACATAAATAGGCATCTTTCCTTTTTAGAATGATGCCTGCTATGATAAACACACTATATATTACGTGGATTACCATGTTGGAATAGACCTTTTTTTCGTTCGAAAAAGCTATCCTTATGGCTATTATCTTACCACGAATGCTAAAGAATTTCTTATGTATCCACGTAAGCCTTTAGGTTGAACCTGATGAGGCAGATCAGCTTGTTTTTGGTCATTTCCTAATTCCCTTTCACATTACGTTATGTGACAGTAAACAAAGAAATTACTCCCCCTTTCTTCATTACAAAATCTCAATAACTCCTAATCTTACTAAAGTATATCGCCTCCAAAAATTATTTACTTCACAAAATTAAGCATACATTTGCCCATATTTGAATAGGAATCTAATAGAGAAGTATTCCGAAAATTCGTGTGAGCTAAAATAATGTCAAATGGAGTGTGAAGAATATGATTGAAACACATAACGCAAAAGAAATGGTATTCGGAATAATCCAGCATGATCCATTGTTTGCTGTTTTACAAGGCACACCTCTCGAAGAAATACTTTATAGTGATGCCTACTTAAACGACATTAATGAAAAAAAGTTTTACTCAACAGCAGAGGTTGCAAGTTGGTTTGATATTACAGAGAAGAAGGTACGTTATTACAGCAAACCATTCGAACATTATATTTTTGATGACATGAAGGACAATCTAAAAACCACGGCTGCTATCCGTTTCAATATACCCGCAATCCTAAAGCTTCGTATGATTTTACTACTTAAGGATGAGTACCGTGTGAGGGGCCTAAGATTGGTTCTAGGGATGGACGAGAATGGCCAATACATCAACCAACAACTAACGGCTACAACTGATTTTACATCTCCTGATGAGTTAGTAAATAAAGTCGAGGTTTTAGGTAATGTTTTGCAGCAAATGATGCAGACAGGGCTATTTAACCTGCAACAAGAAGATGAGAGCGGCGCGTTGCAAATTGCAGTGAACAAAGATTTCCTCACACAAAACATGCTTGTACAAGCAACCGAATCTACCAATCAAATCATAGAGATTCAACAAGAAACACAGAAACTAAAATATGAAAACGAAAGACTGCAAAAACAAATAGCGGAGCTTAGAGAAGATAACGCGAAGGATGTCGTCATGAAAATCCGTGAGCGTTTTATTGAGAATGAAATTGTTTCTACTTTGCGAACAGAAGCATTACAACAATTTTCAACTGAAAAAAAGCCCGGATTTTTCGCAAAACTTTTCCACTCCACGCAAATTGAAATGGAGAAAGAACAATTTATTGACGGCTATATCACAAAGCATCTAGCCGAACGTTTAGAAGTGGCATTAATTGAGTATTACGAATAGAGAAACAACCAGCAACTTCTCAATCGAATGGATTGGAAAATTGCTGGTTTTTTATTTACTATTTTTAGAATTAACAAATGAAATCAATATATTAGCTTTAGATCAATTTTTAAAATCACTGAAGATGGAGAGCTAGAAATAAATCATATACTGTTAGATTCATTTGCTAGTCCATTCGAGGTTTTTCCAGTTCCTCTCTATACAACTTTAACGTTTATGGGGAATTTATCAGATAGTGAAATCATTGCTGCATTAGAAAAACAAAAGGATAAGATAACACATATTGAACAGCTTTAACGTATACTCTCTTAAATACAGGACGCTTAAAACTAAATACATTTAGTTTCTTCTGCAAATTTATATGCCGCTTGACATTCTTCATCCAATGCCATTTTCACTCGGTACTCTTCATATGCTGTTAAATTCGGCTACGGCATTTATTTATGTATATTTCTTCACCTTCTACTTGGTTCAACCAAACCTTAAGAACGATAAGAACCTGTTTTACAAATGTTTAACCTAAAAACAGACCAACATAATGGTCTGTTTTTGTAATCCTTACTTAAACATTTAAGCCGTTTAACACTTACTTTGTATCCTCTACCCAAAGCTATTTCGCTTTAGGCTTTGCCTCATAAATCATCGCCAGGCAGACGCTCATTTTTTCAAAGGACACCAGGCAATTAGAAACAACAAAAGAAACGGGATTTCTTTATTTTAATAATTCACCTATATAATTTCTTACGTCTTCTGGACTACTTAAAACACGTTCTGCACGTTCTTCATCTTTCTTAAATTTGTCCAATGATTTCCTTAAAATTTCCTCTTCATCATTTTGTGGAATGACAACAACCCCATCAATATCCCCTATTACTAAATCACCAGGATGAATGGTCACTCCACCACACGAGATTGGCACTTTAAATTCTCCTAACCCTCCTTTGCCACTAGCAGCCACTGTAGTACCTCTACAGAAAACAGGAATATCCAGTTGCTTGATTCCCGCACAATCCCGAATTACCCCATCCACCACGATTCCTACAATTCCAACTATCTTGGCCATTCCAACAACAAAATCACCCGCAATAGCCCTATACGTATCTCCTTTAGCATCTACCACAAGTATATCTCCGGGCTTTGCCTCCCGAATCGCCTTTAAAACAACAAGATTATCCCCTGCAGATAATTTTACAGTGAGTGCTCTACCTACCACTTTAAAGGATTCTTTAACAGGCTTAATAGAAAAATCCAAATTGTTAAGACCTTGCATCGCATCCGAAATGCAAGTTGTAGGGATTCCTTTAAAACGATTGATAATGCTGTCCATCCAAACATCTCCTTTACATTTTAGTCTCCATTTTTCCCTGCTCTAATTTCTTGCGGAGAACCATTTGTAAAACCCCTCCATGACGGTAATATTCTATTTCAACTATGCTATCAAAACGGAGGATAGCTTCAAAATCCTTTTTTCCCCCGCTTTCATCTATAGCCGTCACTTTTATGGTTTGACGAGGCTTTACATCCTCATTGATATTAATTTGGTATTGCTCCCATCCCGTTAGCCCCAAAGTTTCTGCATTTTCCCCCTCTTTGAACTGAAGAGGAAGAATTCCCATTAACGCAAGGTTACTGCGGTGAATACGTTCAAAACTTTGTGCCAGAACCGCTTTCACTCCAAGGAGGCTGGTTGCTTTTGCTGCCCAATCACGTGAACTTCCCATACCATAATCAATTCCGGCAATAACGAGTAATCCGGTTTCATCATTACGATAATTAATGGCTGCATCATATATCGACATTACTTGACCAGTTGGAAAATAGGTTGTTACACCTCCTTCTGTTCCCGGAGCCACCTGGTTTCTAAGACGAATATTTGAGAAGCCTCCACGTATCATGACTTCATGATTGCCCCGCCGAGAACCATAGGAGCTTAACTCCTCAGGTTGTATTCCCTTATCCAACAAGTACTGACCTGCCACACTCTTAATCGGAATAGTGCCGCCAGCGGGGGAAATATGATCAGTCGTAATGGAATTTCCCAATTTGACAAGCACCCGTAAACCAACTAGCGGCTGAATTTCTTTAATCGTCCTTGACATGCTCTGAAAGAACGGTGGATTCTGAAGAAAGGTAGATTCATCGTTCCAGCTATATAACAAGTCACTAGTCGTCTCAAGTAGATTCCAATCATCGTTCCCCGTAAAGATCCTACTATTTTGATACTCAAATAAATCTGGAGTAATAATCTTAGAAATAACTTCCTCAATCTCTGAATCACTTGGCCAGATGTCTTGTAAATAGACATCCTTTCCGTCCATATCCTTTCCTAATGGTTCTTCGTGAAGATTGATATCCATAGTTCCTGCAATTGCAAAGGCAACTACTAATGGAGGAGATGCAAGGAAATTTGCTTTAATCAATGGGTGAATACGCCCTTCAAAATTACGGTTTCCTGACAATACTCCGGAGACGACCAAGTCATTCCCTATGATTGCCTCTGCAACTTCGTCAGGCAAGGGACCAGAGTTTCCTACGCATGTCGTACAGCCATAACCAACAAGATAAAATCCAAGCTTTTCTAAATATGAAAGTAAGTCGGCTTTTCTCAAATAGTCAGTAACGACTTTGGAACCCGGAGAAAGACTTGTTTTTATAAAAGGAGGAACTGATAATCCCTTTTCAACAGCTTTTTTTGCAAGCAGACCAGCTCCAATCATGACATGTGAGTTAGATGTATTCGTACAGCTTGTAATCGCTGCAAGTACGATTGATCCGGTTTTTAATGTGGATCTGTGGCCATCACGATCAGTAACCTGAACTTCTTGATGGATTGCATTGTCACTAAGGCCGTATCCGTGGTTCCCTAACTCATAAGTTAAGGCGTTTCTAAACGTATCTTTCACTTTAGATAACGGCATGATATCCTGAGGGCGTTTCGGACCTGCGATACTTGTTAGAATAGTAGAAAGGTCCAACTGTATAACTTCGGTGTAATGAGGTTCTTCCATATCTGTTGTATAGAACAGACCGTTTGCCTTGCAGTAAGCCTCTACCAGCTGAACTTGTTCTTCTGAACGACCTGACAATCGTAAGTAACGCAAAGTCTCATTATCCACTGGGAAGAGGCTAATTGTAGCTCCATTTTCAGGAGACATATTCGAGACTGTCGCCCTATCTGCCACTGACAGATTCGCAACACCTTCCCCAAAAAATTCAACAAATTTCCCAACCACCTTTTTCTGTCGAAGAAGATGTGTGACGTGCAGGGCTAAATCCATTGCTGTGGAACCAGTGGGCAGCTTACCATTCAACCTTATTCCAATAACTTCAGGAGCTGGAAAACTGGAAGGCTCGCCAAGCATCGCCGCTTCTGCCTCAATACCTCCGACTCCCCATCCAACTACCCCAACACCGTTAATCATCGGAGTATGGGAATCTGTTCCAAAACAAGTATCTGGAAATGCCAAATATTCTCCGTTTTCTTCGATGATTCCATGAACCACGGGCGCTAAGTATTCTAAGTTTGCCTGGTGGATAATTGCAGTAGATGGCGGTATAGCTCGGAACTTATTGATTGAGTTAGTGGCCCATTTGAAGAATTCATAGCGTTCGTAGTTAAGTTCAAAACCTCTATTCACATTATATTGAAGTGCATTTGGCGTACCGAATCTATCTACTTGTTCAGCATGATCAATCACAAGATCAACTGGAATCTCAGGATTAATCAGTGCCGGATCTCCACCCATTTCCGCCATGGCTGTTCGTAAGGACGCGAGGTCGACAACCACAGGAACACCGGTAAAATCCTGCAAGATTATCCGAGCAGGCTTGAGCGGAACATCCACGTGATCTTCACATTGATTGCTTCCCCATCTGGCAAGGTTTTCAACATGTTCTTTGTTAATGGTTACTCCATCATACTGGCGAAGGATGGACTCTAGCAGAATTTTAATAGAATATGGAAGCTTTGAAACCTTTCCTATCCCCAAATCTTCTAACGCCTGTAAGTTAAAAAACTTGTACTTTTTCCCCATTAATTCAAAAAAGGCTTGTGCTTTGAAAATATCTTTTTCCTTTATCACGGTTTCATCTCATCTCCTATATTCTCTTTTCACATCAGTTCTTCCTCACTCAGGGATAAATAAGTCGCCTTTCATAATTCTTCTCGCAGTCCTATCGATGCCTACATACCTTACATCCCGACCATCTTCCGTCAATGCTATGCGTACCTTAGCAATTCCTTCTGGATGCCCAATGCGTATTACACGCTCCTCGTTTCCGTACATTTGTTTTGCATATTGATTAGGAATGGTGCCAGATAATATAGCTGCCCCAGCAATGTTGTACAACCCACTCCCCGCAAACGTACGATGGAATTTCCCCATAGAAAGCATCCTAGCCACCACATCCACTTCATCTTGTTTAATCAATTTGCCGGATGAAGTGATATAATCCATCGGTTCAGATACAATTGCTATTTTAGGAACAGATGGAAACTGCCTTGCTTCTTCAATCGTCCTACACAAGCCAGATTTCACAGCCATTTCAGTTCGTATCTCCTCTAATTCTTCTAAAAGACTCTTTTTGAGAGATAATTCCGCGTTTAGTTCCGTGCCTTCAATACCCAAATCATGACTGGAGACAAACACGAAAGGATTTACGATATCAACAAAGGAA
Organism: Lysinibacillus sp. NPDC097287; assembly: GCF_044761695.1. Classification (NCBI taxonomy): domain Bacteria; kingdom Bacillati; phylum Bacillota; class Bacilli; order Caryophanales; family Bacillaceae; genus Lysinibacillus; species Lysinibacillus sp. NPDC097287. The sequence continues at coordinate 252,643 of NZ_JBIWCX010000001.1, forward strand.
ACCTCATAAACCTTGGTTTTTGTATTCAAAGTATATCGATCACCTAATGGTTGTGTACTTCCTGTCTTTCCTCCCCCAGGCGTTAGGATACTGACGGAAAACTTAGCTCCAGGCTTGTTAATCCCTGGCATAAGGTAATCTCCAGACACTTTTGCATTTCCATTTATAACAGGAACTTTTATCTTGAGCATTTTCTTAATGTTGGTATTAAAAACTGATACTTCGACATTATCGACAGAAGAATCGACGGCTATATATCCTTCGTCCACAGCGAATGCTCCGACAGCCGCCATTAAATTGCCGCATGTACCTTTATCGTCGACAATTTCTTTGCCGATTCCAACCTGGTAGAACGTATAGTCCACATCGGCTCCGTTCACTTCTGATTTGGAAATCACGCACACCTTGCTAGTATGAGAAGTCCCGCTTCCTAATCCATCAATCTGGGACGGATTGTAGGCATCGATTCCTGCCATGAATAGTTTCTTCTGTAATTCAATATTCTCAGGTAAATCTCTTTTGTTAAAAAACACACCTCGGCTTGTTCCACCCCGATAGACCGAACAAGGTATGGATAACTGGGACATTAACAACAACCTCCTATATTCGTTTTAGAAACGCTTTAAATTAATTATAGAAGGGTATTTCAAAACATTAAAATACATATATCGGATGGTTAGCCATCAAGAAATGGAATGACTGAATCTATAACAAAAAAAAGTGTACTAGAGCTGAAGTCTAATACACCTTTAATTTACTTATGGGTCCCTGACAGATCCAAACTTTCTACCAGTTCCACAAATCGCTTAACCATTTTCAAATCTAACGATTCCTCGTGGTAAAACATCCACGTTTTTCTTAATATTGGTTTTCCGTTACAGTCCTTAGTATCTATAATATTTACATTATGTACATCATTAAGAATACGTCGAGGCATGATGGCATACCCTAGTCCGTTCATAACCATTTCCTTGGCCGTATCAACCTTGTCCACCACCATTCCGATTAATGGAGGCTGTTCGAAATTTTCATTCCACCAATTATCTATAATTCCTTTGAACAGGGATTCGGTTCGGTAATCAATTCTTGATAATCGAGGAAGATCCTCTAATAGGATGTCATTTTTGGATGCGATACAAAAACTTTCTTCGAACAATTGATACTTTTTATCAGCCCATTGATAATCCCCTCGAAGAAACCCAATATGTACCTCCTGCTTATACACTAGGTTTAAGATTTCTCTGCTCCATCCCGTTATAACTTGAAACTCTACTTTCGGATATTGCTCCTTGAAAGATTTTAATATCCGAGGCAAGTGATATTTTGTGAAATAATTTGAAACCCCCAATCTTAACGTACCAGCGACTTCATCTATGCTCATATTAGACAACTGTTCTTTTATTTTACGCATGTTAAGTAGTATTTGATCAGCACTCTTTGCCAGAAACTCACCCCCAGGGGTAAAATCTACCCCCCTTCGCCCGCGTTTTACGATTGTTACTCCGAATTCATTTTCTATATCTCGTAAGCGTTTAGTGAGTGAAGGCTGGGAAATAAATAATTCTTCTGCTGCTTTAGTTATATTTTTATGCTTGTGTAAAGTTTGCAGTATCACCCAATCTCTGTCTTCCATCATCTTCCTCCTAACTGTTTCATTCATTTTTTATTCTAAACATACACAAAAAGGCATATTTGTTATGCCCTTTTCTATTCTGAAATCCAAATACTTTATTCAAGATGTGAATCCATCTCTATTACATCGTCGGTGGTAAATAGATGTTCAAAAAGGTTAAAACGGTCAAATTCCCGATATCCACAATAAAATGAGAAAAAATAATCCACCTTAAGCTTTTCGTTTTGAAATATGTAATCGCCCAAACAATACCAGCTACACTTAAATAAATGTATAGGTGATAAGACTTACTTGCAATCGAGAATACACCCCACATCAACGGATGACTCAGTACAAATAAAACTGTTGTATACAATATGCTCATCCATTTTGGGAACCAGGAAAGTAGGCCATCCAGTAATACCCCCCGCCAATAAAGTTCCTCAAACCAAGGATTAATGAACGCAAATAATAACCAAAGTAGGACAAGTGATATAGAATCAAATAAATGAAAATTCATCATTAAAATTGTTAGTGGAAACATCCCAATAAGTAAAGAAAGAGTAATCCATGACTTCGATGGTTTCGACTTTCTTAGCCAATTTTTTATTGATTGATCGCCTTTGAAATGATATATACAAAAACCTAGGGAACTCCAGTAAACAAGCGCTAATGGTATCCAAGCCCATCCTTGTATATATTGTTTGAAAATAGTTGCTGTTGAAAAACCTAAAAATATGATAATGAATGGTGATATCAAAAGAAATAAGTGTTGCTTGTTATTCCTAACCATAGCTGTCCTCCCCCCTCGCCTTTCAAATGATTATTTTTCCTTTTCAAAAATCTTCATAATCAATTTCGCATCAGGTATTGGACAATCTGACCATTGAATTTTATTTATAGCGAGTCCTTGTACAAACGCATAGTAAGTAATCGCCAGAGATATTGGATTAGCTAAAATAATTTCCCCAGATTCCTGTCCCTTAATAATCAAAGGTAGTATACAAGTAACCGGTGAAACTGCTTCCACCCCTGTTAAAATCTCTTTAACTTCATCTGGTATAGCATCTGAAGTACTCGCTTGGATCATGATTAAAAATAACAGCGTATTTCCCTCATCCGATAGGCCGCTTAAAATTTGTTCTGACATCCAATGTAATTTCTCAAGCGGCGTGCCTATTTGCTCACTTGCTTGCTGAATTACTGCTACCGAACTATTTGCTGCTCTCCTTACTAACGTTGAAAAAATTTCTTCTTTTGAAGTGAAATAATGATATACAAGTCCATGACTTAATCCAGCCTCCTTGGCAATATCACTAATTTTTGCAGCAACCATCCCTCTACGAGCAAATACGAGTAAAGCTGCTTGAAGAATTTGTTCTTTTCTCGCATCTCGAAGTTCTTGATTTTGTTCTTCATTTCTTGGCACTACTACACCTCTTTTTTGATTGATTAATCAGTCAATTTAAAACAATCTTATTCCGTAAGGATAATTTTGTCAAAATTATTTTAAAGTAACATTATATTAATTTAGATTATTCTATCGAGAAAAAGAGATGTGTGCTTGCGTTCTAACTAATAGAGTTGCCGTCAATGAAACCTTTTATTAAAGGTTATTCTGGTTTTACTATTTAACAAACGCACCATTTTCATAACATTCAGATTTCAAATATTCACGATTTGAATTGATATATTAATCTACCAAACAAAAAAAGCTGCAAATAAATCTGCAGCTTTTAGTTTAACTATTTATATATATATCATCAGCAACGTAAAGTTTGATATCGTAAAAAGATGAATGGCGGCTCTCGCATTGGTCTGCCTACATCCAATCTATTCTCTAACAGGTAGCTTAACATCACATTTTCTTTAGAACAATTAGTGCTCTGAAGAAATCGTTTAATCGATTGCAACATAGAAGATTTCAAACGGCGTGTTTTACGCTTCTTTTTATTAGGCTTGCTACCGCAGTTGTGCCACCGTAATCGCAGACACTTGAATCGTCTGGTGTTGTGGTGGTGTCTTTGGTTCGATAAACAGCGTAGAATAATACGCTTCCCCAATTGCAATAAAGTAAGTCAAAAAAATAATCAGTTTTGTTCAATGGTTCAAAATATAATTTCTCCCTTTTTTAATTCTATCAATTCGAATTGTATAGTTATAATACGAATGAAATGTAAAAAGGTTTCAAAAATATGGACAATGAATAAAAGATTACAATAAAAATTCCCTCCCCTTATAAAACCTCGTCCATTAGCAAACTTTGAACATGGAGTAAAAGCAACGGTTCTAGATGATATTCGTTGGCTACGTTGCGATATTAAAACATTAAATTTACTTAGTCCCGTATTAGCAAAGCAAGAAGCATATAAAAAAGGCTGTTACGAGGCAATTTCACATCGGGACGGGGTCGTGACAGAGGGTTCTTCTTCTAATGTTCACGCCATTAAGGATGGTGTGCTCTATACACATTCAGTGGAAAATATGACATTAAATGGAATTACACGCAGCGTAATGCTAGAATGCGCAAAAGAAATTAGTCTACTAGTAAAAGAAGAAGCATTTACATTAGAACAACTATCAACAATGAACGAAGTAATCATTACATCAACAACATCTGAAATTACACCTGTTATTGAAATTGATGACCAAGTAGTTGGTACTGGAAAACCTGGTGAATGGACGCGTAAACTACAAAACCAATTTAACTCAAAAATCCCCACAACTATTCGTGCATAATTTGATGTCATTGCGATACATTCGTTAAATAAAGCCTCTGTAAAAATTATACAAGCAACTAACTTATACAGAGGCTTATGCTATTATTTTTTCAGTTCAATGATAATCGGATCAAGTTCAATTTCGATATGACCTTTACCGTACATAAGACTCGCAATTGCAACAGGCTGTATGATAAGCTGACTGGCACCTTCTTGGATAGCACCGAATGCTGTTGTTCCTTTAAAGGTTTTCCCGTTATCCTTAGAAACGCCACCACCACCCGTTCCATTCACGTACACATGACCAAGATCGTCTGAAACTCGGAATACAGGTGTCACTTCTGGCCATTGTTCAAGAAGTTCGTCTGTCACAATTTGCTCATAGGCAATAACAGTCGAAACATCTGTGAATTCAATAGATTGTAGCGTAAAGTTCACATTTCTTTCTTGTAGGGTTTCATTAATAATTTGCAGATCCCCCTCTACACGATCCAGTGAAAAGGCGAACGACCAATCCCCCTCGACCTCAAAGCCATCATAATTTTTGAAAGCTTTCGGTTCCCATATAACTTGTACTGCTTCTGGAAATACATCATTTTCGAAATGTGGTGTAAATGACGCGATACCAACGTAACGCGAATCATTAATTTGCGTAATTGTATCTGAACCACCCATTCCAGACGCCCCCTTTACATCAAACCAGTGCCCCGCACTCCAAGTGAGATTTTCACCAAATGGGTGCGAAGTCTCAATTGCATAGGATACAGTGATATTTGTTCCGTCATATACCGCATTGTCAATCATCACGGTAATGCCATTACTCGTCTGTGCAAGACCAATATCAGTAGAGAAAGCTTCAAAATTTTTGTAGCGCTGTTCCTCGTCCTCAAAGTAGCTAATAACATTTTGCATAAACGGAATTTGCGCCGCAATGGATGGAAATGCAAAGCCAGTTGCTGTAGTGACACCAACTATTAGAATTGCAGCGACTGCAAAATGACGCCAAATTGGTGCTTTATTATGCTTCTTCAGTACATGTTGTTTGACACGAGCCTTTTCGAAATCTGTAACCTCTTGTAACTCAAGATTATCAATATCTAAATCCACCCATTCCTTCATACTCATACAAAACGCTCCTTTAACTTGGTATTTGTGGCTAATATTTTCTTCCCTCGATATAGACGATTATCGACAGCAGCTTTCGTTAGCCCAAGTACATCAGCAATTTCACTGTTTGATAACTCTAAATAAAATTTCATCATAAAAATATCGCGGTCAATTTCCTCTAGTTGACTGATTGCCAGTAATAATTCATTTTTTTCTTCTCGTTGTAAGACGGATAGATCTGTTTTTAAAGAGCTCGCTTTTTGTTCGAGTGGTGCATCAGATTGTTCATGAGCAATTTGTTTTTCAGCTTGCCGATAGCGATCGATTGCTTTGTATTTTGTAATAATGCCAATCCATTTTTTAAAGTCCTGTGTATCACCTTGAAACTGATGAGCATTTTGCCAAACGGTTAAAAAAACATCATTAATACATTCATCAATATCTGGGCGCTTCATATTGTGTAAAATTTTTGTAGCAATCGTTTTCACGAGTGGCATATAGGCATCAATAATATACTCGAGCGCATCTTCTTTTTGTTTTTTTAATCTCGTGATAAAGTTTGTCGATGAACTTTTCATTTACTTCGCTCCTTATGTGATTGAAAAAGCTTTTTCATAAAGTACAACGAACAGCCTTACAATTTATTCTCAAAAAACTTTTAAGATTTTTTTACTTATTCGGAAAATTTTAATACGTTTACACTTTTTCTTGATTGGTTCGTTGTATTTGCAATTATGCTAACGTAAACTTTCAGTATGTTCAACACAGTGTTCAGTAAAGGAGAGATGAAGTATGGAAGTAAAAGCAATCACTCTATCTGCAGTTGAAAAACGATTTAAACATAAACAAGTCATTGCACCGCTTTCCTTAGAAGTGCCATCCGGTCAGCTAATTGGCTTACTCGGTCCTTCTGGTTGCGGGAAGACAACATTAATTAAACTGATAATGGGAATGTTAAAGCCAGATCAGGGGAGCATTCACGTATTCAACTATACTGTGCCACATAAACAACTTTTAATGGACATTGGTTATATGGCACAATCTGATGCCCTGTATACAGACTTAACTGGGGCAGAAAATCTAAATTTATTCGCAAAACTTTATGGATTATCCAAACAGGAAAGAGAGAACCGCGTGCAATACGCTGCTAATCTCGTCCATTTAAAGGAAGATTTAAATGAAAAGGTAATCAATTACTCTGGTGGTATGAAACGAAGATTGTCATTAGCCATTGCCTTAATTCAAAATCCAAAGCTTCTTATTCTAGATGAACCTACGGGAGGAATTGATCCTGTCCTAAAAAGAGAAATATGGCAGGAACTCATTCGCTTGAAGGAAGAACAACATAAAACCATTTTAGTGACAACTCATGCCATGGATGAGGCAGAGCGTTGTGATCAATTGGCGATGCTAAGGGATGGTCAAATTATCGCATACGGGACGCCTCAAGAGCTGAAATCAAGCTATAATGCTCAGGACTTTGATGAGGTATTTTTAAAGGCTGGCGGTGAGGTAGTATGAGAGTTTTCGCACTTGTCACAAGGATTTTTCAGCAAATGAGACGCGATAAACGCACACTTGCCTTACTGTTTTTAGCACCGCTTCTCATACTTTCTTTGATGTACTTTATTTTTGATAGTGATGAACCTGAATTAACCCTTGTTGTATCGAATGGTAATACGCAATTAATCGAAAAACTCCAAGCTGTAGATTTTCATATCATAGAAATAGATGATTTTTCAAAACAAGATTTAAAAACAGAGGATTATGATGGTTGGTTAAACAGCCAGCAAAACCAATTCGAGCTAACGTTACTTAATGACAGCCCATCCACAGCTCAAGCTGTACGAATGAAACTTGCACAAGCGATACAACCTGACAGTCCATCAACGGTGGCGTTTTCGACCGACTATGTATTTGGCAATGAAGAGACAGTAATTTTTGATATTTTTAGTCCGATGCTCGTTGGCTATTTCGTATTCTTCTTTGTTTTTTTAATTACCGGTATTGCGCTTTTAAAAGAACGGACTTCCGGCACTTTAGAACGTTTACTAGCTACACCCATTAAGCGCTCTGAAATTGTCGCAGGCTATATGATTGGTTATGGATTATTTGCGTTTATCCAAACAATTATTATTGTATTCTTTAGTATTTATGTACTTGATATTGTGCATGCAGGCTCCATCTGGCTTGTTCTGCTCACGAATATTTTGTTGGCACTTGTATCTTTATCATTAGGAGCCCTGTTGTCTAGCTTTGCTGCTTCAGAGTTTCAAATGCTGCAGTTTATTCCGCTTGTGATTGTGCCACAAGTGTTCTTTTCAGGTATTTTCCCACTTGATAATATGGTCGAGTGGCTACAAAATATAGGTCGTATCATGCCTATCTATTACGCATCAGACGCATTAAATGGCGTGATGTACAAGGGATATACGTTTAGTGACATTTCAACAGATCTAGTGATACTTGCCTGCTTTGCTGTTGTGTTTATTAGCTTAAATATTATTAGTCTGAAAAAATATCGTTCACTTTAATGGTTTCATTCTAAACTTCTAAAAGTCCTGCTAAAAACACTTAGGGCTACAGACAAAGTGTTTTTTCAATAAAAATATGACCTTAGGGATTTAGCGCTCTAGCGTTCGCTTTCCGCAGGCACAGCGTAAGCCGCAACCCTCGCTTCGCGCGGTTTGTTGCGTCTTACGTCTTGTGCTGTTCCTGCAGGAGTCTCACGCCGCCGCGCTAAATCCTTACATAGTAAAATAATGCTATGCAGAAAATTTGCTATAAAAAAATCCTAGTTTAGAGTTTTTCAGTGACCTAAAACACTTAGGAGGACTTTTATTACATTTAACGGATAAATATATTTAGGTTAGATGATTTAAATCTGAAATTACTTTTTGAATCTGAACATTAATATTTTCTCTACTTAATCCCCCGTGGTAACAAACCACAGATTCAATGTCGAGGTCTAGGTATTTCTTCAAAGAGAGTCGAGCTTCTTTTATGTCCAATACTGTCGGGTCATGAATCCCCTCAATTATTCCGTTTACACTGTACATCGAATCCCCGGCGATCAGTGTTTTACATTGTTTCAAATAAAGGCTGATATGACCTGGCGTATGGCCAGGAGTATGGATAATACGAATACCACCGCAATACGGCAATTCTTGACCGTCGTTTAAAGTTTCATCTACTTTGCCCTTCGGAGGATTCTCTAGGTGACCATCTTTCAAAAGAGGTAGATCTCCTTGAATATAAGGCTTATCTAAATCATGGGCATATACTTTTATATTACTCCCACACTCTTGGACTATCTCAGGAAGACTACCTATATGATCTATATCCTGATGTGTCAGAATCACAACTTTTAGTTTATCAAACGACACTCCTACCTTTTCTATTGCCACGCGTAAATCTTCAATTTGTCCAAGATATCCAGCGTCTATTAAAACAGCTGTCTCATGATCCCATAACAGAATTGGGTGAATAAAACTCCCATGAAAATCAAGCTGCAGCATTTCTATTCCCTTTGCAATTTCCATAACTTTGGTCTCCTTCATAATGAGTTTTGTTGCTGTCAGAGAATCGGTTTGCTTACACAAGAAGGTTGAAAGAATAAAGCGTAAGTACAATATTATTACGTAATATCAATAATTATTCGTTATCACAATAACCTACAAGTTAATTGCATAATACAAACTTAAACATTAACTTCTGCTTCCTTCTCAAAAGTTCCTGCTATAAAAACAACCTGTCGATTAGTTGTTCCAAAACTCGTACATTTTTTTGAGTTAACCTGCATCATCTTTATAGAGACCAATTTCGCATTTTATTTAAAGACAATTATTTACTTACAACATGTATAGCTCTCCCTGTCGCTACTTCTGCTGCATCCATCACAAGTTCTCCTAATGTTGGGTGAGCATGAATTGTTAACGCGATATCTTCAGCAGTCATCCCTGCTTCAATTGCTAGGCTCAATTCAGCGATCATATTTGATGCGCCAGCACCAACAATTCCTGCCCCTAGTAATAAGCCGTCTGCTTTACGCGCAATGAGCTTCACAAAGCCTTCTGGTTCATTTAAAGCTAATGCACGACCATTTGCTGCAAATGGAAACTTCGCTACTTTTACTTCAAAACCTTCAGCTATTGCTTGATCTTCAGAAAGACCCACTGTTGCTAATTCGGGATCTGTAAAACATACTGCTGGAATTGCTAGATAGTCTACGATGGATTCTTCACCAGCAATGACTTCTGCCGCTACTTTCCCTTCGTAGGATGCCTTATGTGCAAGTTGTGGACCAGCGACGATATCACCGATTGCATAAATATTCGGGATGTTTGTTCGGCATTGCTTATCTACATTGATTAATCCGTGTTCAGCGAATTCGATACCGATTTTTTCAAGCCCAAGCTCATCTGTATTTGGACGGCGTCCCACAGTGACACATACATAGTCGGCTTCGATTTTTTTCGCTTCTCCTCCTACTTCAAAAGTAACAATAACTCCTGATTCGTGTTCTTCAACACCTTTAGCAAAAGCATTTAATGCAATATTTACTCCCTTTTTCTTCAGAACCCTTTTCACGATTTGTGTCATTTGTTTTTCGAAACCAGCTAAAATGTCTTTACCGCCTTCGATGATGCTTACTTCAGCACCCAAATTAGCATAAGCGCTCCCTAACTCAGTACCGATGTAACCTCCACCAATCACAACCAATTTTTTCGGCAACTCAGTTAAGTTGAGTGCGCCCGTTGAATTTAGTACCCGATTGGTGAATTTAAATGTTGGAATCTCAACTGGGCGAGAGCCTGTGGCAAGAATTACGTTTTTGAATGTGTAGCGTTGAGTTTGCTCTCCATTTTGAATACTTACTGTGTTTCCATTAACGAAGTATGCTTCCCCCTTTATAATTTCCACATTGTTCGCCTTTAGCAATCCTTCAACACCATTCACTAGCTTCTTTACAATGCCATCTTTAAACGACTGTACTTTCGAAAAATTTAGTGTCACCTTAGATGTAGTAACCCCCATCGATTCCGCTTGTTGTACCTCCATAAAACGATGACCGACTGAGATTAATGCTTTTGATGGAATACAACCAACATTTGAACAAACCCCTCCTAAGTACTCCCGTTCAACAATCGTTACATTTTGACCGAGTTGTGCCGCACGAATTGCTGCTACATAACCTCCTGGACCTGCTCCAATTACAAGTGTTTCAAGTTGTTTCATAGCCCTTCTCCCCCCTTAGTACTTTCTATAAAGTGAAAAACATGCTGCCAAAAATGCTCATCCTGCACGCAGTTATGATGACCTTTTGTTTTTACTTTGATGACTTCTTTAAAATTACTATTGTTCATCAACACATCCACACTTGAAATCGGCACTTTTTGATCGAGATCGGAGTGAATACTGAATGCCGGGGCTAGTTGCTGATTGAAAATCTTCTCTAAATGCCATTCGCCTCTAGCCTTGAAAAATACACCCCCTCGTACTAAAAACCAACTAACAATGAGCCACCCAAAAGGTCTATATGGCAGCGTTACTTTGCCAGCCATCGATTTACTAATACTTTCTAATGAAGTCGGCATTGAATCCGTAATCAACCCATTCAGCCTTGGATCCGTTGCATTCACAATACTAGCAGCTAGCCCTCCCATCGAATGACCTAAAACATAGATGGCATGACTATTTACTTCTGATCTAGCCTCCACAAAATCAATCGCCGCTTGAATACTCATCACAAAAGTTTCAATACTCACCTGCTTCTGTACTGAATCACTTTCTCCATGACCAAGAACGTCTATCAACAAGACGTCGTACCCTTTCTCTATTAGAGAATCTGCATACCTTAACATAACAGAGCGATTCGAACCCCATCCATGTACCAATATAAAACAGCCATCTGCTTTTTCACTTTTCTTTAACCAGCCTCGAATCGTCCCTTTTGCTCCCTCCATTTCAATATTTTCATATGGTAAGGAAGGTGATTTTTTATTTACTCTCTTTTGCGGTGTAAACACCGAGTGCACCATATAGTGCCTCATAAAAAAGACAACCATAATCAAAACAATTAACAAAAAATATTTCATTCTACCCCTCCTAAAAAAGATACTAATCAGTCTCTTTTTTACTATAAAAAAGACGGCTTTATTGCCGCTCATTCATCATTGAAATATAGTGAATCAATTGATTTTTAATGATGTTCGTTACTTGCCCGTCTTGCTTCAATTTGCCTAGCACAAGTCCCCCTTCAAGCGTCGAGACAATATATACCGCCGTATCATACGGCTGAACAGATTGCTTCAAATCCCGCTGGCTGATTCCTTCTGCTATTATTTTCTCTACCCAATGAATTAACATCTCCATTGCTTCATCAATTAACGGAAGCAATGTACTGCCCTCCAGGTCATCCATTTCAACCGCTGCATTAAAAATCGGACATCCCCCAATCATTGGCTTACCTTCACTCAATTGTAAAAAGGTCTCCACTAAAGCGAGTAATTTCTTTTCCGCTTTTTCATGCTGCGATACACTCGCCATGAGATGATGACGCATCGTTTCTGCAGAAAATTGAAAAGCCTCATGCATCAATTGCTCTTTATCTTTAAAGTGCCTGTAAATCCCCCCTTTTTGGATATTTGTTTCTTGAATAATGTCATTCATCGTTGTTGTGATATAGCCTTTTTGATTAAAAATCACGGCTGATTTCTGAATAATATTCCGCCTTGTTGCCTCGCCTTTTTTCATGTTTACCCTCCATAAAAGATACCGTTTGGTTTCTTTTATTGTAGCATATACTTTTTGAATTGAAAGAAAATTTTATACGATGAATTATTATTATTTAGCTGGGTCTTCGTTTTTCAGCAAACAACTCGCTGAAAAACGAAAACAAATCAGCAGTGAAGAAGAAACTTCACAATAACTATAGAAGGAAAGGATCCTAGGCTTTTCATTGATTTTTTTATTCATAGGGAGTTTTTCAGCGTTCCTTTTACCTTTATCAGCACTCATAGGCTTTTTTCAGCATTCGTATTATTTACTACCTTCAATTCATGAAGTTTATTTCTCTAAATCAATTACAATCGGCTCAAGCGTTATTTCCTTATAATCCGCAACTTCTGATGTAGCACTACTTACTACAGGATCACCATATGCATCGACGCTTTCAATTTGCTCACTTGGATTCCCCGAAGACTTCAACATGAGTAGCTGCGGAATAATTGTTAACTTTGTCGCACGTTCATCTATTTTCTCAAATATTTTTCCTGTATTCATAATGCCTGGGTCGTCTATTTCGCCATGCCCACCCATGCCCTGACCTTCATAGACATTCCCCACATCATCCATCATTGAATACTCAAGACTTATATGATCCCATTGTTCTGAAACTTGTTGTGCTAGTTGCTCTCTTATGGAAACAATGACTGACATTGGTGTTTTCGTGATTTGCTTTACTGTTACTTTGACACCATCTTGCTCTGTGGATTGATTAACTAGTTGTGTGTGTTGTTCTGTCGCATCAACGGAAAAAGCAAAACGCCATTTACCATTAATGACTGTATTTGTTTCTTCGATAAATATTTTATCTACTTTCCATATAAAATTTGCCATATCCTTTGCAGCTTGACCAAAACTTCCTGCCGTCAATATACCCACATAATTAAAATCATCCACTTTTTTTATTTGTAAACCAAACGTCCCTCCGTTGATATCGTTAAAAGAAGCCGTATGACGAAATTCCGGCTGGTCTCCTAATGCTTTTTCGCTTTTAATGTCCATTGTGACAGTAATCGTTTCACCATCATAAATGGCATCATTTAGAGTAATTTTAATCCCTTTACTCTCATCAGATAATCCAATCGCTGTCGAAAATTCTTTATAATTTTCATAAAGTGCAGCCCGGTCCCCATCTATAAACTTGAAAATATCTCTAACAATTGGAATACTACCTGCCTGCGCTGGGAAAGTAAAACCTAATATAGTACCCGATAACCCCAAGAAAAAAAAGGCTACAGCAATTTGTCGCCACCAGCTACCTCGTTTTTTCTTCTTTGTCATTCTTTGTTTCAATTGACTCTTCATTTGTGCTTTTTCAATATCGCTAGCCTCAAGTTCAACAAACTCTGTATCATCTAATTGCACATCATTTAATAATTTATAAATGTCTTTCATACAAGGCTACCCCCTAACTTCAAATCTATGGCTTGTTGCTGGAGTTTCTTTTTCCCTCTATAAATGCGATTATCGATGGCCGCACGTGTTACGCCAAATCGTGCTGCAATTTCCTCTGTTTTCACACCTAGGAAAAACTTCATCAGGAAAATTTCACGATCCATTGCATCAAGTCCATTTATCAACTGTAGTAATTCTTCATGATTTTCGATTTGAATTAACGCTTCCTCCACAGAGTCTTCAACAAGCAAGTCTGTATGCTCAGAGGAAACTTCCTTGCTCTGTCCTGCCTTCCTGTAATAATCGATTGCCTTAAATTTAGCAATCGCACACACCCATTTTCTAAAATCAATCGCATCCCCTTTAAATTGGACAATGTTATCCCAAACACTTAAAAATACGTCATTCATACATTCTTCCAATAAATGTTCTTGTTGCAGTGGCATCAGCACTTTATATACAACACCTTTAACAAGGGGTAAATAATGATCGACGACATATTCAAGCGCATCCTCTTCTTGTCTTTTTAATCGCTTTATAAAATTTCGTTCATTTGACTTCATGGCACCAATTCTCCTTCTTACCTTTTCTCGTAAAGGCCTCTACACTCTATACAACGTAAAATCTTTTTATTTCTCTCATAAATAAAAAAAGCTTGCGATTTTATCAACAAGCTATCACTCTATATATTACAATTTGATTAAATTTTTATATTTCACTCATGATTTTACATTTTTTGTTTCAAATATTATACAATAATAGTATGGTGTTAAACTAAATTACAGGACATAATATAAATTAAATAGATTGATAGGAGATATTTTGTGAAACGTATATTGAATATAAAAATTCTGAAACTTGTCATTGAATATAAAAGACAAGTTATGTATAGAAAAGCCAAGAATTTAGGCTACTCACATCCAAAGGTAATAAATTGTAGTCAAGAATTAGACGCCTTACTGAATATGTATTTGAAACAAGTATCTTAATTAAAATTATATATACCTCTAAAAAATCAAAACATAATACAAACCCAGCATAAGAGACTTATAGAATAGCGCTCCTATTCTGGGTTTGTTATTGTTCTTTTTAATCAATTATCTTTATGAATAGTTTGAATTCTACTTCTTTCAACGATGTTTCTTTTTCATTAATGATTGTTTCGTGTCCATTCGCTATTAATAATTTGATTATTGAATGAAAGATTGATATTAAAGAGGCTCTACATGGAGAATTCCTGTGCAGAGTCTTTTTTACCTCTATTCAACAATTCGATAATTATTTGGAAAGTATACAGTTTTCTTTTATAATAGGTACTATACTACCTTTATAGGGGGAATTTAACTTGAATAATAGATATAGTAAATGGGTTGTAAGTGTTGCATCAGCGGCATTAGTAGCTTCAACAATAGTACCTGTAGCGAATGCTGCAAGCTTTTCAGATATTAGCAAGAGTGACCATAAAGAAGCAATTCTAGCTTTAGCGGAAGCAAAAATCGTAGGTGGTTTTACAGATGGCACGTTTAAACCGAATACTGTTTTGACACGTGGAAATGTAACGAAGTTTTTAGGGAAATGGCTTGTAGCTGAAAACTTCAGTATTCCAGAAAACTTTGATAAGAAAGCACGCTTTACGGATTTGCCAACGACTTCAAAAGATAAGGAATTATTACAATATGCCGCACTTTTGAAGGACGAGGGTGTATTTAAAGACTCCGATAATAAATTAATGCATACGAATAATATGACACGTGAGGAAATGGCTGTCGTGTTAGTTCGTGCAATTAAAACGGTTTATAATGTCGATCTAGTAGCGAAATATAGAGAAGAAAAATATGAAACTGCGATGACAGATTTAGTTAAAGCATCTGCTAATGAAAACCGTGAAGCGATTATTGCATTAGAATACGCAAAAATCACAAACGTAAAGAATTTCAATCCGAAAAATACATTAACACGCGGACAGTTCGCATCATTTTTACATCGTACAATGACAAATATTGAACAAAGTGCACAAGAGCCAGAAGTACCTTTACTCATTCAAACCGTGACGGTTACGAATGAAACAACACTACAAGTTACATTAACAGATGGAACGCAGCATACGGTGACATTACCAACTCCATTACCAGAAAATGAAGAAACAAAAGTGGATTTTGTTATTAACGAAAAACCTTATTCAGCTGTCGTGACATATGAGGTAGCAGAGCTAAAAGTGAAATCCATTGATGCAATAAATGGGACACAGGTGAAGGTGGCATTTAACCAAGCAATTGATACATCGTCGGTGCTAAAAGCGGATAGTACAGTAGCTGACAATGTATTTGTTTTCTCTAATCTTGATACATTAAAAGCACTGCCTGTTTTCAAAACAGAGATTAGCGAAGATAAAAAAGAGATTACGTTTACATTTAAAGAAGCCTTAAAAGGAACACATCGTTATGTGTTGCAAAATGTAAAATCAGTAAAAGGTATGAATGTAAATAAATTAGATAGTACGATGGTGATTGTAGAAGATACAACAGCGCCAATCATTAAAGATACGAAACAAGGCAATGCATCGACGGTCACTGTTCAATTCTCTGAACCAATGTTAGCCTTTGCAAATGAGCAAATCCAAGCAACTTTACCAAATGGTGTGAGAGTTGTCGGCATTAAAGGCGCATTAGCTGCCAATGCTACAGAAGCAACTTTTGATTTATCTAGCGCAACTGCAAATGGACAGTTTTTATCACCAGGAGCTGAGGTACAATTGACTTTTAACGCAGCACGTGATGTGGCGGGCAATTTAATTTCACCAAACCCAGCGACGGTAACTGTGAAAAAAGGTGATAAAGACGGAATTGCACCTACATTAACAAGTGCACAACAAACAGGACCAACTACTTTCCAACTACTATTCTCAGAGGAATTACTAGCCATTACACCAACAGATTTAGCTGTATCGCTTGGTTCAACACCTATTATGGTGACAAAAGTCGAAAAAGATGTAACAAATGGTCGTTTATTTAATGTGACGCTGTATGGAAACTCGCCAATACTAGGCACAGTAACAATCGCAACAGATCGTCAACGTGTTATAACAGACCTTTCTGGAGAAGCAGCAACTTTCTCTACAGTTATTAATTTTGTGAAAGATGAGAGAGTACCTACACTTGTTAATTCTGAAGTAGTCCTAGATCAAAATATAGAATATTTACAATTAACATTTGATAAAGCCATGAAATTAAGTGGTTATCCAATTGCATTATTTACTGGCAGCTATATTCACCAAAATATCTTATATAATATGGCGAATGTTCCACCAAGTGAAGTGTTAGCTGTGAAAGATGCGCCGACGAAGGTTCGCATAAAGCTATCTTCCCTATTAAATAAATTTGATATGAAAGATGCTTCCTATGAAGGTACACTGACACTTTCTGGTGTTGCGAGTACATATGGTGTGGACTTAAAGCAAGTTGCGAACGTGAAATTTACCCGTGCAAGTGACTTAAACCTAAATAATAATAAGTTAGCACTAGTAGGCATTCGTACAGCTATTAATGATCCGAGGTTAGATAATAATGTTGTATATCTGCAATTTAATTATCCAGTTGATCCAGCCCTCGCAAAAAATATTGCGAACTATGTAATTGACGATGCACAAGTTGAAAGTGCTATTATTGAGTCAACAGACTTAAATAGTATAAAACTGACACTAAAAAAAGATTCAAACATATTTACAAATATGCGCAATATTACAATTAAAGGCATAAAAGCAACGAATTCAACAGAAATGTTTACTGAACTAAGAACAACGATTAACTTAAAAGAAAACCTAGCACCAAAAGTAGTGTCAGCCTATGTAACAAGTAACAGAACAATCGAGCTTGTCTTTTCAGAAGATGTTTCTACTATTTCTACAAAGGATTTTGACGTAAATATAGATGGCGCCTCTGTTGCAACAGCAACGCAAATCTCAAAAGATTCAAAAACGGTGGAAGTTACCATTCAAAATAGTAACTGGCTAAGAGCTGGTAGTATTGTGACGATTCTAAAATCAGCAACAAATGGTATAAAAGATAGCAATGGTAATAAGTTAGACTTCGAACCACTAGTTTTTCCCGTACCAGCTTATATTCAATAAAAAATAAAAATAGCAACATCCTCTTCAATTGAATTGGATGTTGCTGTTTTATTGTTCTCACAAGAAAAAGTACCTTTATACAACAATTTGTTCCCTTCTACTACACTATGAAAGATTCACAGATCACATTAACATCATCCTACTTTTCTTCTTTTGAACGTATGCGATTCAGTAAAAATCCACCTTTAAACGATTTTGGTTCATACGAAATAATGAATGCGTTAGGTTCAAATTTTTCAATTAGATGAAATAGCTCTGCTTCACGATTACGTCTTGTCAATATTTCATATTTATAACGATTACTATCACGTCCTTCACCAATATAAGTCGTTACGGCGAAACCTTCTAAACGAAGGAATTCGACCATTTCTTCATTTTTTATCTTTGTATTAACGGTTGTATAGACATAACCTATTGCTAATTTCTTTTCAATAGCTGTACCCGCAAATATTCCTATTCCAAAACCAACTGCATAAATTATCATCGCTAAAACACTTTGGTCTCCATTAAAAACTAGAGATAAACCAAATACATAAATACTCATTTCTAAGACGCCAATTATAGCAGCTAATGTTGTGATGTTTTTTACTAAAAAGATTGTACGCAATGTTAGTAAAGGAACATATAAAAGTTGTAACAATAAAATTAAAAGTAAATCTTGCATTTTGTTCCCTCCAATTTTTATTGTGCATGCATAATATATAGTTACCTTATTCTTCATTTACGCAAACATACAAATCTATCCATTAATAAATTAATCAACAAAACCCTGGTTATTCTTTAGAATAAAATTATATACCCGCTTTATACTTATTAATGCGAGATTCTTTTTGTCCATAAATTTTTTCATTTACTTCTTTATCTCGCTGATTTGTTTGTTGTTTGAAAGTAAGCTGCTCCATTAACATTTTATCGAGTGAAGCTGAAAGTTCTCTTCCACCAGTTTCACAAAGGATTTCTTGTTGTTGCTTCACTTCTTTCACAAGAATCTTTTCGCCATCTGCTTTAATAATATAATGTCGGATGTAGCCATCTTCACTTCTAATTTCAAATTTTGCTTTCTTCTTTTTCTTTTTCCCTTCATCTAAAAATAAATCCGAAGACAAACTTTTCATTTCGTTCTCTCTTACAGTTCCGACGCTTGATTGAATATTCATTTACTAAACTTCCTTTCTCTCATAAAGTTTTATTTATCTATTAAAATACTGTTAAATATGCCTTCTAAAATAGAGGTTACTTCATTTAATATCGGAATTATTTTCCATAATTAAATTTTATTCTCTGCCAAAATCGAATTTCTATATTCAAATACCATGATATAAAAAATGACAACTGTATACACAGTTGCCTTAAACATGCCCATTGCTTTATTCATTTTATAGTTATCCTCAGCATAACTATGGCGTTGTTTGTGCCCCGGCTACTGCCATATTTTCTATTTCAGCTTGTCGCTTAGCCGTTTTCCACCTACCAAACATCATGATCACGAGTGCAAAAAATACGATTACCCCTGCAAAAATAAGTGCAGCTTTATAGCTACTATAAACTCCTACCAGCTTTCCAGCGATGATTGGACCGATGATTTGTCCAAATGCGTAAAACGTTGTTAAGATCGATACAACCGCTCCACTTTGCTTCGGAAACTGTTGACGAGCATAAGAGGTCGTTAACGTGACGATTCCAACAAACGTTAGGCCAAATAAAAACGAAGACAATAACACGCTCCATACTGTTTGTGAAAATACCGGTAACAGAATACCGATAACTTGCAGTATGTAAGCCACAAACAAAATCTTAATAGCTGAAAACTTCTCCATTAATACCGTCCAAACAGGGGCTGAAGGAATCGCAGCCACACCAACAATCACCCAACTATACGATGAATACGCTTGAAGCGAGGGAATATTATGAATGATGTCTACTAAAAAAGTACCTGTGATGATATAGCCTAGCCCTTCAAAGCCGTATGCTGCGATAAGCCATGGCATAAAGCCTTGCGTCAATTTTGATTCAGTGGATTTAGTCGCTTTCATGCCATCGTGAACTTGTAAACCTCTCCATAACACAACTGTAATCAGTAAAAATAATGCTGATAAAACGCCTAATCCGATCCACGCTCCTTGCCATGCAAAACGTGCCTCCATATAAGGTACAAAAAGACCTGAAATAGCAATACCAAGACCTATCCCACTAAACAAATAGCCAGACCAACGTGTTAATGTTTGCTTTGCTAAATAATCCATAATTATACTTGATGTTAAAACAAAAATTAGTCCACCCGTTATACCAGCAATGAGACGAAGCGCAAGCCAGACACTGTATAGTTCAATGAGTCCCATCAACACTACCGAAAGAACATTGATCACTACGCTTATAAGTAAAAAGGCTTTTCTCTTACGATAAATAAACCCAGCCCACAGTGCCCCGATAAAATAGCCAATATAATTACTAGATGCTAAAAATCCTGCCACTTCAAATGAAAAGCCTGCATCATGACGCATAAATGGGAGAATTGGCGTAAACGCAAATCGACTGATGCCCATTGCGACAACAAGTAATAAAACTCCCCCAAACAAAATGCCACCCTGTTGACGATTCATATCCCTACCCCCTACTATTTTTTCTGTTAATAAAAGGATACTTGGTGAAAATTAATAAATCTAATATATAATTTATATAAATCTATAAATTACATTTATACAAAGGGGTATAGGATGAATTTACATGCACTTCGCTTGTTCACGAAAGTAGCAGAATTACAAAGTGTTTCGAAAGCCGCTCAAACACTAATGATTAGTCAACCAGCCGTCACGATACAAATTCGAAATTTAGAAAAAGAACTTGGTTTAACCCTTGTTGAATCGAAAGGGAGAGGCATAACACTGACAAGTAATGGGGAATTTTTATTTAAACAGGCACAACGTCTTTTTGATTTAGAGTTGGATATTGAAAACAAAGTTGAACAGCTGAAATTCACAGGCATCGAAGAATTACATATTGCCGCTACACATGTACCTGCTCATTTTCTATTGCCGAATTGGATGGCGAAATATAAACAAGCCTATCCAACAACAAACATCCATTTAAAAACGGAAAACTCAAAGCAAGTAATCGAACAACTTTTACACTACAAAGCTGATTTGGGCTTTATTGTAAAAGAAGATGGGCATCACCCTGATATTGATTACACATTTCTCATGAATTTAGACTATTGGTTTATCGTCCCTTTTGAACACAGAATTGCAGGACAGGAGGTTTCCCTATCAACATTAATGAATGAACCATTTATTTTACGCGAGGATGGAAGCTCCACAAAAGAATTATTAATCTCTTTATGTAAAATACATAAAACGCCCCCACCAAAAGTTGGTCTGCAATTTAATGGCATCAACGAATCCATCCATGCTATTGCCGCAGGATATGGGGCTATGCTAGCACCGTCCATTGCAGTTTCTGATTTTATCCATCGTAAACAGGTGGCACGTGTTTTTGTGAAAAACATTGATATTCAACGCCCGATTTATCTATGTACAAGAAAAAACGAACAACATACACCTTCTATTTTAACTACTTTTATGAAATTCATAGAGTAATAAATATAAGAGAAAACCCCCCTCCGTTATACGGAAGGGGCATTTAGCTATGAATCTTTATGCAAATTACAAACTTTTTGTGCCTATTGTTATTGTTTTAGTCACTGAAAAGAATTCTTTTGCAGCTTGTCCTTGCTCACGGGCTCCTGTACTTGAGTTTTTCATGCCTCCAAACGGTGCTTGAGGTTCTGCACCTCCCGTTTCATCGTTTACTTGAACAAGTCCAACCTCACTACGCTCAATAAAATCAAAGGCTTTTTGAATATTAGTTGTATAGATGGAAGCACTTAATCCGAACTCTGAATCATTTGATAAACGAATGGCATCTTCATAATCTTTCACCTTCATCACTGCAAGTACTGGTCCAAATATTTCTTCGTGAGCAATTGCCATCTCATGTGTCACATTTGTAAAAATCGTTGGATCTATATAATATCCTTCCGATTTACCTTGTGTAGGCCCACCGCCAAATACAAGTTCAGCCCCCTCAGATTTTGCTTGTTCAATCGCTGCTAAAATACCATCATATTGCCCTTTAGATGCAACAGGGCCCATGGTAACACCAACTTCTATTTTTTGCGCCTCTAGGATTAAATGTTCTAAGACTTCATCATAAACAGCTTCCTCGATGTACACTCGACTAGTTGCCGTACAACGTTGGCCAGTCTGCTTCATCGCGCCTTCGATAGTCAACTTGGCAGCTAAATGGATATCAGCATCCGCTAAAATAATGGCAGCATTTTTCCCACCAAGCTCAAGTTGGATTTTCTTTTTTGTAGGGCCAGCAGTATTCAAAATACTTTGCCCAACACTATTAGAACCCGTAAACGTAATAGCCTTAACTTCAGGAGCTTCTAACAAAACTTGCCCTACTTTCGAGCCACGCCCCTGCACAACGTTCAGAACGTTTTTTGGCATGCCAGCTTGTTCAAATAGCTCACCAATTAATTTTCCTGTTAACGCTGTTTCAATAGAAGGCTTCCAAACGACTGTATTGCCGTACACTAATGCAGGCGCAATTTTCCACAAAGGAATAGCCACAGGGAAATTCCATGGTGTAATAGCGGCCACAACACCTAGTGGCACACGCTTCGTATACAATATTTTCCCTTCACTTGCAGATGGCAATACCTCACCTGTTGCTCGCATACCTTCTTGAGCGAAATATCGCAAGATGGAAGCACCACGTTTCACTTCGCCTATCATCTCGTTTTTCGTTTTACCCATTTCACGCGAAGCAGTTTCTGCCACTTTATCGATATTTTTTTCGAATAGGTCTGCCGTCACGCGTAAAATTTCACCACGTGCTACTGATGATGTCTTTTTCCACCCTTCAAATGCTTCTTGTGCTGCTGTAACGACTGCTTTCGTTTCATCTAGTGTTAATAGCTCAACTTGGCCGATACATTCAGATGGTTTTGCAGGATTAAATTGTTCTCGAATTTCTCGAATGATAGTTGTCATAAAACCCCTCCTTAAATTGCGACTGTTTGTAGCACGTCTTTTAATGGTGTATAGGGAATGTTATGAGCATTTGCTACAGCTTCATACGTCATTTTTCCGTATACTGTATTCACACCTTTTGCTAACGCCTCATTTTCTAGCACAGCCTTTTCGTAGCCTTTATTAGCTATTTGCAAGGCATATGGTAAAGTAACATTCGTTAAAGCGATCGTCGATGTTCTCGCTACTGCCCCTGGAATATTCGCAACGGCATAATGTAAAACGCCATGTTTTTCATAGACTGGCTCACTATGTGTTGTAATACGGTCTATTGTTTCAATGGAGCCACCTTGGTCAACGGCAACATCGATAATAACGGAACCTTTTGGCATTTCCTTCACCATGTCTTCCGTCACTAAACGTGGTGCACGAGCTCCAGGAATTAATACAGCACCAATTAATAAATCAGCTGTCTTGATTTCCTCTGAAATATTAAAAGTATTGGAAATGCGCGTTCTTAAACGTCCAGCAAATTGATCATCCAATTGACGCAAACGATCAACATTCGTATCTAAAATTGTGACATCCGCGCCTGCACCGACAGCCATTTTTGCGGCATTTGTCCCGACAATTCCTCCACCAATAATGACCACTTTGGCTGGTGATACCCCTGGAACACCTCCAAGTAATACACCTTTTCCGCCTTCATGCTTTTCTAAAAAATGCGCACCTAACTGTACAGCCATACGTCCTGCCACTTCACTCATAGGCGTCAATAATGGTAACGCACCGTTTTGTAGCTGAACCGTTTCGTAAGCAATCGCCACGACTTCTTTTTCAATGAGCTGTTTCGTTAATTCAGGTTCAGGTGCTAAATGGAGATACGTAAACAGAATTAGATCTTTCTTAAAATATCCGTATTCTTGTGGTAATGGCTCTTTCACTTTTATGACCATGTCTACATCCCATGCTTCAACAGCTGTAGGGACGATTTCCGCCCCTACTTCTATATACGCATCGTCTGTAAATCCACTACCTAATCCGGCGCCTGTTTCTACCTTTACGAAGTGACCATTTTTCAAAAGGTCAAAAATACCTCCAGGTGTCATACCTACACGATTTTCATTATTTTTTATTTCTTTTGGAATGCCAATAATCATTGCTCACCCTTCTTTCTCATCAATTGTTTTGCGGACATATTCAAATGTCTCATCTAAAATACGGAGCATTTCATCCAACTCTGCTTTAGATAAAATCAAAGGTGGAGAGAAAACAACTGTATCTTGATCGTAGGTAACCGTACGTAAGATTAAGCCGCGTTTCATCGTTTCTTGTACGAAAATTGGGCTTAGCGGCGTCTCGAAAAGCTCGCCAGTTTCACGGCTTTTTACTAATTCAATCGCTCCAAGTAATCCAATTGTACGAACGCATCCGATAAAGCTATATTTTGCTTGAAGTGCTTTGAAGCCTTCTAACATCGCTTCACCCATTTTTGCTGCATTATCTACAAGCTTTTCATGCTCAAGAATTTCTATATTTTTCAGCCCAACTTGGCAAGCAAGTGCATGACCGCTGTAAGTATAACCGTGCATTAATGTACCTTTTGAAAGTTCACAGTAATCTTTATGGATTTTTTCTGAAATTGCGACGCCACCAAGTTGCGCATAACCGCTAGATACGCCTTTAGCAAATGACATCATATCTGGTACTACGCCATAATGCTCCATGCCAAAATATTTCCCCGTACGACCAAAGCCCGTAATGACTTCATCTGCAATGAATAAAATACCGTACTCATCACAAATAGCTCGTACTTCTTTAAAATAGTCTTTTTGCGGAATATTGACGCCTCCAGCACCTTGTACAGGCTCTGAAATAAACGCTGCAACAGTTTCAGGTCCTAGCTCTTCAATCGTTTCGCGTAAATTACGTGCAGATTGATTGTATACATAGTGGAAATCAGGTGCAGGTGAGTTCGTAAAATCACGAAACGCTTGTAAACCTGTCGCACTTGTAGCACCCATCGCTACCCCGTGGTAGGACTGCGTACGTGAAATAATTTTTTGACGCTCTGGCTGCCCTTTTAGTAACCAGTAATGACGTGCTAATTTTATTGCTGTATCATTCGATTCTGAACCACCTGAAGTGAAAAATACTGTATTTAAATCTCCCGGAGTTACTGAAGCAATTTTAGTCGCTAATCGAATTGCTGGCTCATTACTAAACGAAGAAAAGCATGAACTGAATGCAAGTTTAGTCATTTGTTCTTTTGCAACTTCAGCAATTTCTTCACGGCCATGGCCGACATTCACATTCCATAATGAAGACATTCCATCAATATAGACATTGCCTTCTACATCTTTTAAATAAATGCCTTTCCCTTCTGTGAAAATGGCAGCTGGTCCTTGAGTTTGTTGTTGTTCAATAGACGTAGTTGGATGAAGAAAATGCTTTTGATCTAATGCCTTTAACTCTTCTTTTAGTTGAATTGTCATAAATACCATCCTCTTTCCGATTAAAATTTCATACACTTTTATAAAAGCAATTTCCGTGCCAACTACAAAAAAAAACGCATTTTCTTTTTGAAAATGCGCTTTCATACTGTTGATAAAGTATCATGTTCATAAAAATTGTGAATTATTCTATCTTTAAAATGGTCTCTACACCAAAATTGGTACATAAAGACTCCTTTAACTATAGTAACGTGATGTTGATTTCCGTTCCGGCTAGGCGCTTTCCGGGGGGCGTCCGATGAGCCGCTTCACTCACTACGTTCGCTGCAGGGTCTCATCTGGGACGCTAATCCCCCAGGAGTCGCCTAGCCTCCACTCCAATCAACTAACAATCAAAAATCAATATGCACTTTCATCAAACGTATCCTTCACTTTGGATGATGAATACCAATGATATAAGTAATATCATCAGATCAACTCCAGCTGCCGGTCTGTACAGTAGTCCTTTTATCTCCACTCAAAATTAGAATGGTTCACATTCTTTTACTATCCCGATAAGAAAATTCTAGTTGATTGGAGTGGAAGGCGGCGCTCCTAGGGGATTAGCGAGCAACTTGAGACCCTGCAGGAGCAGTGTGTTTTGCGACGAAGCGGCTCAAGCGCCGCCTGTAACGGAAATCAAAGGGCCTTGAACAAACTCTTATAGAATCTACACAAGAATTCATTGACGTAATTGTTTTTCATACTAGGTTCTAGATGCTTTAATAGATGATTGTATAAAAATATAATTTAAAATAAAGGCTCTTTGTCAAAACATGTACTTGACTTAAAAGAAAATTACAAATGTAAGCACATGGAACGGAAGGCGGCGACTCCTTGGGGATTAGCGAACAGCTTGAGACCCCGCAGGAACGTATGTGACGAGGAGGCTCAAGGTTCGCCCCCAGGAAAGCGTCCGCCTGTAGTGAAATGTGCCGTCAAGTACAGATTTTGATGTAGAGCCAAAATAAATAATGTATTTTTTCATTATCATTGCAATTTGACATTATATTCATTGCTGTATTGCCATATAAATTGCATAGTTGCAAATATGATGTGAAAACGCATCATTAATCTTTATATGAAACGTGACGTGTTAGTTGGTATTTTTGTATTTTTCGAACTAATGTAGATTGATCGCAGCCAAGTGATTTTGCAGCTTGGCGTATACTCGAATGTTCAGATAACGCCTGCTTAATCATTTGCTTTTCAAACAAGGCTACCTTCTCCTTTAATGTACCATTATACATCGTAGCCGGTTCGTGCTCTTGCTCGTATTTTTTTTGAATTGGATTTTCCGTATGACGAACTAGTATAGGATTGCTATCCAGCTCTTGTTGCACAGTATTTACAGTTATTTCTGGTTGTGTCGCTAATAAGCAAATGCGCTCCACCATATTTTTTAGCTGGCGGACGTTACCTGGCCAATCGTACGCCTCTAATATTTTTATGGCAGACGATTCAATCGTCCGATGGATACCATACTTCTCTTCAATTAAAGCTAAAAAATGATTAACCATTGGAATAATATCTTCGCGCCGCTGCCTTAATGATGGGATTTCAATCGG
This sequence comes from Lysinibacillus sp. NPDC097287, assembly GCF_044761695.1. Taxonomy (NCBI): domain Bacteria; kingdom Bacillati; phylum Bacillota; class Bacilli; order Caryophanales; family Bacillaceae; genus Lysinibacillus; species Lysinibacillus sp. NPDC097287. The sequence goes on from NZ_JBIWCX010000001.1 coordinate 279,485, forward strand.
GATAATATTTAATCGATAATATAAATCCTCCCGAAAACTACCTTGCCTAACCATTTCCGCTAAGTTGCGATTCGTCGCTGCAATAATACGCACATCAATTGGAATAGGCTTTCCACTACCTATGCGCTGTACTTCAGACTCTTGTAGCACGCGCAATAATTTCGCCTGTAGCAGCAAGGGCATTTCACCAATTTCATCTAAAAACACCGTTCCCCCAGATGCAATTTCAAATAGCCCTGCTTTTCCGCCTTTGACTGCCCCTGTAAATGACCCCGCTTCATAGCCAAAAAGCTCTGATTCTAGTAATGTTTCAGGTATTGCACTACAGTTAATCGTTAATATTTGCTTTTGGCTGCGTCTGCTATACGCATGAATAAGCTTTGTAATTTCCTCTTTACCGACTCCCGATTCGCCACCAATTAACACAGTAGAGTCTACTTCTGCAACTCTCATGACACGCTTGACTACTTGCATCATGGCCGGTGACACGGCGATTAAACTACTTTTTAAAGACTCTTCATTATGTAACGTTTGGAGTTTACTTTTAAAATTTTCATTTTGAACTTCTAATTTTTCCACTTCTTGTTCTAACAATTTTAGCTGTGTCATATCACGTGTAATTGCTACTACATATTGCAACTCATTGTCTTCATCAAAAATCGGCTTTCCTGACACTAAAAAGCATTTTCCGTTAATGAATGTTTGCAAGATCGTTACTTTTTCTTTTGATTCAATCACTTTCATCGATATTGAATCACTCATTAACCCTTCAGCTATTACGTCTTTTGCGTATCTTCCCATTAAATCTAGGCCGACAATTTCAATATCTATATCATTTTGGAATAATATTTTACCCTTACGATCACAAATTGTAATACCATCTGAAATGGAATTTAATACTTTATTTGATAATGGGTTCATAAAATCAATATCGCTAAACTGCTTCAATGGTCTTACATAAAATAAGTTACCTTGCGACGTTACTAATACATGTACAAAATACCCTTCTACCTTAAAGGTTTCTTTACCTTTACAATAGTGGTTTACTATTTTTTCAAGAAGTTCGATTTGGATATCGCTTTTTACAATTACTTCATGATTATTCACAATAAAAAAATGTTCCTCTTTATTTAGTCCTTTTGTCAACATGTAGGTCACATCCTCCCAAAACTTGAATACCCTTAGATAGCATGCTATCTAAGGGTATTCATCTTTAAATTAACATTCTACTCTGATGCTAACTTTTCCTCTATTTGCTCATTTGATATTTGCTCAGGTGATTTTGAAGATAATTTCCTCATAGTAAAGAACAGCACAATCGAACCCACTACTACTATTGAACTTAAGTAGAACTGAGGGCGTAAAGATTCAATTAGTACTTGGCATAAATAAACGACTGCTAATATGCCGATTGTTACATACGATAAGCCTGGGAATAACCACATTTTAATCGCTAATGGCTCGCCCGAGATTTTATCATAAGAACGTCGGAATCGAATTTGTGAAATCGCTATAAAAATATAAACAGCAATCATTAGACCCCCAACACAGTTACCTAAAAAGTAGAAAATGACTTCAGGTGAGACGAAGTATAATAATGCGCAAATATACGCTACCACTGTACTACCAAGAATAGCAGGCACAGGTGCACCACGCCGGTTTTTAATTTGCGAGAAGATTTTTGGTGCATTGCCTTGGCGTGACATTTCAAGTAACATACGTGAGCTCGTGTAAAGTGCCGAGTTTAACACAGAGATAAGTGAAATAAAAATTACTATTTGAATAATTTGAGCAGCTATTGGTAACCCAGCCATCGTTAAAATATTTGCATAAGGAGCTGCAAGCATTTTTGAATCATTCCACGGCAAAATCAAGATCATAATCGCTACTGAACCAACGAAAAATAACCCTAGCCGGAATACAACATTTCGAATGGCACGCACGATATTTTTCGCTGGGTTTTCAGACTCTGCTGCTGCAATAGCAGCGACTTCAGCACCACAAATTGAGAAGATAACAAATACAATCGCTGTGAGAATCGGTACAATACCATTTGGTGCAAAGCCACCAAACTCTGTTAGAATGCCAATCCCTTTTGGCTCATAGTTTGGCCAAATACCTAAAATCATCGCTGTACCAACAACTAGGAATACGATTATTGCGGTAACTTTAATAAATGATATCCAGTATTCAAATTCGCCGAATGATTTTACGGAGTAAATATTAATGATTGTCATTAATAACGTAATGCCTACCCCACCGACCCAAACTGGAATAAATGAAAACCAATTATTTAGCATTCCCCCAATTAGTGCAGCTTCTAACCCGACAATAAACACCCAACTTGCCCAATATAACCAGCCCACTGTAAAACCTGCCCACGGTCCAATATATTTCCCTGCATATGAAGCAAATGAACCTAGCTCAGCCGAGCCACCAGACTTTTCCCCTAAAGCCATTTCTCCCGATGCCATTTCCCCAACCATTTGCATGATCAAGACTATGAGTAAACACGCAATTGCATACGACACAACAGCCGCAGGACCCGTACTTAAGATGTTTTTCCCCGTACCTACGAATAGTCCTGTACCAATTACTCCTCCAATAGAAATCATAGTAATGTGTCGTGTCTTCAGTGATTTTTGCAAAGCTCCCATTAAACCACCCCTTAGTGTTTTTAAGTAGACATTTACTAGCACCTTCCTTCTAATTCAATGCCTACTGTTCAATGAGCAATTCTGATGCCAAAATCTCCATACACGCAAAAAATAAATGAATTATTCAAAAAAACTGTGCTTTTTCATTTAGAAAATACCACTCTACATCTGCAATTATTTATGAATAAAAAAATTTGGATGTACTTTAAAATTCCTTATTCCATTAATAAAATCGATTGCACATTCGAATAATTGATGCAAAATAACATCATTCATATATTTTTTGCATCTTGTTATCCATAAGCTCGATTGAAGGAACTCACAATATTCATTTCTTCTCTATACTTCGCAACTGTGCGTCTTGAAATTTGAATGCCCTCTGCACATAAAATCTCTGTAATTTGTTGATCAGCTAATGGTTTTTGTTTATCTTCGGCCTCGATTAGCTGTTTTAGTTGATTTTTTATATACGCAATAGAATTAATTTTTCCAGAACTATTCACAAGACCTTTTGCAAACAACGATTGTAAAGGATATATCCCATGCGGAGCTTGTATATACTTTCCACGAATTGCTCGACTAATCGTTGATTCATGAACACCTAATACATTCGCCATATCTTTTAAACGCATGGGTTTTAATGCATCTACTCCGATTGAACAAAATTCCGCCTGCAACTGTAGTAGACACCTGGCAAATTCGTAAAGTGTTTTATCTCGCTGTTCAATTCCTTGTAGTAACGCAAGTGCATCTTTCATTGAGTTCTGGTAGTAAGTTTTATAGCTTGGGTCGTTTTTGAGTAAGGCGACGTATCTTTCATCAATGGAAACGGACGGTAAATAACTTCGATTTAATTTGATAATCCATTCTCCTTCTATTGCCATTATTTCTATATCAGGAATGACATATGGTATTGTTTCGAATTTATCACCTGTAATTTTCGGCTTTAAGTTTTTTATATAGTGAACGATTTTTTTCACTTCTTGTAGAGGCATGTTGTATTTCTTACTCAACTGTTTGACCGCTTGCGCTGCTACTAATTCTAAATCCAAGCTGATAAATTGTGATGCCATTTTAGGTGCAAACGGGTCGCGATCCATTTGTATGAGTAAATATTCTTTAAAACTGCGTGCACCTACCCCAACAGGTTCAAAAGTTTGAAGTAAATCTAGCATTTCCTCTACATGTGAAAAGGTCGTTTTAAACTTATCGACTACGATTTCTAACGCTACATCTAAAAATAGGCGATCATCCAAAGAACGAATTAAGAATGTTAAAATTCCCAAGTCTAAAGCAGATAAATTTTGATGTATTGGCACTTGTTCGAATAAGAACTGTTCATAGCTTGCCCTCTCAGCGAGCTTCATCTCGATTACGTTGAACTGATCATTTTTTGATGCATTATGATGCGATGAAAAAGTGCTGAAGGAACAATTTGCTAATTTCGTAATTTCCTCATAATGACTTTTCGCTTTTGCGTCAGTCACGACTAACAAGGGATTTTCATTAGCTTTCTCATAAATATATTGCTCTAGCTCATTCGTTGAATATTGAAGTATTTCTAAATGTTGCACAAGTTGTGCTGATAGTACTTGTGTTACCTTTTGCGAATTTTTAAGAGTCATTTGCATACTTCGACACCTCCGAAACGAAAATTTCTATATAACAACACTATTATTCTTCAATTTTCAGTCTTTTCCTCTTTATAGAAATTCTATTACTCCGCTTTAAGAAATCACCTTCCCTTTTGTGCTACAAACTAAACGCACCTTATCTTCTACTTCAATCTATATATTCTCTAAATAAACCAATTATTAATTATTTAAATTTTTAAATTATTACAAAAAATATTTGACTTGGTACTATTATCCAGAATAAAATACACATATAACGTAATAGTTATTATAATGCGGTAAAAGGAGAGGTTGTTTAATGTTTCAATTACCAGTTGTTAAATTTACAGAAGAGCAGGAACAATTTCGTTTAGAAGTTCGAGCCTTTCTAAAAGAGGAACTAGCAAAAGGTACTTTCATCTCAAAATGTGACTCGTGGTTAAGTGGAGATGATCCTGAGTTTTCAAAAATAATCGGGCAAAAAGGCTGGATTGGCATGACTTGGCCAAAAAAATATGGTGGACAAGAGCGAAATACAATAGATCGTTACATTTTAACGGAAGAGTTTCTAGCTATCGGTGCGCCCGTTGCAGCACATTGGTTTGCCGATCGCCAAACAGGACCACTTCTTTTACGCTATGGGACCGAAGAACAACGTAACCTTTTCTTACCTAAAATTGTGAAAGGCGAATGCTACTTCGGGATTGGTCTAAGTGAACCTAATAGTGGCTCAGACTTAGCATCCGTAAGTACACGTGCCGAAAAAGTTGAGGGTGGCTGGATTGTAAATGGCCAAAAAATATGGACTAGCAACGCTCACCTTTGTCACTACATGGTGACTTTAGTACGTACAAGCCCATTCGATGGAAAAAATAAACACGCAGGGCTAAGCCAACTCATTGTTGATTTCCAAGCAGATGGCATAACTGTTGTACCGATTAAGTTCTTAACGGGTGAACATCATTACAATGAAGTATTTTTTGAAAATGTTTTTGTACCTGACAATATGGTTGTTGGAGAAATCGGCAATGGCTGGTCTCAAGGTTTAGCAGAACTTGCCTTTGAACGCAGTGGTCCTGAGCGTATTTTAAGTACATTCCCTTTACTTGACGAACTCATTCAAGAACTAAAACAACAAAAAAATACAGAAGGATTAAAACAGGCATCTAAAATTGTCGCACGTCTGTGGAGCTTACGTAATCTATCAATTGGCGTAGCTCAACTATTGGAATCCGGTGAAGGTGATGACGTGTCCATTCCTGCTGCCCTAGTCAAAGCGCTTGGGACAAAATTTGAACAAAGTATTCCTGAAATTACACGCTTATTAGTACAAACCTACCCAACACTTGATGCTAAGCGAAAAATAGATCGCTTAATGGCGGAGTCCATCTTACATGCACCAGGCTTTACAATTCGCGGAGGAACTTCCGAAGTTCTATACGGCGTGGTAGCGAAAGGAGTTGTAGCACAATGAGCGAAATGAAAGATATGATTTTAGACGTTGTAGAACGTATGTTAAAGGAAAATGTTGATAAAGATTTAGTCGATACAGTAGAACAAGGTCTTTGGGCACCAAAAGTATGGGAATTGTTCGAAGAAAATGGCATTCCAATTGTAGCCATTTCTGAGGAAAACGGAGGTGCAGGTGGCGATTTAGAGGATCTACTAAATATTGTTCGTTTAACCGGGAAGTATGCTGCCCCTATTCCGTTTGCTGAAACAACACTAGCTAACTATTTATTAGAATATACGAACTTACAGGTAATCAGTGATTTGGCGACATACATGTTGTCTAATGATCAAGCCTATACGCTAGAAGACAATAAATTAACAGGCGAAGCCATTCATATTCATTGGGCGCGTCATACAAAACACTTAGTGACACTTGCAAAAAGCGAACACGGCACGCATTTAGTAGAAATAGATTTAGGCAAAGCAGAAATTACGCAAGGGGTAAACTTAGCTGGCGAACCGAGGGATGCTGTAAAGTTTTCTAATGCCGAAGTTTCACAAGTCTCCGCAGCCCTATCATCTGATGAAATTCAAATACTCATAACATTTGAAACAGCCTTTCAATTAGCACAGATGACAGGTGCCATCGATAAAATAAACGACTTAACGGTTCAATATACAAAAGAGCGTGAACAATTTGGTCGTCCAATTCATCGTTTCCAGCTCGTTCAACAACATATTGTGAACTTAGCAGGTGAAACAGCTGTTGCCTTAGCTGCATTTAATAACGTCACAAACGCCCTTCTAACACAAAGTGGAAATAGTAAAGTGGCCTATGCACGCATTCGTTTTGAAGAAGCTATTCAAGCCGTAGCGACAATTTCTCATCAAGTTCATGCCGCAATCGGTACGACACACGAACATAGCTTGCACCAATATACGCGTAGACTTTGGTCATGGCGTGATGAAGGAGCGAACATCTCCCATTGGACAGAGATATTGGCAACACAACTGCTAGAAAATAGCGGTGACAACCTATGGGCGTATTTAACTGATACAAAAATTCCAATAACACAATAAGGAGTGGTTTTTAATGGCTGATTTACTATTTGAAGTGAAAGATCATATTGCAACGATTTCGTTAAACCGACCTGAAGCGTATAACGCCTTCAGTGAAGAAATGATTACGGAGTGGATTCATGCACTTGAAACGGTCCGTGATTCAGAGGATATTCGTGTAGTGATTGTGAAAGGGAACGGCAAATCATTTTGTGCAGGTGGCGACATTAAAGCCATGCAAGCCGGTGAAGGGTTCTTCAAAAGTGAAGAAGACATCTCTTCTACAGGTTTGGCACGTAAAAATTCGCTGTGGAAAAAGATTCAGCGGATCCCCCTTCTTCTTGAGGAAATTGATAAGCCCGTTATCGCGCAAGTTCATGGCTTTGCAATGGGGGCAGGTCTTGATATGGCATTAATGTGTGATATTCGCATTACCGCGAGATCCACAAAGATTTCTGAAAGCTACATTAACGTAGCCATCGTACCAGGTGACGGCGGGGCATATTATTTACCGAAATTAATAGGTATCGATCAAGCGTTGGACATGTTCTGGACTGCTCGTGTATTAACTGCTGATGAAGCGAAAGAAAAAGGTGTCGTAACCTTTGTAGTAGATGACCATGAACTAGACGAATACACATACAATTACGCAAAAGAATTAGCAAGTCGTCCAACAACGACATTACAATTCATTAAGCGTGCAGTCTATCAAAGCCAACGAATGGATTTACGCTCTGCCCTCGACTATATATCCTCTCAAATGGCCATTGTGACAGAACTTAATGACTTTAAAGAAGGCGTTAGTGCGGTCGTAGAAAAACGCAAACCTGTTTATAAATGATGTGAGTAGGAGGAAAAAAGATGCAACCTCTTGAAAATATTCGAGTGCTAGATTTATCACGTGTCTATGCTGCTCCAGCAGGCTCGATGATGCTTGCGGATTTAGGTGCCGAAGTGATTCGTATAGAACATCCTAATGGCTCTGATAGTATGCGTGACTGGGGCCCGTTTTTGAATGATCAAAGCACTTATTATTTATGTGCCAATCGCAATAAAAAATCGATTACGTTAGATTTAAAAACTGCTGAAGCCCGAGAGCAATTTAAAGAGCTTGTCAAAGATGCAGATATCGTACTTGAAAACTTTAAAACAGGTGATATGGCGCGAATGGGACTAAGTTATGAAGAACTGAAAAAAGTGAATCCGCGCATTATTCATTGTGCGGTAACCGGCTTCGGTCAAACAGGTCCCCTAGCTTTTGAACCAGGATTTGATCCGGTCATTCAAGCAATGAGTGGTTTAATGGATGTGACAGGATCTCCTGATGGAGAAGCGACAAGAGTTGGTGTCCCTATTGCAGATATTTTAACGTCTAATTATGTCGTCATTAGCATTTTAGCTGCACTACGGATGCGCGATCAAACGAATGAGGGGCAATTTATTGATTTAGCTCTATTAGATGTTCAAATGAGTAGTCTAGCGAATGTAGCAAGTGCTTATCTAAATACAGGCTTTACTTCAGCACGTCTAGGTAACCGTCATAATAATGTCGCACCTTACCAAGTATTCAACTGTTCGGATGGTCCTTTAATGATTTGCGCTGGCACTGATGCACAGTATCAAAAGTTTTGCGTCATGATAGGACGTGAGGATTGGGCTAAAGATGCACGATTTATTACAAATACGCAACGCAAAAAAAATGAAGATGAGCTTGTTAAGTTGATTACTGAAGTTACGTTGACGAAAACCCGCGATGAATGGATTGAATTATTACAGCAATACAAGATTCCTGGTGGCCGTGTGAATACGATCGCTGAAGCACTTGAACAGCCACAAATAATTGCACGTGACATGATTGGTGAAATAGAGCATGAACAATATGGTAAAATGAAGTTCGTTAAAAATCCTTTAAAGTTCTCTAGCTTAAATATTGAATATAAATCAGCACCTCCTACACTTGGCGAACATTCAAAAGAATTCCAAAAGTCCTCTCTCCCGAAATAAAAGTGCGTTATAATAAAGGTTCTACACCAAAGTCTGTACTTGACAGCACATTCCACTACAGGCGGACGCTTTCCTGGGGGCGAACCTTGAGCCTCCTCGTCGCTAACGCTCCTGTGGGGTCTCAAGTTGTTCGCTGATCCCCAAGGAGTCGCCGCCTTCCGTTCCATGTGCTTACATAGTTTTTAAGTCAAGAACATGTTTTGGTGTAGATTCATAATAAAAGTAATTTTATTTGAGTAGGTGACGAGATGAATCAAGAGACTTTTGAAAAAAACTACACAATGTCGTCGCTACACAAAGCGATTAAAGTGTTAAAAGCTTTTACGAAAGATGAACCAAGCCTTTCTTTAACAGAATTAAGTAAAAAAACAGAGATTAGCATCTCCAGTTTACAACGCTTTGTCTCTACCTTTGTGTACGAAGGTTTTCTGCATAAAGATGAACGTACGAAACGCTACCAACTAGGACATTCGCTGCTTTACTTAGGAAACTTAGTCAAGCAAGAGTCTAGTCTAATTATTGTAGCAGAGCCCCTTTTAAAAAAGCTGAACCAGGAAATGGGCGAAAGTGTTTCCATGAATATAATCGACGGTTTGGAAAGACGTTGTATTTTAAACTACGATTCAACTTATCCACTATCAACGAAAATGTATGTTGGAGACACCTCCCCTCTTTATGCAGGTGCTTCTTCTAAAACATTGCTAGCATTTTTGCCGAATGTTGAAGAATATGTGGAGAATATACATTTTAAACCGATTACCGATCAGACGATTCTTTCAAAAGAGCAACTGATGAAGGATTTACAGCAAATCCGTTCCCAACGTTATGCAAAAAGTAATGGCGAGCGTGTACGTGGGGCATGCTCTGTTACAGCACCGATATTAAATGCTTCTCATCAAATCATCGCTTCCGTGACGATTATCATTCCAGAAGTACGCTACAGTGATTATGATGAACAACATTTAATTGAAACTATTCAACAAGTCGCTTTGGAAATTGAAAAGCAACTATATTAACAAAAAAAGATTGATATAACGACATTCGTTATATCAATCCTTTTTTTGCTTTATTTTAATTGCATAGTTGTAATGCAAGTACCATCTTTTTCAGAAGTAGAAAACGTTGACTCTACCATTTTCCCTTCGTGCTCCATCTTAATGTTATACGTTTCATCACGTGGCAGCCATAAATCAATAAATCCATTAGCTGGAGTTTTCATGGTTTCATCCACTATCACATTACCTTTCGAGTCCTCAATGTAAACATCAATCTCTTTATCTACCATCTCGCCTTGGCAACCAGTCAAGCTATGGTTTGTGCAAGGGTGAGTTTGATTTACATAAGGAGCAATAGAAACAAAAAATTCGTCTTCTGGTAAAGCATACGCTAACTCTTTTCCTTCTTTATCTGTCACAATCAGTTGTCTAGATGTGATTGAAGCAGTTTCTTCTTTAATTTTATTCCCGCTATACTCACTTACCAATTCCTTAATGTCTTCCGTATCCATTTCTTTTACAGAGTTATCGACATCCGAACTCTCTCCATTACAAGCACCTAGTAAAACAGTAGCAAACAAAGTTGCAGCAAACATTTTTAATTTCATTCTGTATCCACCTCTAGTTTGTTTCTTTCTACGTCTTATAACGCTGAATGCTTATATTATAAACGATAAATATGAAGAAAGTGTGCAGATAAATGGTAGATTAACTTAAAATAAAATTATTTACAGGTGTGTGGAATAACCAATTTCCAATGTAAATATAACACATTATTCTCCTAATCAACACAGCTGAATTACGCGAACACTAGTGATTCGAACCCATACCAATGATACAAACGTGGTAATGCCACATGCTGATTGTATGATTGATTTTTTAAGATAACTTCCGTCTCCACTGCTTGTAACGTTTCAAGTACGGCTGGTTTATCATCCACATAAACATCTAGCGCTAGTGATTTAATAGTTGCTACTTTTTCATGATCTTGCATCCCACAGAAGAAGTGCCCTTCTGCTACAGGAAAGCCTTTTGAGATCATCCATTCCCGTGTTTTCTTGCAATACTGTTTTGGACGTGACGTAATATAGTAAATGTCATGTCCCTCTTGTTGTAATGCTTGTAATGTTTCAAGCGCCCCTTCAAAAATCGGACAATCCGTAAAATAAATATCTTCTAAGGAGCTATTCCACATAGCAGAACCTTCTGTATCACTTAAGCCAAACGGCTCGTGAATTTCCACTCTTTGCAGTGCATGAAAGGCTTCAATTTCTACATTTTTGCCTAGTTTTTTATTATATAGCTCAAAAGCATGAGCGCGTAAATCGATTAGTGTGTCGTCAATATCAAAGCCAAATTTCATCTTTTTTCGTTCCTTTCAAGAAGCTGTTTCTAAGAAGTTTGCGGCAAAAGATTGTTCTTTTTCAATCTGCTTTATCTGTACTTCTTCAATTGCTGGCTCCCGCATTTGTTGGAAAATGTGTACCTTAAATTGTGCAATTGATTCTTTTGTTAATAACATTGCTAGACATTCTGCGTCCTTTAGCGCACTGTTTAATCCAAATGCTCCTGTTGGCGTCATTGTATGGACTGCATCACCTAAAAGTACGAGTCCATCTGCTCCCCAACTCTCACAATGGCTACTAAATACATCTAATAACACAAAATCTCGCCAAGATTGAATATGCTGCGCCACTGTCTCAGTCAATTCTGGAAAAGCTTTTGTCAGCTGTTGAATAAATGGTATGAATTCTTGTTTTCGGAGTGTTGGGAAGCTACCTTGCTCAATATTCCAACCAATTTGGATAAAGCCATTGGTCTGTGTAAATAATGACAATTGCTTATTATCAATTAGCGCCATTTTTATGGTTGGCTCCCACCCTTGAGGTGCAGGAATTTTCGCCCATAATAGATCAAATCCATGTTTTCGTTTTGCCATATCAATTTGCGACTGCCTACGAATTGTGGAATAACGGCCATCAGCACCAATAATAAGCTGACTGGTAATTTCAATTGGTTCACCGTCTTTTAAGGCAACCACTCCAACATAACGGCCAGCGTCATCTGTCATAAGTCGTGTCACTTTCGTATTTAACATGCAATTGAAGTGTGAAATTTTCTGAGCTTTGCTTAAAATGGCTTTTAGTAAATTTTTTTGTGGCACGTGGATACCAAGGTGACCAACTGCTGGATCCGGGAGTATCGTTTTAATGGTATGGCCATTATAGCAATATTCCAGTTTCTCCATGCGCAATAAACCAAGTGCTTCGACTGCTTCAAAAAGATTATGACTCTTTAAAACCGCTTCCCCCTCTTCGTTTAAATGCTCGCCACGAAATGCTTTACCAAGCTCTTTGTTTTGTTCAAGTAGCATCACAGAAAAGCCTTTTTTCGCAAGTAAATACCCAAGAAGTGTTCCAGCTGGACCTGCTCCTACTATACAAACATCCGCTTCATAACTCACTTTTCGTCACCTTTCTTTGGGTAAGCGATAATGCGTAAATCTTGACCAACCTTTTCAAACGAATCAAATTCCAAATCAAAAGCTTCTTCCATCAATGCAGGGCTATGACCACCAATCGGTGTTAAAGACAGGCGGCCTCCTAATACTTTCGGAGCCACATATACAATGTACTTATTAATAGCACCACTTTGTAAAAAGGAAGCATTCACTGTACTACCACCCTCAACTAAAATATCTGTTATACCTAGTTGATAAAGCTTTGCCAGCATATCATCAATATCAAGTCCATTATGTTCACGACGAACCCGTAAAACTACAACACCTTTCCCCTCAAATAAAGCGATTTTCTCTTGGCCTACCTCATCACTACAAACGATGATTGTTTTTGCTTCTTCGACATTGAGAACATTCGCTTTTTCCGGCGTTCGTAGTGAACTGTCCATAATTATTCGAACAGGATTCTTATCATATCCCTTATTTAATCGAGTAGTAAGTGATGGATTATCTGCAATCACCGTACTAACACCAACTAAAATACCGTCGACCTCGTGGCGAATATGATGGACATCCTCGCGTGCCGCCTCTCCAGTCACCCATTTGGAATGCCCTGTGTGTGCGGCAATTTTCCCGTCTAATGTCATTGCATACTTTGAAATGATAAATGGACGACTTGTCAGCATATTGTGAATGAAGCGTTCGTTTAAACGTCGTGACTGCGCTTCTAATACACCCACCTCTACTTCAATCCCTGCATCACGAAGTAGTTGAATACCCCGGCCTGCCACATCCGGATTCGGGTCTTGCATCGCGACAACAACACGATTTACTTCACAGTCCTTCACTAAGTTCGCACAAGGAGGCGTTTTCCCATAGTGTGAACATGGTTCAAGTGTCACATATAGAGTCGCACCTTTTGCATGCTCTCCTGCCATACGAAAAGCATGGACTTCTGCATGAGGCTCCCCAGCTTTTCTGTGTAAGCCGGTACCCACAATGACGCCATCTTTTACTATGACTGCCCCTACTAATGGATTCGGGTTTGTATTTCCCTTTGCACTCGCTGCTAAATCGAGCGCTAATTGCATATACTTTTCATCCGTCGTCATCACAATGTCCTCCTCACTTACTTCGATTCACGCATATGTCCAGATTTTTCAACCTTTGTATTCAAGTAAAATTGATTTGTCTCGGTTAAGCCACCCCATAACGGTACATGCCCTTCTGCAGCTAAACCATGTGCTTCTAATGCTTCTAACTTTTTCGGGTTGTTAGTAATCAATGTCACAGGTTTTGTACGAAGTGCTTCTAATACAGTTAAGGCCTCTTCGTAAGAACGTGTATCATCAGGGAAACCAAGTGCATGATTGGCTTCAACTGTGTCTAAGCCCTCTTCTTGTAATAAATAAGCAACTGATTTTGAAAATAACCCAATGCCTCGGCCTTCATGATCAGCTAAATAGAAAATAGCACCACAACCATGTTCAGTAATCATTTTCATAGACTCATGTAGTTGATAGCCACAATCACAACGCTGACTACCAAAAATATCTCCAGTATGACAAATGCTGTGCATACGAATGATTGCATCCTCTCCATTGGCAAAATCACCATATACAAGGACAGATGATTGCTGTTGAAAAGCTAAATTCGCTGCTGCAAGTGAATCAATAATTTCTTCTTTTGATAGATTTGCATCAACCTTTAGCCAGTTATACCATTGGAATGTCGCTGAGAAGTCACCCTGTTTTACAGGCAATTTCACAGGTCCAACGATACAGATATTTTCTGTTTCAGATTGCTTCATAATAACCATTTTATCTTTAACTATATCCATTATTTTAGTTGTAATTGTCATAATTCTCTCCAACTTTCTTTCGTAAACAGCTAACTTAAATAACTAGCTGCGAGCTTGTATAAGTTCATTACTTACATAACGTAACTAAGTTTATATTGATAACTAAGGTCTGTCAAACAACTTCTCTTATTTTACTAAAATTTCAATTACTCTTTTCACTAATAAGAGTACCTAAATTGACTATTATTCAGAGGAATACTTAAAGATTTTTCTAATGCTATTTTTTCCTAGCACGCTGGTCTATAATAAGCGAAGATATGTTGTTAAAGATGAAAGGAAGTTTATGAATGAACTTAGAAAAAAGTGTTCAAGTGAAACAGCCAAAATATCAGCAAATTGCCGTTGATCTTGCCTCGAAAATAGTAGAAAAAAGATATCAAATAGGCGATAAAATATATGCACGATCTTCACTTGCAAGCCAATATAATGTATCTGCTGAGACTGCAAGAAGAGCTATTGCAGTATTACAGGATTTAGAAATTGTTGAAGCTTCAAAAGGGAGTGGTGTATTCATTAAATCATATGAAAAAGCAGCTCATTTTGTCCGACAATTTCAGGATGTTCAATCGGTCCATGAACTACAAAATGAACTTCTCAAAAGCATCCATGCTCAACAGAATGAATTGCTTAATTTGCAAGAAAAAACAAAACAACTCATTAGCCGAACTGAACACTTCCGCTCTGTCAATCCGTTCATTCCTTATCAAATCGAAATGACGAACGAAAGCCCATGTATTCAGCAAACACTACAAACCTTGAACTTTTGGCAAAATACTTCCGGTACGATCGTTGGCATTCGCCGAAACAACGAATTATTACTATCGCCTGGACCTTATGCGTCGCTTGAAGAAGGTGACATCATCTATTTCATTGGCAATGATGAAAGTTTAGCGCGTGTTCAAAATTTTTTATATCCAAATTAAAATCCGCTTAAGCGCTGCTATACCAGCGTTTAAGCGGATTTTTTCTTTTTCGCTAGTTTGACAAAAGTAACAACCTTCTGTTACGGTTAGGTTGTTACTTGCTTATTTATGGATACGACAATCCTGTAAATAGTATTAATCTACGAAAGGAGCGGTTCTATGGAAAAAATAAAAGTGGAGCATGTTTCCAAAGTTTTTGGCAAACATATCCCCCAAGCACTAGAACTCGTCAAGCAACAAAAAAGCAAAACAGATATTTTAAAAGAAACAGGTGCAACAGTTGGTGTTTACAACGCTAGCTTTGCTGTTAACGAAGGAGAAATCTTCGTCATTATGGGCTTATCAGGAAGTGGTAAATCTACACTTATCAGACTTCTGAATCGCTTAATTGAACCTACAAATGGAAATATCCTTATCGATGGAGAAAACATTTCTAAGATGGGTAAGGATGCTTTAAAGACAGTTCGACGCAACAAGATGAGTATGGTATTCCAGAACTTCGGTTTATTCCCCCATCGTACACTGCTTCAAAACACCGAATACGGTCTTGAAATCCGAGGTGTCTCAAAAGAAGAGCGTACAGCAAAAGCAGAGCAAGCACTTGAAAATGCAGGATTACTTGCATACAAAGATCAATATCCAAACCAATTATCTGGTGGTATGCAACAACGTGTCGGCTTAGCGAGAGCACTAGCAAACGACCCTGAAATTTTACTAATGGATGAGGCATTTTCTGCACTCGACCCTCTTATACGTAAAGAAATGCAAGATGAACTACTAGATTTACAACAAACTATGAAAAAAACAATCATTTTCATTACACATGATTTGAATGAGGCACTTCGTATTGGCGATCGAATCGCGATTATGAAAGACGGTTCGATTATTCAAATTGGTACAGGTGAAGAAATATTAACGAATCCCGCAAATGACTATGTTCGAACATTCGTAGAAGACGTAGATCGCTCAAGAGTATTAACTGCTGAAAATGCGATGGTTCGACCTGTGTATGTCAATGTGGATCTTGATGGGCCTAATGTAGCGCTAAAAAGAATGCGTGAAGAGGCAGTTAGTTTATTAATGGCTGTTGATAAAAATCGTCGCTTGAAAGGCTTTATTACTGCAGATGATGCACTTGCTGCTGCAAAAAAACATGAACAAACGGTTCATTCTATTGTTCAATCAGAAATTTCCACAGTACCTCCAGATATGCTCTTACAAGATATTTTAGGGATGATTCATAACTCACCTACACCAATTGCAGTCGTAAAAGATGAACGCTTACTAGGCGTACTCATAAGAGGCGTTGTCATCGAAGCGCTCTCAGCATACAGCGAGGAGAATGAATCACATGAATAACTTTTTAGATAATATTCCATCATTACCACTTGCCCCTTGGGTAGAATCAGCTATGGACTGGTTGACGAGTAATTTTTCAGCGTTCTTCGGCACTATTCAAAAATCCGGGAAACTACTCATGAGTCAGGTCACTGATTTATTAATTGGCATACCTGCCATTATTTTAATTTTATTTGTTGTTCTCCTAGCTTTCTTTGCAACCGGAAAAAAATTCGGTCTCGCTATTTTCTCCCTACTTGGCCTGTTATTCATTTATAACCAGGGCTTATGGACACAACTCATGGAAACTACAACTCTCGTACTATTTTCGAGTGTAATTTCCATTATTATAGGTATTCCACTTGGCATATTAATGTCAAAATCTAGCGTCGCTGAAAGCATCATAAAACCGCTTCTCGATTTTATGCAAACGATGCCTGGCTTCGTTTACTTAATTCCTGCCGTTGCATTTTTCGGTATCGGGATTGTCCCAGGGGTATTCGCATCTGTAATTTTCGCATTGCCCCCTACTGTACGTATGACGAATTTAGGTATTCGCCAAGTACCAAAAGAATTGGTTGAAGCCGCTGATTCATACGGCAGTACCGCTAGTCAAAAACTATTCAAAGTTGAAATTCCGTTGGCCAAATCAACAATCATGGCAGGTATCAACCAAACTGTCATGCTATCACTTTCAATGGTTGTAATTGCATCTATGATCGGTGCACCAGGACTCGGTCGTGAAGTTTTAACGGCTCTTCAACGTACACAGGTCGGAAACGGCTTCGTTGCTGGCTTAGCACTCGTGATTTTCGCGATTATTATCGATCGCTTAACTCAAAGCTTTAACAAAAAGAAGACGCAATAAGAAAAGTGTATTCGCGCCCGTATGCATGCGGCGCGAATACCTAGACATTGCAATAAGAAAGGAAGATTCGATGAAATTTAAAACATTATCAAAATTAGGTATGGCTTTAGGACTTGGATTCTTACTTGCTGCATGTAGCAGTGACGATGATTCTGGTAAAGGTAACGATGCGAAAGAAGTAAATCTTGCTTATGTTGAGTGGGATACTGAAATTGCTTCTACACATGTCGTTGGTCAAGTACTAGAAGATTTAGGATATGATGTATCATTAACACCACTAGATAACGGCATCATGTGGGAGGCTCTTTCAAAAGGTGAGGCAGACGGCATGGTTGCTGCTTGGTTACCACATACACATGCTTCTCAGTATGAAAAATATAAAGATGATTTAGATGAGCTCGGTGAAAACCTTGCAGGCGCTAAAATCGGCTTAGTCGTACCAAGCTATATGAAGGTAAATTCTATCGAAGATTTATCAAATGAAGCAGATCATACGATTACAGGTATTGAACCTGGTGCTGGTATTACGGCGGCTACTGAAAAAGCATTAGAGGAATATGATAATTTAGCAGATTGGAATCTATTAACCTCTTCTTCTGGTGCGATGACAACAGCACTATCACAAGCAATCGACAAAAAAGAAGACATTATCATCACTGGCTGGTCACCACACTGGAAATTCGCTTCTTATGATTTAAAGTACTTAGAAGATCCAAAGGGTATATACGGCGGTGAAGAAACGATTAATACATTTGTTCGTAAAGGCTTAAAAGAAGATAATCCAGATGTTTATTCAGTCCTTGATAATTTCCACTGGACTTCAGAGGATTTAGAAGAAGTCATGCTTGAGATTATGAACGGTACTGATCCAAAAGAAGCAGCGGAAAATTGGATTAAAGACAATGAAGCTACTGTTGCCGAATGGACAAAAGATATTAAGAAATAAACAATAAACATGGCCCCTCGTTAAGTGAAAACGAAGGGGCCGTTTTTTATCTCTATATGAGTAAAATCATAACCGGGGGTATCCGAAAAAAGAACAGTTGGCAAGTTTGGATTAGTCTTTTCATTGTTAACGGTTAGGTGTGAATCGAAAAGAAAGAACAACTTCGAAAAAACGATAAAACTAGTTGATTGGAGTGCAGGCGGCGACTCCTTGGGGACTAGCAAACAGCTTGAGATCCCGCAGGAGCGTTAGCGACGAGGAGGCTCAAGGTTCGCCCCCAGGAAGCTCTTGCTCTGCGCGAAAGCGAAGCGTCAGCGGCAAAGCGTCAGCGGCAAAGCGTCAGCCGGAACGGAAATCAACGGCATCGAAGAAAAAGCCATGGTGGAATCAATTATTCCTTCACCATGGCTAAAATTTATTTTATGACTTTTTCAGTGTTTCCCCGAAAGGCTGTGCTGTTCCAAAATTTCATCTCTAAGTTTAAGGATTTTGCAAAATTAGCCCATCGCTCATTTTAACTACATGATCAGCATAGGAAAGCATTTCTTCATCATGTGTAACCATTAACGTAGTAATGTTTAGTGTTTTCGTTAAATCTCTAATTAACGCCATAACATCTTTAGATCTTTTTGAATCTAAACTTGCCGTTGGTTCATCTGCAAAGAGAACTTTAGGTTTATGAATGATGGCACGAGCAATGGCAACTCGCTGTTTCTCCCCACCTGACAATGAAGAAGGATAAGCATTTTTTCTATGGTCCATCCCTACTAATTTTAGAATTCGATCAACTTCTTTTGTTTGTTCTTGTTTCTTTAATTTTGTTTCAGAAACATCTAACATTAACATGAGTTGTTCTTCTACTGTAAGGAAAGGAACCAGGTGCGCAAATTGAAAGACAAAGCCAAATTTACTTGCGCGCACTTGTCGCACTTGCTCTGCACTCATAGCAGTCATATTATTTCCTTCGAATATTACTTGACCCTCTGTTGTGGGTTGAAGTCCCGCAGCTATTGTAAGAAGTGTACTTTTACCAGAACCTGATGCGCCCACTAATGCTGTTATCTCACCTTCTCTAAGGGAAAGATTGATTCCTTTTAGTATTTCTTCTTTTATTTCCCCATTAGTAAACGTTTTTCTAACATTATCAATTGTAAATAACGTCATATTAAGCCTCTCCTTGCTGTATCGCTTGTAATGGTTCGATCTTTTTAATTTGTAGTCCTGAGAGTGTAGCTCCGATAAATCCGATAACTAAGAATACTAAAGACAATTGCAACGTTGTTTCAAAAGTTAAACTAAATGGCATACCTTCCGGTGCAATCATATTAAATATCTGACTAAGTGTAATAGACAAAGCAAGTGAAATTATTGTAATTACAAACATTTGCGTCCATATCATTTTGAATAACTTACTCGTTTTTATTCCAATTGCTTTTAAAATTCCGTATAACCCTATTTTTTGTACGTTCATCATGTAGAAGAAGATCGCAAACAACATGCCACTAATGACTACTAAAAACCAAATAATCATATTTAAAGACATCTGCTCTGCGCTATAACTAGAAATCGTACCTAGAAATTCTTTATTCGAAAATGATTGTAATCCAGCGATTTCAAGTGAAGAATCCGCATCTGGTACAAAAATCATTTGCATTTCCATAACTCGGTAGATTTCTTGATAATTCACCATGTTGATAAAAGCAACAGGCGCATGACTGTATTTCTTTTGATCCACAAAGCCCTTTACAACAAACTCTCCACTAAATTGATTGTTCGTTAAAGTATCGCCTACTTTTATACCGGCTTCCTTCAAGGAGCTGTCTAATATTATTTCCCCTGGTTTCACATTTTCAAATAACTTTGAATCAGTAGATGTCACAAAAGCGACGCTTTGTTGCTTATCAGCTTCATCATTTAAGAAGCCCATTTGAATTGAAAACGCTACTGCATCCTTTTGTTTGTTCAATATGTCATTTTGGATTTCGCTATCGATTTTGGACAGATTATATTTTTCATCTGCATCTTCATTCATATAAAATTGTCCATCTGGTAAATCTTTAATAAGGGCGGCATTGTCTTGTGATAATCCATTCGCCAAACCAGAAATGATAAAAGTTAGTAAACTAACGAGAAACACAATTGAACCTAATATTAAAAATCTTACTTTATTTTTCTTAATTTCTTTCAAGGCAAGGTTCATAACTAACTCCTCCAATCTTTTAATAAGCTAAGCATACTTCGCCTACATGAACTGAAGATGAACTAATCATTACATTTGAAACAGCATTGTAACAATTATAAAATTTCGATTTGAAAGAAAACTATTTGTTTTAAATTTTGACAAGTAATTTTGGATTTACACTAAAATCAGTACTTGACAGCACATTCCACTACAGGCGGGCGCTTTCCAGGGGGCGAGCCTTGAGCCGCTTCGTCGCTTCGCTCCTGCAGGGTCTCAAGCTGCTCGCAAATCCCCTAGGAGTCGCCGCCTTTCGTTCCATGTGCTTACTTAATAGCAATGTTTACTCTAAAGCAAGCACATATTATGGTGATGATCCGTAATTTAAATTAAATAAGAAAAATGCAAATAGTGCCCACGAAAAAAATTCGTGGACACTAAGTAATTAGATGTATTACTTTCTCAACGCGACAGCAGGTTCTGTAGAAATTAACTTGTGGCTGGCTATTATGCTAATTACAATTACAGCAACACCTGTGGAAAGTATTGATAGCAAGATTTGTACTGGGGTGATAATCATTTCTACATTGAAAATCATTCCGACTAAATACGTACAGCCAATAAGGACAGCTTGAGAAATAGCTGACATTGTTGCTAAAAGTAAATTTTCGCTGACAACCATTTTCCGTATTGTTCCTTTAGTATAGCCTAAAGCGGACAGCAACCCTATTTCCTTGTATCTTGAATTTTGTAGTTTTATCAGTAATACGGTACTGATAAACAAACCAATTGCTAAAATTAAAATAGAAACGATTAAGAATAAACGGCTAAGATTGTTAAATGTATTTTGCAAAACTTCTACTTCTTTGGCCGCAGTTTTACTGTCGATTTTTTTGTCAGCTAGCATTTGACTGACTGGCACAATATCTTCAAAGTTCTTTACATCATAACTAATTGAGTAGTTTTTTTCGTTTTTCACATTTTGATAAAATTCCTGTTCAATATCGGAGCTTACAAAGAAATCGTCGTAGCCTACGTTAAAGATGCCGCTAATCGTAAGCGTGTATTCTGTATCTCCAAAATTCAAGGTAACTTCTTTACCAATTAAACTACTAATATCATTTTCAAATTTTTTAGCGAGGCTCGGACTAAGTGCTATTTCCTTTTCACCTGTTTTAGGCATAGCACCATATGACATATTTTCAGTAGCCTTTGCCATTGGGTATTTTTCTGCTAAAGCTTCAGTTTTATCGCCCATCTTTAAAGTAACATCCGTTATTTTGTATTGATAATACACATGTTCGATACGCTTATCGGATTTCAACACTTCAATAACTGTTCCATCATCCTCATCTTTAATATAACCGTTGTTAAAGGCAGTGTTTTTATCTTGAAAATCCGAAATATTCTTGTCCATTATATTCCCAGAAGATAAAGACAACATAAATACAAGAATACCGATGGAAATTGCCAAACTGACAGCCATATAGCGTGTAATATTTACTTTGAAGTTCTTAAGCCCTCGCTTGAACGCAGATATTTTGATCGCGTTATTTAAACTGAGCTTATAATCACTAGCAATTTCTGTATGGGTCTCGGTATCTTTTGCAACAATCTTTCCTTTCTCAATATGAACGACTTCATCTGCAAAGCTACAAATCTTTTGGTCATGCGTAATCACAATCACCAAACGGTCTTTTGAAATTTCTTTTAAAAGCTCCATAATTTCATTAGAGTTCTTACGGTCTAATGCTCCTGTCGGCTCATCCGCCAAAATAATACGAGGATTACTAATCAACGCCCTTGCAATAGCAACTCGTTGCTTTTGACCGCCCGAAAGATTTTCGATTTTTTCATCAGTCTTTTGTGATAATCCTAGTTTAGTTAGCAGCTCTTTGGCATTTTCTCTATTTTCTTCTTCACTTGCAGTATTTAGCTCACAAGCAAGCAAGATGTTTTCAAGAACGGTATATCCACTTAAAAGATGATAGTTTTGAAAAATAAACCCGATATTTTCTCTGCGATACGCACACAATTCATCGGCATGCATCTTGCTGATAGAAGTACCACAAACCGTAATATCACCACTGTATTCACTGTCGAAACCTGCAACCATATTAAGCAAAGTACTTTTACCGGAACCCGATGCACCTAGAAGGCAAACAAGTCCTTGGCTTGGAAAGTGAAAACTTGTATCATCCAAAATAAGTGAATGATCATAGCGTTTTGTAAGGTTATTTATCTGTATCACTATCGGTCACCTGTCTTTAAAGCTGTTGTTATCTTGGTCATTATGAAGGCAATAGCCGTTGTGACGTAAGCCGCAACACCTACTAAAGCAATGAATAGCACGCCCAAAATCAACATCTTAGAATTTAAAATACTTGCGCTGAACAAGTCTTTAGTAACTATATTGATAAGGGGTGATGTAACAAGCATTAACAGAATTGCTGCCATGATTTCTGTTAGCTTTTCCGTCAAGTTAAGCAGACTAAAATGAGCATTATTAAAGCCGCTGACTTTGTAAATTGCAAATTCTCTTTTTCTCATAAAACCTGTGATCAGGGAAATAGCCATAACCATAACGACAGCCAAAATTCCTATGAACATACTTGCTGAGCCTGATTGTTCGGTTGTTTGCTCATTTAATCTAACAATGTCCTCGACAAGTTCAAACCTGCCAAGAGGTACAATGCCTTTTTCATTAAGCTCATCTTTAATGGCAATCATATCAGCTGGCGTCTTTGCTCGAATAAGAAAATTCGTTTCCTTATTTTCAATTCCTGCTTGTCTTCTCAAATCATCAAGTGCAGTTTTGCTGAAGAAGAAAGAGTCGTCAACGGTAAACTCTGTCATTTCCCCTTCATATTCATAATAGACAGTATTATCTGCAACACCTACTATTGTTGCAGTAATGAATGCGTCTTTTAATACAGGCTCACCCGTGTCCCAATTGTAAATAGCGCTGCTAAAATCAATTTCTTTGCCTATTGCTTGCTCGTTTGATATGCCCAATGTTTTAACAAAACTTTCTGGAACAACAATCTCATTGTCTTTACCTATCGGCATTTTTCCTGCTACCAACTTATTGATTGACGGAACAGTACCTGTTCCTTGTATTTGATATTCTTTCCCGCTAACAGTTACTTTTATATTATCAAATGCTTGTATAAAAGCAGTAAAATCAACGCGCTCATCACCTACATATTGATCATATAAGCCACCAATATCCTGTGTTACATCAGCGTTCGGTTCTTCTTCCTGATTATCGCCTGTACCTCCTGCACTGATAAAGCTGCCAACTATACTAATATCTTTTAGTCCTTCGCCATAAGTATCAATTAGTTTGTCAAAATCACCTTGACTACTGCTCTCGATTGTCCCACTTGTAGTTGTGAGCAAAAGAATACCTGCAATCATTAGAGAAAGGGCGGATACTAAAAATCGGCCAATTTTACTTTTAACATTCGATTTGGTCATTGCAAAAGCGCTTTTAAGCGATAAACGATGACTTTCACCATATGTGAGGTTTTCTGTTTTCGTTGCATTTTTTTGTGGTAATGCAACAAATTCCCCCTCATCTAAATCTATAACGTTTGAGTTACTGTCAATTAAGTTGACATCGTGGGTTACAACGATAACTGTCCTGTTTTTAGAAATAGCTTTCAGAATATCCATTGTTGTTTCTGAGTTTTTTTCATCTAATGCACTTGTTGGCTCGTCAGCGATAATAACCTGTGGGTTTTTCATGAGCTCTCTTGCGATGGCAACACGCTGTTTTTGACCGCCCGAAAGAGAGTTCACTTTTCGCTGTGCAAGGTCAAATATTTTGAGTTCTTTTAAAACCTTTTCCGCGTTCTTATGATTTTGTTTATTTTTTAAATACTGTGGTAACAACACGTTGTCTAAAACCGATAAATCTTCGAGCAAATTAAAATCCTGCCAAACAAATCCAAAGGTATTGTTGTAAAAATAGCTTTTTTCATTAGAGGTTAATTTTTTAATATTCTTTCCGCAATAGGTAACCTCGCCATCAAAATCTTGTTCCATACCGCTGATGATTTTTAGTAGAGTCGTTTTACCACTACCCGAAGCACCAACTATAAAATTCATTCCTTTCCCCATTGTGAAGGAAATATTATTCAAAGCGAATTCGCCGTTATATTGTTTAGATATATTCTTAAGTTCAAACATTTGTTTTCTCCTACCTCCTATTTTAGTCTTTTTTCACTATCGAAATTTTTCCGTCTGAGATAGCCCAAATTTCATTTGCATAATTTGCAACCTTTTTAGAGTGTGTGACAATGATTACACATTTATTTTCCTCTTGGGAAAGTCTAGTAAGTATTTTCATAATACTTTCTTCGGTTTCGGTATCTAAGTTTCCCGTTGGCTCGTCTGCAATAATGATGTCAGGATTGTGAGATAAAGCTCTTGCAATACCAACTCGCTGTTGTTCACCACCGCTTAACTTTAAGACCTTTCGATCAGCAGTTTCCTTATCAATACCCACACTTTGCAATAAGGAATAAGCATATTCTTTTTTATTAGCTACTTTGATGCCACTAATGTCCATTGAAAGCATAATATTTTCAATGGCTGTGGCATTGGTGAGCAAATTATAGCTTTGAAAAATAACACCGATTTTATTTGAACGGTAGTTATCACGGTCAATCGTTTTTATATTCTCACCGTTATAAAGAATTTCCCCATCTTTACAAAGGTCAAGCCCCGAAAGCAAAGCTAAAAGTGTCGTTTTACCAGAGCCCGACTTGCCGACGATTGCATATGTTCTTTTAGACTCAAATTCGATATTAATATTATTGAGAACTTTCTTTTTAGTTCCGTCATAAACATAAGACAGGTTATTTACTGCTAATACACTCATCTTCATTTCCTCCTTAATTTCTTTCCGACAGAATTTTTATAGGCTCATATTTCGTGATATACACAAGTGACATTGAGCTTGAGATGATGACAAGTAATCCGCCAATAAGGAGCATCCCTAAAATAACGCTCGCATCTAATTGAACATTTAATGAGTTAATGATTTCATCTGTATTAGGCATAGCTGCAGCGGAGCCGCCTAAATTACCACCCATATTTTCCAATTGTTCTTGTCTTTGCTCAATTTGGTCGGCAAGAAGTTGATCTGAGATAGGCTGTGCTGTAAGACTCCCTACTCCAAGTCCAATAGTAACCGCAACCATTGTTACAAGAATTGATTCATATAATAAGGTTTTAATAACCTGGAATTTTTTCATTCCTATAGCTCTTAAAACACCAATTTCATATTTACGTTCTCTAAGAGCAATAAGATTAAGTAGAATAAGAATAATACCACCTAGAATAAGTACTACGATTAAGAAAACCGTGCTTATCTTTTGCACACTTTCAACTGGCCCTGCAATCTGTTTGTACAGATATGCATTATTTGTCAACGAGTAGTACTCACTAAGACCTTTTCCTTGAGCTTCCTTAATAAAAGCATCTAAATCATCGGGAGAGTTTAAGAAATACTTAATACGTGACATTGTACTTGCTTCTTTTCCTACAAGCTCTGTAGCTGTTTCGTAAGTAGTTAAAACTTCATTTTCTCTTGTCATATAAGGATCTTTGTAAGCATAGTCGCCCATATTGTCCTTTGTTAGATCTTTATAAATACCTGTTATCGTAAGGCTAACGTCTTTATTCGCATCCGCCATAGAACGAACGGTAATGGCATCGCCCACTTTTAAGCCATTTTGCTGTGCCAAATTTTCACTGATAACAATTTCATCTTCTTTTTCAAATATTTTTCCGTCTATTATTTTGCGTTCGCCTTTTTTGAATTCTTCAAACAACTCATAAGACGAGCTTCCAATTACTTTTAAATTTGGAGGGCCAATATCAGGACCACCACCTTCAGCACTTACGGTACCTTGCAGTGCTATATCCTCCTGTTGATTTATCGCATTGATTTTTGATACTGCAGGAGCTTCTAAATAAAAGTAGTAGTCTTTTACATATTCGGAATCTGCGTAATTTTTAAGCTGATCAATGGTTACTTCGGGAAAATCGGTTGTCATTCCATCTTCATAAAGTTTTGCAAAATCAAGCTCGACATTTATTTCACTACCAAATTGATTTTTATAATCGGTTATGATACTACTTGTAGCACTGTTAATGACCAATGAAATGACACAAGTGATAGCGATAATGACTGATACAATACCAACTAAAATGTTTCTTCCTTTGTTTCTTTTTATGTTTTTAATTGCGTTTTTAAGAATATACATTTTTGTTCCTCCTTAACTTGTGTCACTATTGTATAAAAAACGATGTTAAACCTCTGTTAAGTAAATTTCTTTGTATTGAATTAAATGCTTAACAGAGATTTAACGCATACTTACAGTACAATAGATAAAGAGGTGATTCTGAAATGAGAATACTGGTTGTAGAAGACGAGCTTGATTTGCAGGAAGCGATTGCAGATGGGCTTAGAATAGATGGTTATGCAGTTGATACTTGTGACAACGGCGAAGTTGCTTACGAGCTTTTATATGAAGTAAATTACGATTTGGTTGTACTTGACTTAAACCTTCCGAAAATGGATGGGCTAGAGGTTTTAGAAAAGATACGAGGTGAAAAGCCTGAATTAAAGGTACTTATTCTCAGTGCAAGAAGTAGTGTTCATGACAAAGTGATGGGCTTAGATATAGGAGCAAATGATTATTTGGCGAAGCCATTTGATTTTGCCGAGTTAGAGGCAAGAATACGAAATTTGTTAAGGCGAAAGTTTGTACAAGAAAGTAGTATGCTTTCATTCGATGAAATTAAGGTGGATTTATCAAAACGTATTGCAGTTGTTAACGACAATGAAATTGCACTTACAAAAAAAGAATTTGCATTGTTAGAATATCTTTTACTTCACAAAGACAGAGTTGTTAGCCAAGAAGAACTAATTGAACATGTTTGGGATCAGCATGCAGATAGCTTTAGTGGTGCTATTCGGGTTCATATTGCAACTCTCCGAAAGAAGCTAAAAGCAGTTTTAAACTATGACCCTATTGGAACGAAAATTGGGGAAGGTTACTTTTTATCAGAAAAGAGTGGTAATGAAAATGCTTAAAAATATGCCAATTCGATTACGCCTTACTGTTATGACTGTTGCTCTTTTAACTGTCTGTTGTGTAGGACTTACCTTAATACTAAATTTTTCTGCTAATAGAATGGCTACAAGGATTGATGCGACTGTTATAATACCAGCACAAGAGGTCGGCGAAGAAAGATGGATGGAGGAAAGCACTCCAGCAGCATCGAGCGGCATGGCCCCTCCCGTTTCATCAGAGGCTTCTCATAAAGCAAAAATAGATTTTAGAATTGAAAGTATTATTTATATGTTTTTAGTTATTATTAGCGGAGGGTTTTTAACCTACTATCTTTCGGGAAAGGCATTAAAGCCTCTTGATACGCTAAATGATCAAGTAAAAAACATAAATGTGCATAATTTATCTGAAACATTATCCGTGCCACCTACAAAAGATGAAATTGCAGAGCTTACTGGTACATTTAATGAAATGACGGATAAATTGAATGATTCTTTTATGATGCAACGACGATTTTCTGCAAGTGCCGCCCACGAGCTTAGAACACCTCTTGCTGTGTTACAAACAAAAGTTGATGTATTTAAAAAGAAAAAAATACATACAACCGAGGAATATGATGCGCTTATTAACGTTATTGAAAAGCAGACAAAACGCTTGAGAGGACTCGTCGCTAGCCTTTTAGATATGACGAATATGGACGATAGTGTTGAGCAAAGCAGCTTTTTCGTAAAGGATATTTTTGAGGATATTATTTCCGAGCTTTCACATATCACTAAAGACAAGAATGTGACCATGACCTTAGATTGTGATAGTAGCGTTGTTTTTGGAAACACCGACCTATTGTATCGTGCTTTTTACAACCTTGTGGAAAACGGCATTAAGTACAATATTGAAGGTGGCAAAGTTGAAGTACTTGTAAACAGATTAAATAAGGAACAGGTTTCAATCAAAATTATAGATACAGGCATCGGTATTGCAGACGAATACAAAAAGAAAATATTCGAACCTTTTTATCGTGTGGACAAATCACGCTCCCGTCAACTGGGCGGTACAGGCTTAGGTCTTTCCACTGTTGACAGCATTATCAAAAAGCATAACGGTACGATTACCGTTTCCGACAATGAAAGTAACGGAACTTGCTTTCATGTCATCTTAAATAGCGGGGCGTGACTAAAACATGTACTTGACTAAGCCATTCTTTCATTTATTATTTGAGTACTATTAATCGCTCTCATATATTTAAATAAACATGGGGATGTCCAATAAGTCCCTTTAAGCACAACAACCGCTTTCTATATGGTAAAAATTCACTTCGCTTTCCGCGGGCACAGCGTAAGTCGCAACCCTCGCTCCGCGCGGTTTGTTGCGTCTTACGTCTTGTGCTGTTCCCGCAGGAGTCTACGTGGATTTTTACCTGTATATCAAAGAAAACATCATATTAAAATACTCTCGGCATACTATTTTTACTTTTAGAACAGCCCCATGTTTGCATGCTTTAATAGGAGCGTTTCTATTATTTCCGAAACGCTCCTCCTATTTCTTCTGTTATAGTTTAATAGTCCACCCAAATAAATCTTCAAGAGTACCATTTTGAATACCTGTTAATGTATCATATAGCATTTGCGAAATTTCACCAATCTCGCCGTTATTAATGATTATTTTTTCATCTCGCCATTTTAATTCCCCAACAGGTGAAATTACCGCTGCCGTTCCCGTACCAAATGCCTCTTCTAATGTTCCGTTATGATATGCTTCTACCACTTCATCGATTGAAATTCGACGCTCCTGTACTGGAATATTTTTCATTTTTAATACTTGAAGCATTGAATCACGTGTAATACCAGGTAAGATACTACCATTCAACGCTGGTGTTATAACTGTTCCGTTAATTTTGAAGAAGATATTCATGCTACCTACCTCTTCTATATAACGATTTTCTTTCCCGTCTAACCATAAAGTTTGAGAATAGCCTTCCTGATGCGCAATTTCTTGACTTTTTAAACTACTCGCATAGTTACCACCCGTTTTAGCTTCTCCTGTACCACCTGCAACTGCTCTGACATATTGTTGTTCCACCATAATTTTCACTGGATTAATTCCTTCTTTATAGTAAGAACCAGAAGGAGACATAATGATGATAAACTTATAAGTCTTCGAAGGATGCACACCTAAGCTTTGGTCCGTTGCAATAATAAATGGACGGATATAGAGCGATGTCCCTGGTGTATTCGGAATCCACTCACGATCCACTGTCACTAATTGCTTTAACGCTTCTAATGCAAGCTCTTCATCAATCGCAGGAATGACGATTCGCTCATTTGAGTTATTTAAACGCTTGAAATTACGGTCAGGACGGAATAATAGTACCTCGTTATCCACTGTTACATATGCTTTTAAACCTTCAAATACAGTTTGACTATAGTGGAAAACCATTGCCGAAGGATCTAAAGATAATGGCTGATACGGAATAATACGTGGATCATGCCACCCCTTTCCTTCTGTGTAGTCGACCATAAACATATGATCTGTAAAAAATTGTCCAAAACCTAGTTCATCTACTGCTGGTTTTTCTTTTGGGTTCGTTGTTAACTCTTTTTTTATGTCTAACATCGTTGTATCCTCCGTTTTATAATATTTTATTATGCTTCTATCTACAGATTGTCTAATTTGGATTCATAAGGGACCCTTTATGTACATTTACTATATCTACCAAACTTATTCCTTCCATTTTGTTTTAATCAGAATTAACAAATAATTCGTTCTATTAAAGTATCATATTATTATATAAAAAGAAAAGCTACTAAAACATTTTAGTTAGCTTTTCTTATCGTTTAAAAACCAATAGCAGCAGACTGTTATTAAAACAATCTACTGCTCCATTTTTTAAATTACACCTTATTCATCACGATATTAGTTTTAAACAAACTGCCGACCCAAGTACAAGTACGATGCAAACTACTCGGCGCCAGTCCTTCGATTCATTGAAAAATAGCATACCAAGTAATGCACCACCAGCAGCTCCGATTCCTGTCCAAATAGCATACGCTGTGCCCATTGGTAAAGTTAACATTGCGTAGGCTAATCCTGCAAAGCTCGAGGCAAATGCTACAATCAATAGCACTAAATTTTGTGCATTTTTCTTGTCATTATATTTACTAATCATAAAAACACCCATCATTTCACAAAGACCCGCAACAACTAAAGCAATCCATGCCATTATTCTTTCACCTCTTTATCTACTGGTTCACCAGTGAGAAGTTTCAACCCAATAACACCCGCTAATAAAACGGCGATACTTGCAATTTTCGCCAACTTCCAAGGCTCTCCAAATAATAGACTATCAGCCAATACCGTCCCAGCTGTCCCTAAACCAACGAACACTGCATACACAGTCCCAACAGGTAAACTTTCACCAGCTTTAATTAATAAATAAAAGCTAATAATAATTGCAATTACTGTGCCAAGCCATTCCAGCACACTATTAGCATGTTTCAAACCAATTACCCAGCCAACCTCAAAAAATGCAGCAACAAAAATACTTAACCATTGTTTATTCATCTAAATCTCCTCCTAATATTACGCTTTTACAATTTCGGATTTCCATCTTGCTAGTGTGTATTACTTCTCACAGCCTTCGGAGCATTCCTTCGCATAACGGATCACTTCTCACATCAACAGAGCATTCCTCAGCATAACGGATCACTTCTCTCACCAACGGAGCATACCTTAGCACAACGGATCACTTCTCACAACAACGGAGCTTTCCTCAGCACAACGGACCACTTTTCCTCACAACCGATCACCCCCGGTAAATCGGACCTCTGTTCCACACAGGCAAACAAAAAAAGCCTGCCGAAACACTGTAAAAACAGTATCTCCCAGGCTTTTATCCTTCCGTGTCACAAAACAAGTTTGTGGTTTTCTCTCGGTCCAGACTAGCAATAGCTACGGAACCCTAGAAAACTTGCATATCTAATTGTCATTTTAGTATAGCAAACAACTCAGTTATTTTCCACCGGTACATATCCGACTTTTTCAACTAAAGCCTGTCCTTCGGGTGAAACGATCCAATCGATGAATGCTTGCACGTTCGGATTTTCTGTTCCAGCTGTAACTGCATAAAATTCCGATGTTAGTGGATATGTACCATTGCGGATATTTTCTTTTGTCGGTGCTACACCGTCTATGGACAGCAATTTGATTTCCTCATTGCCCACCATTTCGGTCGAATAATATCGGAATGTATAGCCAATCGCATTTTTATAATTACGATACTGCGATACTTCATGAATAATACCGCCCATGCCTGTTGCTATATCCTCTGCAGGTGCCTCCATAATCGGGGTATCGCTCATAATTTTCTCTAACGTTGACTGACTACCACTATCAGCCGGTCGCTGGAATGCACGAATCGCATCATTATCGCCACCAACTTCGCGCCAATTCGTAATCTTGCCCGCGTAAATTTGCTTCACCTGCTCAAGTGTTAAATTATCCACGCTATTTTTATGGTGCACGAAAAATACAAATGCTTCGCGTCCAATTGGTGTCATATCCAACGTCAGCCCCTTGATCTCTGCACTTTTTTCCTGGGAATGAGACGGAGCTGCTGCAAAAATTAGATCTGCCTTTCCACCAATTAAATTATAGTAAGCTTCTGGTGTTTTGTTCACCATGACTTCGCTATCATATGGAAAATATGTTTTTTTAGGATAGGTCGCTTGTACAAACGCCGAGTACAATGGATACATGGCTGTTGCTCCGTCCAAGCGTGGCAACGGTTCAGTCATTTTCAAGGACACTTCTGTATCAGGTGTTATTACTTTATTATCAACAGCAAACGGCTCATATTCATAGATTGCTACCTCTGCATCAACAGTTGGTATACTCATTTTATAATGGTACTGAATCGGTGCAATCGAAGCAAAAATGAGCGCTGTACCAACTATCCCTGCAAACCATCCTTTCCGCTTCCTAGTCGTTAGCCAACCAAATGAATGACCCACGTATAATAAAAATAAGCAAATTGGTACGACAACAAGGAGACTAATGTAGTGCATCCCACCACTTAGCAAAACAAAAAATCCTATAATACCTGTTAAAAATAGCAGACCCATAAACACAAAAATCGATTGAATAATTTTCATAGCTCTTCCCCCTTATACAAAGGTGTAATTTTACACTATTTATTTCATAATAAACCACTCCTAAGCAAATAGCAACAACATTTTCTGAAAATTATGCTAACATAGAGGCATAACTGCAAGGAGGCCTTACATATGGCAATTGAAAAAGTACGCGAACACTTCGCAAAATGGGATCTACAACAAAAAATACAAGAACTTAATGAAAGCTCTGCAACTGTTGAAATGGCGGCACAGGCACTTGGCTGTGAGCCTGAACGCATTGCAAAAACCTTATCTTTTATAGTCAACGATGGAGCGATTTTAATCGTTGCAGCAGGTGATGCTAAAATCGACAATGCTAAATACAAAGCCACTTTTGGTACAAAGGCAAAAATGATTGCAAAAGAAGATGTGAATGAGCTTATTGGGCACGATATCGGTGGAGTTTGCCCGTTTGGTGTGAACGAAGGCGTGGCAATTTACTTAGACGAATCGCTTAAACGCTTTACAACTGTATTCCCTGCGTGTGGTAGTAGTAACTCCGCAATCGAGCTTACGATAGACGAGCTTGAAACTTATACACCTTACAAGGAATGGATAGATGTATGTAAGGGTTGGAATGACTGACAATTTTAAAATTAAAAAAGAACAACAAAAAATGTTGTTCTTTAAGACTGTAGCGAGAGAAATAACTATGTATTTCTCTCGCTTTTTTATAAAAGAATAATACGCTCACAAAAAATTAATGGAATTTACCAGTAATTCTAAAACCAATTTCCGCTACTAGTGTTGACAATACAAATGTTCCTGTATATACAACAAGTGAAACTACAACAATTCGCCAACCCAATTTTTTAAACTCTTGCAAATCTTTCCCGAAAGAAAGACCTGCATATGCCAAGATTGGTGTTGCTAGAGCCATAAAATTCACTTTTTCTGTTAATTTAATGACTATTTCGTTCCCAGGGAATATTGGAGTTGTAATTACTAATGCTAATATAGATATCCAAATAACAACTGGTAGTTTAATAGGGATGATTTTGGCAAAAATAAAGCCTAATACCGTAACCGCAACAATAATCATCATACCTGGTAAGGCATCAATTGGTGAAACATCGTATCCAATCCAGTTTCCCATAAGGGCAATTATTCCAATAATTGCAAACGTTAATATTTTATCTTTCATTTAAAATCTCCTCTTTATATCCTATGCCCTAATATTTTTCGCTTGGTCTTTTTTTGATCTTCTGCCCAAAATAGGCTCGAATTTGTTGTATAAGTAATTTGTAACCGGTAAAGAAAAGAATACACAAATATACGTTCCTAAAATAGTTGTAATTAAGTTAGCGGCACCAGCAAACACTGCGATATCCGTTGCAGAATCCGGGAATATAACTGATAATGCACCAACCATTGCCGCCATCATACTACCCGAACCTACACCAGCACCCATGGCTAGTGAAATCGGATGGAACCAACCAGTTTGAGCCATAAAACTCGCTAACACCGACAGATATAAAGCTCCAAACAACGTACCACAAACATATACACCTAGTGCTCCTCGTCCCTCAGGTGAATCAGAGCCATATTTTTCAGCAATAATAGCTAAGTTAGGTTCTCTATCAATGGAAAAAGTCGCACCAATTGCTTCTCGTTTCATCCCAAGTAGCAAAGCGATTGGTAATCCTAATACAATTGTTCCTGCGAAATGCCCTACTTCTTGTAAACCTAAAGAAAGTCCCGCTTCAAAAATTTGCGGTAAAGATGGACCCATTAACATAGCTAATTTGGCTACAAACAGCATGAATGAAATGCCCAAAATATTGGCTGCAACATTCATTTCTTTCATTTTTAAGACTTTTAATGACGGTAAACTAATAATTGCACCGATAATTAATGCATATAACATTGGAAATAATGCAATTGCTCCAATTCCTATGTCAAATGTTTTTATGCCGATAAATTCTGTGAGACAGACTAATACCAACACAAATAAATGAATTTTCCAACTACGCAAAGATTTTTCTTGCACTTTTGTTACTCCTATTCTATAAATCATGCAGTTACTAAAAAGAAAACTGCACGATTCTATCTTATATTTTTTGCCTCTATACCAAAATATGCCCTTGCAGACGAATCCCAATTCCTTTCCGCGGGCAAGTCGCAAGCCACCTCGCTGTGGGGTCTTGCCAGACTTGCTTTCCCGCAGGAGTATCGCGGGATTCGTCTGCTCCAAACAATACTTCTATTAGAGTCAGGTACAGATTATGGTAAAAATCCATTTTTTACCTATTGAATTTTCCCTGTAGTATTTATTGCCAGACCAACGATTAGTGAAATTCCTTGAATCATCGCTTTTTCATCTGGTAAAAATACATCACTATGTAACTTCATTGGATCTTCTGGATTTTCTCCAACACCTAGGAAGACAAATGTGCCAGGAACTTGATCTAAATAGAATGAAAAATCTTCGCTAGCCATACTTGGTTTACTCAACCACTGTACTGAATCTTCTCCAAATAAATCAGTAGCAATTGTAGCTGCATGTTCATTAAATTTTGGATCATTCATTGTAACAGGATATCCTGCAGTGTAGTTAAAGTTTATTTCAACTTCTAATTTAAGTGCAGAAGCTACACCTTCAATAATGCGTTGAATACTTATCGCCACTTCTTTACGTGTATTGGCATTTAATGTACGTACAGTTCCTCTAAATCTAGCTTTCTCTGGAATGATATTATAACCATCCCCCGCTTCAATTGTGCCGATTGTAATTACGGCCGAATCTAATGGGTCTGTTTCTCTACTAACAATAGTTTGGAGCGCTGTGACAACATGAGCAGCACCTACAATTGCATCTACACCTTGATGTGGTGCAGCCCCATGACCTTGCTTACCTTTTAAAACAACATCAAACGTATCCATACTTGCCATAATGGCACCATTTCTAAAACCATATTTGCCTGTTGCTAACTCAGGCCAAACATGAAAAGCAAAAATGTGGTCAACGGTAGGGTTAGTTAAAACGCCTTCTTCAACCATCATGATTCCTCCGCCCTTCATCTCTTCAGCAGGCTGAAAAATGAATTTAATCGTACCTGAGATATGCTGTTTATTTTGAGATAAAACTTTAGCAGCAGACAGTAACATGGCGGTATGCATATCGTGTCCGCAAGCATGCATAACCCCTGGATTTTTTGATTTGTAACTTACATCGGTATTTTCCTGAATAGGTAAGGCATCAATATCAGCTCGAAAAGCTAGCACTGGCCCCTCTGTCTCACCATGAAGAATACCAACAACACCTGTCTTCGCGACTCCTGTAGTTACCTCAATGCCAAGATCCTGTAAATAATTCGCAATAATTTCAGCCGTTTTATGCTCTTCAAATCCAAGCTCAGGATTTTCATGAATCATTCTTCTTAATCTCACAGCTTCTTCATATATCCCAATTGTTTGCTCTACTATATAAGTAGACTGTAATGAATTTGATGTTTTTTTGATATCCATAACCATTCATCTCCTAAAGAAAGAATACATAAAAGATTCTAATTGCAATAGAATTAGAATCTATAAACTAATATCGTGATAAAATTAAATATTCAGATAAATCATTAGAATACAATAATTCTTATTTGAATATTGATATACTAACATACTCAAATATTACCTGTAAACCTAGAAATTACAGGTGTATTTTCCATATGGAAATAAATATTCTTTATATGTAATTTTTGTTATATATTTGATTATTCAATCAGCCAATACTTTACTTTTTTATTCCGAATTTCAAGAGCGTTGTACTTTATTAATACATATCACTAAGGTAAGAAAATTAATAAGTGTCTAAGCCCTACAAGACTACCACCAGGAGGGAAGACCTAAAAAAAAGCATTCACCCTATCGTTCCCCGGTACAATACCGACAAATGATTGGATAAATACTTTTTACCTTTTATCTTATATATATGGGAGTTCTATTCATTTTTCGATGGATTTCCAAACAATTAGCGGTTGAAGTTTAAGATCCCGTTGGAATTGATTAAACCTTTTCTACCGTATTGATTACCACATCATTTTTTAACGTGTTGCCGATTGTGCAAGCACGTTCAATAACAGCAATTAGTTTTTCTTTATATGTATCCTCTAATTGTGATGGGAATTTTACAGTAACATCAAAACGTCCAAAGCGATTTGTGACACCTTCATCTTTAGATGTCGTTACTTGAATTTCAATTTCATCGACATTCACTTCCACCTCATCACGCGCTAATACTTTTTGTAGTGAGATAGAAATACAAAGCCCTAATGCCGCTTCTAGCAATTCTTTAGGCGATAGCCCTTCTTGATTTGGCGCTGTGCTTCCGACTACTTGGAAGCCCGCTTCGTTTCGTACTTTATTTTGTCCATTTTCCACTTGAATAGTTGTCATTATTTTTTCTCCTCTACTAGATGACAAGCGACATAATGTGCTGGCTTGATCTCTTTTAATATAGGTGTTTCTTGTTTACAGATGGCTGTCGCAAATGGGCAACGTGTATGAAACGCACAGCCCGAAGGTGGCGCTAGTGGTGAAGGTATTTCACCCTTTAATACAACCCGGTCCTTTAACCGTTTACTTGTAAAGTCAGGTACCGCTGAAAAAAGAGCCTTTGTATACGGATGAAGTGGCTCCGCAAATAAATCTTCTGTTGGCGCTTCTTCCACAATAGACCCTAAATACATAATGCCGATCCGGTCTGAAATATAACGCACAACACTAATATCATGCGTAATAAATAGCAGCGTTAACCCTAAACTTTTTTGTAACTCTTTTAAAATATTTAATATTTGTGATTGAATCGATACATCGAGTGCTGAAACAGGCTCATCACAAATGATCACTTTCGGATTCATAATCAATGCACGCGCAATCCCTAGACGTTGACGTTGACCGCCAGAAAACTCATGTGGGTACCGAAAATAATGTTCAGCTTGAAGACCTACTAATTTCAGCACCTCAAATACTTTCGCTTCTCGTTCCTCACGATTACCAAGTTTATGAATAATTAATGGTTCCTCTAATATGGTACCGATTTTCTTTCGTGGATTTAATGAAGAAAAAGGATCTTGGAAGACCATTTGTAAATCTTTACGGAAATGTCGTAATTCCGTTTCCGACATCTTCGTTAAATCTTGATATTGATAGAGCACTTGCCCATTTGTCGCAGGCGTTAAGCCAAGAATTGTACGACCAGTTGTACTTTTCCCTGAACCAGATTCTCCTACGAGTCCGTAAGTTTCTCCCTCATACAATTGAAAGGAGACATCTCTGACTGCATGGACATGTGCTGTTGTGCCAAATAACTTTCCGAATGCGCTATAGACTGGAAATTTCTTTTCTAATGATTTAACCGTTAAAATCGGTTCTGTTTTCGTGGTTCTTTCCATTCTATAACGCCTCTCTTTCTCTTGATATTTCTTTAAAATGCCAGCACTTTACTTTATGCCCTTCTTCAAATGTTTCAAGTGGAGGCGGTTGCTGACGGCATTGATCGTCTGCATATGGGCAACGCGTTGAAAAACCACAGCCTTGTGGGACATTTGAAAGTGGTGGCACCACCCCATTAATAACATGCAATTTTTCTTCACGATTACTGTCCATTCGAGGAATCGATTCAATCAATCCTTGTGTATATGGATGAAGAGGCATGGTAAATAGCTGGTCTGTTGTTGCTTCCTCCACGATTTGCCCTAAATACATCACTTTGACACCCGTACAAATTTCTGAAACAACACCTAAGTCATGTGTTATGAAAAGTACAGCCATATTTAATTTTTCATTTAGTTCTGTAATTAATTCAATGATTTGTGCTTGGATCGTAACGTCTAATGCAGTTGTTGGTTCATCGGCAATTAAAAGCTTCGGTTCACAAGCAAGTGCCATCGCAATACTAGCACGCTGTTGCATGCCCCCTGATAGCTCGTGTGGGAAATCATTCACACGTTGTTCTGGTGCAGAGATTCCTGTTAAACGTAAGAGCTCAATAGCTTTTTGCTTGGCTTCTTTTTTGGAGAGCTTTTGGTGTAGACGTAGCACTTCTGTTATTTGATTGCCAATCGTATAAACTGGATTCAATGAAGTTAATGGATCTTGGAAAATAATCGAGATATCATTACCACGAACAGTTCTCAATTCTTTTAACGATAAATCCAGTAAATTTCTATCTTCAAATAGTACCTCGCCATCATAGCTCACTGCATCTGTATGTTCTAGCAATCTCAAAATCGATTGTGACATCACACTTTTCCCACAGCCCGACTCCCCAACGATCCCGATAATTTCACCTTGCTGTATAGAAAAACTAACACCATTCACAGCAGTAACTCTGCCTCGCTCTGTTTGAAAATGTGTTTTTAAATTTTTCACTTCTAATAGAGGAGTATTCTTCATGATGATACCTCCATTTACTTTTTCTGCTTTTGTTTTGTGCGTGGATCTAAGAAATCACGTAACCCATCACCTAGCAAGTTTAGACTCAGTACAGTTAGTACCACCATGGTTGCCGGACAAATCACCATCCACCAAGCTTTATAAATGACTAACTTCCCAGCTTGCAATATATTACCCCAACTCGGCTCTGGTGCTGGAATTCCTGCCCCTAGAAAACTTAATGCCGCTTCAGAAATAATGGCCTCTGCAAAGATAAATGTTGCTTGCACGAGGAGTGGCGATAAAGTGTTCGGTGCAATATGTAACCAAATAATACGTGTCTTACTAGCTCCTTGTGCCTGCATCGCCTCAATGTAAGTTTGCTCGCGGATAACAAGTGCAGATGACCGTACAATACGTGCAATATTTGGCGTAAACACAATTGTTAATGAAATAATTACATTTGTCGCAGATGCACCTAATGCTGCCATCAATGCAATGGCCAATAAAATACCAGGAATCGCTACTAGACCATCACAAATGCGCATTAGCACATGGTCTAATGCTTTATAAACGCTCGCATATAAACCAATGATCAAGCCAAGGACTGATGATAGTACTGCTACCGCTAAGCCCACACCAATCGAAACACGAGCCCCATACAAAATACGAGTCAATAAATCTCTTCCAAATTCGTCTGTCCCTAGTAAATGTGTAGAAGAAGGTGCTAGTAATCTATCGACAACAACCATTTTATACGGGTCATAAGGTGTAAGATACGGTCCAACAAGGGCCAACAACACGAGTAGTATAAAAATAGTACCGCCAATTAGTAGGCCGTAATTGGATTTTAATCGTTGTCGCTGTAATGCACGTTGTTCTTTTTTTAGTTTTTTACTGATGTTACGAATCTCTTCTTTTTCCTGTAACGAAACCATACGAGCCCTCCTTATTTACGATCTAAACGTACTCGCGGATCAATGACACCATACAATAAATCAATGATTAAATTGATGCTGACATACATAAGTGTTGCTACAAACACAACGCCTTGAATAACAGCAAAATCACGACGTTCAATTGAATTCATGATCAGCTGACCAAGCCCCGGAATATTAAAAATCGACTCTACTACAACAGCCCCTGTAATGAGCGTACCAAACGTTTGACCAATGACAGTTAAAATCGGTAAAAATGCATTACGGAAAGCATGTTTTAACAGAACAGAAAACTCTTTCAGCCCTTTCGACCGTGCTGTTTTTACATAATTCAAATTCAACACTTCTAGCATGGAAGCACGTGTCATACGTGTAATTAAAGCTGCCTGTATTGCACCGAGTGATATTCCCGGTAATATTAAATATTGAACATGCGCCCAAATTCCATTTTCAAGTGGTTCATATCCCGCTACCGGTAACCATTGCAATTGCACACCCACAACTAGCATTAATAACAACCCTAGTAAGAAACTAGGAATCGCCATCCCAAATAGTGACATACCCATTAAAGAAACATCGACAATACTCCCTCGTTTATATGCTGCGATAATGCCGAATGGAATTGCTAAAATAAGCGCAATAATTTGAGCCAAAATTGCCAGTGAAATAGTGGGTCCCATATGCTCTGCTATCGCCTGTGTAACTGCCTGATGCATGAAGATGGAGTCACCTAAATCACCTTTTAGTAAATCCCCCACCCAGCTTATGTATTGCTCAGTAAGCGGGCGATTTAACCCTAACTCTTCATTCAATGCTTCAATTTGTTCTTCTGTCGCCTCTAAGCCTAATATCGTTGCCGCTGGGTCCCCCGGTGTAATATGTATAATTAAAAATATGGTAATGGTTACGACAAGTAGGACCGGTATGAGCGATAGCAACCTTTTGATAATATATGCAAACACTAAAATCCCTCATTTTTTTAGCCAGAATGATAAAAAGCGAGGGTATTGCTGACATAAAAACAACAGCATAACCCTCAGCTCGCTTCAATTATTCGCTTACTTTTACATTCCAAACAACGGATGTTTCAAATTGCTCGTAATCCTCAATTTTGTTCGTTGTCGCTACAACCTCATTGTAGTGACCAATAACAGTAGATGAGCCAAATTCATATAAGAATCCTTGTAATTTTGCCCATTCTTTTTTCGCATCTTCTGGTGTAGCCGCACTTCGAATTGCTGTTAAAGAATTTTTTACTTGATCATTGTTTAAGCCGGCCCAATCAGGCGTTACAGCTAAAATCTGAGGTGGCGTCGATTGGTAACCTGTACTTGCGACGAATAAATCCCATTTACTTGAATCATTTTTCGTTTCAAGGAATGTTGGGAAATCATAGCTATCGACTTTCACATTCATACCAATCTGGCGTAGTTGTTCTTGAATAACTAATGTTGCAGCATACATTTCTGCGTAGTCTTTTGTTGTTAATAATGTAATTTCTTCGCCTTTATAACCTGCTTCTTCTAAAAGTTTTTTCGCTTTTTCAGGGTTAGCTTGGTTGTAATAATCTTTACCAGCATCATTAGACCATTGCACTTGGTTTTCATTTAAGTAACTTGGCGCTAATGAATATAATTCAGGTTTTGCGAAGCTTGCTAGCATAATTTCTTCATTGTTTAACGCAGCTAAAATCGCTTCACGGTATTTCTGATTAGCAAGTAAACCTTCATTTGTGTTTAAGAACGCTGTAAGTGCGCCCCCTGGGAACGTACTAAGCTGTATGTTTTTATCGGCATCTAATTGATCGTAGTTTTCTATAGGAATACTATCAGCGATATCATATTTGCCTGTTTGAATACCCGCAATACGAGTTGAATGATCTGTCACAAAATGATAGTAAAGGTTAGCTGTCGGTGCTTCTTTGCGACCTGCATATCCACTTGGCTCGCCATCTACACCTTGATAATCTTCATTTTTCACTAAGTGGATATATTGATCTTGCTTCCACTCTTTGAATTCATAAGGACCTGTTCCTACAAACTCTTTTATGCCATCTGCTGGTGCAGCCTCAACAATTTCTTTCGGCATAATTGATGCATATTGCGCTCTTGATGAGATTAAAATCATGACATCAGAAGTCGGTTTTGCAACAGTCAATTTCACATTATACTTGTCAACCGTTTCAAATTTCGCACCTTCTAATAATACTTTTGCACGAGATGACGTAGCTAACCAACGATTCATAGATGCCTCAACGTCCTCGGCAGTCATTTCTTTGCCATTATGGAACTTTACACCTTCACGTAATTTAAATGTATAAGTTAAGCCGTCCTCACTTTGCTCAACTGATTCAGCTAACATTGGCGTTGGTTCATAACTAGCGTTCAACGTATATAATTGTTCGAAAATATTCAGTGAAATACCTAGTGCCACTGTTGATACTGTTAGCGAAGAATCTAATCCTGGTGGCTGTGCCGTAACTGCTATATTCAGCGTATCTTTATATTGCTTTTGTTCTGTTCCACCTGACTTATCATTTGAACCTTCTTCTTTTTCGCCATCCTTATTGCTACATGCCGCAAGTACAAATGTTAACAATAAGACCGAAACAAGAATTCCCCATTTTTTAAAATTCATATACTTACCTCTCCTTCATTTATCTACATAATTAAAACTTAGTAAACCAATATGTTTTACGTGTTCTGTCTAGAATTCTAAAACATAGTATTCCGGTTGTCAATGTATTATTTCAAATTATCTGATAATTAATATGCTGAAATTTCACTAAATTGGAGTCGTATATAGTACATCGAAAAAATTAACTTCCCCCCTATACCTCATCCACAAAAATAAAAAGACACCAACAAGACAAGTTTCCCCTGTCTGCTAGTGCCCCTATATTTCTATTTTAGGTACATACAATCTTTATTTTTTCACTTTTGAAATCGTCATCCCATCTCCTATTGGCATAAGAACAGATTCTAATTGAGGATGATTTGCTACAGTCTCATTAAATTTTTTCATTAGTTCCGTATATCGCTTTGGTTTAACACTATGATCTGCAACACTACCGTTAGCAAGTACATTATCTGTAACGATTAACGCACCCTCATCCGCTAGTTCAATGCAATAATTTAAATAGTTTTCATAGTTTTCTTTGTCAGCATCGATAAAGAAAAAGTCAAATCGCTTATTATCCTCAACAAGTTTTTCAAGGCTTTGCAACGCAGAGCCAGTAATATATGATACTTGTTCACCAAAGCCAGCTTTAGATAGATTGCTGTATGCTAATTTTGCATATTTCTCCTCTAATTCAAGTGAAGTTAATTTTCCCTCTTTGCCAAATCCTTTAGCAAGACAAATGCCACTATATCCTCCAAGAGCACCAATCTCCAAAACATTTTTAGCTCCCGAAATTGAGATAAGCATGGTTAATAGTTTTCCTGAAGAAGGAGATACTGAGATCGAAGGCATGCCGTTTTCTTCAATGGACGCAATGACTTCATCTAAAAGAACATCATCCTTATGAAACA
Source organism: Lysinibacillus sp. NPDC097287 (assembly GCF_044761695.1). NCBI lineage: Bacteria > Bacillati > Bacillota > Bacilli > Caryophanales > Bacillaceae > Lysinibacillus > Lysinibacillus sp. NPDC097287. The sequence goes on from NZ_JBIWCX010000001.1 coordinate 322,934, forward strand.
CTGCATCAATATAACTGTTAATTTGTATCATTTCCTTCAATCCCCTTCTCTTCACTATCTAAAGACTCTACATTAGCCATCTCCGTTGTTACTGTTTCTTCATTTTGTTTGTCAGAAATGTCACTCGTTTCATCTTCATGTATCTCGAATAATTGCGTAAATTCGTTAATAACCATATCAATTGCCTTTAATTCTCCGACTAAAAGTTGGTGGATAGATTGAAACTCTGGTTGATCTAGCTGTTGCTTAATCGTTGCACGTTTAAGGTTCATCATCTCTAAAAAAGCAATCGCTCTTCCTCGACGAAAGGTTTTTGCTCCACGGTGCTTTGACCCATCTTTTCCTTTGTAGCCTTCACCACGATGATGCCCATCTTTTCTAAATTCTTTTAACCTCTCATTTCTCATTAAAAATCCTCCTTTGTATACAAATGCACACTTTATTTATTAATAGTATACAAACGTATACAAATTGTCAAAACAATCTTATAGAATGTTTGGTACCTTTAGAAAACAATGGACTGAGCATCCACTCCATATTCCTTTTTCGCTATAAATGTAAAACAAAAGAGAATAGGATACGGATGTTAAATTCTTCCTTTATTTTTATTGAATACTACTCTAAAATGGTAGTACAGTCTTATTTAAGGGGTGCTGACAATGTCTCTACAGATTTTAGAAAAATTTCCTACTCATTTAGGAAAGCAAATCATGAAATCCTCCAAGTCATTTATTGCATTAAATGTCGAAAAAAGCGGGGAATTACCTTTAACTGCATCTAAATCTGGTGGTTATGGTTACTTTCCTAAAAGCAAAGCATTTCCTACAAATTCAGATGGCCAACCTTTATATTTATTAGCGCAGCTAAATTTTTCAGAATTGCCACCGTTGCCGAGTTATCCTACATCTGGTATTTTGGCTTTTTATGTAGATTTATACGATGATTTGATCGGAATGGATTTAGAAAACTATAAAAACCGATCAGGTTATGCCGTTCATTATTTTGAAAACCCATCAGAAAATTCATATTCAAAAGAGGAGCAGGCTGATTTTTATACCGAAGAACCTGAATATGTAGTTGTAGAAGGCGAGTACAAATTAACGGGTGAAATCCGAGAAACCCTATTGCTTCAAGATTGTTTTGAATTTGAGCAATATTACGGTAAGAACATTTATGAATTAATCGAAGAGCATTTTAATGATGCTACAGATGATATTTTGGATGAAATTTATGATTTTGTGTCAGCTAATGATGGCGACGGTAAAATAGGTGGTTTTCCAAGTTTCACTCAGGAAGATCCACGTATTCACAATAAAGATTTACAACAAGATATACTGCTGTTCCAACTGGATTCTAGCTACGGTGAAGGGATAGAAATTATGTGGGGAGATTGTGGTATCGGTAATTTCTTCATTCATCCAGATGATTTAAGACGAATGAACTTCGAACATGTTTGGTATAACTGGGATTGTTCTTAAGATAAACTAAATTCCATCGACAGCTTCAACAAATATGTGGAACAACAATAATAAAATAAAGCCATGTGGGCAAAAAAACAAAGAAGTGTCGGAGCCTTACAGCCCCAACACTTCTTTTCTAGTACATCTTCATATATTCATCACGTTCCCAGTCGTGGACACGTGTACGATATTTATCCCATTCAATTTCCTTCGCTTCAGAAAACTTCTCGAAAATATGCTCGCCTAGTGCATCGCGTACAATGCTATCCATTTCCAACTCTATCAGTGCATATTCGAGGGATGCTGGAAGGCTATCGATGCCACTTACTTCACGTTCAGTACGTGTCATTTGGTAAATATTACGGTCCACTGCATCTGGCGGTGTTAAATCTTTTCGAATGCCGTCAAGTCCAGATGCTAAAATAACAGCCATCGCTAGATATGGATTTGCCGCTGGATCTACAGACCGCAATTCAATACGCGTTGAGAGACCTCGGGCTGCAGGGATTCGAATCAGTGGCGAACGATTTTGTGCTGACCACGCGACATAGCATGGTGCCTCGTATCCCGGTACTAAACGTTTGTATGAGTTCACAAGCGGATTGGTCACAGCTGTAAAGCCATGAACATGCTTCATAATCCCTGCCATAAAACTTCTCGCTGTATGACTTAATTGTAAATCAGCATGTTCATCGAAGAAGGCATTTTTGTCACCTTCAAACAGCGATAAGTTAAAGTGCATCCCTGAGCCGTTGACACCGAATAATGGCTTCGGCATGAAAGTTGCGTGCAGACCATGTTGTGCTGCCACAGTTTTCACGACAAGTTTAAAAGTTTGGATGTTATCGCAGGCTTCAATAGCGTTTGCATATTTAAAATCGATTTCGTGTTGACCAGGTGCGACCTCATGGTGTGACGCTTCAATTTCAAAACCCATTTCCTCTAACTCTAGTACGATATCACGACGACAGTTTTCCCCTAAATCCGTTGGAGCTAAATCAAAATATCCTCCACTATCATTTAGCTCTAGTGTCGGTTTCCCCTTGTCGTCAAGCTTGAATAGGAAAAATTCTGGCTCGGGACCTAAGTTAAAAGATGTAAAGCCAAGCTCCTCCATGTCCTTTAACACACGCTTTAAGTTCGAACGTGGATCCCCTTCAAATGGTGTACCGTCTGGTCGTGCAATATCACAAATAAATCGAGCAACCTTCCCCTTTTCAGCTGTCCAAGGGAAAATTACAAATGTATCTATATCAGGGCGTAAATACATATCTGATTCTTCAATTCTGACAAACCCTTCAATCGAAGAACCATCAAACATCACCTTATTTTCTAAAGCCTTTTGTAATTGGCTTACTGGCACTTCCACATTTTTAATCGTTCCCAATATATCTGTAAATTGAAGGCGAATAAATTTCACATTCTGCTCCCCCACTAGGCGGATAATATCTTCTTTTGTATAATGTTTCATTCTTCACCACTCCAATATGTCATTTTTATTTACATAATATGATGTATTAATTATAAAATACACTAAATTAAAATAAAAAAACAATAAGTATGTCAGGTTTTATTACATACTTTTTTTCGAATGGTTTTATCCTTATTTTAGATACATAAAAAAAACAAAAAAATTTTTTCAAATGAACAATCTCATTTAAAGGATATTTTTCCCACTAATATTGCAACACCAATGTATTAGTATTCACACCTCATACAATAGTCTTGTCTCAAAAAATATTTAGTGGCAAATTTATGTCATTTTACAATATAATAGAATTAGTTAGTTTGACATGATAGTTGAATATATAGAGCGTACGTAAAATATAGCTAAAATAATAGAGAACAGATGATTAGAAAAGGCTGATTAGTCATCCTGTAGGCAACTTTTGTTATGTTACAAATAAGGCGGTGGTTTAGAAAGCATGTCAGTGTTGATTATTGGTAACGTAAGTAATGATGTATTACGAACACAAAAGTATTTCAATCGAATAGGCATTACGGATGTTCATAGCTTTTCAACAGTCGAGACGGTGATGAATTATGTAGCCGAAAATTTTAAAGAAGACCTTGATTTAATTATATTTGATGTGAAATTGACACTAACAAACTGCGAGGAAATCTGTCAGCAAATCGATTTATTAAATAATTGGATTCAAGTTCCCATTCTTCTTTCTACCACTTACGAAAAAACGATTATAATCGATAGAGTTTTTGAGGCGGGCATATTCGATTTTATCCTAAAGCCATTTGATTTTACCCAATTTAAGACCCGGGTTCATGTAGCCTTAAAATATCGAAAAGAAGCAAAATTGAGGGTGCAACAGGAAAGTAGCTGGCTAAAGGATTTAGCTACTGCTAAAAAAGTGCAAAAGAGTGCATTTACTCCTCCACTAAGACTAGAGCATATCGAATTTGATGGCGTGTATGTGACTTCTAATACATTAGGTGGCGACATGTATTGCTGGTTTAAAATCAATGACGATTTGACAGCGGTTTTATTGTACGACGTGATGGGGCACGGGATAGCTGCGTCACTCGTCACTATGTCGATACGTTCCTTATTACGAGGCTTGATTACGAGATTAATTGATCCCGTATGCGTTATAAATGAGCTTAATCGTAGAATTTATGAGTTGTTTACAGATGAAGATATAGACCGTTTTTTAGTCACGGCGATCTATATACTAATCGATACAAAAAACGGAACATTACATTATGTCAATGCATCACATCCTGCCGGGCTTTTGTATGGAAAATATGGAGAAACGGTGTTACTTCCACCGAATACACCTATATTAGGATTATTTCCTACTATTCAAATAAACAAAAAAACGATACAACTATCTGGCTGGCATCGTATTATCCTTTATACTGACGGTATGCTGTCATTGACTGAAAATAAAACGATTGATATCAACTATTTTCATTCTTACGCATCTCAAGACAATGCCTATGCATTGCAAAAATTTTCTCAAAAATATGATTTATATGAAAACAATTACACCGATGATATAACAGTAGTTTCAATTACAATTACATTATAAGGTAGGTGATACGCTATGGATTTCACGCTCAATTTATCCCCTAATCAGCAAGCCATCTCATTTGTTGACGAGACAATGGTTAGCTATACAAATTTATATGATCTCCCTAGCAAAAGGGAATTATGCTTTGTCGTTCATGAATTAGTCATCAATGCCATAGAAGCTATGAAAAATACGAAATTAAACGCAGAATCAAAAATCCAAGTACATGTTTCTCAGGACGTTGAGGCAGTCAAAGTCACTGTGATTGACCAAGCAGAAGGTATACCTGAGAAGGATTGGGACAAATTACTTCAATTTAATCTAGATGACCCCACTTTTTCAGATCGTGGGCGGGGCTTATTTTTCGTAAAAAGTATGGTCGATGAAATTTGGTTTGAAAATGTATCAGACAATAAATTTTTAGTTGGTGTTTCTAAAAAAATAGATTTGTAATGTATATTCGAATTGGAGGAATTATGATGAAGTGGACAATCCGCAAAAAGATGAACCTTCTTATATTGAGTTGTATTTTGCTTCTAACTTCTCTTCTAGCTGGCATTAATTTTTATGTAGCTAAAAAGAATCTATTAGAAAGTGCTGATACTAAATTATTATCCGACATACAATTAAGTTACCAGTATTTAGATTCAAAAATACCTGGTGAATGGAAAATCGTTGATGATCAATTGTTCAAAGGCGAAGTTAGAATGGTTGAGAATTTTGACATTGCTGATACGGTCGGTGAGCTAACAAATGGCAATGCAGTATCTATTTTTCAAAATGATACAAGAATCAGTACGAATATAATCGAAAACGGCGACCGAGCAATGAATACAAAAGTATCAGATGAGGTAGCCAAGGTTGTATTGGAGGAAAAAAAGCGTTTTATTGGTTCGGCAAATGTTTTAGGAGAATTGCATCAAGCAGCCTATGACCCTATTTTAAATAGCCAAGGCGAAGTCATCGGTGTATGGGCCACAGCGGTTCCAACAGTACCTTACATAAACATTGCTACAAAGTCCGCAATAGAAAATATCGCGATTTCATTAGGGATTGCCATTTTAATTATCGTTTGCATAAGCATCTTCTTGCAACGACAAATTATTGCACCTATCAATATTCTAAAAACTAACGCAAAAGAATTGGCCAATCTAAACCTTAATACAAAGTTATTAAATGCCAAAGGAAGCGACGAAATTGCTGATTTGGCCCATGCATTTAAAGACATGAAAGACCGTTTGACGGAGACCATGACAATGGTAGCCGGTAGCTCCAATCAAATCGCGAATTCTTCAAAATCGTTAGCTGAGTCCTCTCATCAAACGAGTGAATCAGCAAACCAAATTGCTTTAACGATGAACGATGTAGCTGTTGGTACAACGACTCAATCCGATCAATCTGAACGAATTGTAACAATGATGCAACAAACGATTGAAGAAGTAACTCATAGTTTGAAAAAAGCAGAGGAAACTTTAAAGAACGCTGTAGATTCAACTCACATTGCACGCAAAGGTGAAGAGGCAATTAATGAAGCAATTAAACATTTAAGTACCGTCACACAAACGGTCTCTTATGCTACAGACTCGATTCAAAAGTTAGGAAAACGCTCTGAAGAAATCGGCGGCATCATTACAGTTATTACCGGCATCGCCGACCAAACTAATCTACTCGCCCTAAATGCCGCAATCGAAGCAGCTAGAGCAGGCGATCAAGGTAAAGGATTTGCAGTTGTAGCATCAGAGGTACGCCAATTGGCTGAGCAATCTAGCCTAGCTTCTGGACAAATTACGAATCTCATAAATGATATCCAAGCAGAAACATCTGTTACTGTTCGCACGATGGAAAGTAACTTACTTGCTGTAGAAGAACAGGTTACGATTATTAATAAAGGCGGCTCTGCATTAAAAGAAATTGTAGCAAAAGTAATTGAAACAGAAGAAGGTGTTGAGCAAATGAAATCTGCATTCACGAATGTAAATGTAAATTCATTGAATGTTCAACAGGCAATTCATGACATTTCACGCATTATCGAAGATTCTGCAGCTGCTACCGAAGAAATAGCCGCAACCTCTGAAGAACAGTATGCCACGGTTGCAGAAATTACAGAAAGTTCCGATGAATTGGCGATGATTGCCGATAACTTGCGCACTGAAGTGAATAAATTCCAGTTCTAAACGGTTAGCGAAAGGTTATTTTATATTACGAATGAAAAATGGGGGGACAATATAAGATGGATCATAAGAAAATTGCGGTAAAAATTGAAACAAAATCAAACTATATTTCAATAGCTTTTACTGGTGATTTAGAGTACGGAATTATTGAAGATGTAAAAAAAGAACTACAAGCTCAAAGTTTCGAAACAGAGCACGGGTTTATTATCGATATGCAGAGAGTAACGAATATTGATAGTACCGGCTTTGGCATGATTGTCAATTTCGCAAAAAAAGTATCTGTTAAAGGGAAAAAGATTGTCATTATTGTTGTCGATGATTTCATTCGAAATTTATTTGCCATTTCGCAATGCGATAAAGTATTTCCGATTATGACAAACGAGGAAGATGCAAAACAAGTCATAATAGGCGATTGGTCTGGGGAATTATCATTAAGTGATTATTAATTATATTTATAACAACTTTCTTTAATAGAATGGCTCTACCTTTGGAATTCTAATCTTTTAATTAAGTAGGAACTGTCTTAAAAATAAAAATCCGAATAGACTATGAATCTTTTAAAAGAAGCAGTGCGCATTAGAAATCTAATACGCACTGCTTTTTTAATATTGTAATACCATATTTAATAGCACAGCTATAATTACGAATGGCACAACGAATGTCATGAGTCCACGATATGTTACATAATAACCATGCCCCATTTTGCTACCCATCAATAATTCTGTTTTCACAAATTCTTTATTCACGACATGAATGATGAAAAACGAAATAAGTAGATTACCTAGCGGCAACATTAGATTCGACACTAAGAAGTCCGTCGCATCAAAAATCGTTCTTCCGAAAATCGACACATCCGCTAACACACTCGATGATAATGCCGCCGGAATAGCCGCGATAAATACCACAACACCTAGCAGCATCGTTAACTTTGCACGTGACATGTTCCACTTTTTAATAAATGCAGCCACAATAATTTCATACAAACTAAACGACGATGTTAGTGTCGCAAATAAAAATAGTAGTAAAAATAAAGCCAAGAACAATTCCCCAAATGGCATCTGGCTAAATGCAGCCGGTAACACCATAAAGAGTAAACCAGGTCCAGCGCTTGGTTCTAATTCAAAAGCAAACACAACCGGGAAAATCGCTAGTCCTGCTAAAAACGACACTAGTACCGTTAATAGCACCACAGAGCCCGCCGAATTCACCAAACTCACATCTTTTTTTAAGTATGAGCTATACGTTACTAAACACGAGAATCCAACCGCTAAACCGAAAAACGATTGCCCTAACGCCTCTAGTATTGCTCGACCTGTAATATGGGTAAAGTCAGGCCATAAAAAGAATTTTACGCCTTCCATCGCACCATCTAGTGTAAGCGCACGTACAACTAGCACGATAAAAATGATAAATAATAATGGCATCATCCACTTGCTTGCCTTTTCAATACCATTCTGTACACCAAGCGAAATCACTATGACATTCGCAAGCGTGAATATTGCTAGTCCAGCTAATGTAATCGATGGTGTGCCAATTATTTTACCGAACAACGCACTCGGGTCAACAGCAGGGTCAATAATACTACCCACCACACCGAGACCACTATATATAAAAATCCAACCGCCTACAACACTATAAAAAGTTAGTAGCAGGAAACAACCTAAGACACCCATACGGCCAATCCAAGCCCACGTCGGTTTATCTGGCGCAGCTTTTTTATATGCCGTCACTGCCTCTGACTGTGTACCACGCCCTAAAATATATTCAGACAACAACATTGGCAAGCCTATTAATAGCGTGAACAATACGAAGATCAGGAAAAATGCCCCGCCCCCACTTTGTCCCGTGACATAAGGTAGCTTCCAAATCGCACCAAGCCCAATCGCTGCTCCGGCTGAAGCTAAAATAAATCCTAATTTACTGGACCACTGTCCGTTTTTCTCACTCATCTAATCAAACTCCTCAACTCTCTATACTCACTTTCATTCTACATGAAAAAATACAACAAAAAAACCCCTGAGTACGAGTGTACCCAGGGATTATCATGTTATTTCGATAAATACATCGCACGTTGTTGGTCAACCCACTTACGCATTGTTGTAAATAGAAATGCCATAATGAACGTTATCAACACACCTTTTACAAGGTTAAATGGTAAAATACCTGCGACGATCATTGTAGATAATGAATCTCCAACAACCGGCTCCATTCCTAAAAAGTACGTATACATCGGTAAAATTAAAACATAATTTAAGAAACTCATACCAATAGCCATCGTTACTGTACCTAAGACTAAACCACTCACAAGACCCGTCATTGTTTTAAAACGATTAAAAACAAATGTTACTGGTAAAATAAATAAAATCCCTGTCGCGAAGTTTGCGATATGGCCAACCGGTACCCCTGTTGGTGTGCCTGAGAAAAGCCAATCTAGCACATTTTTAAATAATTCTACTAAAATACCTGCTACAGGTCCCATTGTGATTGCCGCGATAAGTGCAGGCATGTCACTGAAATCCACTTCTAAAAACGCTGGAAACGGTGGAATTGGGAAATTGAAAAGCATTAGTAAAAATGAAATACTGCTGAGCATGCCAATCGTAATAAACGATTGTAGTTTAAGATTTTTCTTCATTGTAAAACTCTCTCCTCTTTGCTGATTCGATCTCACAAGAAGAGAGGCCACGACGCTATCGATTCCTGTTAACGAAAAAACCCCTATGCTAAAAGCATAAGGGAGAATAGGCATGATTAAAAAACGCCATTTATAGCTATTTTTTTTGCGTAAACTGTGTAAAAAGATACACTTAAAAAAACGTCCACACATAGCTATAATTCGTAACAACGAATGACGATCGTACCTCCATCTTCTCCCATCCAGACTGTAACTGTCGGCCTTGGAATCACACCAAGTCAGCCATGCAAAAAAAATTGCACAGGTCGCGGGCTGAAGAGTAGTATTGTAAATTTTCGAGTTTGCGTAGTTTTAGACTACACAAGCAATTTACGACTCTATTACCGCCGGTCGGGATTTTCACCCTGCCCCGAAGATGAATCAATATTATTTTATCTTACAAACTTACTATAATAAAATATGATACAAAAGTAAATACTTCTGCTTAAGAATTATTCCGATTTGTTTTCTTGGCATTAAGTATAGTTTTCTATTTTGTAAAAATAAGCTACGTTTCGTCCCAAATACAAGAGGCCACTGAAAAAGTGTTTTTTAATAAATTCTCTAATAAAAATATAACCTAAAGGATTTTACGCTCTAGCATTCGCTTTCCGCAGGCACAGCGTAAGCCGCAACCCTCGCTACGCGCGGTTTGTTGCGTCTTACGTCTCGTGCTGTTCCTGCTGGAGTCTCATGCTGCCGCGCAAAATCCTTGCATAGTAAAATAATACCCATGCAAAAAATACTATAAAATAATCTTAGTTTAGAGTTTATCAGTGCCTTCCAAATACAATTCGCAGGAGACTGCGGAATTTTTATTCGCACACCAAAAAAATAGCATGCTAGAAGAAACTCTTCTGCATGCTATTTTTAATTTTAGAACAACCTCTATACTACGGCAAATATTGTTTATTGGCGCCTACTGGCATTGGCAAATATTCGTTAAAATTAAAGCCTTCCCAGCTATCTTGCACAAGATTTTCAAGACGCAATTGTTTATCAAAGCTTGCGGCTGTCAGCATCATTGCTTCAAGAAGTTGTGTCGCATGAACTGCATCGAGTTTCGTTAAATCCAGAGGGGCATCAAACGTCACGACGACACAGTCTTCTACCTCCGTTACAGCATATGTCACACCTTCTGGTACAACCGACACATATACATCATCATTTTTATGTCGCATAGCCTGAAGCGCTTCTGTCACGGTTTCAAACGTTTGACGAAAATCTGGCGATAAATATTCTACACCGTTCGTTTCTCTGAACAGATAATAATTGTAGTGATTGACTGTCCCTGTCATTTTTATCGGTTCACTCGGCTCACCTGCCTGCGAAAACTCATATGCTTTACCCTCAATATTTTGAATCGCAACTTCTTTATAATCAGAGAATGTATCTTTTAGTGAGCCTGTATACATGCTCACAGTTGCTGAAGCTCCATCATACTCATTTTTCTCCGGTAATACGTGTACAAGCGTCTCTCCCTGCTCTTTTAGCACTCCCTTATACGGATGATACTCTGCAAACCCCATTGCCTCTTCGTCAATTTGTGGTGCGTATTTTTCATACAGTTGTAGTGTAGTTGGCTTTTCGTCACCAAAATCAGCAGCGACACGCTCATTAGGGATAACATAGGTAATCGGTACACTTTCAGCAGCACTACCGGCTAAACCAATGCGTAGGGCTGTAGCTTCTGTTAAATCTTCTTCGTAAACAGATGTACGCAGTGACATCATGCGTGTATGACCAGCTACAACACCAGTGTCCATCATAGCATTTGCTTTTTCTACGCCTTCTGCTTCATCAGCTTGCACTGTTGAAGCACTTTCTGCTTTAATACTTGCCTTGTCTCCTGCTGAATCATTATTCATCATCATACCAACAAGCAGTGTGAGCACAAAAACAGAAGCAACACTGATAAAAATAGGTATTTTACTATTCTTGCGCTTTCTTTTCGCCATAACAGATCTCTCCTCTTGTTTGGAAGTAGTCTGCTGACGTTGCTCTAATGGTATTTCTACAGTATCTATTGATTCGTCTATTGCTGCGTGTAAATGCGGGTTATCTTGCAAACGAGCATCTGCCAGCAAGCGGTTTAGCACATCTTCTTTAGAACGGTAATCGGGAAGCTTCGGGGCGTTGTTCAATAAATTTTCTAGTTGGTCACCATCGAAATCTTTTTGAGTCATTGCCACTTCGCCTCCTTTATTTTTTCATGTTGTAGCTGTTCTCGTAAAACCTTAATTGCACGATATTGGGTCGTTTTCACTTTCGCCTCGGTCCAGTCAAGTATTTGTGCAGTTTCTGAAATCGATAACTCTTGGAAAAAGCGCATCACAATGACCATTTTTTGATCCCCAGTACAATTTTCTAGTGCTGCCTCCAATTGTTGAAATTCATCACTTAGTAATAGGGTTTCTTCTGGTGATGGAGTGGATGAACGTAACTGTTCTGTTTCCCAGTCAAAATAATCTAGTGAATGTTTTTGTCGTACCGCTTGCTTTCTGAAATGGTCTATGGCTACGTTTTTCGCGATGGCAAAAAGCCATGTTTTCTCACTACTTTTTCCCGTAAATTGATCGTAAGAGCGTAGCACACGGACATATACTTCATGCGATAAATCTTCGGCAAGCGAGCGGTTTTTCACTAGATAAATAAGGAACTGGAATACATCTTGGTGGTAAGCATCGTATAACCGATGGAACACGGAGTCATTCACAGCACTCCACCTCCGTTCTCATAGTATTTGTCGTCTAACATCCATATAAGTTACATACTTTATTCAAAAGGTAAATAGAACGTAAAGGTCGTGCCTTCCTCAACTACACTATCGACCATAATATTGCCTGAGTGCGCTTTAACAATATTTCGAGCAATAGCAAGACCAAGACCTGTACCACCTTTTGAGCGGGTACGTGCCTTATCTGCCTTATAGAAACGTTCAAAAACATACGGCAAATCTTCTTGAGGAATACCATGTCCGGTATCTTGTACCGAAATTTTTGCGAATGTTGGCTCTTGCTCGACTTTTACTGTAACAGAGCCTGCATCGGTATGACGAAGTGCATTATCTACTAAATTCGTTAATACCTGCTCAATACGGTCCTCATCAATACTAATGACGGCATCTGCATCAAATTCACTATCAAACACAAGCTGTACATGCTTTTCTTTAGCTACTTGTGCGAATTTTTGTGTAATACGCTCGAACGTTGAATTAATCGGTAACTCATCTTTATAGAGCGTCATATGACCCGCTTCCATCCGCGCAAGATCAAGCAAGTCTGTCACTAGACGACCCATACGTTTAGACTCATCATAAATAATTTTTGTAATTTCGTTACGTTCCTCTGGATCTTGGATAAAGTCATCCATAAGTGCTTCAGAGTAGCCTTGTAGCATCGAAATTGGCGTGCGAAGCTCATGAGATACATTAGCGATAAAGTCAGAACGGAGCTTCTCTAAGCGATGTTGCTCTGTCATATCACGAATAACCGCAACAGCACCTCGAATTAATTCCCCGCTATAAAGAGGACTTATCGTAAATGTATAATAATTGCCGTCCATTTCAATTTCCTCTTCTAGCTTATCTTCAAACATTAAGACGTGATCAAGCATATGATACAGCTCTGGAGGAATCGGCTTTGTACTTTGTGAGCCTTTATTGACAAACCATTTTTGCATTAAACGTTCTGCTGGCGGATTGCTCAGTAAAATTGTGCGATCACGGTTAAATGTAATAACCGCATCCGTCATGGACGTTAATATATTCGACAGCTGTTCGTTTTCCTGATTGATGACTTCTAAATTATGCTTTAATTGACGACCCATTTGATTAAATGCGACAGCTAGTTGTCCGATTTCATCACTTTGTGTCGTTGGCAATTTCGCCTCGAAGTTCCCTTTGGCAATTTCAAAAGCCAATTCACGCATTTTACGCAACGGCGATGTAATTCGGGAAGATAAGAAGAATGCAAAAAACGTCGTTAACACAAAAGCAATGAATGCTGCTAAAAAGACAATTTTCGTCGTTTCCTTAGATGTTTTATGTAGTGCATCTGGACTTTGATAAATAAACACCGCTCCGTGTACTTCATTTTCCACATTCAACGGGAACCCTAGAACTACATATGAATCCATTTTCCCTTCATCTGTTGAGGACGGCATCATCATCTCTTTAATGACTGGCTCATCAGATTTGAAAATCTCATGAAATGCTTTGTTTGCTAGTATCATATCTTGTATTTCTCGTTTATTAACGCCCTCTTGCATGCCAAACAACACTTCTTGATCACTTAACGCAATTAGTGCATTCGTGCTTTCAGGCAAAATATCTGATAATAATTCTGAAGTTTTTTCGGCTGTTTCGTTGTCATCAAGTATACTAGCGACCGTCGCAGCCGTTTGACGCAGTGAGCTTTCTGCCTGTTGCATATGATAGTTTTGGAGAAACTCAAGCATTAAAACCGTGAAAACAAACAATACAAATGAAACGAGAAGCAATATGGTTACCCATAGCTTCCCGACAACACTATTCCATATTCTATTCATTAACAACCTCAAATTTGTATCCAACGCCCCAAACAGTGACAATCATTTTCGCAGCGTTTTCAGATACACGATTTAGCTTTTCACGTAAACGTTTTACATGTGTATCCACTGTACGTAAATCTCCAAAGAAATCATAATGCCAAACTTCTTTTAGTAGTTGTTCACGGTCAAATACTTTGTCTGGTGATTTCGCTAGGAAGTAGAGTAACTCATACTCTTTTGGCGTTAAGTTCACTTCGATGCCTTCTGCTGTTACACGGTGTGCATCATGGTCAATCATTAAATGTTGGAACACGACTAAATCTTTTGAAGTAGATGGATTTGTCGTTGGTGAAAATGCTTGTGAGCGACGTAAAATTGCCTTCACACGTAGCACTACTTCACGCGGACTAAATGGTTTAACAATATAATCATCTGCGCCAAGCTCGAACCCTTGTACACGGTTCGCTTCCTCGCCTTTAGCAGTTAGTAGAATAATTGGTGTTGCTGTTCGTTCGCGGATTTCTCCACATACTTCAAGCCCATCTTTTTCGGGCATCATAATATCAAGTAAAATACAGTGATATTCTTTTTCTAAAGATTTCTCGATCGCTTCGTTACCATTCTCTGCTTCGTCAACTTGATACCCTTCACGTTCAAGGTACATTTTTAATAGGCGGCGAATACGATCCTCGTCATCTACAACTAATACTGAAATATTTTCTGACACTTTCACGATCCCTCTTTTCCAATCTATCTCTACCTCTATTGTACATTGTACAAGTCATATTGAAAAGAAAAGAAAGCCTTCTTGCCACAGCAAGAAGGCTTTTCTTTCTCCATTCACAACGCAAAAATTCCAAGATAGGTGTTTGTTGTGAAACTTGGATGAAATTTCTCTTGCAAACAATCTACGCTTATGCGTATGAGTGTAAACCAGCAAGGATTAAATTAACAGCAATAAGGTTGAATAAGATAATACCGAAACCAATTAATGCTAACCATGCTGAACGTTCACCTTCCCAGCCTTTCGATAGACGAAGGTGAAGGAATGCAGCATAGAATAACCATGTAATAAGTGCCCATACTTCTTTGGGATCCCAGCCCCAGAAGCGACTCCACGCGATTTGTGCCCAAATCATCGCAAAGATTAACGCACCTAAAGTAAATACCGGAAAACCGATAAGGACAGAACGATAGCCAATTTCATCAAGCAATTGTAAGTTTACGCGTTTTACAAGCGGTTGGAAAATCGCACTAATACGACGTCTTGCAATTAAGCGAATTGCCCAGTATAAAATTGTACCCACTAATAATGACCAAACAACTGTAGTTAATTTTTTCGCATTGATTATTCCAGGCATTTCTACTAATGGTGACATGCCATGTTCTTCTACTACTTCATATTGATTCATACCAAAGATTGGTGGCATATTGTAAATGATTTGACGTACATTTTCTTCTTTATCAACATACGTGTATTTTGATTCATAATCCATCGCATTGAATGTCGATGTGATGACAACGAAACCGATAACAACTACTAAACAGTACATTATTGCTTCTAACCAGAAACGTTGCTTCGATTTTTTTGATACGTCGACAACTTTTAATAAATAGATTAACCCCGCTACAGCACTAATCGCTAAAATCGATTGACCAAGCGCTGCTGTAATAACGTGAATTGTTAACCAGTGACTTTGTAGTGACGGTACTAACGGGCTCACTTCAGTTGGGAACATTGCTGCATAGGCAATGATTAACAATGCTACAGGCAATGCTACCAAACCAAGAGCCGTCATACGATAAATAAAGAATATTAATATGAATGATGCCACGATGAACATCCCAAAAGCGGTCGTAAATTCGAACATATTACTAACAGGCGCATGTCCCGTATGAATCCAACGTGTAATAAAATAACCTAATTGAGCAATGAAACCGATAATCGTTACAATAATGGCTACCTTGCCCCATTTGTCAGTGTTTTTGCCAGTAGCATTAGATTGTTTAATCGCACCACCGAAAAGTAATGTCGCGATTAAATAGGCTACGAATGCTACATATAGCAAATTCCCACTTAAATCAATTAAACTCATAAGGTGTTACCTTCCTTTTCTTTATTGCCACTGTTTGTAGACTCTTCGTCTTCCGCTATAGTATCGAGCTGATCAGTATATTGCGGTAGACCGGCATATGCTGTGACTGCATCTAAGTCTTTTTTCATGCTAAACATATTTTTATTGACGTGGGCAGCCATAACAACTCGACCATCTGGTTCTACATGCAACCATAGACGTCGGTGATTCCAATAAGAACCGATTGCTACACCAATCATGAAGATAATACCACCTACAAATAAAATCGGAATTGTACGGTCTTTACGAACTGTAAAGTTAGACGTATCGCGTGTTTCCACACCAGCAAATTTCATTGCATATTGGTTTTCACCAAGTGGCTCTAATGTTTGTTGTATCGCAACGAAGCTTGTTTCGCCATCTGGTGTCTCTGGTGTTGTCATTTTAAATAGAAATGCTGGATTATTTGGTGCTGATGTTGCGGTCTGAGGCGCACCATTGTCATCAAAACCTGAGAAATCTGGTGTGTAAACAAGTAGCTTTACCGATACACCATTGCCTAAATCGTATTCTTTTTCAGGGTTTGTTAAATCGATTTTTACCTCACCTAGTGATTCGCCAGTTGCTTTATTCTTTAAGCTGAAATTCATTTGCTTCAATTCATCTAGACGATAAGCCATTTGATAAAGAGCAAAGCCTTCTTCTTTTAATGGATGGTTTACACGGATCGAATAATCCTTTACTTTTTCAAGGTTTGAAGTATCCCCCGCAATGGCGTCTTCCGGCTGTTTATATAACGTGATATCCGTTTGGAAATTCTTAGCAACAACATTAACATCTTGTCTTATTTGCTCACCTTGAGGTTTATTATCATGAGTTTCTAAAATAAAATCACGACTCTCAATGAAGTAACCATCCATACCAGGTATCGCACGTATATCACCTTCACGCACCCATATTGATTCATCAATATAAAAACCTGGCACTAACCGCAACATAACACCTGCTAAAAAGATAATAAGACCAACATGATTTATGTACGGACCAAATCTAGAGAAACGTCCACGTTCTGCTAGCAACGCACTACCATCACGACGTACGTTATATTTCATCTCTTTCATTTTCTTCTCGACTTTATCGAGTGTTTCCTCTGGACTTGCATTAACTTGTCCTTCTGCAACGATGCGTTGACGTTTCATGAAACTTTCATGACGTTTGACACGTTGATTTTTCAATGATTTATAAAGAGGTATTCCTCGGTCAAGACTGGCAATGATAATTGATACAGCCAGCATCCCAACTAAAATTTGGAACCACCAAGTGCTATATAAATCTGACAGTCCTAATTGGTTATATACTTTACCAAACCAACCATACACTTGCTCATAATAAGCTGGTTTACTAACCTCAGGAGCATTTACATAAATTTCTTGTGGTAGTATTGTTCCGATTGACGCTGTAACTAACGTAATAATGATTAGTGATATTCCCACCTTTACACTCGAGAAGAAATTCCAAATTTTATCGATAATAGATTTATTATACGTTTTTGAACGGATTGCTGTACCGTCATAGCGCATATCGACAACTTTATTTTGTTTCTCTTCTTCTGTTAAGGGACGACCACATTTTTCACATAGCTTCGTACCGTATGGATTACTATGACCACAAGCACAAGTGATATTTTCCATCGTCATTATCTCCTTATTCAGGCTTAACTAATTCCATATACGAAGCGATGTCCGCTTCTGACATTTCACCTGTAATGATTTTTGCTACTTTACCGTCAGGGTCAATCATCACGGTAGCAGGTAGGTTCCCAACGTTATAAGCAGTCATAACACTTTTTGTTTTGTCGATTACTACTGGGAAAGACAAATCATATTTATCGACAAAGCTTTGCACTTCAAAATCTGTTTGTGCAATATTCACCGCCAATGTTTGTACTCCCTGGTCTTTAAAAGATTGGTATTGCCTGTCCATTGCTGGCATTTCTTTTTCACAAGGCTTACACCAAGTACCCCAGAAGTTTAAAAATACCCCTTGACCTTTATAATCAGAAAGTTTATGTTTCTCTCCATTTAAATCTACTAACGTGAAATCTGGTGCTTCAGAGCCAACTTTTACTAACTCTACTTTATCCTTTGTTGCTGTGCCATATACCGTATAACCAATCGCTAGTGCTAAAATGACTAAAATAATAGTGCGTGTTACAAGACGTTTTTTCTTTTTTTCCAAGTTAATAAACCCTCCTTATACCAAGGTGTGCTATTCTCACCTATTATAGCAAAATGATACAATTTCTCTTAGTTATTAATTATGAATGATTTATGAACGTTTTCATCACAAAGAAAGTGAAAACAACACTATACATTTAGTGATATGTCCACTTTCTTTGCACAACCTACTTAGTTACCGATTTGTCCTGTTTCTGCAAGCACACGAAGTTGTTTGACTTCATGCTTCGATAATTGGCGGTATTCACCTGGTGCTAAGCCGTATAAATCTAAGAAAGCAAAGCGTTCACGTTTTAGTTTAACAACAGGTGTACCAATTGCTTCGAACATACGACGTACTTGACGGTTACGGCCCTCGTGGATCGTAATTTCACAAATCGCCTTGCCCGCTTCCTCGTCATAAGACGTCATGCTCACTTTTGCAGGTGCTGTTTTGCCATCTTCGAGCTTAATACCACGCTGAAGTTTTTTTAAGCCTTCGACCGTTGGCACACCTTTCACACGAGCGATATACGTTTTATCGATTTTAAATTTCGGGTGTGTCAGCATATAGGAAAACTCACCATCATTTGTCAAAAGTAATAACCCAGATGTATCATAATCAAGACGTCCTACAGGGAAAATACGTTCCGGAATATGCTTAAATAAATCTGTGACAGTTTTGCGTCCTTTATCATCCGTTACCGCAGAAATCGTGGCACGTGGTTTATATAATAGGAAATAAACTTTATTTTCTTTTTCAAGTTTTACGCCTTCTACCTCTATTGTGTCAGAATTTGAAACCTTTGTACCAAGCTCCTTCACTACAACACCATTCACTTTTACTTTACCTTCTACTATCAATTGCTCTGCCTTACGTCTTGATGCTACTCCAGCGTACGCAATGACCTTTTGTAATCTTTCCATAACTTCACCTCTAGTTCAAATTTGCCTTGGCTTTTGCCAGAGGCTTTAACTTTATTTGATAAGCGTTTGAATGCCTTCGGAATAAAGTTATATTTCCCGTTAATCTGTGAAAATTATGTCATACTTTCGCACAATATTAAAGGGAAACTAATTATATATAAGTAGCGTGATAATTCTAAATAATTTTATTTTCGACAATTGAACGAATAAATCAGTGGATCGCTACTTGCGATCCACTGATTCAACGTTTACACTCTTTGCGTAAATACGCTCCTCATCAACAAAAATAGACAATACTGCTTCTTTGCGCTTTCTTGAAATATGCAGCACTTGCCGCACCTTTGACTTCTCTTCCTTGTTTAGCTGTAACTGAATCGGTTCCTCTAAGCGAATGGAAAACTTTTTATTCACTTTGTACTTCCCTTTTTTCACAACTGTCTCAAGGTTATAATTTTGCCAAATTCCGTTTGCCAGACTGCGATGTACTTGCCAATCATCTGACTCGTTCAAGGTCACGACAATGCACGTTTGCCCGTCCTTTTGAAAAGCTGTCGCAAGCGTACGACCTGCCACTTTCGTATAGCCCGTCTTGCCAGCATAAGCTGAGCCTGTTGATGTTTTTAATGATGTGACTGGTTGTTCATCCTCATCTTCTGATTCACTAACTGGCCCCGAGCTTTCTCGTACTAGACGATGCTTGTTTTCCCATAGCATACCATTCGTCGTATCCGCACGGTATAAAACTGTTGAAGCGATTTTTTCGAATTTTTTATTCTGTAGGGCTATTCGCAGCATTTCTGCTGTATCTTTCGCCGACGATAAATGCTCATCATGATGCAAGCCAGATGGATTCATAAACACAGTCTTCGTAAGTCCAGCGACGACAGCTCGGTCATTCATAAGACGCACGAAACCGTCTACTGACCCTCCTACATGCTCGGCTAGAGCAGTTGCTGCATCATTACCGGAGCGTAACATTAGGCCATACAAAAGCGTTTCAACCGTCACTGTCTCACCTGCTTGCAAATAAATCGACGAGCCTTCTGCTGTTGCAGCTTTCGCTGATATGACAACTTCTTCGTCTAGTGCGCTATTTTCAATTGCTACAAGTGCCGTCCAAATTTTCGTTAAGCTTGCAATCGGCAGTCTACTATCTTCATTAACGCCTGATAGTATCCGGCCTGTTTCACCGTCAATAACAACATGTCCGCTTCCACCTCTTGCAAAACCACTACTTGGGAATGCCAAACATATGAACAATACAATACACAAAACCCACTTAAATTGCCGTTGCAACAAGCCACTCCTTATTTAGGAAAATTTAAATTACTTCGCCTCACTAAAAGTTTCTTGGAACTTCGTTAAAAATAAATCTGTTTCTTGCTCTGTCTCGCCTTGCTCACTCTCTGGTAATAATGGCATTTCTTCTATACTATTTAATCCAAAATAGTTTAAGAACTCTTTTGTTGTGCCATATAAAATCGCACGACCTGTTCCTTCTGAACGGCCTACTTCTTTAATAAGTCCACGAGAGGCTAGTGTTTGCAATGGTCGTTCGCACTTCACACCACGTAAATCTTCTATCGCCACACGCGTAATAGGCTGTTTGTACGCAACGATCGCTAGCACCTCAAGCGACGCCTGTGATAATGACTGTGCGGTAGGATTTTCTACTAATCTTTGAATTGTCTCTGCAAGCTCAGGCTTTGTTGTGAGCTGATAAACACCAGCAATTTCTTTGAGCATGATGCCTTTTGTTAAATCGTCCTGATATGCTGTAGATAGCTCCTCAATAGCCTCTGCTACAAGTTCATCGCGTTCGGTCAGTAAATTTGCTAATTGCTGAATCGTTAAGCCATCATCACCTACGACAAATAATAATGCTTCTATTCTACTGTGCAAATTCAATGGTTTCGTCATCATTCCAATCCTCCTTCTGTAATGTGACGGTTAGTTCTTCAAAGTTTCCTCCTTGCTCCACTACGACTACTTGGCGCTTCATAAGCTCCAGCAGTGATAAAAACGTTAGAATAAGCGTTGGCTTATCCTCGTAGGGAAACAGCTCGAAAAATGATGCACGTCCACCAGTCAGACGTAAAGAATCGACAACGGAGCGCATTTGATCTTTCACTGATCGCTCTTGCCTCGCAATGGTCGTCTTCAATGGTTTTTTCAATTTCTTGCGGCGCATAAGTTTTTGAAACGCCCCTAGCATATCGTAAATATTGATATTTAAATCAAATAACGCCATCTGTTCTTCTGGTGCTAATGCTGATAAATCTGTCGGCGGGCGTGTAAATACTTGCGCACGTTCCGCTTCAAGTTCTTGTAAATTACTTGCCGCTTCTTTGTACTTTTTGTATTCTACTAATCTTTGTACAAGCTCGTCACGAGGGTCAGGACCATCGACTTCGAATTCTGTCTCCTCCAGTTCTCCCTCATGGATAGGCAATAGCATACGGCTTTTAATAGCAAGTAGTGTGGCTGCCATCACTAAGTACTCACTTGCTTCATTTAACTCAAGCACTTGCATAGCATGTATATGGTCGATATATTGTTGTGTAATTTCAGCCATTGGAATATCATATATATCGATTTCCAATCTGTGAATTAAATGCAATAATAAATCGAGAGGCCCGGAAAAGGCTTCTAATTTAACTTCGTAAGACATGTTGTACCCACCCTGACATCAATCAATTATGCCTCGACACGATTACGTCTAGATTTCGAATGGCTTGACTCCCTTCAAAACCTATGAAATCCTTCAGAGGCTCAAACTTTATTCGGCTAGCATCGAGAACTCGTGTAAAAGAAGCAAATACTACGTTTATCTCACCACCTATAATAGAGATGGATTTCTCCTGAATAAAGTTAAGTCCATGTTTTAGTATAGAGGAAAGGAGCCCAAAATGCATCCACAGCACCATACTTTGTTTATCGATTACTGTGCATATTTTAACGGCAATGAAGATTTTTTCGAATGTCATGAAGTACTAGAGGAATATTGGAAAGATATTGCACCTGGTGATAAAAATCATCCACTTGTCGGCTTGATACAATTAGCAACTGGACTTTATCACTGGCGTCGAGGAAACCAAACCGGTGCCTCACGCATTTTACTAAAGGCACTCAAAAACTTTGAATTCAACAACGGCAGTGTATTTTATGAGTTTCTTGATTACGAGACATTACTCGTTCAAACAAAATTAGCCATCAAAGGCACTAAACATAATAATGAATTTTATGCTTTCAAGTTACCCATTACGCATGACCTTGAACAATTTGTTACAGCCCGTATAAATACTTTACCAACTAGCAGTAGCGAATATCTTCTTCATAAACATATGCTACGTGACCGCTCACATATTCTAGCTGAACGGCTAGAAAGCAAACAAAGAAAAAGCAGACGTTAAAGTTCGTCTGCTTTTTCTTCATTTTCATCTGTGCAATCAATACACTTTTGAACGAATCCTCTTGTTTCATCGGTAGCAAGTACGTTGTCATATTGACCAAGTTCAACCACTTCCTGTACCATCTCCGTTGCCACACCCTCACCTCTGTAAGAAGGGACAACGGAAACATGCTGAATTGTGGCTGTATCATTGTCCAACACAAGACCGACAATACCTACATATTCATCATTCTTTTTCCATAAATATAAAATCCAATTTTCATCCGTTTCATAGGATTGGATTGTCTCTGTTAGCTTTTTTATGTCTTTTTCGTTAGGCATAAACGAGAGTAGCCCCATCGCTATTTTCTCGAAAGCTTTTTTATATCGAATTAACATAGGCTGTATTCCCTCTTTTTCTAGCTGTACATAATCTTTGACTATCCTACACGATTTGTACTTTTACCGCAAGTAGAGTTTCTTCCTTACGAACCAGGACCCAGAATTCCTTTAGAAGCTAATACCCAGTAGACAACGCCCCACAACAAAGTAAACGCCGTCATAGATGCTAATAATACCCATTTATTTTTTCTCAAATTTATTCACCCTTTTTTAACGTTAGAGGGAGGTCATTTTGTACAAGATCTTCATAACTTTCACGTTTAACAGCTAATTGATGTTCGCCATTTTCTACAAACACAACAGCTGGACGTGGTACGCGGTTATAGTTGCTCGCCATTGAGTAGCCATAAGCACCTGTACAGAAGATGGCTAATACATCACCAGAAGCTGCTTCTTGAAGTTTTGCATCAATGATCAATTTATCACCTGATTCACATAGTTTACCAGCTACCGTGTACGTTTCTTCTTTCGGCGCATTTGCTTTACTTGCAATGACCGCTTCATATTTCGCATCGTATAACGCTGGGCGAATATTATCGCTCATCCCACCATCAACGGCAATATATTTGCGTACATCTGGTACTGTTTTTTGTGATCCGATTGTATAAAGTGAGGTTCCTGCATCACCAACAAGTGAACGACCTGGTTCAATCCAAATTTCTGGCATTGTAAGGCCAAGTACAGTTGCTTTATTCTTCACAACTGTAATCATATCTTCTACATATACTTGTGGCTCAAGCGGCGCATCTTCTTCTGTGTAACGAATACCGAAGCCCCCACCCAAGTTTAACACAGTACATGTAAAATCGTGAGCCTTATTCCACTCAGAAATTTTGTCGATTAATTTTTCCCCTGCTAAACCAAATCCGGCTGTATCAAAAATTTGAGAGCCAATATGGCAGTGTAATCCTAATAGCTCTAAATATTCATGGTTGAATGTTTGTTTGAACGCTTCATCCGCTTGACCATTATGTAAATCAAAGCCAAACTTAGAATCCGCTTGTCCAGTTGTAATGAAATCATGTGTATGTGCTTCCACACCTGGTGTTACACGTAATAAAATTCGCATTTGTTGCTTACGACGCTCTGAAATCTCTTTTAACAGCTCAATTTCATAGAAATTATCAACAACAATACAGCCAACTTTAGCGTCAAAAGCTTGCTCTAGTTCTGCAATGCTTTTGTTGTTCCCATGGAAATGAATACGCTCTGCTGGGAATCCCGCTTTCAATGCAGTAAACAACTCTCCACCAGAAACAACATCCAGTGATAGGTTTTCCTCCGCAGCCAATTGATACACCGCTACACATGCAAATGCTTTTGAAGCGTATGCTACTTCAGCTTTTACACCAAGTTTGTTAAATGTATCAATAAAACCGCGAGCACGCTTACGAATAAGTGCTGTATCGTAAACAAATAGTGGTGTACCGTATTGTTTTGCAAGCTCTAGCGTATCTACTTGTCCGATTGTTAAATGACCGTCTTCAGAAATTGCTTGTGTCCCATATAAATGCATGTGCATCTCTCCCTTTTTCACATCATTCAATCTTGTGATATTTTTTAGAAAAATCACAAAATACTATAGGAGAACTTTATCACATGCAAAATATGAGTGCAATGGCATCTATGACCTTTTTCGCTGCTTGGAAGCGACTATATAAGGCCGTAGTGCATCATCAGTCATCGGGAATCGTATTAAAACACGGAGCATTGCCTTTGGAAAGAATGGTACAAGTGGCCATAAATATGGCGCCTGCAAAGGACGCAGTGAACATAAATACGTGAATAATAAAAATAAACCCACGAATAGTCCGTTTACTCCCCATAACCCAGTTATCAGTAACAAGCCAAATCTAAATAGCTTAATAGAAATACTCAACTCATAAGATGGAACTACAAATAAGAAAATCGCTGCCACAGCTGTATACAATACAACCTCGGATGAAAATAGTCCGACATCAATCGCAATTTGTCCAATAATAACCCCAGCAACTAAGCCCATCGCAGTGGATAAAGGCGTCGGGGTATGAATGGCGGCCATCCGCAAGAATTCAATGCCGATATCAGCTATGATTATTTGTAGTAATAACGGCACATTGGATTTTTCCTCAGAACCTAAAAATGACAGTCCCTCAGGTAATAAAGATTCCTGCGTCACAAATACATACCAAATCGGTAATAGTACTAAGCCCATCACCGTGCCAAAATAACGCATAAATCGAATAAAAGTCCCGACTGCAGGAGCCTGCCTATATTCTTCAGCATGTTGCAGTAAATGGAAAACTGTCACAGGTACTAACATAACTGATGGTGACGTGTCTACAATAATGGCAATATGCCCTTCGAGCAAATGTGCTGCTGCAATATCAGGACGTTCGGTATATCGTACAAATGGAACAGGATGAAATTTCTGCTTGAATAACCATTCTTCTAAAGACTTGTCCGCCATTGTCAATCCGTCATGATTGATTTGTGAAAGTCGTTGCCGTATTTTATCGAGCATTTCTTCATTCACGAGATCTTTCATATAAACGAATGACACATCTGTTTGACCATCCTTTGACACTTTATGCAGCTCAAATCGTAAATTACTATTACGAATACGGCGACGAATAAGTGCTGTATTAAACATAATCCCTTCCGTAAATCCGTCCCGTGAACCACGAATAACCTTCTCGTTATCCGGTTCCTCCGGCGAACGTCCAGGATAATTACGAAGCTCTGCAACGTAACAGAAACCACTCTTTGTTATGAAAGTTACTTGACCACTTAAAATAGCAAGTAAGTAAGCCTTCCGCTCTGTCTCCTCGGAACGACCATAAAAATTGAAATAAGCCTCAAAGTATTCCTTTTCATCTTCAATATCAATGTCTTCATCCGGTAATACATTCGACGTCATTTGCGTTAGGATTGCCCCATCCACAAGTCCACTAATATAGGCACAAAGTACAGGTAAATCCTTGATAAACATATGCTTTATGCAAACATCAAAGGATTCACCATCGCCGAATTGTTCTTTTAAAAAACTTTCCGCTTCTTCTAAGCTGTTAAATAACTTATTTGTCATGGTGTCACCATTTTCTTAGATGTCGTTTTTTACTTCCTGATCTACCTTCGTGCTAGTTGCCATCCAGCTTTTTAGCTGTGCAAGTATCTTCTTCTCTAAACGTGACACTTGAACTTGTGAAATCCCAAGTCTATTGGCAATTTCAGACTGCGTACAATCTGAAAAATAGCGCAAATAGATAATCGACTGCTCTCTTTGATCTAAACGTGCTAGCACTTCTTTCAACGGAATATACTCAAATGGTTGTTCGGATTTTTCATCCTTCATTTGATCCATTAATGTAATGGAATCCCCTTCACTTTCAAACAATTGCTCATGTAAAGAAGCTGGGTCCCTTAATGCATCAGACGCAGTCACAATTTCCTCCGCCGTGACACCTAGCACTTCAGCTAATTCTTGAATCGTAGGTGGGTGCTCATTTTGTTTGATAAATTCGTCAGTCGCATGGCGAATTTTAAAATTCAACTCTCGAATTGAACGACTGACCTTTACCATACCGTCATCCCTAAGGAAGCGCTGAATTTCTCCAATAATCATTGGCACAGCATAAGTTGAAAACTTCACCTCATAAGATAAATCAAATTTATCGACCGATTTCATCAGCCCGATACAACCAATTTGAAATAAATCTTCGAGCTCAACTCCACGTGTTGAAAAACGTTGGACGATGGACCACACAAGTCGCGTATTGCCTTCAATCATTCGCTTTCGTGCTTCCTGATCGCCCTGTTGTGAAAGTGCGATTAACTCTCGCATTTCCGCCTGAGACAATAGCTTTTCGGACGACTGTTCTAGTGGCTTCACGATAGCACCCTCACATGACCGCCGTGCGAACCGAATAAAACTTCTTGGAGAATGTGACAGTCGTCCCTTCCTGCCACTTGGACATCACTGTTAACTGATCAGAGAAACTATCCATGATTGTAAAGCCCATGCCAGAGCGTTCCATCTCACTCTTTGTCGTAAATAGCGGCTCCATAGCCTGACTAACATCTTCAATACCTACGCCCTTATCCATGACAGATACGGTTACAACATCGTCAACGCGTTGTGCACGAACAGTAATAACGCCACGTCCATCTTCTTCATAGCCATGGATAATTGCGTTCGATACTGCCTCAGATACAACCGTTTTAAATTCCGATAGTTCATCAATCGTCGGATCTAATTGTGCGATAAAGCCTGTCACAGCTACACGTGCCAAGCCCTCGTTTTCACTTATTGCTAAAAATGTTAATGTCATTTCGTTATCCATTTACAATCCCCCTTACGCGTTCAATCGCTTCTTCTTCTGTAGCATCTAACATCCAAGGACCTAACCCCGAAAACTGGAACACTTTTCGCATCGTCGGCGACGGATTTAATAGTATTGTCCGGCCAGCCACAGCCTCGAGTTCTCGCATACGACCAAGTACTAAACCTACACCTGAGCTATCCATAAAAGAGAGCCCTCCTAAATTCCATATAACTGTCGATACTGCACCTTGAAATATCGCTGCAGAAATTTTCGATCGAATTTGCTCCACCGCATGGTGATCTAACTCTCCATATAAACGTACAACAACTGTATCTCTTGAAACCATTTCCATTTGAAATTGCATGAACATCGCCTCCTTCTGTGCAATTCCACATCCGATGTGGTGATTCCTTGTAACTGACAAAACTAGTTCATATATTTCCGAAATAGTGTCAATTCGACATACTTATGGCTTCAGTATAGGAAAAACGATGATGTTTTAAACCTGATGCAAACTTTTTAGATGAGTTTCCATGATGCCAAGTACTATACTCGCGCTAAAGGTTAATTTCCCCGTGAAGCGATGTGAAATACACGCGAAACGAGCGTATATTACTTGCGAAAAGAAGCGAGAATACTCTTGAAATTAATACAACCCTTACTTTAAATTGTTGAAGAACCATTTAAAGCAAAGAAATCTTTGTGAACGTTTATGAGGGTTTGTTCAAGGGACCCGTTGATTTCCGTTCCAGGCGGACGCGTTCCAGGGGGGCGAGCCTTGAGCCGCTTCGTCGCAGTGCTCCTGTCGCTTTGCTTTCGTCGCAAAACACACTGCTCCTGCAGGGTCTCAAGTTACTCGCTGTTCCCCTAGGAGTCGCCGCCTTACACTCCAATCAACTAGAATTTTCTTGTCGAAATAGTAAAAGAAGGTGGACCAATCTAATTTTGCATGAAGATAATAAGACTACTGTGTAGATGGTTCTCTTGTGTTGAGCTGATGGAATTACTTAAATCATTTATATTCATCATCCCAAGCGAAGGATAGCATTCGATGAAAGTACATATTAAGTTTAGATTGCTGGTTGATTGGAGTGGAGGCTGGGCGAGTGTAGCTGACGGCATTCGCCTTTCGCTACAGAGCAAAGCTTCCTGGGGATTAGCGTCCCAGATGAGACCCTGGAGCGAGCATAGCGAGTGAAGTGGCTCATCGGACGCCCCCCGGAAAGCGCCCAGCCGGAACGGAAATTAACCCCACGTTAGATACTTTTTCAATAAAAAAAAGCGGGAATCCTCTTAATGTAAGAGAATTCCCGCTAATTGGATGTAATTATGCGATTGTATATGCTGACTGTACTTTATTTACCGTTTCCGGAGTAATTTCACTATTTGAATATAAGTAAGCAATCGTATCGCCAGTCGCTACCTTGTCACCTTTTTTAGCGACAAGTTGAATACCTGCATCATAATCGAGTGCCGATTCCTTCGTTAAGCGACCCGCACCTAAAGCTACACTCGCTTCACCAACTAAAAGCGCATTAATCGTACCAACAGTTCCATCATGTTGTGCTTTTACTGCCACTTTGTGAGCTGTTTCATTTTGTACGATATCTGCTACGTCTCCGCCTTGCGCTACGATGAATTCTTCAAACTTCGCAAGTGCAGAACCGTCTTCTAGTACGCGTTTAACTGCCGCCGTTGCCGTTTGTTCATCTGCACCAGCCGCAACTTGATACATTAATGAAGAAATTATGACACACTCATCTAGTAAATCTGCGTGTGTTTCTTCCATACGCCCACTTAAAAGTGCATGCGCTTCTACGACTTCAAGCTTGTTACCAATCATTCTACCCAGTGGGTTGTCCATATCACTAATATGTGCAACTACTTTACGACCAAGTTTTTCACCGATAGCTGTCATAGCATCAGCAAGTTTTTTAGCTTCTTCTTCCGTTTTCATGAAAGCTCCAGAACCACATTTTACATCAAGTACGATGCCATCTGCTCCACTGGCAATTTTTTTACTCATAATCGACGCCGCAATTAATGGAATTGAATCGACTGTGCCTGTTACGTCACGCAGTGCATATATTTTTTTATCGGCCGGTACAAGATTGCCCGTTTGCCCTGCTACTGCGATTTTATGTTTATTGACATTATCGATAAATTCTTGAGATGAAAGCTCTGTTCTCATTCCGCGAATTGATTCCATTTTGTCAATGGTACCACCTGTAATGCCAAGACCTTTACCACTGAATTTAGCAACGGGGATACCTAAAGCTGCGATAATAGGTGTCACGACTAATGTCACCTTATCACCAACACCACCTGTTGAATGCTTGTCGATTTTAAAGCCTTCAATCGCCGTTAAATCAATGACATCGCCGGATTCGATCATCGCTTTCGTTAGATAGAATGTTTCCTCATCCGTCATGCCCATCAAACGAATAGCCATAAGTAAAGAACTCGCTTGGTAATCTGGAATTGAACCGGTCGTGTAGCCTTCTACAAAGTAATTTATTTCTTCTTGTGAAAGCTCTTTGCCATGCTTTTTCTTTTCAAATAGCTGCGCCATATTCATGATAAGATCCCCCTTATTTTAGGTCGTTTAAGAAACTTTTTCCGAATGGTGGTGCTTCTACGCCAAAGTTTTCAGCAACTGTTGCTGCGATATCTGCAAATGTCTCACGAAGCGCTATTTCGCCACATTCTTTGAAACGTGGTGAGTATACGAAAAGTGGTACATATTCACGCGTATGATCTGTTCCTGGGAAAGTAGGATCATTACCATGGTCAGCCGTAATAATTAGTAAATCATCTTCAGTAATCGCTTCTAAAATTTCTGGTAAACGAGCGTCAAATTCTTGCAGTGCATGTCCATAACCGATTGGATCACGACGATGACCGAAGTTTGCATCGAAATCAACTAAGTTTAAGAAGCTCATACCGTGGAAATCACGACGAACAACTTCTGCAAATTTGTCCATACCGTCCATATTGTTTTTCGTACGTACGGCATCTGTTACACCTGAACCATTGAAAATGTCAGAGATTTTACCAATAGCAATTACATCTAGACCTGCATCTTTCATTGTATTCATCGTTGTACGTCCAAATGGCGTTAACGCATAGTCATGGCGATTAGAAGTACGTGTAAAGTTACCTGGTGTACCGATGAATGGACGTGCAATAACACGGCCAACTAAATACTCCGGCTCTAACGTTAACTCACGTGCAATTTCGCAAATTTTATATAACTCATCAAGAGGAATAATTTCTTCATGTGCTGCAATTTGTAATACTGGGTCAGCAGATGTGTATACGATTAATGCGCCTGTTTCCATATGCTCTGGCCCAAAGTCATCAATAACTTGTGTTCCACTTGCTGGTTTATTGCAAAGTACTTTACGCCCTGTACGCGCTTCAAGCTCAGCAATCAACTCAGCAGGGAAGCCATCTGGATATACTTTAAATGGTTTATCAATATTTAACCCCATGATCTCCCAGTGACCTGTCATTGTATCTTTACCAACTGAAGCTTCTTGCATTTTTCCGTAGTAGGCTTTTGGCTTATCTACAGCGTTTACACCTTTTAGAGGTTCGATGTTAGCTAAGCCGAATGACTCCATATGTGGCATTGTAAGCCCATTCATTTTTTCAGCGATGTGGCCTAATGTATGCGCTCCAACATCTCCAAAGTTTGCTGCGTCTGGTGCTTCACCAATTCCAACTGAGTCTAAGACAACTACATGTATTTTTTTAAATTGTTTATTCATAGATGTAACCTCCTATTTCTTTCAACTTCTTTATTCTACCCAAAAAAAATCAAAAAATAAAGGTCAGACATCTGACAGTTCTATGAAATTTTTATGCACGTGGATGGAACTGCTTGTACACTTCCGAAAGTCTTGTTTTACTAATATGCGTATAAATTTGCGTTGTAGAAATATCAGCATGACCTAGCATTTCTTGAACAGCACGTAAATCCGCTCCATTTTCGACTAAATGTGTTGCAAACGAATGACGTAAAGTATGTGGAGTTAGTTCGTGTTGTATACCCGCTTTCAATGCATGTTCCTTCATTAACTTCCAACAACCTTGCCTTGTTAAACGTTTTCCTCTTTGATTTATAAAAAAAGCCTCTGTTTTCGGGTATTTCCCCTGAAGTTGTCCACGCGCTCCATCTAAATAGGCACTTAACGCCGCTAATGCACTTTTACCTAATGGCACTATGCGCTCCTTACCGCCCTTTCCGAAAACACGTACAAATCCCATGGTTAGATGGATATCTGCTAAATCAAGGGCAATTAGCTCACTAATGCGCATTCCAGAGCCATATAGTAATTCAAGCATTGCCACATCACGCTTACCTTGTGGCTTACTACGATTTGGTGCTATAAGTATTGCCTCAATTTCCTCAATTGATAAGACATTCGGTAATTTTTGTTCAATTGTTGGCATTTCTAAATGCACAGTAGGATCTGTTTCTGCACGCTTTTCACGAAGTAAGAACTGATGAAAACTACGAATCGAAGAAATATGACGAGCTATTGTACGACTCGTTTTCCCTTGCATACGCAATTGCTCTAAATGGCGTAAAATGGTTGTTCGTTCCACTCGGCGAAAATCGGCCATTCCTTCAGCTTCCTGCAAAAACTGTACATAATTCTCTAAATCTCTGCGATAAGATGCTAGTGTATTTGCGGATAACTGCCGCTCTACTTGGATAAAATGAATATAATCTTCTATTGCATATTGGAATTCATTCATCGCGAAGTCGCCCCCTTACTGTCAATTATTCTCTATTCTAGCACGTACACAAGGAAAAGTGGTAAAGCTCCCTTTTATCGCTAATTGACAATATTCTGGCTCATCACCAAAACTAGGGGTTGATTTCCGTTCCGCCAGCGTGCTTTCCTGGGGGCGTTCGGTAAGCCGCTTCACTCGCTACGCTCGCTCCAGGGTCTTACCTGTGACGCTAATCCCCAAGGAGTTACGCTGGCTCCACTACAATCAACTAATGCTGCATTTTAAATGTCAACCTCATAATTTGGTGAAGAACTAATATTCTTCCTTGAATTTGACAACGCCTTTATATAGTTTGTTCGTTAATCCGTTCTTAATTCCTAAAAAATTGTCGCTCTTTCCTTGTCAGAGGATAAAACAAAAAGCTGCCTTACGAAATCTATAGTAAAGATTTCATAAGACAGCTTCATGTTGTTATTCTTCAGTTTCGTCGTTCTTATCATGACAACGCCAGCAAATACCGTGGAATGTAAGTCGGTGGTCCTTAATGATAAAGTTCCAACGCTTTTCTACAACGGCTTCCACATCTTCGAGTAAGTCTTCTTGGATTTCATCGACTGCTCCACACTCGATACACACAAGGTGATGATGGAAATGCGCGGCTCCCTCTTGGCGTAAATCATAGCGTGATACGCCATCGCCAAAGTTGATTTTGTCGACAATTTTGAGTTCTGTTAGTAACTCTAATGTTCTATAGACAGTAGCAAGACCGATTTCAGGTGCTTTATCTTTTACTAAAAGATAAACATCCTCTGCGCTTAAATGGTCTTCTTCATGCTCAAGCAATACAGCAACTGTTGCCTCTCGCTGCGGCGTCAGCTTGTAACTAGCACTATGCAACTGCTTTTTAATACGATCAATACGGCCCTCCATGTGACGCCCCCCTAAACTCATTCCATTATACCAAAGGAGTTAATCCTATTACAAGATAGCGATTTAATTTCAATTCCCTACGGCGGAATTACGTCTAGATTTTGAAATTTGCGAGTAAAATCTATGACATTCACCAAAGGGATTACACTGATTTAATAGAGCTAAATCAAGGCAATATATACGATATTACAATAAACTCTGCCACCATTATGATAAAAAATGCGATAAAATTCAACATAATTGATTGAGTGGGTACTTGTTTCCCCATTCTTCGCTTAGCCCAGGCTGGTACGAGTAAATTACAAAGAACTAGCAACAATATACAATAGATAAGTTGAAATGGGAACCACCAAATTGTGTAAAGCCAGAATGCTTCTAGTTTTTGCAATAAAAACACCGAACTAAAACCAAAAAAAGTTGCGCGCATCGCCACAGTTACACGGATAAATATTTTCAAAAAGTTATGAGTTGCTAATAAGAGGATAATACCGACAGATACGATTACGGGCAGCACTAAGCGAAAAATTGACTGCTTGTCCCCTGCTAACCGTGGTTCAATATACAATATAAAAGACTCCGCATTCGCACTACCAATAATATGAAAGCAGATAACGCCACAAACAAAGCTCACTGCTAAGATAGACGCGTGATAAAAAATAGAGACCGTACGAGACATTAGCATTCTCCTTTTCTTGTAAAGGTTGTTACAGCTTATGCTCGACTTCTACTATTATGCAAGGTTGTCCTTGTGATTATTTTGTTTGTTGCATAGCGAACCAAATGACTGCAAACGCTGTTTTGGCGTCATAAATACGCTCATCTGCGACCATCTCTTGTGCTTCCTCCAACGAAACTTCTAGTAATTCGACAAATTCATCTTCATCTAAATCTGCCTTTTCTTCAATTTGATATAAATTTTTTGCCACATAAATATGAATGATCTCATCTGCAAAGCCTGGTGATGTTGCAAAGGCTTGTAAAAACGTCAATTTATGTGCGCCATAGCCCGTTTCCTCTTCTAACTCACGGCGAGCTGTAACAATTGGCTCTTCTCCCGGCTCTAGCTTCCCAGCTGGAATTTCAATAATGGAACGCTCTAAAGCTTTTCGATACTGTTCTACTAAAACTAGTTTACCTTCATTCGTAACAGCAATGACTGCAACTGCACCAGGATGTTTAATAATTTCACGTTTTGCCGTCTTGCCATTTGGCAAAATGACCTCATCGACTTGTAGCTTCACGATTTTCCCATCGAAAATGGGTGTTGTGTGCGTTGTTTTCTCTTCAAATTTTTTCATTTGCAAAGACCTCGCTTGTTCTTCGGATATGTTCATTGTACCATTACAAGTAGCGAATTCGAAGGAGGATAAAAGAATGAAAAAAAGACAGCTCGGCTCGAGTGATTTGTTCATTTCTGAAATAAGTTTAGGGGGCATGTCTCTTTCGACAGATAAAGACAACGCAGCAAATATTGTCGATATGGCACTTGATGCAGGTATAAATACTATTGATACAGCCGATTTATATGATTTTGGGGTTAATGAAGAGATAATTGGATCGATTTTAGGTAAACGCCGTCAGGATATTGTGCTAGCGACAAAAGTAGGTAACCGCTTTACAGAAGGCGTGGATGGCTGGCATTGGGACGCTTCGCCTTCTTATATAAAAGAGGCTGTTCGTGCTAGCTTAAAGCGACTTGGAACAGATTATATTGATGTCTATCAACTACACGGTGGTACGATTGAAGATGATTGGGATGGAATTATCGATACATTTGAAGGCTTGAAAAAAGAGGGACTAATCCGAGAGTATGGTATTTCTTCAATTCGACCAAATGTGTTGAAACGTTTCTTACCAGCTAGTTCGGCAAAAAATGTCATGATGCAGTATAGTGCGCTCGATCGTCGTCCTGAGGAATGGCTTGATTTTGTAGCAAGTGAAGGTGCTTCTGTTGTAACACGTGGTACTGTTGCGAAAGGCTTACTTACAAACGAGTGGGCAGAACGAGTGCGTCGTTCAAATGGCTATAACGGATATACAGCAGAGGAATTACATACAACCCTAGCAAAGCTAGCCGACCATTATGACGATTTACATGCTCTTGCGTTAGCATTCAATTTAAAAGAGTCTGCGATTGCTTCAACTGTAATTGGTGCTAGCTCACCCCAGCAACTTGAAGAAACACTTGTAGCCTATGAAAAAGCTGCATCGATTACGGATTTGCAAATTGCTAAAGAGCTGACAAAAAATGAACAATATACTGACCATCGATGAAAAAATGGCTTGTTTTACTCGCATTTTTAGTGGTACTGGCAATCTCTTCTAGCATGACATATGAAGAACAGACGATTATTCCAGCACTTGAGGATGTGCTTGCGAGTAAGCCTTTTGAAAAGCAGTTATCCGTATTAAAAATTCCTTACTGGGATACGGTTGTCTCCATAGAAGAACGTGGCTATTTTGAATTTGTTGAGTTTTTAATCCGTAAACTTACGCACTTTGTAGGGTTTGGCTGCATTGCACTTGGACTCTACTTTGCCTGGGGTAAGAGGCGAAATCCTGCTGTCGTTGCAATCTTCGGGACAGCACTTATCGCTGGAATCGACGAGTTTCGTCAAAGCTTTACACCTGGTCGCATGATGAATGGACAGGATGTGTTAGTGGATACAGCTGGAGCTATTGTGTTTGTTGGCGTTGTCGTGTTGGTGAAGAAAATACGAAGAACCTAAGATAAATTAATAGAGGTGATTTGAATGTTAGAACGTTCAATGGAGAATACATGGGATTTAAATAAAGGAAAGGGAGTGGTTTAAAGAAGAGCTTCATTTTTGAATAGCTCTTCTAAATAAAAAGTAGAAAAGAGGACTATTAAAATGAACAAAAATCAAAGTGTAATTAGTGATGGATTTGAGTTAAATTACTGTATAAAAGGACAAGGAACACCAATATTAGTGGTGGGCAGCAGTGTTTATTACTCTCGATTGTTCTCAGAAAACTTATATAAAAAGTTCCAGTTTATATTTTTGGATCATAGAGGATTTGTAGCGCCACCTCGTGCTTTAACACCAGAAGACTATACACTAGATAAAGTATTAGATGATATAGAAATCGCACGACAATCGCTCAACCTTGAAGATTTTATCATACTAGGACATTCTGGACATGCATTTATGGCTTTGGAATATGCAAGAAAATATCCTAGACATGTTCAGAAGGTGATTCTTTTAAATTCTGCGCCTACGAATAGTGAAGAAAGACAGCAACAAAGTTTTTCATTCTTTAATGAAACTGCGGAGCTCGAAAGAAAAAAACAGTTCGAAAAAGATATTGCATTGTTGGAAAGTGATATCCAAAAAGATCCCACAAGACGGTTTGTTCACATGTGCATTCGTATGGGTGCTCATAGTTTTTATGATTATACATTTAACGCTGCGTATATGTGGGATGGCGTCTATACAAATTTGCCCATCATTGATCACCTATGGGGAGAAGCATTTGGAAAACTGGACCTAATACAATCATTGAAAAACGTTAACAAACAAGTATTTTTAGGTTTAGGGCGATATGATTATTTGGTTTCACCCGTTTCTCTGTGGGATTCTGTTGACGACACATATACAAACGTAACGAAAGTAATTTTCGAGCAAAGTGGGCATAACCCAATGTTTGAAGAGCCTCAGTTGTTTGATAGCACATTGTTTGAATGGATTAACAAGAGATAAAAGAAAAGACGCTAAGCAAATCATAGCTTAGCGTCTTTTTCAGCAAACTTTAGTTTAGATAACGATGATACCTACAGTAATAACAATAACCCGAACGACAAGCTAAACGAAGAATTTGCTGCTAAATGAGATGCCAAAATAAAATATAGATATGGAACCGGTGAAATGGGAACTATTCTCTTTAAATAACCGATTTTTTAGGTTTCAAACTTAGTGCATAGTAAGTTTGGATAAATAGTAGGATACATCCAATTCCAACAATACTTATTAATTGTGATTGTTTTGTAAAAATAGAATAAAACATTAATCCAAAACTTAAGAAAACCATTAATCCAATAATCCAGTAATAGAGCTTATATAGCCCCTTTAACATTAAATGTTTTTCACCATCATCATAGCTGTCAAAAAGTTCTTGCTGATATGTAGGTGATTTTGGATCTGGCAACTTAAACTCAGGATTTGTGTAGCGATTTAAATAATAGACCATCCCCAATCCAACGAACGATAAAATAGATAATAATATAGCATAACCAACAATTTTGGGGTGCGAATCACGCACAAGCATAAAACCTGCGATGATAGATACAAATGAAATAGTTAAAGCTGCCTGTGTCCACAAAACAGTATCATAGGCTTTTCTTTCTATTGAAAGCTGTCGCTCATCTTCTTCTTCAAAATCAACCTTTTTCTCTCCAATACTTTGTGCTAGCATACCGTAAGCACTTGCTATGATTAAACAAAGTAAACAAATAAAATTCGACAAAACTAGTAGGTTATACGTGACTGTTTGTTCGTAAATCTCTCCAATCCAATTAATAAGTGAATAAAGGAAAATACTCAACAAAATGAAAGGCAAAGCAATTTTCTTCATGATAGTTCCTCCTCAGAAAATAGAAATACATCTTCAATTGATTCATTAAATACTTTCGCTATACGTGCTGCAATAAGTAATGAGGGCATATATTCCTCTCGCTCGATTAAACTTATTGTTTGTCTAGAAACTTTTGAACGCTTAGCTAATTCTGTTTGATTCAAACCATTTCTTGCACGTAATTCCTTGAGTCGACTTCTCATTTCATCACCTCTTCCGTATTGTACACAATAATTTCCATTTTGACAACAATCCTTGTCAAAATGACATCTAAATATTTCAAATTATAGAAAGCGTTAAGTTTCTTTTTGTTACTTTCACTTGATTTTACTATCGGAAATTACATAAAAACAGTGAACCCACAAAAAATGGATTCACTGTTTTTTCTAGACTAAGCCTAACATTAAAACTTCGAGCCTTTGTCACCATATTCATTCAATAATTCTTCAAATGATTTGTTTTTCTCACGTTGTTTACGTTCGAAAGCTAGTTTGGCTTGGCGCTCTTCTTCTGCTGCTTGTTCTTTTGCAGTTAGATCTTGCTTAGCTGCTTTTAATTTCGCTAAGACATCGCCACCAAGCTGATCGGCAAGTGTCATTGCTTCTTGCTTTGGCATCCCCGCTGTTGCACTATTCTCTACACGCTGTTGTTGTTTTCTTTTCTTTCCCATTCATTTCACCCTCTATATCAATTACGCCTCTGTGTAATTACGTCCAGATTTTGAGTCGTACGAGCACAATTCAAAATCTACGATATTCGTCAGAGACTTTAACTTTAGGGACGTTGTACAATTGTTGCTACGCCTTGTCCACCACCAATGCAAAGAGTTGCAAGACCTGTTTTCACATCACGCTTTTGCATCTCGTGTAAAAGTGTCACTAGAATACGTGCACCACTTGCACCAATTGGGTGACCAAGGGCAATTGCTCCCCCATTTACATTTAGTTTATCATGATTAAAGCCAAGTTCGCGATCAACAGCAATCGATTGTGCCGCAAACGCCTCATTTGCCTCAATTAAATCTACATCTTCAAGCGTTACATTTGCTTTTGCTAGCACTTTTTTCACGGCTTTTACAGGACCAGTTCCCATAATGGCTGGATCTACACCAGAGCTAGCATTGGCTGTAATTTGCGCCATTGGTGTTAAACCTAACTCAACAGCTTTTTCTTTTGACATCACAACGACCGCTGCTGCGCCGTCATTAATGCCCGATGCATTCGCTGCTGTTACCGAACCATCCTTTTTAAATGCTGGACGTAGCTTCGATAATGACTCTTCCGTTACGCCAACACGCGGGAATTCATCGTTAGCAAAAATAAATGACTCCCCATTTCGTTGCGGGATTTCGATAGATACGATTTCGTCATTAAATTTACCTGCTACCATCGCAGCTTCTGCTCGCTGTTGGGAACGTGCAGCAAAAGCATCTTGTTCCTCGCGTGAAATTTCATACGCATCACACAGATTTTCAGCCGTAACACCCATATGATAATCATTAAATGCACACCATAAACCGTCATGAATCATCGTATCGACAACCTTTTGGTTACCCATATGGAACCCTTCACGCGCATTTTTTAATACATACGGCGCTTGGCTCATATTTTCAAAGCCACCTGCTACAATGATATCTGCATCTCCTGCTATGATCGCTTGTGTTGCTAAATGCACAGCTTTTAAGCCCGATCCACATACTTTATTGATTGTTAACGCTGAAACAGCATACGGTAGACCTGCCGCAATCGATGCTTGTCTTGCAGGGTTCTGTCCTAACCCTGCACTCAATACATTCCCCATAATTACTTCATCTACGTTTCCCCCCGTAATGCCAGCTCGCGTTAATGCTTCTTTGATGACGATGGCGCCAAGTGCAGTTGCAGGGACATCTTTTAAAGTCC
Source organism: Lysinibacillus sp. NPDC097287 (assembly GCF_044761695.1). Lineage (NCBI taxonomy): Bacteria > Bacillati > Bacillota > Bacilli > Caryophanales > Bacillaceae > Lysinibacillus > Lysinibacillus sp. NPDC097287. The sequence goes on from NZ_JBIWCX010000001.1 coordinate 362,283, forward strand.
CTTGAAATGCACCAATTGCTGTACGCACAGCACTGACAATCACTACCTCTTTTGTCAAAACCATTCTCCCCTTTTCCCCGTTCAAAAAACGACACTTCCTGCATAAACTACTAGCAGATATCTATATTTTAACAAATATTTTGACGATTTTCGACAAAGAAAGCGTCTTTGCTTGTTGTTTAGATATTGTAAAATGTTGTCGTGTTTTAATCAATCTCAGTTGGGAACATTACAATGTAAAGAAACAGTTATGAGGAGGTGCTCAACATGAAGAAGAAAATGCTTTTACTTTCTAGTATTACAACGACTCTCGCTGCAGCTGCAACCGGTTTTTTCGGCTTCGCACTTTCGAATAAATTGATGTACATTCAGCAAAAGGATCCTGAATTTGTGCGAGAACGTGAAACAACAGCCAAACGTTTCGACGAAGTTTGGTACAACCAACATTTCAAATGCGAATTAAATATCGACTCTCCTAACGGCTACTCGATTCGTGGCATCCTGTTCCAACCGCTACAAACGAATAATACAATTATTATTTGCCATGGTGTGACAGAAAATAAAATTAACTCCGTACGCTATGCACGACTTTTTGAACGACTTGGCTACAATTCAGTAATCTTTGACCACCGACGTCACGGCGATTCAGGTGGAAAAACGACCAGTTATGGACACTATGAAAAATTAGACTTGGATGCAGTTGTCAAAACGGTGAAAGCAATGGTTGGCGACGGCGCAATTATTGGCATTCACGGTGAATCAATGGGCGCTGCAACAATGCTCCTATATGCAGGTACTGTTGATGATGGTGCTGATTTTTATATTTCAGATTGTGCGTTTTCTGATTTCTCGATACTCCTAAAGCAATTAGCGAAAACCGAACTAAGATTTGGCTCGATTATTCCAATCCGTTTTGCAGATTTTTTCATTCGCTTGCGTGATGGATACTCGTTTAAAAGTGTGACTCCCGCAGAAGCAGTAACCCATATCGAAAAGCCTGTATTATTTATCCATAGCTTAACGGACACGTTCATTCCAGCTTCGATGTCGTTGGACTTATACAACAAAAAAAGTGGTCCAAAAAAATTAAAGCTTTTTGAAACTGGTGCACATGCACAGTCCTTTAATGAAAATATGGCTGAATATGAGGATCTCATACATGAATTTTTAGAAACTTTTATTTACAAAAAAATACACAACGATTCCTCTTCATCCAATGTCATTCCATTTGCCTCTAAATAAAACTTTATTGCCGGCGAATCTGCCGATCAAATAGAAAAACCTTGCATAGCTAAAAACTATGCAAGGTTTCATTTATTATTCCGCGAAAACGATATGCCATTCATCGCGTTTTGCTAAAAATTCCTTAGCCAACTCTTGAGCACCTTCTAGGCTATGGCTTGCTGCCCACCCACATTGTACTTCGTTACATGCAGGCACTGCAGTTGCTTTTGTGACATCTGTAAATGTTTTTTCTAAAATATCGAGTAAATCCTCGTAATCGTTATGGTTAATTAGTGATACATAAAAACCTGTTTGGCAACCCATTGGACTAAAATCCACGATATTATCTGAGTAATTGCGGATAATATCTGCCGATAAATGCTCTAATGAATGTAGTGCAGGCATGTCCATATGCTCTTTGTTTGGTTGTTTCAAGCGAATATCATATTTATAAACTTCATCCCCGCTTTTACCCGTTTTCACACCAGCCAAACGAACGTAAGGTGCCTTTACTTTCGTATGATCCAAATCAAAACTCTCGACATTTGTTTTTTCCTTTTCCAACACGAACAACTCCTTTTATCTATCTAAATCTATTATAACGAGTTTTTGTTAGAAAAGTGCAACTTTTAAGAATCATCTAACATTAAGTCTGTTCAAATATAGAATACGTATAAAAACCTCACATATAAAATTTTAGGATATAAAAAGGATCTACACCAAAACATGTTCTTGACTTAAAAACAGTGTAAGCACATGGAACGGAAGGCGGCGACTCCTTGGGGATCAGCGAACAACTTGAGACCCCGCAGGAGCATTAGCGACGAGGAGGCTCAATGTTCGCCCCCAGGAAGCTCTTGCTCTGCGCGAAAGCGAAGCGTCAGCGGCAAAGCGGCAAAGCGTCCGCCTGTAGTGGAATGTGCTGTCAAGTACAGACTTTGGTGTAGAGCCATAAAAAAAAGCAACTTGTCCATTATCGACGAGTTGCTCTTAAAAATCCAAATTATTTTTGGAATTTATTCATTTGTGCCATCATTTGACGTACTTGCTTTTCAGACGGAGTACGACCCATTTGTGCCATCATCATACGAATCATTTGTTCGTTGATTGGTGGGTTTTCTTTTAAATGTTTCATCATAGCTTGACGTGCGAAATAGAAACCAAGCGCAGTACCTGCTGCTAATGCGATAATTACGATAATAATCCAAATCCATGTTGCCATCTTGCCAACCTCCTCCACTACAATATACCGAGATAAACTCTCCACGCTAGATTATACACGAAATGCTTGCGTGTTACTATATATTGCAATGAAATTTCCTAGTGCATATGATACTTCCTCGGTTTGAGCCAGCCACACTCGTTCTCCTGCTTATTAAAAGCGATAAAACGATCACTCATTTTAGCCAACATTTGAAACAAATCTAAATCTAACATGCGAGAACCCTCACAGTATATACAAATTTTACGCTCCACCAAATAAATCGCCATCTTGCCTTTAATAGGATGCTCCAAAAATAGCGCATTACGCGTTCTTTCTAAATGTGTGTATTTTGAATCTAGTTGAGCTGCTAAGATATCTGCAACATCTTCAAAACGGACTGAATCGCAAATGTATGATAATTCTTTCAAGGATTTCTCATTTGCATCTTCACAACCTTGCATCATTTCAAGTAACTTTCGCTCTCTACCAAAAATAAACGTTAAGTGTTCTTCTTTTATTTTATAAATGGAATAGGTTCTCATAAGAAATCCCCTTTCGTTCAGTTTCATTTCCGTTAGTATATCGAATTCCTTTTCGTTTGTTTGTCAAACGGAGGAAGCGTTAATCATCTATTTTTGTCGAAAAGTTTCTATATTGCTTCCTTTCTGGCTCCCCTCAGCCTCAAGACCTAGATGAAAATCAATTCCTAGTCCGTTTTAGTAAACTCTCCTGACAGGTAATATAAAAGTACAAACGAAAGGAGCAAACAAACATGAGAAAATTTCTATTATTATCAGGAGGCTTTATCGCAGCACTTGTTGCACTAGCCCTAGTCGGACCTATAGCAGGTCTACTATTTTCAGGTGTCCTTGTAGCACTAGGTATGCACTTCTACATCGCAAGCCAATCTACATTCTCTAAAATCATTTGGTTCACAGTAGGTTTAATCGGTGTATTATCAGCCGTATCTAACATTCCAGCAATGGTAGGTTTAGCAGCGATCGCTATCATCTATGTCATCTATAAAAAATGGAATGGCGAAATCGTAGAAATCCCTACAATTAAAGCAAAAGAAGAAGCAGATCCATTCACAAACTTCGAAAAAGAATGGTCAAACTTAACAAAATAATAATGCTAAAGCGCCATCAAAGGTGTGGCGCTTTAACCTAGATAAAAAAAGGAGCGAAACAAAATGAATTTATTACAACGTTTTAAATACACGCTAGAGGCTGATTTACATCAAGTATTGGATAAAAAAGAACAAAAAAATCCTATCGCAATGTTAAATCAATACATCCGCGAAGCAGAAAAACAAACAGAACAAACAGGTAAATTACTTGAGCGACAAGGTCAACTAAAAGAAAAGTTAGAAATTGAATTCAAAGAAAACGCGGAGTTACTGGCTAAGCGTGAAACACAATTAAAACTTGCTTCTGCTAGCGGAGAACAAGATTTAATCGACTTTGCAACGGATGAAGTAGCAGCTTATTCATCACGCAACAATACATTACAAGCAAGTATTGAAGCAAGTACACGCGAATATTTCGAACTTGAACGTAAGTTTGAAACAATGAAACATAAAATTAAAGATATGAAAGTGCGTCAATTACAGTTAATGGGCAAAGAAAACGTAACACGTGCTCATCACCAAATGGATGGAATGCTTGCTAAAAACAATCAAACAAATTTCGAGGACTTAGAATCTTATATCGATAAATTAGCTTACCAAATCGACAAAGATCATGAAGTCACTACGTTCGAAGCACGTCTTGCAGAGCTAGAAAAAAATGCAACAACTCCTGAATCACCACTACTAATTGAAAACAAATAAAATGTTATAATAGAGAAAAAATGCGCCACATCTGAGGCGCATTTTTATCTCGTTCGAGAGAAGCATCTTCTTCTCTCACATATTTTAGTAGAAAGAAGGTGCTCCCCTTTGCAAAACTTTAACACGAATAAACTCTCTTTTTGGGTAATCTGCTTCTTTTTACTTCTCTTTATTGAGTTGACGATTTTCAATACTGGCGGTGCTTTTTCATTATTAATTGGTGCCGGACTACTTTATTTAAGTTATTCAAAAAACAGTCCATCTTTTAAATGGCTCGGTATTTTCTTTCTTGCCATTGCGCTCTTTACAATGTGGAGTTTGCGCTTATTTATCGTATTTCTGCTCTTATATATGCTTTATAACTACTTACAAAAAGAAAACGAGCCAAAAGTTATTGGTCATGCGCTTTTTGAAAAACTACCTGCGACAAAAAATGAACTATTCGGTATGACGCCTGCCCCTATTGAAGCTTTTAAATGGCAAGACGTCCAAATACAGCGCCTCGCTGGTGATATTACCATTGATACGACGCAAACTATTTTGCCTGCCGGTACTAGCCTAATTTCGATTCGCCAAGGGATTGGTAAAGTACATATCCATGTCCCTTACGAAATTCCGTTCCGCGTTCAATATACAACGCTATTTGGTGACATTAAATGCTTAGATTTTGGTCCGCAACGTTTAATCAATGAAAGTGTAACGTTTGCAGATGGCGAGCCTGAAGATGCAAAACGTAAGCTCATTATTCACGTGGCGACATGGCTTGGTGATTTGGAGGTGACGCGTAAATGATTGCTTTCATTTCAAGATTATTTACATTGTTCTTCTTATTTGTAGGTGCTACTTTTGGTTTACTCTTTTTAGTATGGGGGCAACCAAATGAAAAAGCATGGCAACCATTATGGCAACAAACCTATGATACTATTCCACTCGGTGGCGTTATTGTCATGAGCCTATTTGTGTTAAGTATCGTAATTGCAGGTTGGATTGGTACCACAGCTAGAACCCGCGAAGCTCAGGCTACTCGCTTTGTCAAACAGTTAATAGAACCCGATTTCGTAATACCGAAAAAACAGGCATTGCCAAAACCACTAAAAAAAGCACTAACCCAAACAAGCGAACTGATTGACACACAACGTAAAAGCTTACAACGTCTCTCAAATGAACGTGCTGAAGCACATGACAAAGTGATTCAAGAACGTATTATTGCAGAACGTCAGCGGCTAGCGCGCGAACTGCACGACTCCGTTTCTCAGCAATTATTTGCGGCTTCTATGCTATTGTCGGCCCTAACAGAAAGCAATGAAAACCCAGAAGGATTAAAGCAAGTGGAGAAAGTTGTCCAACAGGCACAGCTTGAAATGCGTGCATTACTCCTTCATTTACGTCCTGTTGCGCTTCACAATAAAACCCTTGCACAAGGTTTAGAGGAACTTATTATTGAACTACAACAAAAAGTATATTTCCATATAGAATACGAACTCGAGGAAATGTCGTTAACAAAAGCCGAGGAAGATCATTTATTCCGAATCGCACAAGAAGCATTATCAAACACGCTGCGTCACGCAAAAGCGAGTGAAGTCGAATTACTCCTTGTCGCACGTGATGGCTTAGCGATTTTACGCATTCAAGATAATGGTCTTGGCTTTAACATTGAAGCCGATAAATCTACATCTTACGGGCTACAAAATATTGCGGAACGTGCTGTTGAAATCGGATGTACGTATAAAATTGTTTCTGTACCAGACGAAGGTACGATTGTTGAAGTAAAAGTTCCATTGCAAAAGGAGGTCGATTTAGATGATTCAAGTACTGATCGTGGATGACCATGAAATGGTGCGCATCGGTGTTTCTGCCTATTTATCAGCGCAATCTGATATCACAGTCGTTGGCGAGGCTGAAAACGGCAAACAAGCGGTAGAGCTTGCACTTGCACTTCGCCCAGATATTATTTTAATGGACAATGTCATGCCCATCATGACAGGCCCAGAAGCCACTGTAGAAATTTTAGCGAAATGGCCTGAGGCGAAAATTATGATGGTTACAAGCTTTCTTGATGACGACAAAGTATATCCTGCTTTAGAGGCAGGTGCGATTAGTTATATTTTAAAAACTTCCAATGCTAAGCAAATTGCAGATGCCATTCGTAAAACAATTGGCGGCGAAACAGTATTAGAGCCCGAAGTAACATCCAAAATGATGCACCGCATGCGTTATGGCTCTAGTACACCGTTATATGAGCAGCTTACAGATCGTGAAATGGAAGTACTATTATTGATGGCGAAAGGTAAGGCTAATCAGGAAATTGCCGATGATCTATACATTGCCTTAAAAACTGTGAAAACACATGTTAGTAATATCTTAGCAAAACTTGAAGTTCAAGACCGTACACAAGCAGTTGTTTATGCGTTTCAGAATGGCCTTGCTAAGTAACGGGAAGTGTATCAGCGATTATGCGGAATCTATCGGCTATTTTGACGTTGTTATCGGCGATATTTATCATTCTATCAGCGAAAAGAGGACTGCATATTCTAGAAGAATACAGTCCTCTTTTCGCTAAACACCTAAATGCTGTCCTAGCTCTTCACTAACCTTCTTAACTTCTTCTTCATCTAATATGTAGTACCAATACTTACCTATTGTTTGCCCAACACCATTCTCAAATTGCAATTGTTCGATCTTACCATCCAACTTACCATATAATTTTTGTAAGTCCCTCAGTTGAGACGCGGTAAAATTCATTTTGACGTTTTCTCCAAACACCTTAAATATATCATTTAGTTGCAATAATATTTTTGGGTTTTTCGCTTCAGATAGTAAGGCTTCTAGCAATTGTTTTTGTCTCACCTGTCTGCCAAAATCACCTCGGGGATCTCCATATCGAATTCTTGAAAACACCAGCGCTTCTTCCCCGTTTATCGTAATTTCACCTTTTGGAAAACTAAATTTACCGTGAGCTAAATCCAAATCATTGTTGATCTCAATGCCATTCACGACGTCAATTATCGATAAAAAGCCCTCCATATTCACCGCAACATAGTAATGAATAGGAATAGATAGTAGATGCTCTACTGTATTAATGGTCATAGAAACACCTCCACGCGTATAAGCATGGTTAATTTTTTCTACCGAATCATTACCGATAATATCGACACGTGAATCTCTCGGAATACTTAGCATCTTAATGGTACCTAAATCAGGATTTACTGTCGCCACTATCATTGTATCGGTTCTCCCATTATCATTTTCCCGTTCATCAATCCCTAGAAGTAACACAGAAAACGGCTCCAAATGAAGTGTTTGATCTGAGGTTGCCATATTAGTTGCTCCCTTTATTACTTCAGACCCATTCATCTTTACCAATGCCTTTTTAAAAGAATAATAATTTGTACCTGCCCATGCTATTCCGATAAATACAACAAATAATACGCCCAATAAAATCCTTTTTTTCTTTATTGATTTTTTTCTCTTCGCGGTTCGCGTTAAATTATTATCCATATAAATAGCCCTCCCCTAGAGTATTTCTTAATATAATTAGCTCTTTTTCAAAATATGTATTTGACCAATCATCCCATTTCGGGCATAAGCTAGGACCGCTAGAGTCGTCGCGACTTTCGTTCCATGTGCTTTTTATCAATATATAACAAACTTTGGTTTCGCACCATCAAATATAACGCAATTTACCAAAAATGGTTTCCTTTACGAGGTCATATTTTAACTATCATATATATAAAGCTACTAACTATATTAAAATCAAATGATTTTAGCACGTCTATAATATAAGAAAAGAGATGTCCCAAATTTTAGACACCTCCTTTTGCTACTATCTTCTGTTTCTGCATCGATTAAGTTATACGAGATAGAAATATCTTCTGCACTCTATTCAATAACCTCTTTACATTGCTAGATTTTTTTCAAGGGCAAACACCAGTTATACAGTGATTGTCTCTGGGCAATTATTTTAGTTTGGTGGCATTATTGTCGATGAACTAGCACTTAACGGTAACGGTAAGTGCTTTTATTTTTTCATAGGCACTATCATTACACAATGCTTATATGTTTCAATATCCTTTTTAAAATCAATAAAAAACGAAAAAATACCGCAACGCCCTTATTAGAGCATTGCGGTATTTATATTAAAAATTATAGAGCCTTCACTTTTGCTACAACATTTTCAACTGTGAAGCCGTATTTTTCCATTACTAATTCGCCTGGTGCAGATGCGCCGAACTTGTCGATCGCAAGTACATCACCTTCGAAACCAGTGTATTTATGCCAACCGAATGAAGATCCCATTTCAATAGCAAGACGTTTTGTTACAGCTTTTGGAAGAACTGATTCTTTATAAGCTACGTCTTGTTGCTCGAAGCGATCCATTGCAGGCATAGATACTACTGCTACGTCGATACCTTCAGCTTTTAATGCTTTTTGTGCTTCTACAGCTAGTGAAACTTCAGAACCAGCTGCAATGATTAGTGCATCAGCGACTTCTTTAGAAGCAGGTGATACTGTGTAAGCTCCTTTTTTAACACCTTCACGTACTGTTTCGATTGGCGCGTCAAGTACTGGTAAGTTTTGACGAGATAATACTAAAACAGTTGGTGTTTTTTCAGAAGATACAGCTAGCTCCCAAGCTACTGAAGATTCGTTTGCATCAGCTGGACGAATTACAGAAAGGTTAGGCATTGCACGTAATGAAGCTAAATGTTCAACTGGTTCGTGTGTAGGGCCATCTTCCCCAACAGCGATTGAGTCATGTGTGAATACATAAGTAACAGGTAGACCCATTAATGCAGAAAGACGTACAGCTGGACGAACATAGTCAGAGAATACGAAGAATGTACCACCGAATACGTTTACGCCACCATGAAGTGCCATACCGTTCATCGCTGCGCCCATTGCAAATTCACGAACACCAAACCAAATATTGCGACCTGCATAGTCGTCTGCAGAGAAATCGCCAGCGTCCTTCATTGTTGTTTTGTTTGAACCAGCAAGGTCCGCACTACCACCGAAGAATGAAGGTGTTTTCTTAGCGATTGCATTGATTGCTTCACCTGAAGAATTACGAGTTGCAACAGATTTACCTACTTCATATACAGGTAATTCTGAAGCGAAATCTTCTGGTAATTTACCGTTCATTGCGTTTTCGAATTGTGCTGCTAATTCTGGGAATTCAGCTTTATATGCTGCGAATAATTCGTTCCACGCCGCTTCAGGTTGAGCACCTTGCTCTTCTGCTGCTGCTTTATATGTGTCATACACTTCTGCAGGAATTTGGAATGGCTCGTGTGGCCACTCATAAGCTGCTTTTGTTAATAATACTTCGTCTGAACCAAGTGGAGCACCATGAGAATCCGATTTACCAGATTTGTTTGGTGAACCAAAACCGATTACTGTTTTTACTTCGATCAGAGTTGGTTTACCTGTAGATTTTTTCGCTTCTTCGATAGCAGCGTTAATTGCAGCTGTATCATTACCATCTGCTACTTTTAAGTAGTTCCAGCCGTAAGACTCGAAGCGTTTTTGAATGTTTTCAGAGAATGACTTTTCTAAATCACCATCTAAAGAGATATCATTTGAATCGTAAAGAACGATTAATTTTTCTAATTTTAAGTGACCAGCTAAAGAAATTGCCTCAGCTGCTACACCTTCCATTAAGTCACCGTCACCGCAAAGTGCGTATGTGTAGTGATCTACAATGTCATATCCTGGTTTGTTATAAGTTGCCGCTAAATGACGTTCAGCCATAGCCATACCAACTGACATAGCAATCCCTTGACCTAAAGGACCAGTAGTGGCTTCAACCCCAACTGTATGACCGTACTCAGGATGTCCTGGAGTTAATGAATCCCATTGACGGAAGTTCTTAATTTCTTCCATTGGTAAGCCATAGCCACCAAGGTGAAGTAAGCTGTATAAAAGCATTGAGCCATGACCTGCTGAAAGTACGAAACGGTCGCGGTTAGTCCATTTTGGATTTGCTGGATTGTGGCGAAGTTGTTTCGTCCAAAGCGTGTAAGCCATTGGTGCAGCCCCCATTGGTAAACCTGGGTGACCTGAATTTGCTTTTTCAATTGCATCGATTGACAATGTTCGGATAGCATTAATCGCTAGTTGATCCGCATGTTGAGTCATGATATTGTGACATCCTTTCTCGTCCTAGATATTGTACCTTTACAGTTTAGTCAAGATTGCATAAGAAAACAATGCTTTTGTAATACTACGTGAGATTTATGAAATACTAGATCAAAAAAATGTCACATTAATTCAAGAATTTATTCTTTTTGGCTTGCTTTACCTTTTCTGGCGTTACATCATTTCCTTCTGTATCCACAATTTTCACATTTTCAATCGTATCACGCATAGTTGCACGGAACGTGTCTAAGTATTCTTGGCGAAGTGCTGTACGTTCCTTTGCTTCTGCTTCTGTTAGTTTTCCTGCTTTTGCCTTTGCAGATAATTCATTGATACGATTAATTTTTTCTTTCGATAACATTATTCCACACCTCTTTCGTACTTATACTACTACAAAAATATGCAAAAAAGATTAGAAGCGCAAATTATTTGCCTTCTAATCTTTCTTGGTGTTCTTGATATCTACGATGTACGGTTGCTTTACTAACATTAAAGCCCAAGCCTCTAAGTGTTGTAGCAATTTCTTGGAAAGTAAAACCTTTGTTACGTAGCTGGATAATTTCTTCGATTGGGACTTCTTTTCGCTCTTGCCCTTGTACGTTCCCACGGTTCGTTAGATTTTTCTCAGGGCGATAGCCGTTTTCAACAGCTCGTCTCATACCACGACGAATTTTTGCATTATGAATTTTGCGCTGATACTCTTCTACAATTGCTAAAATTTCTAACAACATCGTATCCATTTCATTTAACTGTACCGGTCCTGAATCTTGCATCGAAAAAACATCTGTTTCCGTTTTTTGCAATAAATGAAGAACCGCCATACGAGCATTACCACGACCTAAACGTGTTTCATCTTGAACGAACAGAGCATTCACGCCTTCTTCTTTAATAAAATCTAACATTTCAAGGAGTCCTTCTCGCTCAACATCATAGCCACTATGCTTGTCTTTGAAGACACCTTTTACATTGTAGTCTTGCTTTTTTGCATAGCTCACAAGTTCATCTTCTTGTCGCTCGAGTGATGAGCTTTGCGTCTCCTTTTCTGTACTAACACGGCAATAGACGACAGCCGATTGTTTTTCATTCATCATTGTTCATTTCTCGCAATTTCTATTGTATTGATGGGCCTAGCTTGATCGCCAACTACTGGAATAACTAATAACTTTCCTGCCACGATTTTTGCATCTGTTAATTCATTTTTTAGCTTAACGATTTGTATCCACTCATCTGTAGACATTTTACCACGATGTTGTTCGCCTAACGACCATAAGCTATCGCCGTGTTTGATATGAATCTCTGTATATGTAATATCTCCAGGATCGGTTATTAGGAGATATCCCGCAAATAACACGCAAGCTCCTAGTAAAATTGAAATATGTACGTTCTTTTTCATCCAACTCATTACCAATTTCCCCTTTTCGAATGTTTGTTCGGAATGTATGTTCTCATAATAAAACGAACAAATGTTTTTGTCAAACACTTTTCGAACCTATGTTTGCATACATGTTCGCATTCTGCTATACTATTTAATAAGGAAAACGAGTACATAAAAGTTAAAGAGGTGAGCATTATGAAAAAAGTTTCGAAAAGGCAAGAGGACATTTTGGCATTCATCAAAGAAGAGGTTCGCGCTAAAGGTTATCCACCATCTGTACGCGAGATTGGAGAAGCTGTAGGACTTGCTTCTAGCTCGACTGTGCACGGTCATTTAGCACGTTTAGAGCAAAAAGGCTTAATTCGCCGTGACCCGACAAAACCACGCGCTATCGAGATCCTAGAGCCTGAAGATACAATCCAAAAGCAAAGCGTCATTCATGTACCATTAGTTGGTAAAGTAACAGCAGGTTCACCGATTACAGCGATTGAAAACATTGAGGAATACTTCCCATTACCAGACACATATGGTACTAGTGAAGATCAGTTATTCATGCTAGAAATTATGGGTGAGTCAATGATTGAAGCAGGTATTTTGGACGGAGATTTAGTCATTGTAAAGCAAAAATCAACTGCGAATAACGGGGATATTGTTGTAGCAATGACAGAAGAAGACGAAGCAACAGTCAAACGCTTCTATAAAGAAAAAACACATTTCCGCCTTCAGCCTGAAAATGCAACAATGGAACCGATTATCGTGAACCAAGTTTCGATTTTAGGACAAGTAGTTGGTCTATATCGTCGCGTACACTAATAAAAGACAAAGCTGTCCCATTAGTCAGGACTTGACTGAATAGGACAGCTTTATTTGTGTTATGCTTCTCTCTTATATTTCAAACTAGCTTCTACGAATGCGTTAAATAGTTTTTTTGCGACTTCATCTCCAGCAAGTGCTTGTTCTTCTGGATGCCACTGAACAGCTAAACAAAATGGCAATGATTGATGTGATACGGCTTCGATGATCCCATCATTCGACTTCGCCACAACTTTTAATGTCTCACCCACCACATTAATCGCCTGGTGATGATATGAATTGACCGCAATTTGCTCTCGCTCAACAATTTGCATTAATACATTATCTTGCTCGATATTTACATAATGCGTTGCCACACCACGTGCTGCTTGTTGTGTATGCTTTAGCAGTTTACTACTATGATATTCCGAATCAATATCTTGATAAAGCGTGCCACCTAGTGCGACATTAAGCAATTGAATACCACGACATATCCCGAAAATCGGCATTTGTCTCGCAATCGCAGCGTTTGTCAGGGTAAGCTCAACTGTATCTCTTTCCGGGTAAATCTGCCCTAATTTTGGCGACGGCTCTGCGCCAAAATGAAATGGATGTACATCGTGACCACCAGATAGTAATAACCCGTCAGATATAGATAAAATTTGTGCGACGTCCGCCTCTACACCAAAAGGTAGTATCATCGGAATTCCGCCCGCTTCTAGTACACTCTTACTATATGCCGCATTTAAGCGCGAAGATAAATCATCCTCCGCACAAGCAGTAATTGCAATAATCGGTTTCAAAACAACATTCCCCCATTAAGTTTAATTTCTACCAAAGCCCTAAGTACCAATTTGTCATTACATCACCATAAAAATAAACAATGATCGCCGCTAGTGCAATCGACGGCCCAAATGGCACAGGCGTTTTTCTCCCCTGTCCTCGTGAACGTAAGACCACGATGCCGACAATCATACCAATAACTGCCGCTAAAAACAACGTCAGTAACGAGCCGAGTGTGCCGAGTACGAGCCCGATTAAAAAGAACAACTTGATATCCCCACCGCCCATGCCACCTCGCGATAACACAGCAATACTATATAATATGCCAAACAATACGAATGCCCCTAGTAAACTATCCCACCAAGGCGTTAACGGTGACACCATACGTCCAATTACCAGCAATGGTAAAAAGAAAAGCAGCACCTTATCAGGAATCAGCATATATGCTACATCCGACACAACAATAATAACTAATAATGAAATAAATAAAATGGCCACAGCAAACTCTGCACTAAACCCTAACTGCCAATAAGCAAACGCAAACAACACGCCTGTCACAAGCTCCATAAACGGATAAATCCACGAAATCTTTTGCCCACAACCTCGACACTTCCCAGCTAAACATAAAAACGATAGCACTGGGACTAAATCGAGCACTTTTAGTTGTCGTTGACACGTCATGCAATGTGAAGTTGGCGCCACAATCGACTCCTTCATAGGCACACGTAAACCCACCAAGTTAAAAAATGACCCAAACACAAGCCCAAACACAAAAACCATACTTGTATAAACAATTTCCACGATATCTTCCCCCTAAACTAAGAGGCGCCCATACCATTTACGTATGCGCGCCTACTCTTCATTTTTCTCCTTCATAATAGAAGGTCGTTATTTGTACATTTGCCTTCACTGTAGGATCTGCACCCTCTTGGAGTTGCTCTTCTTCTCCTGGTGAAGAGATACTTAACGTATCAATTTTCATAATACGTTCAATTTGCTCTATTTCTTGTAAGAAATCTTGTAAAGCTTGCAGATCAAGTGCTGCGATATCAATACTAAACGTGACAAGCTTTAATTGCTCTGGCAAAGATTCCTTTGCGATAGTCGAAACAGGTAGCTCATCAGTTGTGGCCACTGTCTCTCCCCCTGTTTGCTGAGTATCAGTTGTATTTCCGTCTGTTGCAGATGCACCCTGAGCTACTTCCTCATCCATTACAGGTGCGTTGGGATCCGTAATTGTGGAATCTACAACCAGTGAATCATAGTTATTGAAACTAATCGATTCTACCAACGTACCCGTTACTGCTTCAATTTCCGCTATAGCTAAAAGTACTTTTTCTATTTCTCTCGTTTGTGGTACTTTTTGTCGTAATGTTAAACTATTTGATAGAGAAGTTTGTTGTGTCTCATCTATGAATGTAATTTGCTCTTGCAAGCTTTTAATCTCTTGATTTAAGGTACTGAGCGTACTTTCCATTGCGTTCACTTCATCTAACTTTGGTGATAGCACATAGGAATACACTGCGAACAAAATCGCAGCAATTAAAGCTGTCAAAAGAAGAATGGCTGAATTTTTACTACTTGTTATTGAATTCATCCTTCTCCCCCTTTAGCTAAATATGCATAATCGATAAACATCTTAATCGTAACCGAATAGCGTGGTATTTCTTTGAGTTTATCTTCTAATTTCTTGTCTTCCGTTTGTTCTCCAAGTGCTACTTTAAAGTTTTCAATTGTGTCTACTTGAATATCTCTAAAATAATCACTTGTTCCTAGTTTTTCTATATAGCTTGAAATAGCATTCATCGTCTCAAAATCAATTGTTACTGTCACATTTTCTTCCCCAAACGTATACCCACGTAAAAATGTATTCCCCGGTAAAAATACCAACGTTTCATTTATTAATGGTGTGACGGGATAAGATACATTCTCTACAAATTTAACTGATTGCGCAAGCGACCCTGCGTTAATATTATTCTTTGTATCAAACTCCTGTTGAAGTGCATTACGTTGCGTTGTTAGCTCTAACTCCTGCTTTGATAAAGTGGTGATATCACTTTTTGCCCCAAAATATATGACAATCATAGACGCTAGCACAATCGCTGTAATCGCTATTAACACAGCATATAGCAATGTAGGTGAAGCATTTTCCTTTTCTATATTGGGCAAAAGGTTAATGTCAGGTACCATCAGTTAACCTCCTTTAACGCAAGTCCAAGTAATGTCGCAAATGACTCCGAAAATGCTGGGAAGTGCTTTTGAATACTCCCATTGTTGACAACTTTTAAAGGCGTATCAAAATTATTACTTAATAAATCAGCAATCGACTGTAAAATAGGATTATCTCCTAATGTAATTATTTCATCGACTGCTTTTTCACCTTTATGCAAAGAGAATTTAAAGAAATTCATCATACGTTCAATTTCCAGTACCTGATCTGTCACGACCATGCGATACTCCTCTTCTCCAACTACATGCTCAAATGAATAGCAATTTTCATCTACTTGCTCTGCCTTCCAATCTGCTAAATTTGTCTCAATCGATTGGTAGCGCAAAAACTCTACATTGCCATGTGAAAAAATACAAATCGACAGTTCATTGATGGACCAATCGGCAATTAAATACGTCTTATGCGAATCTATTAACTGCATATGTTCCAATAATCGAATATTACATAAAGCCCGAATATCGGCAGCTTGCGGCTTAAAGCTGGCATCCAAAAAGATCCCCAACATTTTATTAACTTCTTCAGAAGGGACAGCAAACAACATCGCCTGTCCATCGCCTGATTTTGGATCATGAACGTCAATTAATGGCTCATTGAACGGCAGATGAATAGACAAGCCAAGCTCCATCTCCACATATCCCTTTAACTGTTGTGGTTCAACATCACTTGGATGGCTAAAGTTTTTTAGAAGCACCAATGTATCTGGTACAAACAAGCGAACATTTTGCTTTTTACCCGCCCATTTTGTGACATGTTCTTTAATAATCCCGTAAAGTGCCATCTCATCTATAATGACTGCATTCTCTACAATACCTTGCGCTAAAGGAACCTCATAACCTTTCCAAAGCGAAGCATCAAGCCCTTTAGCCACAATCGCACGCAATACATAATCTTTTATTTCTATTGAAACATGTGACTTCTTCTTTTTGTTGAACATGCGAAAAGACGCCTCCTTTGCTATTTTTAAAGGATAATAATTTCAGGCGTGTTGTGAACTAATTTTATTCAGTCCTATTGATAGAAAAAGTTAATTTCCGCATCGGGTGAGGGTCGAGTAACCCGTAGCAGAAATCTATAAAAATAGCCCTATATATACGGTGAATTATTATGAGAAGCCTAATGAAAGACGATAAAGCCATCCCATACTTCTTTAATCAACACGCTTGGAATCATATATTGATACTTAGTTCCTTAGTCGAACATCCAATAATATATTGGATGTTCTTAAAAGAGCCAAATATTATTTTGCAATTGCTTCTGGTGTTCCACTACCTTTTTGCTTATCAGCATTAATACCAACAATAGTTGCTCCTGTAAAGGTAGCTTTCTTTTCTCCGGAGTATATTACCTCTCCAGTTAATGCATTTCCACCTTCTGCTTTAATAACTAAAGCACCTGGGTTTGCGCCTCCGCCTGCTGTCACTTCAAATAAACCAGCATTATCTAAATAACCATCTCTTTTTAATTCTGCAACAGTAACATCATCTCCATCTACTGAGCCTTCATCAGTAAAGTAAAGATTAGCTGCATTAATGACATTGATCGCATCAGCTTTCGCCGCATTATAACGTGAATTTTCAATAATATTCCCAATCGCTGGAACAGCAATTGCTGCAATAATCGCTAAAATTACGATTACCGCTAGTAGTTCGATTAGTGTTAAACCTTTTTCATTTTTTAACACTTTTTTGTTCAGTAATTTTTTGAACATATATGTTCCTCCTTAGTTTTTTTTATATTTGTGCCTAACACGAACACCCTAATTTTTTTGTTTTTCTTTTTTTGCATCACCCCTTTCAATAAGTCAGAGCGTTACATATTTTCATACATCGCGAACATCGGCATCATAATTGCTATGACTATTGTTCCGACAATGACTGCTAAAAAAACGATCATTAACGGCTCAATAAGTGATTTCAATGTATCTACTGCACGATCAACTTCGTCTTCATAAAAGTCTGCTATTTTTTCAAGCATATATTCAAGTGAACCCGTTTGTTCTCCGATCGCTGTCATTTGCGTGACCAGCGGAGGGAAAATCCAACTTTTTTCAAGTGGTGCTGATAAGGTGCTTCCCGATTCTAAACTCTCCCTCGCTTCTATCACGACCTTGCCTATTACAGGATTTCCAACAACTTTTTCGACAATCGTCAAAGCCTGCAAAATCGGAACAGCGCTACTAAATAGTGAAGATAATGTCCGCATCATCCGTGCAATAACATTCTTCTGTAATAGTGGTCCGAATACAGGTAATCGAAGTATCAATAGATTGACAGAGTAGTAAAATTGTTTATTACTTTTGTACGCCATTCTAAACCCAACAATAGCAGCGATGAGGACGGCGAATAGTAGCCACCAATACGCTATTAAGAAATTACTAATCTTCAAGATGAATAGTGTCAAAGCAGGCATTTCGCTACCAAGGTCTTTAAACATCTCCACAAATGTTGGTACAATGAAAATCATCAAGAACAATGTAACGGCAATGGTAAGTACCATTAATACTGCTGGATAAGTTAAGGTCGACTGTACCTTTTTCTTAATGTTGTAAGATTTTTCAAACGTCATCGCTAAACGCTCTAATGTGTTGTCAATATTGCCCGTTGCTTCACCTGAGCGCATCATATTGATGAACAATGGAGGAAATACTTTGTGATGCTTCGCCGCTGCATCAGAAAATGACAATCCACCACGAATGTCTTCCTCTACCTCCTCTAGTGCTTTTCGCAGCGGTTTACTTTTTGTTTGGCTCCCTAAAATACTCGTCGACTCAACAATCGAGACACCCGCTCGAACAAGGGTTGCATATTGTCGACAGTAAATGACGAAATCCTGGTGTTTGACCTTACCACCAATCGCTAAATCCTTGTGCAATATGCTTTTTGATTCCTCAATTTCACGTGCATTAATGCCTTGTGCACGTAATTTATCGATGGCTGCTTTTTTATTCTTCGCATTGATAATGCCCTTTTTTAGCGCACCTGTTTTTGTGCGTCCACTATAACGAAATACAGTCAACTATAATCACCTGCATTCATGAATGGGCTTGTACACTCTACGGATATTTTTCCTGAAGCAATGAGTTGCTGCATAGACGATACTAACGTGTGCATGCCAAGCGCACTACTCGTTTGCATGACACTTGGGATTTGGCTTTGCAAAGGTGGTGGGAGAATATCAATAATACGGTTAATTGTTGTGGCAGCACTATTAGTTGGTAATGTCGCCATCACTAAATGCCCTGTCTCTGCGGCTGTTACCGCTGTAGTAATTATTTCGAGGTCACGCATTTCCCCCACAAGAATACTGTCCAAGTCTTGTCGGAGTGCTGCGATTGTTACTTCATTAGGTCGATGATAGACATTCACACGGAAACGACATTTTTCGGCTAACGAAAAATCAAAGTCGGTTTCCTCCTTCTCCTCGAATTCTTTCATCTTGTAGTCTGGCAAAATTTCATGAATCATTTTCTTAAAATTTTCAAAGAGTATAGGCACATCACCATATTGCTCGAGCTGTCCATGCATACGATTTACAGGTGGAATGCCGATGGTTTCTGAATTTTTTTCTGTATAGGCTCTTTCGAGTAAATCGATCATCGATAATATCGGTCTCATCGTCATCACATCCTAATCTGCATTTGCTACTCGAAGTACTTCCGACGTTGTGGTTTGTCCATCAATTACCTTTAGTAAACCGTCCATTAATAATGTATTGTAGCCATCTTGCTTCATGTAATCGCGAATGGCATTATCGCCACTGCGACTTAATATATAATCCTTTATTTTACGATCTATCGGTAAAATTTCATGTATCGCTAAACGACCACGATAGCCCGTCTGATTGCAGGATGGGCAACCACGGCCACGTTTCCCGTGTGTCGCTCCTTCAATGCCATTTTCTTGTAGGATTTCAAGTTCCCGATTGGTAAATGCATACACTTCCGTACAGTCTCGACAGACACGACGCACTAAACGCTGTGCCATAATCCCCACTAATGAGGAGGATAATAAGAAGGGTTCAATCCCCATATCCTGCAAACGCGAAATCGATTCTACTGCGCTATTCGTATGCAATGTACTTAACACTAAGTGCCCCGTTAAAGACGCTCGCACCGCGATTTGCGCTGTTTCTAAGTCGCGAATTTCCCCAATCATGACAATATCCGGGTCTTGACGTAAAATTGAACGTAAACCAGCTGCAAATGTAAGACCAACCTCTTCTTTTACTTGAATCTGATTAATACCATCGAGCTGATACTCAACCGGATCTTCTACTGTAATAATATTGACGCCATCTTCATTTAGATGGCTAAGTGCTGCATATAAGGTAGAAGATTTACCAGAACCAGTCGGCCCGGTAATGAGCATGATGCCATTCGGTTGCGCAATCATTTTGCGGAATAGCGCCTCATTTTTTTCACTAAAACCAAGCTTATCAATATCGTTTGCAGCAGTACTTAAATCCAAAATACGCATTACGACTTTTTCGCCATAAACTGTTGGTAACGTCGATAAACGAATATCAACAGGTTTAAAGTTTATATTCGTTTTAATACGACCATCTTGTGGAATACGATTTTCGGTAATATTTAAATTCCCCATAATTTTAATACGCGCTATCACAACATTCTGCATATGCTTCGGTAGTGAACGCTCTGTTCGTAACACGCCATCTACACGATAGCGCACGCGTAATTCAGTTTCCTGAGGGTCAAAGTGTATATCACTCGCTCTTTGGGCGACACCATTGGCAATAATTTGATTCACCAACCGCATGATTGACGAATCTTCTTTTTCAATTTCTACTTGAGCCTCATTAGCCGATGCACCTAAATCAGAAAGTGCCGCTTCCACCGACTCTTGCAAATCATAATATTTTGTTATTGTTCGATATAAATCGTCCTTTGCGGCAATACTCGTTTCAATTTGGCAACCTGTTACCATACGGACTTCTTCAATCGCAAAGTAGTCCATTGGATCGGCCATTGCGATAAAAAGCTTATTTTTTTCCTTTCGAATCGGCATAATATTTGCTCGTTTTGCCAATTCGACCGGAATCAATTGAAGGAGCTCTGGGCTAATCACATACTGATTCAAATGAATATGCGGGATTCCTAGCTGGAACTCTAACACTTCAATCAATTGTTGCTCCGTTATAATATTTTCTTTAATAAGAAAATCTCCGAGTTTATCATCCCTCGATTTTGTCTCGAGTGCATAATCTAATTGTTCTTGCTGTATAACGCCTGCACTGACAAGCAAGTCTCCTAAACGTTTACGTCCAGTGTTTATCGCCATTTCAGTACACTCCTTCCATTAAGGGCTCGTCTGTACAAAATTGCCACCTTTATCGTAATAGCCGTATACAATATCCGGATCATTTGAGGGTTGTTTATTTCCAGTATTTGTAGAAGGTTGCTTTGGTGGATCCGCTAAACCATTGCCATCTAAATCTAGTTGTAAATCAGGATCATTCAAATTAGTCGTCTCACTATCACCAGCATCTGTAGCAGGTTGCTTTGATGAGCGAACGACAATCTGGTTAATGGGTGCATAGTAGTCACGACTCACTAACACTTCAGAGGAAACACCATTTTCGACAATCGAACGATACACTTCAACCCGAACCCCTACTTTACCCTCTTGAACAACCTCTTCTTGTCCTATAGCTATCTCATCTGAATAGCGATAAATGGTTCTCGGATTGACAATTCGATCTTTTTCCACTCGTATATTTATATCCTTTTCTTTTGACGTTGAAAACATCTCTACTTTTAGCGATTTTCCTTTAGTCGTAACTTTTAATTTACCTGGTTGCTCCGACAGATTAATAAACTGCAAATCTTTATTTAATGATTTATTAATAGACGCCTCGATACCTTGCTGAAGGTAAGTCGGAGTTTCTTTTTGCGAATGACGCTCTAAAATCTCATAATCTGTTTGTAGAACTGTACTATAAATCATCGATGCTAGAAAATCTAAACCTATCGTATTCACTACCTCTGCTTGCTCACCTAATAACGTTAACAATGACACTGGATTATTTGGCACAAGAACCACATCATTTAATGAAGCAATGACATCTGTAATACCAAGCGCTCCAGTCGGAATTTCTTCAACTTGAAATCCTATTCTCTCTTCCATTTGCATATCCAAATCGTTTACGACCGCTTCAACTTCATGATTATCTAAATAGCTCGCTTGCATCATTACATTACTTAAAGTTTTATCAGATTCCCATGTGGCTAATTCTTTGATTTGCTCAATAGCTGCCTCATTTACAGTTACGGGAATCGGAATATGAACGATACTATTTTTCTGCCAAATCGCATACCAAGGCTTTTTTGTCATCGTTTCAAATTGCGAAATCGCCGTTTGTATGTCGAATGATAACTCGCTCCCATCAATCGTTATCGTATTCTCACCATCACTAACTACAACAGCAGTCTTCACCCATTCATTAATGGCTGTTTGCAAAGTCGACTCTAATGCCGACTTCTTCACTTTCGTGACTTCGATACCTCCGATTGTAGAGCCCTCAGAATCACCTTTTGCAAAAACGGTGTCATTTAACAATGCATTTGGTAGAAAGACCGCTATACATAGTAGGATGATTACTACCAATGATCCTAATTGAAAGGCTCTTTTCATCAGCCTGTCCTCCTCCAAATTAATTCCATATTGCTATATTTCATAAACATCAATACCATGCTCACATCCAAAATAGAATACTACAAAACCAAAATATTATTCAAGACTATTAACCCATTTATTTATTATTTTTTTGCATTTATACAAAAAACTTAGAGATATTTAATACTTTTATGATATATTCATTGTATAACCTACATGATCCCGTAATAGCTATCTCACCGCAATCTAGCTATATAAACAAGTAACCAATAGTGAGATATACCCCCAGGACCTTTAGTAATTTATTATTTTAAGTGAAAATTACTATAAAACAATTAATTCTTCACTTATATCCGTATCAAAAATTCGACAAATCATATATCTCTAAATGGAGAAATAACGAATCCTTCTTCTATCAATCCTTATTAAGAAAGACGGTGCCATGTTGAAAATACCAACTAATAAAATTCGACTAAACGAGTCTGGTTACTCTTTAATAGAAGTCATAGCTTCTATTATTCTTATAACTATTATTTTGCTAAGTTTTTTTACTTTATTAATAAACTCAGCAAAAACAACTAAAACATCTGAATCAATTGTTGATTATACGTATCTTGCACAAAAAGAGATGGAAAATGCTTATGAAAAAAGCGCCTTATCTACTTCTGAAAAATGGGAGGATATAAAAAATGATATTCCTAGTTTAGGATATACATTTTTAGAGGAGAAAAATGGCTATACCATTTTCAAAAAAACGATTATTGAAGAAAATGTCGATGTTTTATTAAAGATTAAAATGCACGAACCTACCAAATACGTTCATTTAACGAAAATTATTATCGAAGTATACGATGCAGAAACGAGTATACTAAAATCACAACTGGAAACAATTTTATCGTGGGGGGATTGAAGTGGCATGAGAAAACTATTAAATCAAAATGGTCTGACACTTATTGAAATAGTAGCAGTAATCGCAATTACTTCAGTTATTCTCATGATTATTTACGGTATCCAATTAAATAGTAAAGAGCAATATATTAATCAGACAGAAAAAAATAACCAACTCACAGATATTTCTTACACGCTAAAAGTGATTACAAAGGACATTAGAAAATCTGGTAATGCCCCTGTAATCAATGGAAATACCTTTACAATTGGTTCTGAAGAATACGTTTTTGATGCTTTAGCTAAATGCATTACTAGAAATAGTACAATACTTGCACAACCTATAACAGACTTTACGTTTGAACCGATTACAAGTAAAAAATATAAAATATCTATTACGAGTACCAATGAAAGCATCAATACCGAAATTGTCATAAGGAGTGGCACTTAAATGCTAAAATCTAGTTGGCAGAAATCTTATTCTAAAAATGAAAACGGCAATACATTAATAATTACTTTATTTGTACTAGTGTTAATCACAATTTTAGGGTTGAGCCTGGTAACGATGACCACTAACACGTTGAAGGTATCTACAAATGAACGGACTGACCAAGCAGTATTTTACATTGCAGAAGCAGGTTTAGTAGAAAGAAAAGCTTCGCTAACTATTGAAATTAACAATGCCTATTCCGCAGCAGTGGATGAATATAAAAAGCAATTAATTGAAAACTCAAAGAAAGACCCTTCTGAACAAGAAGTCATAAGTTTCAAAAATATATTCAAACCAATTCTCTTAGCAAATGTTTCTTTAGCAGGTGCTACTTATAATAATTTCGAAAAACATTTTTCCAAAGAACCTAAAGCCGAAGTCACTATTGAGCAAGAAGAACAAGATACTAAAATGATTTACACGATAACATCTACAGGAATCCTAGGTGACTTAGATACTGCCTCACGGGTAATTACTCAAAAAGTCAGCGTTGATCTAAATAGTGCTTCCTTTGATGGTAATACTTCTAAAGGAAATTATGCTGTATATGCAAGAAACAAAATTGAGTACGCCTACCACGGTATAAAAGATAGTGTAGTAGGAAATATTGCATCCGCAACTTATGATCATGTGATCTCGCCTGGACCTCAAATCCCGTTAATACACGACCCAGTCAATTTCGACACTTTACTAAATACTAAATACCGTGAACAATTAGATTTTCCCATTGATGATTTTAAAAATGCTAGCTATTATCCAAATGATTCGGATTTAATCGCCAACAATAGTTTAATAGAAAATGGTGAATGGGAGAAATTCAACAATAAAACTCTATTATTATCAAACAATCTAAAACTATCTACTTTTTCTATAAACAATGGCGGCATAACATTTAATATTGATGTCGGGGATTCTGATAAAATCCTTTATGTAAATAAATTAAAACTAAATGGGCATATAAATATTAGGGGGGCTGGGAAATTGACTATATTTGTAGAAGATAGTATGGAATTTAATAACACCTATTTAAATCAAAATGCCTCCCCAAATAAATTAGAAATTTATTATGCAGGAAATTCAAAGTTGAATATTACGAATAATACTTTTCTTAATACCAACATGTATATGAAACAAGCCGATATACACTATCAAGGCGGCGGCGGATTCAGTGGTTCACTCTATTCAAACGGTGTCGGAAAAATCACGCTAACTGGTGGGACATTTAATGAATCTGTTAACTTTATTGTACCAAACTATAGTTTTAAGATGGCAGGAGGTTCAACCGTCAAGGGATTTATTATATGTGATAATTTATACTTAGAAGGCGGTGCATCTATTATTGGTAAAGGAAGTAATGATTTCGACGACTCCATTTCGATCGAACAATCTTCACCTATAAAAAATGACCCCATTGTAGAACAATAACAAATAATCAATTCTAAAAAAGTGCTTCTTTCAGTACCGGAAGAAGCACTTTTTATGAAAATCTTGTGCAGAGGCATCACCAAAATTCGGTCAGAATTATCCAACGAAAGATATGCTTGAGTTCCCCTTAACTACTTGAACAACATCAAAGGATAGAGTCATAGGTTTTCGCTGATTTCTAGTCTAAGCCGTATTTAAAAGCGAAGATTAATCATCTTCCGTACAGCAATTATCGGCATCAAAACAACATTCCCCACTTTATTTACTTTCTACCATAGCCCTAAGTACCAATTTGTCATGACATCACCATAAAAATAGACAATGATCGCAGCTAGTGCAATCGACGGCCCAAATGGTACAGGCGTTTTTCTTCCCTGTCCTCGTACACGTAATACCATAATGCCGACGATCATTCCAATAACCGCCGCTAAAAACAATGTCAATAACGAACCCAATGTACCGAGCACAAGCCCAATTAAAAAGAATAATTTAATATCACCGCCGCCCATGCCACCCCTCGACAACACAGCAATACTATATAATATGCCAAACCCAACAACCGCTCCTAGTAAACTATCCCACCAAGGCGTTAATGGCGACATGAAGCGCCCTATGATGAGTAACGGCAAAAAGAAAAGGAGTACCTTATTAGGAATGAGCATATATGCAAAATCTGACACGACGATGATCACTAATAATGATATAAATAAAATCGCTACAGCAAACTCCGCACTAAATCCGAGCTGCCAATAAGCAAAGGCAAATAAAGTACCTGTTATAAGTTCCATAAACGGATAAATCCACGATATTTTTTGCCCACAACCTCGACACTTCCCACCTAAAAATAAAAACGACAACACTGGCACTAAGTCGAGCACCGTCAGCTGGCGTTGACACGTCGTACAATGTGAAGGTGGTGACACAATCGACTCCTTCATTGGCACACGTAAACCGACCACATTAAAAAACGAACCAAAGACAAGCCCAAAGACAAAAACCGTTATTGTATAAGCGATTTCCACTATGTATATCCTCCTAAACCAATAGACGCCCATACAATTAAGTATGCGCGCCTACCCACTATTTTTCCCCTTCATAATAGAACGTCGTCACCTGTATGGTTGCTGTCACTGTTGGATCTGCATCCTCTTGGAATTTATCTTCTTCCCCAGGTAAAGAAATATCTAACGCATCAATTTTCATGATACGTTCAATTTTTTCAATTTCTTCTAAGTAACTATTTAATGATTTCATATCAAGTGCAGCAATATCGATACTAAACGTGACCAATTTTAATGCAGCTGGCAAAGATTCCTTCGCGATAGTTGAAACGGGTAGCTCATCAGTTGTGCCCTCTGTCTCTTCTTCTGTTGGCTGATTATCTGTTCCATCTCCGCCTGTTGCAGGTACATCTTGTACTGCTCCCTCATCTACTACTGGTGCGTTCGGATCCGTAATCGTTGAATCTAAGACAAGTGAATCATAGTTATTGAAGCTAATCGATTCCACTAGCGTACCCGTTACGGCTTCAATTTCCGCTATATCCAAAAGTACTTTTTCAATTGCGCGCGTTTGTGGTACTTTTTTACGGAGTGTTAAATTTTCGCTCGTAGAAGATTGTTGCGTCTCCTCCACTATAGCTATTTGCTCTTGTAAACTCGTAATCTCTTGATTTATGGTGCTGACCGTACTTTCCTTCGCCTTCACATCATCTAGCTTTGGTGTTAACACATAGTAATACACCGCAAACAAGAGGGCAGCAATGAGAGCGGTCAAAAGAAGGATGGCTGAATTTTTATTACTTGTTATAGAATTCATCCTTCTCCCCCTCTAGCTAAATAAGAATAGTCGATAAACAACTTAGTTGTTACGGTATAGCGTGGTATTTCTTTGAATTTATCTTCCAGCCTCTTGTCGTCCGTTTGTTCCCCAAGTGCTACATCAAAATTTTCAATCGTGTCTACTTGGGTATCTCTGAAATAATTACTTGCTCCTAGTTTTTCTACATATTTTGAAATATCATTCATCGTCTCAAAATCAATCGTTACGGTTACACTTTCATCATCAAAAGTATACCCACGTACATATGTATGCTCAGGTAGTAGTACTTGCGTTTCAGCTATTAACGGAGTGACAGGATAGGATACGTTCTCTACAAACTTCACAGATTGCGCAAGTGACCCTGCATTAACATTATTCGTTGCATCAAGCTTCTGTTGAAGCTCCCCACGTTGCGTTGTTAAATTTTGCTCCTGCTTTGATAAAGTGCTGATATCACTTTTTGCCCCAAAGTATAAGAAAATCATATAGGCTAACGCAATTGCTGTAATCGCTATTATCACCGCATAAAGTAACGTTGGTGAAGCTTTCTTTTTCTCTAAATTGGGTAAGAGGTTAATCTCAGGTACCATCAGTTAACCTCCTTTAACGCAAGTCCAAGTAAAGTTGCAAATGACTCCGAAAACTCTGGGAACTGCTTTTGTATGATTGCATTGTTTAAAACTTTTATTGGGGTATCAAAGTTATTACTTAAAGAATCGGCAATGGTCTGTAATATCGGATTATCTCCCAATATAATAATTTCATCGACTGATTTTTCACCTTTATGTAAAGAGAATTTAAAGAAGTTCATCATACGGTCGATTTCAAGTACCTGATCTGTCACAACCATGCGATACTCATCTTCTCCACCTATATGCTCAAATGAATAGCTATTTTCAGCGATTTCCTCAGCCTTCCAATCTGCTAAATTCGTCTCAATCGATTGGTAGCGCAAAAACTCTACATTGCCTTTTGAAAAAATACTAATCGACAGCTCATTAATGGACCAATCGGCAATTAAATACGTCTTATGCGCATCTATTAACTGCATATGTTCCAATAATCGAATATTACATAAGCCCCGAATATCAGCAGCTTGCGGTTCTAAGGAGGCATCTAAAAACATCCCCATCATCTTGTTGACTTCTTCAGAAGGGGCCGCGTACAACATTGCCTGTCCGTCACCCGGTTTTGGATCATAAA
Organism: Lysinibacillus sp. NPDC097287; assembly: GCF_044761695.1. Lineage (NCBI taxonomy): Bacteria > Bacillati > Bacillota > Bacilli > Caryophanales > Bacillaceae > Lysinibacillus > Lysinibacillus sp. NPDC097287. The sequence goes on from NZ_JBIWCX010000001.1 coordinate 390,316, forward strand.
CATCAATTAATGGTTCATGGAACGGTAAATGAATCGACTGTCCAAGCTCCATCTCCACATACCCCTTTAACTGATGAGGCTCTACATCACTTGGATGGTCAAAGTTTTTTAATAGCACCGATGTATCTGGCACGAACAATCGCACATTTTGCTTCTTACCTGCCCATTTTGTAACATGCTCTTTTATAATTTCATATAGCGCCATCTCATCTGTAATGACAGCACCCTCTACGATGCCGCGCTCTAACGGAAGCTCATAGCCTTTCCATAGCGAACTATCAGGCCCCTTCGCTACAATCGCACGCAATACATAATCCTTTAGTTCTATTGAAATATGTGACTTCTTTTTTTTGTTGAACATGCGAAAAGACGCCTCCTTTTACTAATCAATTTCGGGATCATTAACCATCCATTTCCCAACCAGAAGCATAGACTAATCTACGCCTCTGAGTGAGTTGGGGGAGTTAAGGTTGTGGAGCTGGTGTTGTTACGTTTGGAATAGTAACTACTTTATCTATTGGTTTTCCATCATGTGCATTAATTTGTACTAACGTTGTACCTGCTGTAACTACTATTGATACTGAACCATTTACTCCTTCTGCGGACACAGTATTTCCACCTGCTTCATAAGTTATTGTAGCTTCTGTTAATCCTCCTGGAGATTCTAAATAACCTCCATCACTTAATCCATCTAAATTTACAGTGTTCGCTGCTGCTGTTGCTGGATTATCTGTAAAGTAGATATTTGCAGCGTTCATTACATTAACTACATCAGATTTTAAGGCTTTACCACGGCTATTATCAATAATATTACCAATTGCTGGGATAGCAATTGCTGCTACAATCGCTAAGATGACAATTACAGCTAGTAACTCAATAAGCGTTAAACCTTTTTCATTTTTTAACATTTTTTTGTTCAGTAATTTTTTGAACATGTTTGTTCCTCCTTAGTATTATATATTAGTGCAAAACACGAACACCCAAATTTTCAGCAACTCTTTTTTGCATCCCCCCTTTCAAAATAGTAAAAACATTACATACTCTCATACATTGCAAACATTGGCATCATAATTGCCATAACGATTGTCCCAACAACTGCTGCAAGAAAGACTATCATTAAAGGCTCTATAAGTGATTTCAATGTATCGACTGTTCGGTCAACTTCATCCTCATAAAAGTCTGCAATTTTTTCCAACATATAATCGAGCGAGCCTGTTTGTTCTCCAATTGCTGTCATTTGCGTGACAAGCGGCGGGAATATCCAGCTTTTTTCAAGTGGTGCGGATAATGTGCTACCCGATTCTAAACTCTCTCTCGCTTCAAGCACAACCTCTCCAACTACTGGATTCCCAACTACCTTTTCTACAATCGTCAATGCTTGTAAAATCGGCACAGCACTACTAAATAGTGAAGATAATGTCCGCGTCATTCGGGCAATAACGTTCTTCTGTAACAACGGTCCAAATACAGGTATACGCAGTAACAATAGATTTACTGAGTAGTTAAATTGTTTATTTCCTTTGTACGCCATTCTAAATCCAACAATAGCAGCGATGAGGACAGCTAATAGTAGCCACCAATACGCTATTAAGAAGTCACTAATCTTTAAGATGAATAGCGTCAAGGCTGGCATTTCACCGCCAAGATCTTCAAACATCCCAACAAACGTTGGCACGATAAAAATCATCAGGAATAATGTTACGGCAATGGTAATAACCATTAATACTGCAGGGTAAGTCAGCGTAGACTGTACCTTTTTCTTAATGTTATAGGACTTTTCAAACGTCATCGCTAAACGCTCTAATGTATTGTCAATATTGCCGGTAGCTTCACCCGAGCGCATCATATTGATGAACAAAGGTGGGAATACTTTCGGATGCTTTGAAGCAGCGTCAGAAAAGGATAGCCCTCCACGAATGTCTTCCTCCACCTGTCCAAGTGACTTTTTCAGCGCTTTACTCTTTGATTGAGTACCTAAAATACGCGTCGCCTCAACAATTGAGACACCTGCTCGAATAAGGGTTGCGTATTGTCGACAGTAAATGACGAAATCTTGGTGTTTGACTTTTCCACCAATCGATAAGTCCTTGTACAAAATACTTTTTGATTCTTCTAGTTCACGTGCATTAATGCCCTGTTCACGTAATTTCTCGATAGCTACTTTCTTATTCGTCGCGTCGATAATTCCTTTTTTTAGCGCACCAGTTTTTGAGCGTCCACTGTAACGAAAAACGGTCAACTATAATCACCCGCATTCATGAACGGTCTTGCATCCTCTAAGGAAATTTTTCCTGACGCAATGAGCTGCTGCATAGATGATTCTAATGTGTGCATGCCGAGTGCCCTACTCGTTTGCATAACACTTGGAATTTGGTGAATCTTTTCATTACGAATAAGATTTGATATTGAAGGTGCTTGTACTAAAATTTCAGTTGCGGCGATACGGCCCTTCGCATCCTTTCGAATGAATAAACGCTGTGACACGATACCGACAAGCACATTTGCTAGCTGTACTCGAATTTGACTTTGCTGATGCGGTGGGAAGATATCAATAATTCGGTCAATTGTTGTCGCAGCACTACTTGTATGTAATGTCGCCATCACTAAGTGACCTGTTTCTGCCGCTGTTACCGCTGTAGAAATCGTTTCAAGATCACGCATTTCTCCCACGAGAATAATGTCCGGGTCTTGACGGAGCGCTGCACGTAAACCATTGGCAAAGCTCATCGTATCAACGCCAACCTCGCGCTGATTAATCACTGATTTTTTATGGGTGTGTAAATATTCAATTGGATCTTCAAGTGTAATAATATGCTTCGCTTTATTCGCATTAATATAGTCAATCATTGCCGCAAGTGTTGTTGATTTACCAGAGCCTGTTGGACCTGTTACTAAAATAAGCCCTTGTGGTTTTTCCGCAAGCTTGTAAAGAACTTCTGGCATATTCAGTGATTCAATAGAAGGAATCTTCGAATCGATTAATCGGGCTGCAATCGTTACTTCGTTTCGCTGATGATACGCATTCACACGAAAACGGCATTTCCCTTCTAATGAATAATTAAAGTCGGTTTCACCCTTCTCTTCGAATTCTTTCACCTTGTAATCTGGCAAAATCTCATGAATCATTGTTTTTAGATTTTCAGAAGTTAACGTAAAATCACCGTATTGCTCGAGCTGCCCATGGATACGATATACCGGCGGAATGCCCACTGTTAAATGTAAATCCGAGTTTTTTTCTGTATAGGCTCTTTCAAGTAAATCGATAATCGATATTGTTTGCCCCATAGTCATCACATCCTAATCTGCGTTGGCTACACGAAGTACTTCGGACGTTGTTGTTTGCCCATCTATTACTTTTAGTAAACCGTCCACTACTAAAGTATTGTAGCCCTCTTGCTTCATGTAATCGCGAATGACATTATCGCCACTACGACTTAAAATATAATCCTTTATTTTACGATTAATCGGTAAAATTTCATGTATCGCTAAACGACCACGATAGCCTGTCTGATTGCAAGATGGGCAGCCACGACCACGTTTCCCGTGCGTCGCTCCTTCAATACCATTTGCTTTCAGAATTTCTAGTTCTCTATTTGTAAATGCATACACCTCAGTACAGTCTCGACAAACACGACGCACTAAACGCTGTGCCATAATCCCCACTAATGATGAGGATAATAAGAAGGGTTCAATCCCCATATCCTGCAAGCGCGAAATCGATTCTACTGCACTATTTGTGTGTAATGTACTTAACACTAAATGCCCAGTTAGAGAAGCTCGCACAGCGATTTGCGCTGTTTCTAAGTCACGAATTTCCCCGATCATCACAATATCCGGATCTTGACGTAAAATAGAACGTAAACCAGCTGCAAATGTAAGACCTACTTCGTCCTTTACTTGAATCTGGTTAATGCCATCAAGTTGATACTCAACAGGATCTTCTACCGTAATAATATTGACGCCCTCTTCATTTAGATTACTAAGTGCTGCATATAAAGTAGATGATTTACCAGAACCTGTCGGGCCCGTAATCAGCATGATACCATTCGGATGCGCGATCATTTTACGGAAAAGTGCCTCATTTTTTTCGGTAAAGCCAAGCTTGTCAATATCGTTTGCAGCAGTACTTAAATCCAAAATACGCATTACAACTTTTTCACCGTAAACAGTTGGTAACGTCGATAAACGAATATCGACAGGTTTAAAGTTCACATTTGTTTTAATACGACCGTCCTGTGGAATACGATTTTCGGTGATATTTAAATTCCCCATAATTTTGATACGAGCTATTACAATATTTTGCATATGCTTCGGCAGTGAACGCTCTGTTCGTAACACACCATCTACACGGTAACGCACGCGTAATTCAGTTTCCTGGGGGTCAAAATGGATGTCACTTGCTCTTTGGGCTACACCATTGGCAATTATTTGGTTCACAAGACGTACAATCGGCGAATCTTCTTTTTCAATTTCCTCTTGTGCCTCACTACCAATTGCCCCCAAATCAGAAAGTGCCGCTTCCATCGACTCTTGTAAATCGTAATATTTTGTAATTGTTCGGTATAAATCGTCCTTCGCAGCAATACTCGTTTCAATTTGGCAGCCTGTCGCCATACGAACCTCTTCAATAGCGAAGTAGTCCATTGGATCAGCCATGGCAATGAAAAGCTTATTTTTTTCCTTTCGAATCGGCATAATATTTGCGCGTTTTGCCAATTCTACTGGAATCAATTGAAGTAGCTCAGGACTAATCGAATATTGATTCAAATGAATATGTGGGATTCCCAGCTGAAATTCTAATACTTCAATCAATTGTTGCTCTGTTAAAATATTCTCTTTAATCAGAAAATCTCCAAGTTTTTCATCCCGTGATTTTGTCTTAAGTGCATAATCTAGTTGTTCTTGCTGTATAACGCCTGCACTGACAAGCAAGTCTCCTAAACGTTTACGTCCAGTGTTTATCGCCATTTCAGTACACTCCTTCCATTAAGGGCTTGTCTGTACAAAATTCCCACCCTTATCGTAGTAACCATAAACAATATCCGGATTATTTGACTGTTCTTTATTCGCATTATTTGTAGAAGTTTCGCCTGGTTCACTTGGTGTATCCGCTAAACCATTGCCATCTAAATCTAGCTGTAAATCAGGGTCTTTTGAGTTAGTTGAAGGTGGATTTGTTTCACTACCGCCAGTTGCCGTAACATGCTGTTTTGTAGAGCGTACGACGATGCGATTGACAGGTGCGTAATAATCACGGCTTACTAACACTTCGGAAGAAACACCATTTTCGACAATCGAACGATACACTTCGACACGAATGCCCTCTTTCCCCTCTTGTACCGTCTTTTCTTGTCCCACTGCTAACTCATCTGAGTAACGATAAATAATTCGTGGATCCACAATACGATCTTTATCTACTCGTATCTTTATGTCCTTTTCTTTTGTCTGTGAAAAGATTTCTACTTTAAGAGATTTACCTTCTGTCGTGACTTTAATCTTACCTGGCTGTTCTGAAAGATTGACAAACTGCAGGTCTTTTTCTAACGTCTGATTGATAGATGCCTCTGTGCCTTGTTGAAGGTAAGATGGCTTTTCATTTTGCGCGTGACGCTCTAAAATCTCATAATCTGTTTGTAGCACCGCGTTATAAAGCATAGATGCAACGAAATCTAAGCCATCTTGATTGGCAAGTTCAGTATTCTCACCTAATATCGTTAATAGAGAAATATTTTCGCCGGGCGCAATAACGAAATCATTTAAAATGGTTCCTACCTCTACAATGCCTAATGTATTTACAGGAATTTCTTCAATTGCTAATGCTAATCTTTCCGCTTCAAGTAAAGTCGTATCTACAACAGTCGCTTCCACTTCATGTTCTTTCAAATAAGAAGCTTGTCCCACAACTGAATTTAACGTATTCTCTACATCCCAATCGCCGACTGCCTGCAGCTGTGCTTGAACTTCTTCATTCAGCAATACTTTCAATGGAATATGTACAGTTTGATCGCCTTCCCAAAACGCATACCAAGACTTATCTGTCATACGTTCGTATTCCGCGACTGAAGATGCTACATCAAAAACAAATTGACTTGGGTCAATTGTCGATGTCATACCATCACCAGTAACCATCACAGGGGTAGCCAACCACTCCGTCACTGCCGCTTGTACCGCTGCTTCGATCTCTTCTACTTTCAAATCGGCTACCTCCACACCACCAATGGTAGAAGCTTTCGACACTTCCTTCGCAAACGTAGTAGAATTCAACACAATATTCGGTATCCACATCGCAGTTAGTATGGCGATTATTGTTAGTAACGTCATTATTTTTAAGCGTCTTCCCATGCTCACATCCCCTTCCCACTTAACACTTTTATATAAAATCTACTATTTTTAATTTAATAATCTCACATACATAGGATACTATATAAAAGCATGGTTCTACCACCACATTTTACCTAATACATGAATTTCAGATAGAAAAAGAACGAAATTTATAAGTCATTACACACAACACAAACATATATATATAGATTAAAAGATTCATATAATTAACAAAAAAATTCCTCTTATATTACAAGTTAAACACATTTTTTCCCAAAAATAAACGACAAATATGTGAATTTGCCGTATCATGGTACATATATACCCATTATAAATGTATTATTTTCTGTAAACGGAGGTGTTTTTCATGATAAATCTCAAATCCGAACAGATACAATTCCCAACCAATTGAGATATGCCGTTTCTATGAATGATGGAAGAAGATATATTCATGATAGAGTGGAGATTCAGGGGGACATAAAGACGGAAGGAAATTTAATTTTTTTCTTAAAGGGTTCACTACTTTACTAACCCTATTTTTAGTAATATCGAATATTCAGACCCTATGTATATTTACTGTTTGTTGCGGGAAACGCTTCTTTTCATTTATTCAAAATGAAAATACACCAAATCGATATACGACATAAATAATAAATAAGCGCTATTTCAATAAAAAAGCTACATACATCCATTCTCTGTGCTTATTTACCGATAAGTCGCATCCTAAAACTATTTTTCTGGATTCTTGTAAATTTGTTTTATATTGTTCCTAATATACAGATCCACTGATTTCCTTATAAAACAACAAATTTCTCGTAACTTATTCCTGCATAGAAAGAGGGAGGTTCTAAATGGAAATACCTACTTTAAAACACCGACTTAACGAATCAGGACTATCGTTAGTCGAAGTTGTCGCAGCAATTGTCATTATTTCAATCATTCTTATAAGCTTTTTTTCACTCTTTATAAGCACAGCAAAAACGACAAAAACATCCAGTAAAATTCTCGACGCAACATACTATGCACAACAAGAAATGGAGAAACTCTATAGCCTTTCTCAAAATATCGTGGTTCCGAAAAAGGCCGATAATACTACCAAAATTCAAATTGTCGAAGATGCTATCATAGCTATTTCGGCTAAAAAAAATTATAAAAAAAGTGTAAATAACCCTCATATATTTTTTAAAGAAGGAGATACAACTTTAGACCCGAATAACAAATTTTATTATGAGCTCAAATTTAACTTCTATGATCACAGTAAAAATTTAACGCGTTTTGTGATTTTTGTATATGACAAAGACGATACCGAACGAACAACTCCAAAAGCGCAAATGGAAAACATCTTTGAATGGAGGGCAAGGTAATGCATTTAAATAAAGAGTCAGGTTTAACACTTATCGAAACATTAGCCGTTACAGTTATCGCAAGCATTGTCTTACTACTTCTTTATTCTATAATTAGCCAAAGTTCCAATACCCATCAAAAACAAACCACAGCCAATACAGAAATTAAGGATGCAGCTTATGCCCTCAAGGTCATTACAAAAGATATACGTAAACATCCTGGAAATGTAACTCTACCTTCTGACACTGAGTTGAAGATAGAACCTGCTACTGAACCAGAAATCCGTTTTGTCTTTAATAAAGAACAGAAAATAATTGAACGAAATGGTCAGATTTTATCTACAGGTATTAACGATTTTCTAGTTAGTAACATCACATTAGAAGAGTTAGCTGACACTCAAAATAATGCTAGTTCGCCAAACTCTAACTTAATTTCTATACAAATAACAAATTTACAAGGACGAACATACTCTACTGAATTATATTTAAGAAAGGGGAGTCCATATTGAGGAAAAATACTGTATACGCGAACGAACGCGGCTCTGTTTTTATCATTGCACTTTTACTCATTGTATTCATTTCCATTATTAGTATTGCTTTAATAACGTTGACAGGTAACACGTTACAAATAACCAAACATGAACGAACAGACCAAGCTGTTTTTTATATTGCAGAAGCTGACCTAAATATCAAACGAGCAGACATCAACTCTGAATTAGAAGGTATTTTCCAAGCCATCTTAGATAGTTATAAAGACAAAGTACTGGATCTTGAAAAAATTAACGAGGATTACCTTACTGCTGCAGTCACTCGTTTAAACAGCAAACTCGATTTTAATCCTATAACTAGTAAAAAAGAATATGAATATGCAGAAGTGAAAAGTTACGAACATCAGAACGGACATGAGCCCTCTTCACAAGTAAAACTACTAGAAGGTCCAGAATCCAATTCCTATACTTTAGAATCGACAGCAGACATTGATGGTATTACAAGAACAATATCGCAAACTTTTTCAATTAAATTACCTGATATTCTAACAGAACCAGGTGACGAAACACCAACTGACTATAATTTCTGTTTCGGTGTTCTAGCCAACTCATTTACGACAACAAACACATATAATACAGATTCTGACGTAGTTTCACTAAATGATTTAACAATAAATAATACAGGTACTTTTGAAAAGAATATTTATGCCAAAGGTGCCCTTACTATTACTAATACCGCTACTGTTAAAGGAGACATTATTACATTTGGAAATTTCAAATCTACAAATGGAACAACCTATAACAATATTTACTCTAAGGGATCAATGACATTTACAAATGATCCTAAAGTTAATGGTAATCTAGTTGCATTGTCCGATATTTACATTAATGGTGGAGGATCTTATAAAAGAGATATTATTTCGAATGGTGGTATTTACTTTAAAACAACAAATGGTAGTGTTTCCTCTCCGGGCAATATTTTTGCTATGAATGATATTTTAATTGAAAAAAGTATTAATCCCAATTTTATCTACTCAAACAGAAACATTACTACTAACGTTAGTAACAATGTTAAAGGATCCATTTTTGGTAAACAAAGTATTAAATCATTATTAGATTGGAATAGTGGTTTAGGAAGTAAAAGGTATTCAATGGGGGATATTATTTATAGTAAAGGGGATACTAAAACAAATATTCGAGCAAAAAACGAAGCGGAATTTAATCAATTTTTAATCAATGAAAACGTAAATTTAAACGACTACTTGGAACCATTAAATAAACTAAAAAATATACATGAAACACCTGGTAATAACGGTGAATGCGGCGTTCAATCATTTGTAAATGCTCAAATTCCAACAGCACCAAAATTTTTAAGCATTGTTGATGATTCTCTTTTAACAATGATGTCCGATATCTCTATAGGTTCAAATAATACACTTTCGCTCATGAATGATGGATATATTAAAAATATTTCCATTAACAGTAATGCTACGCTAACAATTGATGTAGGAGAACAAGATCAAACACTTGTAGTTGATAGATTAACAGCTGGTAATGGCCATATTCAAATTAAGGGGACGGGTAAATTAAATATTCTTGTTCGAAATAGTTTATCCTTTGTTAACTTCCTTTCAAGTAATGAAAGAAGCCCTTTTGATACAACTATTTATTACGAAGGCCCTACTCCTGTAGAAATTAAGAAGAAATTAGAAAGTAGCTTATATACAAATAATAGCAATGTGAATATAAGTGGAGATGGGCATGTTTCTGGAAATTTAATAGTTGGAGGCAATCAAACAATTAATATATCTGGAAATACAAAGTTTGGTGACGAGAAAGAACATATTGTAATATTAGTTCCTAATTCAACTCTTAAATTCTCCGGTAGTTCTAGCATATACGGAACAATAATTGGAAATAAGGTTGACGCTGTTGGTTCGAATACAACTCATAAATATGATAAATCTAAACTGAATTTAGATTTATTCGCACCATCAAAAAAGCCAAGCTATTCATCAGAAGGTGGTTTCCTAGACCCTCAACCACAAAAGGAAATTTAACTCTCCACCTTTCCTGACTACTATATAAATAACCGCCTTTTAGTGTTAATAAATCCTATAAGAGGCGGTTTATTTCTAATCACTGTATAGATAGATAAATAACTATCTACCAATAAATCTATCTTCACGGTAACTTCTTAAATCCACTCGATCGTCATTCCTTTGCATTTCTATAGTCGTCTAATCAGCAAAAGAAATTGGGGGTGTATCTGGTCTCCTATTCTTGATTTTCTAACGCTTTGAAATTTTTCGTTTGGTCGGATACCGTGACGTATAGAACTTCTACCTCATCTATTTATTTATATTCATTTGACTTTACAAATCCTAGAATTATTGCATTATTTGCATATGAATAATACTATTCTGTTGTTTCTATAAAAAATTCATATACCTCATTTGCTACATCATTAACTGACTTACTTTAAGTGTTCCCAGGTTCCAAATCATCGGGAAAACCACTTAAATAGCAGCCCCTTTATTAAAGAATTATGTTAATAAGTTTTTGTTTGGAAAAGCGTCAGCCTGTAGTAGAATGTGCTAGCAAGTAAATATTTTGATGCAGAACTATTTACTTCATATAGTTAAGTTGAACGAGGGGCTTTTGGCACAATTCTCCTTTCGGAATTAATCTATATTATTCTTCTTCGCAATTAGGCTCACTTTAGAAATCAACCATGTTAACAACATCAAAAAACGCCTACAATTCGGATGAACAAAATTGTAGGCGTTTTATTGTTTTTAAGTGGACATCTTATCTGACTGATTAAGCATTAATCTTATAAGTCGAAACATCCTCATCCAACACAAACCCAGTACCTCGTTGCTTGTTAGCATGAGTAAAGAATAATGCCGTAATCACCATCGCCCCTACCGCACCACCTACATAGGAAGCTCTTAACGGCAAGCCGAAGCCCATTGTTGGCTCAAATAGAATGTAGACAAATACCATGCTTGTCATGAAAATTGCTGGTACCGTTGCAATCCAGTGATTCTTGAAAGATAGGAATAGATACATAGCCCCTACCCATAACGCTATAACCGCTGTTACCTGGTTTGCCCATGAGAAATAGCGCCATAAAATATTAAAATCAATCTTCGTTAAGCCGTAAGAAATAACGAATAATGGTATCGCAATCCAGATTCGGCTTAGCATCTTCACTTGTGCAAATTTGAAGTAATCAGCAATAATCATACGTGCTGCACGAAACGCCGTATCACCTGATGTTATCGGTAAAATAATAACGCCTAAAATTGCTAACGTACCACCAATTGATCCAAGCATTAGAATAGAAGCTTCACTTACAACTGCCGCTGGTCCGCCTGCAGCGATCATTTCATTTAGACCACCGTAACCACCAAATAGACTCATAGCTGCAGCTGCCCAAATCATAGCAATAATACCTTCTGTAATCATCATCCCGTAGAAGATTTTACGACCTTCTTTTTCATTCTTCGTCGTACGCGAAATGATTGGTGATTGCGTTGCATGGAAGCCTGATAATGCACCACATGTAATCGTAAAGAAAATCAGTGGGAAAATCGGTAAAGCAGCTGGGTGCATATTTTTCAGAGATAATTCAGGAATTGGTGAACCTGTTACAACAAGGCCAATACCTACACCTACCGCTGAAATCACTAATAGTGCACCAAAGAACGGATAAAAACGACCGATAATTTTATCTACCGGTAATAATGTCGCTAAAATATAATAAGCAAAAATTACAAATGTGATAATGGCAATACTAAATTTCGCATCCATTAAATTGTATAAAAGCATTGCTGGTGATGATACAAATACTGTCCCTACGAGTATCAATAATAATAGCGCGAAAACATTTACAATATGGCGCATGTATTTACCTAAAAACTTCGAAGCTAGCTCGGGTAAATGAGCACCACGGTTACGGATCGAAATCATCCCTGTTAAATAGTCATGGACTGCACCAGCAAAGATACAACCTACAACAATCCAGATAAATGCTACTGGCCCATAAAGTGCCCCTGCAATCGGTCCAAATACTGGTCCAACCCCTGCAATGTTTAGTAGCTGAATAAGTGAATTTTTCGGCGTTGACATTGGTACATAGTCAACCCCATCAGCATTCACATACGCTGGTGTTGGTCGTTCCTCTTTCTCTCCAAATACCTTTTCTACATACTTTCCATAAGTGAAATAACCTACAATCAATAACACAATACAAACTAAAAACGTTATCATTCAAACACCCCTTTGTTCACAGAATTTTCACTATATTAATAATGATAACACTCCAAACAAGCCGTAACAATAATAAAAACACAACGAAATAACTGTTTTTTTGTAGAAAAATGTCGTTTTTTAGTAAATGAAAAAAGAGATTCCAACTTGACTTTTGGAACCTCTCCACAAATTAATTTTTTAATAAGCGATTCGATAAGAATAAGCCTAGCCCACCAATTGTCATAAATAGTAATGCACGAATCAGTAAATCTAGTGCTGATAAATCAAAGAATACTAGTTTCACTATGGCGAAAGCTAAAATCGTAAAGCCAGTTAATCTTAGAATTCTCAAGCTTCTCACTGAGCTAAGCCATAGCGAAATGCTTGCGAACATAAAGAGCGTAATTGTCGTCAATGCAATACGAATCGTCCAATCAAGTAGCTGATTATAAGCTAGCTGATAAAGGAGACCCCATACGCTAACCATCACAAGCACAACTCCAGTGCTTATAGAATGGTCTGTAAATTTCTCCATTAACTTATGATACTTTTGAGCAATGCGCCCATTCATATAAATATCCACGATAATAGCCACAATTACAGCCATATACACGAGCCTTGTTACAATATTAAGCCATTCTATGCCTTGCATATTGTAGGGAATCAAAGTAAGCGACATTGTAATTAGCATGAAAAACGCCCCTAGGATCGGCGTTACTACTCGCCCTATATACTTGTCTGGCACGATAAGTGATCCAGCAAAAAGAACAGCGAGCACAATACACATCCAGTGTGGAAGATCAGTAACACCCGCAAAATAGGCTGCATCAATTTTTCCGATATAAGCCAAGAAGTAGGAACACGTGATTACGGCTAAAAAATCAACTGCATAAATATCCTTCATTAATTTCTCGAATAAATTCAGTGTCTCTTTCGGACGCTTCGCATACACATAAATCACAATCAGGTACACAAGTGGTAACACTAAACTAATATGTCCAATACTAAAAAACGGCACTGGCTCATGTATGAAGTAGCTTAAAAGAACTGTAATCATAAAAATAAATGAATTAATAACCTTCATCACACTTGCCCTTAGTCGCAATGCAATCATCACACCGACGAACGCACTAAACGGTAGTAGCAATCGATCAACATCGTCCGGTAAATTCATTACAAGAAGTACATTAAGTAAAGTCAAAATCGCAAGCGTTCCTGCAACATCAAACGCTTCTTGAAGCTTATGTTGATGTCCATAAAATGTCATCCCTATAAACAAACCAAACATAATTAGCAGTAGCACTTCACTGTAGGCAAGACTACTTACAAGTAAATTCATCAGTAATAAACTAATGCCACTTACACTAAATAGCAGACCAGCATGTACCCTCTTCCATACTAGCTCTACGATATCCATACGACACCAGCTCATGAAAAACATGGCTAATACACCTAGCAATGTTAAAGCAAAAACAGTTTTATTATCACCATTTATTAGCGACAAAATGCTAATAGCGAACACTGAGAAAAAGGTTGCTACGTATAGCGCAATCTTTTGCTGGTGTTGAATGATGACAAATTGCAGTGCGCCAAATAACACCACGATAAAGCCTAAAATAATAACTGGACTAAATTCCATATATTCGAGTAAGTACGGTAACAGCAGTGATGTAAAGGCAACAAATGTTGTGAGAACCTCGTTTTTCTTGAAAAAGCTTATAGCTATGCCATATCCGATATAAAATAGTGCAATCATAAGTGCCACATACAATCCCAAGACCTCATACATAATTGCACCTGCAGCTGTCGTTAAAATCCCGATGATAAATGCGCCACCATAGAGTGAAATCGTAATGGCCTCTGAGCCGAGCTTCTTGTTCTCTAACACGTATGCTGTAACCGCTAAAGCCACAGACAATACGTAAGCGAGGATGATTTTTACCTCGTTGGATAAATAGCCGTAATCGCTCACTAATTTGAGTCCCCATAATACGCCAAGTACCAAAATAACCATAAACACTTTCGGCAATGCCCACATAATACGTTCCTCTAATGAGCGCGTTGGTTTCATTACTTTTTCAATGTCTGGCTCAGGCTTTGGTTTTGCCTTTGGTTTTTGTGCTATCGATGGATCTAAGATGATAGGCTTACTCATAATATTTTTAGGACTTTGCTCTTTTTGCCGGTGTTGCTTCAATGCATTGACTTCCTGTCGCAAATCCACAACTTCTTGCTCTAACTTCGCGATTCGTTGCTCCATTTCCGCTGACATTCGACCATCCTCCTTACTTTTTACTTCTTCTCTCAAAGTACCATGGTTACTTAAAATATTAAATCACACTTTTATTATTTGTTATTTTTACCTTTATTTTCTTACCAACTATATTATCATATAATTTTAGGGTGACGGGAATCACAATCTACTCAACACACTTACAATTAAATTTTTTGCCGGGTGCTGAATTTCTCCGCCGAACGCTGAATTGTCGCTGTGGGTGCTGAAATATTCTATGACCTTCGATTCAGCCTCCACTTTAATGATGAACCATAAAATTTATCTCGGTCTTCTGTACATCCGTGCACGTTCACTATCGCTCATACCGCTTGTTGTGGGATCGACAACGACACCCATTAATACGAGAATTGATAAAACTGTATTTAAAATGGATGTTAGTTGCTCACCCATCATATTTGTTAAATCATAGCCAAAAACAGCTCCCACTTGTTGTGCAAGTAAAAACACTAAAGAAAATATCGCCAATAAAAACGGCTTATGCATAAAACGCACTTTCCAGTTAATTCTCATACAAACTCACCTCCTCCCTCCTCATGACATTATATGCGGTGGTGAGAGGTGAGCTTATGCAAAGATGGAACTGTTAAAAGTAATTGGAACGGCATTTCTCTTCTAGAATAAGAGCAACAAAAAAAGCAACCTCACGAATTGAGACTGCCTGTATAACTCGATATTTTAATAAAAATAAATCTTCAGTATTACATCTCACACTTCTCACAAAAATATTGTAAGTTAAACTTAATCACTGTAAGTTCTACTATACTATCAAGTTATTTCTCATGTATTTCGGGTATTTTTTCGCGAATTGCTGGATGTTCTGGTGATAGGAATTAGTTTTAGCGAAGTTATATGCAAGTTGTATTTCATCAGAGTACATTAAAGAATGATGGAAATGTTGTTCGATAAAATGTTTGGCCGGAAGATAATGTTTATTGATGGAAATAGCTCCGTACTTATCGGGATGATCGATAATATAAATCAAATCACATAATACTTTTTTAGCTTTATAGCAGAGCTCAACGGAAATATAAAATGTTTTCTCATCACAACGGTTTAAATTAAAGCTATGGTAAGAAACTTCTAACTGTTGAAAAAAGGCAGGGGCATGTGAATTATACAAGTCTTTTATAAGCATCAATGATTTCTCCTTTTTTACATACTTTATCCAAAAGTTATCGACGGAAAATGTAGCTTACAATTGCTTAATAACTGCTCTTTTTTTAATCATCATTTGCTTCTTTCATAATCTCTCACAATTATAGTTGTAGTAATTTACTCTACTAGACGAAGGTTAAAATTAGGTTAAATTCCACAAATAATTTCCTTAGTTTTTGTGAAATTTTATATTCCAATAGAATATAGGAGATTTATTTTAGTCCACATCTTCATATAAATAGATATATGCTACAGTAGGTGAGTTAATTAAGCATTTTTTTACATATCTATTAGAGTGGGAAGTTGATTTCCGCTACAGGATGCCCGTTTTACTTGGGCAAGCTCCGAGCTGCTTAGTTGAATAAGAAAAAAGAGCCGACTGAACAGCTCAACAATCCTTCTTTAAAGTACCCCGTTTGTTTAAGTACACGTCTTCATAAACTTGTTCTTTTTCACATTTCATTTATTACAGGAATGTTGCTCTTTCAGTTAAAAAAATAAATTGATACAAAAAAACCGTCAATTGCAAGACGGCTGTTTTAAACATCTTCAGATAATCGTTTGGCTTCATCGATAAGTTCCATATTAATCATTGCCTCAATTACTATTTCATTCAATTCTTGGTGATCTTGCAAGACATAATTAAACTGAATGTCCCTAAATAATGCAAGTCGTGAGGCAACAGGTGTGGAATAAAGGTATTCCTGCAACAGCTCCAAATCAGGATCTGTGTGCTTTTGAATCGGGAATAGTATATGCTTTTCACCTTGAAGAAGTGGAGTAGTAACGCCCAGTCCATCCTGTGTTTGGATACTTACATTTCTTTGCCTATCCAGTTCGACCCTTTGAACATACACATACGGTTTATCAATAATAGGTATCTGGAGAAACTTTATGACTCTCTCCCGTACTAATTTGTCGTTTGCAGATGGTTGATATGCAGCCTCTTCACCCCAGCGTTCTCTAACTGCTAAATAATTTTCTTCACTATCGAACTGGTTATAGAACAATTCACTGTCAGTCATATTTACGCTTAAAAATTCTCGTAGATTCTTTGCAACTATACGAGTTGGTCGGTCAAAATCCATAGGACAAACGCAAACAATTGGTGCTAACTCAAGATCAGTTACAGAACCATAATCAGTAAGGAACCCATAATGAATACCGTCTACACCAATATTTCCAAATACGATCACATCACTAGGTGTGTTAAAATATCTAAAGTCCTCAAGAGAAAGATAAAAATTAAGACCAAGATACATTTGTTCAGGGTCAACAAGAACATTTTGTAAGTCAATTAACTTTTGTAGTGTAGGTGGTATATTGCATTTTCCAAAATTAGTGTGCATTATGTTAGCCCCTTGTATATTTCCCATAATATTACTTACCATTTAAACTTTAACGAAAACCATACCTTATTGCACTATACTGCCCCGTTAGCCACCCCTGTAGCGCAAAACCAACACTACACCACAGAAAATGAAAAATTTTCACGTTCTTTCATGGGATTTGAATAAGAACTTTTATTTCTAGATAAAGCGGTATTTACGTGAAAATTGCGTGATAACCAAAATACTCGTTAACCCAACAACTAGATACCATATTATATTAAAAGGAACTATGTACATTAATACACCAAATAAAATAGCTGTTAAAAAGCTAACTGTAATTGATTGTACATTCGTAATTTTATCTTGAATTAAATAATATAAAGTGAATGGTAGTGCTAAAGTAAATAACGGAATATAAATTGTTACAATAGATGTTTCAATGAGAGATATTGAAAGCACGGCTATTATGAAACCTATTGACGTAGTAAGCGTTCTTCCTACAAATACTTTACCAGTAAAATAGTCGTATAGCAGAATAAACATAATCGTTAAACTAGAACAAATCCCCGTTATTAAAACAAATGAATGGCCTATAAAGAAAGCTGCTATTGAGAAACAAACTAAAGAAACGAATGGCAACAGCAATATTGAAGGATTTTGCACTTTTTCTATATTCATTACATTTGTAAAACCTACAAGAAGTAATAAAGTAAATGGAATCGTCAAATATCCTAATTCAAAGTGATTACCTAGATAAATATGACTAACCTCGAGTTTGCCGACCAATATTATTACAAGTGACGCACAGATTTGACCAAGCATTCCCCAAATGATTGATAATTTAAAAGTTTGAGTAAGCTTATCCATAATTACAATTGAAACTATACCAATAAATAAAGCTAAATATAACAAATTTTCCCCTCCCTATATAATTCTTTAGAAATACTCAAAGTTAAATATTCTCATTTTAATTATATAGTATGTGTAAAAAAATAACACAAATACCATAGCAATGCTTATTAAACTAACCTACTGCGTTAGCTCAATAAGAAACAAGAGCTCTTTAAGCAGCTCTACGAACTTCAAGTAATGCCTCTGTTAGTACAATAATGGCTCTAGTCAGATTTATGCGGATTTACAACGATAAGACTTCATTTTTTATACACGATTTTATTCATCAAAGACGATGGTGCAACATTACTTCAAATGCTTCAAAACCTTTGCAATGACTGACTTTTGCCAAAAGTGCATAAAACAACGCATAAATAATGTTCATAAGTAAAACCACGAAACGTTGATTTTCCACAACATTCGTGGCCTTTAAGTCTGTTTCCAAACTTTCATTTGGGAACGTTATTTACAATTAGTTTGGATACTTTATAAGTCCATCTTCTACAATCACGTGAGCGAGTTGACAATAGTCTAATTAGACTCTAAAATAAATAAGTCTAATTAGACTATTGAGTAAAGGAATGAAATTTATATGGTAAAATCTTTTTTAATGTTAGGGCAATCAAATATGGCAGGTCGTGGCTTCTTGCATGAAGTAGACCCAATTTATAATGAAAAAATAAAAATGCTTCGTAATGGTCAGTGGCAAATGATGACAGAGCCGATTAATTATGACCGCCCTGTTGCTGGAGTTAGTTTAGCAGCATCATTTGCTGAGGCATGGTCGAAAGCCAATCCAGATGATGAAATTGGTTTGATTCCTTGTGCAGAAGGTGGTAGTTCTTTAAACGATTGGCATCCACAAGGTACTCTTTTTCAACATGCAATATCTCAAGCTCGTTTTGCACTTGAATCTAGCGAAATCTGTGGCATCCTTTGGCATCAAGGGGAAAGTGATAGTAATAATGCTCTCCATGAAACGTATTATGAGAAATTATCTGTTATCATTGAAACTTTAAGAAAAGAATTAAACCTGGAAGATGTTCCATTAATCATTGGTGGACTTGGAGACTTTTTAGGGAAAACAGGCTTCGGAAAGTATTCAACCGAGTTTCAAGAAATCAATGAACAATTACGAAAATTCGCT
This sequence comes from Lysinibacillus sp. NPDC097287, assembly GCF_044761695.1. NCBI lineage: Bacteria > Bacillati > Bacillota > Bacilli > Caryophanales > Bacillaceae > Lysinibacillus > Lysinibacillus sp. NPDC097287. Next base: position 409,548 of record NZ_JBIWCX010000001.1, read on the forward strand.
GATGAACAGCAAAATTGTTATTTTGTAACAGCGGAAGGGTTAACAGCCAATCCAGATGGTATTCATTTAAATGCCGTTTCTCAACGTAAATTCGGATATCGCTACTTTGAAGCATTTTCGAAAAAGGGTCATATATTAGAGCCTCTTGCGGATGAAGATCAATCACTAAAAATAAACAATAACTATTCGAAAACTGAACTAATCTATATTCACAGTATGAATTTGGCTCTTGGTAAAATCACATACGCTGAATTTGAAGCACAAATGGCAAAGGTGATGCAGCCTTGATTCCTTTACTTATCCTTGGTTTATTGATTCAAAACCCTGGCGCTCATGGATATGAACTATTAAGTTTAATGGAAAAACGACATTATAAATATATCATTAACTTTACTAAGGGATCTTTTTATTACAATTTGCAACAACTTGAAGAAAAAGGTTTGATTGAACAAACAAATGAAACACGCCCTAGCAATGGTCGAGAAGTGAATTCTTTTAAAATCACCGACTCAGGAATGGAAGAATTCGAAAAATTAATGTACAAATATGGCACTAAATCGGAGTATGTAAACTTACAATTTTATGGGGCATTACTCTTTGCAAATGAATTCGATAAAAACAAACTATTAGAATTAATTCAATCTCAGATTGACCAAACTGAAGCACGAATTGCACTTCTTGATGAATATTTAGCACTCACAAATAAATTATCTGGTAAATTAGATTATTTCCGTCGCATGAACGAAAATTCTCGTTCTCACCATTTAGTGAACTTAAAATGGTTTAAAGAATTAAAGGCAGAAATAGAAGATACTACTGTGTAAAAAAATAAAAACGAAAATCCCGTATTATTAAGTAAATCAGATACGGGATTTTTTTTATGGAACTGTGTTTTTATAGAAACCCTTAAACAAAGTTACCAAAGCGTCCTTTGGTAACATTAAGAGCTTAAAGTTGTAAATCCGAATTTTTCTGATGCTACCCCGTTTAGAATAAATTTTGATTATAAATCACTTTAAATCCTTGATTTAACTGTATATAAAAAGCTGTCATTTTGAATAAAGGTTGATCAAAATGACAGCTTTCTTTTATTTTTAATAACTGTTTTTTATAAAAAAGATTGATTATTTTAATTCTCCCTATTCCACTAAAGTCCTTCTAATTGGTTCAATAGATAATCACATAGATCCTTATATATTGATTGTCCTTTTAAACTCGAGATAATGTGTTTTGCATTTATTTCTTTATCAGCAAAGATACAGTTCAAGTAATATTTGAACTCTGCGATAGTTGGTAATTCAGTTTTGTATATCTCGTAGGTGTCAATATGATAGGTTTTTAACAACGTTTTTAATGCTTCGTCATCTTTGTTTATTCCGTGATAATTATGGTAGTTATTGTTTAGACGGTAATCAAAAGCTGATATTATCTTTAATAAAGCTTTGACTTGATTTTCCTCGAATTCAAAGTCTAAAGCATACATAAAAAAGGGAAAATCATCGTCATTAACCATAGATTTAAGTAGTTTGATTTGATATTTTAATTTTCCGATTTCTTTCTCAATATTCATTTCTTCACCTCACTTATTACATTAGCATAAATTGGATATTTCTCCTTATTGAATTAACCTGCTCCGTCAGCACAATTAGAAAAAAGAGCCGTCTAAGCAGCTCAATATTCTTCAACCAAAGTCCGCGTTTGTGAAATAAGAAAATGTGATTTCCCTACTTCTTAATTCAAACTGTTTAAATTATTTATACGGTATAGGTTTATTAACTTAAATCAGTTCCCCACAAACCGTTTAATAACACAATATATAACGTGAATATTGCTGTTATTATAGTAAAGATTATCGGGATAATTCTTAAAGCTTCATTTTTTCTTATTGTTATTATAAAGATAACAAAAGATACTATTGTGAAAACATAATAAAGATAAAACATTTGATAATATGTTAGTGGTCCCAAAAATAATCCTAGTACCGAAAATTGAATTAAAAAAGCTAAGTTAGAGATAGCGACCCACTTCAGATTATTTTTAATTAATACTATATTTTTAATCGATAATAATATTAAAATTATAACTAATGCAGCAAGCAGCCATTCGTATACGAAAAACAATGATTCATTGTTTACTGCAAAATAATTGCCAAGAACGGATAACGGTATAATTAAAAGTAGTAAATAAACATTTAATTTAAGATTAAAGGTCTCTTTAATTTTTTCCCTCTCCTTTTATACTGCTCTTATTGGATAACATCTCGTTATCATATTACCACAAAAAAACCAATATATTATTAGAATAAACTGCCCCGTTACATAATAAGAAAAGCTGCCTTCGACTTTGGCAGCTGGTTCTTAAACTCTTGACCCGTTAGTGAAAACACCTATAAATGATCAGTTTAAAATCTATTCTACACCTTAATTCAAATTGAATAATTTCGAAATGATTTCAACACTTCCTGGATAAAACATAAATATTGAGAACGAAATACATAATAGTCCAACAAATACCAAACTAATCTTTCTGTCCCTAATAAGTCCCTTAACTACCAAAATAAACCTACAAATAATATTAAGAAATACCAAAAGCCCATAATTTCTCCCCCCCGTTTAACCTAGATAGACGTTACCGTTCACTATAAAGTTCTGCTTCTTTTGCTTGAATACAGATGAAACGAATTTTCACATGTAAACAAAAGTCCCATTTGCTTATTGAACTAATCTGGTCCGTTAGCACAAGAAGCGACAGCTCTTAATGAACAACCGCCTCCGTTAGTGGAATAAGAAGCTTTTTGTTTACAATTTGTCCTTGGTATTAAGGGCTTAGAGGTAGAATTATAATTAGCTAACATAAAAAAAGTGACGAGTATTTTTTTAACTCGTCACTTTTTCATTATAATTTCACAAGTGTTCTTCCTCTTGCTTGACCTTTTAGTAACATAGGTAAAACTTCTGGAAGTTGCTCAAGTGTTACTTCTTGCTGAATGAATTCATTTAGGTCTGCTGGTTTAAAGTCTGTCGCTAAACGTTCCCATACTTTCAATCGAATATCCATTGGACAATAAACAGAATCAATTCCAAGTAAATTTACCCCTCTTAAAATAAATGGGAAGACTGTTGTTGGAAGTTTTGTCCCCGCTGTTAATCCACTGATAGCAACTGAACCGCCATATTGAATTTGACTTAGTAGAGATGCTAGTGGTTCACCGCCTACTGAGTCAACTGCAGCCGCCCATTTTTGCTTTCCTAATGCTTTAATTTTCCCATCAAATACCTCATCACGTGAAACAATTGAAGTAGCCCCAAGGTTTTTCAAATACGCTTGTTCAGATTCTTTCCCCGTACTTGCTTCAACTTGATAACCGAGAGTTGAGAGAATAGAGACAGCAAAACTACCAACGCCACCAGTTGCACCTGTGACAAGCACCTTGCCCTTTTCTGGAGAAACACCGTTTTCTTCTAGTCGTTGAACGGACAATGCGGCAGTAAAACCAGCTGTTCCGATAATCATTGCTTCTTTTAATGTAAGACCTTTTGGAAGGGGAACAATCCATTGTGCAGGAATACGAGCATACTCACTATAGCCACCGAAATGGGAAACACCAATTTCATAGCTAGTCGCAATAACTTCGTCTCCTTCTTTAAAGCGAGCATCACTTGACGATACGACAACTCCTGCTAAATCAATCCCTGGTACAAATGGATAGCTATTGACGATGTTACCATTTGGAATAGTAGCGAGACTATCTTTATAATTAATCGATGAATAAGTTACTTTCACTAAAACATCGCCTTCTGGTAGATCTTTCAGCGTAAGTTCACTAACTTTCACAGTAAAATTATCATTCTTATTTACTACCAATGCTTTGAAGCTATCTATCATTTTAATCACTCGCTTTCAGTTATACATATTACAAATTGTACTTTAATAATATTTGTTAAACAACTTTATATCTCGTAAGGATTTATAATTATGAAATTCATTTTATTTAAAACACCTTTTGATAATTACTTGAAAATAAGTTGGAAACTTATCCATAGATTCCAACTTTATTAGTTCTCTACAATTGTTTCTTTTTCGAAAATAAATTGACAGAATATTCTTTCTGTTATATGGTTGGTTACACAAGTAATTAACCAACTGACCTGGAGGTGGATTGTGAAGCAATCATTAAATAACGAAAAACCTATTTTCCTACAAATTCGCGAACGCATTGAAGATGCTATTCTCGATGGTATGTTACAGCCTGAAGATCGCATTCCATCAACAAATGAATTTGCGAAGGAATATCAAATCAATCCAGCTACTGCTGGAAAGGGCGTGAACGAATTAGTGGATAAAGGGGTTATTTATAAAAAACGTGGCGTCGGTATGTTTGTTAGTAGCGAAGCGCGGACGATTTTAATTGAGGAACGTAAGGATAACTTTTTTACGCAACATATTGAACCATTGAAAAAAGAAGCAACTAGATTAGGCATTTCAGATGAAGAATTACAAAATATGTTACAAAGGGGTTAACGTATGATCATCGAGGCGAGAAATGTTAGTAAATCGTTTAAACATAAGCAGGCATTAGAAAATGTAACCTTCAAAATTGAAGGTCCGAAAATCATTGGTTTTTTAGGTCATAATGGTGCTGGCAAAACAACTTTTTTAAATCTGTTAGCTGGGCTTACTTCAACAACTGGTGGAGAAATTTGCGTCAACGGTGAAAATGTCTTCAATGCTTCCCACGTTTTAAGTAATATTTGTTTTGTTGCAGAAAGTGGAAACTTTCAAGACGAAATGACCATCTCCCAAAGCCTAAAGGCAAATAGCTTCTTCTATCCGAAATGGGATGATGACCTTGCCAGGGAGTTGCTTCAAGTATTTGCCGTCAATCCAAAAGATAAAGTGAAAAGCCTATCAAAGGGTATGGTATCTGCACTTGGTATTATTACAGGCTTCGCAAGTAATACCGCCATCACGATTTTTGATGAACCCTATATCGGGCTAGATGTAGCTGGGAGAAATACATTTTATAATTTATTGATTGAACAACAGACTGAAAATCCAAGATTATTCATATTATCAACGCATTTAATTGATGAAGCGAGTGAGCTATTCGAAGAAATTCTAATTCTACATGAAGGCAAATTGCTGCTACAAAAGGATAGTGATAAATGGCGTCAACATGTCGTTGCGGTAAAGGGTCTACCACATGACGTGGAACAGGCAATTAATGGCCTTGAGATGATTTACAAACAGTCCTTTATGAATGAAATGACAGCAATAGTTTATGCGAATGGCAAAACAATTGCGTCCGAAAATATTACGCTTGGAAGTGTGTCGTTGCAAGACATGTTGGTGTATTTAAGCAAACAACAGAAGGCGGGGTCAAGTAGATGAATTTATTAAAAGGTAGCTTATATGTCTTTTTTCAAAGCTATAAAAAACAAAATATTATATTCTGGATCATTTTGTTTTCAATTGTCTTTCTATCATTTTTCTTAGATTCATTTTTCGGTAAGTATATTTCTTTTGCTATAACTATCTCCATTCCTGTTTATATCTTTTACAGCACAATGGCTTCTAAGATTTTAAATAGAACAATGCCTTACTTTTTAAAGCTAGGCTTAAGCCGCATCCAGTATGTGTTGCATATTGGACTATTCTTTCTTACTTGGAGCATTGCCGGTGCTGTCATTATTGCTTGTACGCATGAAATCATCACATTCTTTTCCAAACTGTTAGATGTAAAAGATATTATCATCATTCACCCCATTTTACTTTTCGATACTACCCAACCATTTTTGCTAATAGTTGCTTTTGACTTTGTATTACTGCTGTTCTGCCTAATCTCTGGGCTGTTACTAAATGTAGTCTTTTATCGCTTCGGGACAATTGGTGGCTACAGCTTTATTGGTGCTCTTGCTTTGATTCCAATCGTCATGATTACATTTCAATGGTATACGCCACTATTTGAAATGCTGTCAAAAGCTTCGTTTATCGCTATACTAAGCAGTTTTCTACTTATGATTCTTTTGCTCTACACATTGATTACAGGTGCATTACGAAACGCATCTGCAATTCCTGCATAGTGATTTTCCCTTTACAAAATATATATAAAAACATCTAAGACATGAATCCTAACCATAAGATGTATGGTTATAAGAAAATTTGTCACGAAGGGAATCATCTGAATGAACAAAAAGGTCATCCTTAAAATCATTGGTTTGGAATTACTTCTGATGTTTTTCTATGTATTAAATGGAGCCTATGTATCAATTGTGCAGCCTTCTAGCCCATTCTTTCAGTTTGCCATGCTAATACCACTAGCAATAGGACTCTTTATATATATTGCTATCAAAAAGAAGTGGGACCATTACTTCTTTAGAAATATCAATAATAGTAGTATTTTAATAATCTCACCACTTCTTCTTGTTTTATGTATCATTTTATTTAGCACAAAAGGCTTGAATATTGAATCATTCACGGATTTACTATTCATGTTTTTGATGCAGATGTTCATCGTAGCATTTATTGAGGAAACAGTTTTTAGGGGGATCATGCTTCGGATGCTGTTAGCGAAAGGGACATTTACAGCCATTTGGATTACTAGTATACTTTTCGGCGTGACACATTCCTTACAGCTTTTTGGTGGTCAATCGGTTGAGGACACGGTTTTACAAATTGCATATGCGCTGCTTGTAGGTCTTGTTCTTTCGTTGCTAATAATAGATGGTCAATCCATTATTATGACAATTCTATTCCACGGCTTCAATAACTTTTTCAACTTTATGGGCAATGAAGAAAGTTCTATGATGTCAGCAACTATCATTATTTTCGTATTATTTGTATACACGATTTTCTTGTGGAGACGAGTGAAGAAAAAAGTGAAGCTTCTAAGGCTAACATAGTAAATATCAAATAATGCCAAGACCGTTCAATCAGGCACTTGGCATTGTTATTTTTATTTGTAAGATTTACTTAGCTAAACATTATAAGCTTATACAAAGTCATTGAAGAATTTTTCCTATTGCAAAGATTGAAGTGACAATAAGGTTCAACAAACATTAAGTAACAAAATGCCAAACTAAAATTAATGGGCTATTAAAGAAGTACTTCTCTCATCTTTTAAACATGCCCCTACCTAGCTATTTGCTTTTGTATACCAATTGTGAGCGTTTGAAAATAGTATTTTCTCAGCTACTTTTGCATCGAATACTTCTTGAATGAGTGCGATGTCAGTAGCCTGGAAAGGTCGCTTTGCACGGGTAGACGGTAAATCTGTACCAAATAGTAAGGCATCGGGATTTGCTTTGTAAATTTCCTTCAAGGCCTGTTCGACATTGAGCTCAACACGTCCAAAGCCAGTCGCTTTCACACGAACCCCCCGCTCCACGAGCTTAACTAAATGCGGTAAACCCGCTTCCGATAATCCTAAATGATCAATTGAAATCGCCGGTAAACACTGAAGAATAGGCGCAATTTCCGGCAATTCCTGCGCGTCGATATACAGCTCACTATGCCAACCAACCAAATCAAACACACGTCTTGCAAAATAATCGAGCTTCGATATATCCTCTGAACCACCACGCTTGATATTAAAACGTAAGGCCCTTACACCCTTGTCATGCAGGGCCAAGATTTCTTCATCTGTAACAGTGTAAGGCAATTGCGTTACGCCATAAAACGACGGGCCCATTTGTGCAAGTGCCTGCACTAAGTACCCTTGGTCAAAGCCTTGAAAAGAACCCGAAACAATTGCTCCACCCGCTACATTGAAATTAGCTGTTTCACGTAAATAATCCGCCACCACATAACTCGGCGGTATGTACCCCTGATTCTCCTGTATCGGAAAATCAAAATCAATAATATGAAAATGCGCATCAAAAATCTTCATAAAATCACCCCTTACATACAGCTTAATCGTTTCAAGTAATAAAATAAACCATAATAATAGTAACTAACATATGATCAAAAATATTTTATCAAACTAATTACTATTGATTATTTTCAAGCAATTTCCCCTCGCTGCAAAGAATATTTATTGGATACACAATGCTATCTAAACAAAAAAATACTTGGCTCTATATACTAGTAGCATCAAGTATTTCCGTTTTGGCTATTTAATGAAACAATCGTTTAATATACACGGCTTACTGTTCTAATTTCTTCAAAATATCAACTATCTTTTGTTTATTTTGATGACCTATCATGTCCCCATAATTAATATCTTTCTTTGTTCTTGCCACAAACTCAGCAATCCAATCACGTTGACCTTGATCATTTGCATCCGTCTCAAACATACTAAAATTTTCTACAATTGGACTTGGCGCATTTTGTTTTATGTATCTCGTCGCCCTCTCATAATCAAACGTTAAGGTAATAACTTCCTTTGTAGAAATTTCCCCCGTTGCGTGCAGTGCTTTTGATATTTCGACGATATCTTCAAAAGTAGCATTGCGTACATCATACTTATTCGAAAGTTTTTCATAAATATTAGTAGTATTTTTCGGTTGGTTATTTACTTGTTGTGCATTATCTGTCGATTGACTAATCGATGATAAAAGTGCTGTAGCAAAATCTTTGGTAGTATCTAGTTGAGGGGAGTAAGTAACTGATTAAAATGGACTAATAGAATTAATTTTCATGTTTTCACCTTCTATTTTAAGTATTTAAAAACTATGGCTCTTTATTAAATATCGGAACTACACCACATATATAAATACTTTTATTCCCTTTATAACCAACATCCGGTTATTGGTCCTCACAACAATCCAACAACCTTGTTGCTATTTCACGCCAGTTAATAAAAACTTCCTCAGTATGTAGCACCGCATACCTCGAACCAAACATCGTGCCACCGTACAATGGCTTTTCATAAACGATATTTAGAATCAATTGACGGTTGAGTGTCATATCATCTATCGGCTTAATGGATTCAGAAAGCTTCCAATAGATATTTTGAATATGATCCACACATACTCTCTCAACAGCCATCTGTCCATAGATGCCACCCCACCAAGATAAAAATAATTTTACACTTTCGGAATAGCCAAAACGTCCATTGTCATCGTCTTCAAACAGTCGTTGATAGAACTCGGGTTCAAGTTCAAAAATGCCATTATGATCATATAAACTATTTTTCATATTTTTATTTACTGCTTCATTCCATAGTTCTTTAAATGTTATTTTAAATTCTACACCCTGTAATAGCCCCCATTGCGAGCTGTCCACATATGGAAATAACGGTCGTTGATTGTCTACATTTTGGCTGTTTTCAAAAATATTTTGTATAAACACTAAATAGTTTAAAGAGTATGGGGCACTACTTCGTATAGTTAAGTGATTCTTATTTAAATCCTCACCACGCATCATTTTATCTACACCTACTTCATTTCGAATTAGCTTACATCTTTCTTCCACCAATAATAGTTATTAATCTTATATATTAGTGAAGCACATCATTATTACCATTAGTAATGATAATATCCTCGCTACTGATCATTGCTTTGATGTCGTCTTATGTAGAAATAGTACTCGTAACAACATTATTTATTGATTCATCATCAAATGTTAAATCTGTCTGTTTGAGAACAACTGAACACGAAACAATATAGTTGTCCTTCTTTCTGAATCAGCAACAGCACTTAACATTACCAATACATCATTCATATGAACTATCTTTATTCAGGTTTGTTGATTCACCAATTGCAGTTTATTACTTCTAAACCAGGCACTTACTGCAATACAGATAAAGAATAATGCACTACCTGCTGTAATCACAAAGAAAATCCTACCACCAACTGTTGAAGCATTAATTAATAAACTGCTAGTAACCATGAGTAAACAACTTGTAATACCAGATAAGTAAATTGCAAACTGACGATTATGTTTGTGAATGAAAAAAGCCATTACAATAACAATATAAAGACCACTAATTACCATGATCGTTGGAAATAGTGGTTGATATTTAGCTGCGTAGACAAAGTAATCAAGCTGACTAATATCACGTCCATTCGTTATCTCGATATTAAATATTTTCGAAAATGGTGTTGAGTACTTCCATTCCAAAGAGTTATCAATAATGCCACTTCCCTCATACCAAGCAACAGCCATTGATCCCAATAAACCTAGGAATCCAACGATTAGTTGTAACACATATTTAAACAATTTCCGTCCTCCTAATAAATCACTTTGAAAAACAAGATACCATTAATTTCACTCCACTTTAGCCGACCCTTCTTTAAACGAGCAGCGTACCAAATACACAACAGGCTTATCCTTTAATTCGGTCGCTATTGCAGTTGGATCGTTGCCAATCTCCCCCCAGCTCGATTTAATGATAAGTGACTCTTCTTCAGAATAAATTATTTGTCCGATTGCCATATTGTCCGTTAACGGCGTAACATCTTCAAGAAGCGAGCTCTTTCCGTATCTGCTGATAGTTGGCAGTTCAATAAGACTTTCCGTTGAATCAGAACCTGATTCACTGACAATGACCATTCTAACAAGTGCATTGGGTGTATCTAGAATTTCCCGAACAGTGAAAAGGATTTGCCCAGCATCGAAAATTCCAGTCCTCATACCACCAATCTTTTCGTCCGACAGTTGCCCATATTCATATTTTTCAAGCCATACTTCCAGCTCTCCACCTCGTTCGTCCACTGAAACATCATAGATAAACAATGTCTCGCCTGCGGCAGCTCTCAACAAATTTTCTTCACGCGCATCCATTTGAGCATTTCTAATTGTATTCTCACGAGTTTCCTCTACGTCTTCTTGATTGCAAGCCACTAATACCGTCACAAGCAGCATGCACCAAAGTACTTTTCTCAACGTTTATTACCACCTTCAGTTTTCATCTATAAATATAAAATTATCTTATTACAACAGTGGAAGACCTTAGATACCACAATGAAATAAACAATATTTTCCACTAAACAATTGTTTTGATATATTAATAAGCTTTTCAAACTGTTGTATAGTGCTATCTCTATTAAAACTTACTAAATCCTCCAATAAATAATTCACTTCTCAGGTCATTATCAAAAGTAATAACAATTGAGATTGCTACAGCCTTTTCTATCCAATCACTACACTTCTCATTGAGCAACGTAAAATTTATCTCATCATTTCACTGTATATGTATAAGTTATAAAAAGCTGGCACTAGTAGCGCAACTGCTAGACAAAATACAGCAGCTAACTTAGCTTGTTTAATTAATCGCTCATCATTGTTTTTCAAATGTTGAAAGAAAGTTAATATACAATAAAGGCAAAGTACGATACAAATTGTTGAAAGAATGCCCATCCAGTTTGCCGCGCCAAATAAACTTAAATTTTCCATAATTACTCCTCCTATCCTTTCAAATATAGAACATCTAAATACTGCTAAGCCATTTTCTTTAGAATCTTATAATCTTTAGTTTTATTAATCGCGATGTTATTTCTTTCAGCATACCGCTCCAATTCTTCAAAAACAGCGTCTGGACTAAACAACGCAATGCGCATATTCCAGCCTTTATATAATTTCACGATGGCTATCCTCGTATTCCAACTAACTCGTTTAAAATGGATCATCTGAACATCCTTTGCATTCGCTTGTTTCACATAAATCGCAAAAGTGAAAAGTTGGATGCGATAGAGCAGCGTCTGTTCATTTATTTGAAACTCATACTTCACAAAAAACATCAGCACACAAATAAGGGACAAAAATATTGTAAGTACCATAAAACCTGTATCTCCCAAGCTTCCGAAGAAAAGTATTAAATCCACTCCTAGTAAAAATACAAATAGCAGCTTTTGCGTAGTTGCTTTATACATCAAATAACCACCCCCTACTTTAAGATTTTTATCAATTTGGATTTAAGGTGAACTCCAATGGATTAATGAATATAAGTCCATAATCAGAAGCAAAAATGCAATGATTAGCGTGGTAATAAAGATAATGATGGATTCTTTTGTCTTTAATTACTTTACGCTCGAAAGAATAATGGTAACTAAAAAAAAATGAATCCAAAATCTCTGTTAGCTAGCCTATAATATCTCCATTTATCACCTATTTAACGCTATTTTTATAGACAGTCATAAAGCCTGAATCCTGTATGATTAAGTTCTTCCTAGCAATCAGAGGCAGTTTAAATGTATAAAAAATTTGTTGTTCCGTTTCTTTTTCAACAATAATCTCCATCTCATCTAAACGCTCTTGCAACATCAAGCTCTCTCTTAATGCCACTTCCAAACCATTGTTACGATGATGCTCAATCAAAAGCTTTAGGTTCTGTCTAATAAGGTCTATATCATTCATTGTCGTTTCACGGCACGCTGTTTTTTTCATAGCAAGCAATTTTTCAATCTGCTCTTGATGCAGAAATTTATCTGATATGATTGACACCTCCAAATTTAGAAGTTAGATATATTCCTTAACGTACAACTATCACAACTCGGACAACATATTCGCTAAAATAATTCAATAGATCTTCTAACCTGAAACTCCATGCATCGTTGCTGCGATGAATACCTTATTAATTTCATCTATCATTTCCCCTTACTATTCACTACAAATCATCTTCTAAATAGTTCCATTTTTATTTAGGAATTAGTTCTGAAATATTCATCTTATTCTTCACTCACTAACTCTAATTGATTTCCACCTACAACCCTTTATTGACAACTATATACATTATACCTAGAATTAGTAGGTAAAACTCATAAAATATTAGAGGAGAATAATAATATGAATAAAAAAATTGCTATGTTTTTAGTTTTTCTGCTTTCATTTTCACTATTACTTCCAGCAAAAAGTCCAATTGCTGCTGGATTTTCAGATGTGCCCACAACCCATACAAACTATGACGATATCATGTATCTGCTTGAAAAAGGAGTAATCGAGGAATCGTCTACTTTTGGTGTAACAACTATCGTCACGCGTGAAGATGTGGCTGTTATGATCGCCAAGGCATTACAACTTGACGGTAAACCACGTGAAACGAAATTTAACGATGTCCCATCTTCCAACAAAAATAGTGGCTACATTCAATCTGCTGCTGAAGCTGGTATTATCAATGGCTATGATAAGGGGCTATTTAAACCGACTGATCAAGTAACACGAGGGCATATGGCGGCATTTATTGCACGTGCATTTGACTTACCTGCAGGTAGCAAAACATTCACTGACGTGCCAAGTAAACACACTGCATTTGACGCAGTTAAACAACTAGCCGCTGCGAACATCACAACAGGCTATTCTGATGGTACATTCAAACCACAAAACAACTTAACACGCGCACATATTTCAGCATTTCTAGCACGTGCGATTCGTTACCAAGAAACAGGTGTGGCAATTCCTACACCTGCGTCAAAACCTGCACCAACACCAGCTCCAAAGCCAACACCAAGTCCTGCACCTCAACCCGACTTGGACTCAGGCACTTACGTTATTCCAGGCGCACCAACATCCTTTGAAAACTGTACAGCTCTAAAAGAGTATTATCCGAATGGTGTTCAAAAAGGGCATCCAGCCTATACACCTAAGATGGATCGCGATAATGATGCTTGGGCATGTGAATCAAACTAAACTAATTTTCAGCATAGAAAAAGCGCCGGAGCCACACAGGCCGACGCTTTTTCCTTTATATCATATATTCCTTCCTATCAATCGCTCGTTTTAATCATTGATCACGTTCTTTTAAATAATCTTCATATGCTTCCTTGACCTTATCTTTTTTAGTCGATAAAGGCACCACTTTTTTATGTATATCATTCAATAAATATAAGCCTCTAAATATGCAGCCAGCTATAATTCCAAAAGTAATAACCCCACCTATCAGCGGTCCCATCATCAATAGAATAACGGCTAAAACCATACTCAAAAATATTGATAATAGTAAATACATTCTGCCCCTCCTTCAGTCACTACATTTTCAATAAAATTTTCAACTGGCCTCGACCTGCATCCTCTGTGTCACATAAGCAAACTGATTTTCAATTGCAACACATATCTACCTCCTACTCGACCTTAATCATACATAAATAATTTGTTGAAGTGTTGAGGTTAATTTGATGACTGCCTTTTGAATAAATAACGTTTGTACCATCTATCTGCCCTTGTTTCCATCCATTTTTCTTGATAATCAATTTATAACTAAGTGGAATACCATTATCACCTGAAGCCGGTGACCAATCGTATGTTTTTCTAAACTCGGTTTCCTCTTTGGCTATGAGCTTTGCCCCTATTGGAACAGGAAAATCATACATTTCCTCTGCCAACTCATACCGGGAATCAGAAAAAAGATAATACAATACGCCAACTGCCATTAATAAAGCTACCGTAATAAATACATTTACTTTTTTCATGCTATACCCCCTCATCTCCTAGCTATCATCGTACATTAATTGGGAATAAAAACAAATCATTGTTGCCCAACATGCCTTTTCCTAACCTAACAATCTGCTTCCTTAGATAATGAAAATGCCTACATTTTAATACAATGCAATTCATTTTCCAAACGTTATTTTCAATATTAAACTTTCAGATTTAGCTATTGCATAAAACCACTTTTCCAGGCTCTTTTTTAGAAAAGTACAGAAACTGAGAGATTCACCTAGCTATGAATAGGCATACAAATAGTTCAATTAGTCATACACCTCATATATTAACTAAGAATCATAACTAATCAAAACAGGAGGTTATAAAAATGAATAAACGCAATCGTCACCAATCACATGGTTGCCACGGAAGAAATCCTCAATGCTGTCCATCTCACATGATGCCAACTCCATATGGTGCATCTCAGTTTTCACCACAAATGATGCCTGGTCAGTATGGTCCATCTCAACTTTCACCGCAAATGATGCCTGGTCAGTATGGTCCATCTCAGCTTTCACCGCAAATGATGCCTGGTCAATTTGGTCCAGGTCAATTTGGTCCAGGTCAGTTTGGCGCAACTCCGCTTTCAACGCAAATGATGCCAACTCAGGTCGCTCCAACTCAGTTTTCACCGCAAGAGCAATTCGTTCGCACAAATGTCATGCACACAGTTGTTCCACATGTTCATCCAGCACATGTTACAACAGTTAACAAACACATCATCGATCATCAGCACCATTTCCCAGTAACAGAATCCGTTGTAAATGAATGCTGTGAAAATCATACGCTGTGCGAAACACCACACCACCATAAATGTGATAAATAGCCAAGAGAATAAGCCGCATTCTCTTAATCAGACTCGTTCTACAACTACCTTCTTTTTTTAAAAAAACCACATTGATACGCCAGGCTAATGCCTGGCCTTTTTGTATGACTGCTATTATCGAGTTAATTTCTACGTTATTTTCCCCAAGTTTTTCACAGTCAGTTAAGATAAAGTTATGATAAACTATGTTTGAAACTTTCTTTTCCTATAAACGTCCACGTTTATTACATACACTTGAAGGGACTGAACTATGCGCAGATAGCAATATTTTTTATCCAACTGTCTATAAAAATTGGAGGGAAAAGTATTGATTACAGAACTACACACAGAAAGATTACATTTACGAAAAATGAACTTAGCTGATTCTCCAAATTTGTATAAAATTTGGTCTGATCCTGATGTTACGAAATTCATGAATATCGAGAGCTTTACCCATGAAGATCAAGCTATAGAGATCATTGAGATTCTTGATGAATTAGCGCAGGATCAAAAAGCTATTCGCTTTACGATAATTGAACGACAATCGAACGAAATCATTGGAAGTTGCGGGTTTAATTCAATTGACTTTGAAAGTGAAAAAGCTGAAATTGGTTATGACATTGCTAAAGCATATTGGGGCAAAGGCTATGCTCCTGAAAGCATCAACGCCTTATTAGATTATGCTTTCCAGACTTTAGAGCTCAATCGAATTGAAGCAAAAGTCGAGCCTGAAAACGTGAACTCAATTAAAGTTTTACACAAATTAAATTTCACATTTGAAGGCACACTTAGACAATATGAAAAAGCTAAAGGAAACTTTATCGACATCAATATGTACTCACGCTTAAGAACAGATTGATTTAGATTTCCCAGGGGATGTCCAATAAGTCCCTTTAAGCAGAACAACTACCTTTCTATATGGTAAAAATCCGCTTCGCTTTCCGCGGGCACAGCGTAAGTCGCAACCCTCGCTATGTGCGGTTTGTTGCGTCTTACTTCTTGTGCTATTCCCGCAGGAGTCTACGCGGATTTTTACCTGTATATCAAAAAAAGCATACTAAAAGTTCAGCATACTATCTTTTCTTTTAGGATAGCCCATTTTATTTTGTGATTACTTCAACACGATAGACATGTCAACTTTCAGTTAAATCTACTCATCTTGATACATTGCTAAAATTTCTTCTGCGTGTGTACGCAAACCATCTATTAATGCCTGTGGTTCTAAAATGCGTGCATGCATGCCCAATCTATAAAATAATGGCGTGATAAAACTAATCTCCCCTTCATCAATATCTGAATCGATGTATCCAGTTCCATCTTCATTTGTCACAACAAGCCCCTCAAAACTAGGTACACTTTTACATTGACGTACCCCTTCCATTGTCAGCTGAACGTGCAACCGAATTGGCTTTTGTGCTTCATTCGAATCAAACCATTGCTCTAAATTTATGAATCCGTCATCATTTGTTTCCTTTGATAGAATGGAATGAATGCGATCTACACGATACAGTAAAATTTTTTGCTTACGATAATCATATGCAGGTAAATACCATAATCCATCATGGGCATAGACACCAATTGGTCGAATATGTTTTGTGGTCACCCCTGATTGTGATTCATATTGAATGCGTAAATTTGTTGTTTCAATAGCCGCTTCTAAAACTTCTTTCAATAACGGTGTCTCAATGGATCTTTTAGGGCTCCAAAAGGCAACATAGGAACGCATTTTATCAATTTTTATTTTGGTGTCACTTGGTAGTGAACTATATAATTTTTGGGCAACTGAACTAGTTTCAGCATCAAAAGGTAAGTTTCGATAAAAACCAAGTGATTGGAATGCAAAAAAGATGGCGACCGCTTCTTCTTCTGTAAATAAAATAGGCGGCAGCAGTCTGTTAGGTAATACTGTATATCCCCCGTTTCGACCTTGCTCCGCGTATATTGGTAAACCCATCTCACTTAAATCCAAAATATATCGATGAACTGTACGGATCGATATTTTAAATTCATCCGCTATTTCCTGTGCTGTAAACTTCTTTTTCGCATTTACAAACATCAGAATATCTAACAAACGTTTTGCTTTTGACAACTTTTTTCACCTTACCTTTTAAACATGCCATTACTTGTCATGTTTTAGAGTTAGTATAGTGTATACCTTATAATTTTATCAATAAGGGACATATTCATAATATTGAGGAGGACTTATTATGTCACGTGGAGTTATTTTATATATTGGCGTTAGTTTAGATGGATTTATTGCGAAAGAAGACGATGGCCTGCAGTGGTTAGAAGAAACTGAGGGTGAAGGTGACAATGGCTATACAGAGATGTATGACTCGATCGATACCACGATTATGGGGAAAAGAACATATGACTACGTTATGGAACATGCTGATGCTTTTCCTTATCCTGATAAGAAAAACTATGTCTTTACAACTTCTGAACAAGGCTCAACAGAATACGTGGATTTTGTGAATGAAGATGTCGTAGCATTTACCAAAAAGTTAAAAGGACAACAAGGCTCTAAAATATGGATGGTTGGTGGCTCTGGTATACTCGATGCTTTTGTAAAAGAAAATTTAATTGATGAATACATTATTACAGTCACACCCCATATATTAGGTTCTGGAATTCCATTATTTAAAGAAAAGAATCCACAAATAGATTTAGAATTAGTCGATACAAAACGTTATGGACAGTTTGTACAGCTGCATTATAAAGTAAAATAATGTTCAGTTATTTGACAGTTTTCCTTATCCATAATCAATGGATTTAAACCGGCTCAAAATCTGGCGTATGCAGGAAACTAATCGTGGCAACTCTGTCAAATAATAATAAATTCTGAAAAAGGACTTGACCTCGAGGTATTATCATACTATAATTTCGATTATTATTCTAAATATCAAATGAGCGATGACAAGAACATATTAAGCCAGATCTCCCTGTTGGCAGAGAATCAGTGGTTGGTGGAAACTGATACAAAGATCTGTGTGAATTTCATTCTTCGAGCTTTTTTTATACTACATCTTAGAACAAGTGGTATAAAAACGGATTAAACCGTTACTTTAACAAGTGGGAAACAGATTTTGTTTCCAATTAGGGTGGTACCGCGTGAACAGCCACGTCCCTATCGTTACAGATAGAGACGTGGTTTTTTGTCTTTTAATTTTGGCTCAACACCAAAATCTGTTCTTGAATCATTTTATATCGAGGTAAAGCACATGGAACGGAGGGCGGCGACTCCAGCGGGATAAGCGTGAGCGCTGAGACCCCGCAAGAGCGAGGTACGAGCGATGAGGAGGCTCAGCCCACGCCCGCGAAACGCGACCGCCCTTAGTGGAATGTGTGTTCAAGTACTTATTTTGAAAAAATGCCTAAATTTTTTAGAAGACACGAAATACAAAAATAGATTGGATTGATTAGCATTCAAACATCACAGCAATGGTCATCGAAGATTGGTTTTATTTTATCTGCTGCTGGATCAGCCATAGGAGTAGGCGCAATTTGGAAACTACCCTATGTAACTGGCGTAAGTGGAGGCGGGGCATTCTTCCTGCTATTTATTTTATTCTCACTATTTATTGGTTTTCCGCTGTTATTAGCAGAATTTATTATTGGTAGAAGCACGCAAAAAGAAGCCATTAGTGCTTATCGTACTTTAGCTCCAAATACGAATTGGCATTGGATTGGAAAGTTAGGGGTATTTACTTGCTTCCTATTACTATCTTTCTATAGCGTAATCGGCGGTTGGATCGTTATTTATTTTGCTAAAGGATTGGTTGGTGGAATAATTAGTGAAGGTGCAGATTATGGTTCGGTCTTTAACGCAACGATTGGAAATCCTACCTTGGTTATTGTAGCTCAATTTGCATTTTTAGCTTTTACAGTTTTAGTTGTAGCAAAAGGGATTCAAAATGGTATTGAAAAAGCTAGTAAAATTTTGATGCCTGCATTATTTATCCTATTTTTTGTTCTAATCATTCGCTCACTTACACTCGATAACGCGATGGAAGGTGTGAAATTCTTTCTAGCACCCGATTTCTCAAGCATCACATCACAAAGTATTCTGTTTGCGATGGGGCAAGCCTTCTTCTCATTAAGTATCGGTGTATCAGTAATGGTAACGTATAGTTCATATCTATCGAAAAAAGAAAGCCTAATTCAACCAGCGATTTCGATCGTTTCTATGAATTTATTCATTGCTTTATTAGCAGGATTAGCCATCTTCCCAGCTGTCTTTTCTCTAGGTTTAGAACCAGCTGAAGGACCTGGTTTACTGTTTGTTGTCTTACCTGCTGTATTCGATCAAATTATTTTTGGCGAAGCTTTCTTACTAGGATTTTTAGCATTATTTTTATTTGCCACATTAACTTCTGCCTTTTCGATGTTAGAGATTATTGTTGCATCTCTTGTTAAAGGAAAAGAAGAACAACGTACAAAATATGCCTATATTGTTGGTGCTTTAATCTTCGCAGTAGGCGTTCCTTCTGCATTATCTTATAGTGTATTGGCTGATATTTTAATCTTCTCGAAGAATATTTTTGACTCAGCCGATTATTTAGTTAGTAATATTTTAATGCCACTTGGTGTATTCTTAATCTCTATTTTCGTAACACTGAAGATTAAGAAAAGCACTTTGCAAGAGGAACTTTTACAGCATTCTCGTCTAGGAGCCACTGCCTTTAATATTTGGTTCTTCATTATGAAGTATATTATACCTCTAGTTATTATCATCGTATTCCTTGATATTACAGGCATACTTGATAAAATCATTGCACTTTTTTAGGATGACACCACCCACTATTTAAGTGCTTATATAGCAATAAAAGTGCTGACAGTTAGCAGAGATTCTGCCTAACTTTCAGCACTTTTTAAATCATCATGCGTTTAGGTCTGTAATGGCTGGTACATTAATTTCTTTGACGCATGCAACATTTGATAAATTTACAACACATTTGACGAGAGAGACAATATCTTGGACCGGTATACGCGTACCGTTATATTCAGAAATGGCTTTTTCAGCACCTTCTTCAAACGGTATTTCAGCTGCTAGTTCACCTGGATTAATGCAAGTAACAGCAATTTTATCTTTCCTAACATGTTCGCGCAGGGCATTTGTAATCCCACGTAATCCAAATTTCGAAGTTACGAAAGACACTTGAGAACTATTAGTATGATCTAACCCTGCAGTTGATCCAATCAAGATGATCTTTCCACTATTAGACCTTCTTAGATTTGGCAACAAGGCTTGGATATAAGTTATTGTAGATGTAAGATTTATATTAATGATCGAAGCAATATCTTCTAGCTCGTCTAGTTCAAAATTGTAATGGTCTTCAAACCCTTCCTTTTCCCAAACCCCGACATTATAAATGAGTACATCTATTCTTTCATTTTGAAGAGCTTCTGTAATTATGTATCTATTACTTGGTTGTGATAAATCGGCTTCCAACCATATCCGCTGAACGCCATCATTTATGTCTAAGCTATTAGGTCTGCTTCTAGAGACAATCCACACCTGATCTCCAACATTCGGTAAACCTTTAACAAATGCGTCTCCTAGACCTTTACTAGCTCCAAATACAATATAATTTTTCACGATTTGAATCAGCCCTTCCTAACCATAAGATTTATGAAAATATTACCACCATTCGTAATTTACATACAAACAAACTGTTTTTATGTAAATTCACTTTTTACAAAAACTAAATACCCCATTAAATGGAAGAGTCAGCATGTTTGCGTAATCAGCTAAAAAAAGGTTATTCAAACTAAATTGTAGAAAAGTCGAATCGGACTTAAGTTACTAGCGCTAAGTTATTTTTGAATACATGGGTTTGTAGTAAATTACAAAGTCTATACTAAAAGAAGATACAATGCCAACTGAGATTCAAATTACCCACCTTTTAATATTTTTTGTAATATTATTGTGGATCATCGTCATAATATGTGCTTGATTTAGAGTAAACATTGCTATAAGTAAGCACATGGAACGAAAGGCGGCGACTCCTAGAGGATTAGCGAGCAGCTTGAGACCCTGCAGGAGCACAGCGACGAAGCGGCTCAAGGCTCGCCCCCTGGAAAGCGTCCGCCTGTAGTGGAATGTGCTGTCAAGTACTGAACTTAGTCTAGGGCCATTATTGATATAATTTTGTATATTTTTATAAAATGAATGAGAATTTTTTTTGGGAGGACAAAATGCCAGAACAGTTTTTAACAAAAATGAAAAATAACATTAAGCCAGAGTGGTGGTTAGCGTTTTTCTCCGCGATTATCATTGGATTTTTGACACATGCTTATGTATTTTTAAATAGATTACCCAATCATGATGGCATGATAAATATTTATAATACACAAGCAAAATTAGTCTCGGGTCGATTTTTCTTAGGCCCTGCAAGTGGCATGAGTACATTTTTTGATTTACCTTGGGTGATCGGGTTATTATCGATTCTTTTTTTAGCATTGTCCGCTGTTTGTGTGGTCATTTTATTTAACTTAAAAAAGAAGCTTTCAATCATTATTGTGGCTGGGATAATAGTAGCATTCCCTAGTGTTTCTTCGACATTCGCATATTTATATACAGCTGATGGTTATATGCTTGGTATTTTATTTACGATGCTAGCTATTGTATTAACTCGAGCGTATAAATTTGGATTTTTAGTAGGGGCTATTCTACTAGGACTAGCGGTTGGTATTTACCAAGCGAATTTGTCGATTGCAATGGCATTCATCACTTTATATCTCGTTTATTGTATTTTATTTACCTCAATTCAAAACAAGCACTTGTGGCAACTAGTTGGTCGTTTTGGTCTGATGGGTACAGTTGGTATGGGTTTTTATTTTGTGGTGTACAAACTCTATACAAATGTGCTCGGGGGTGCAATCACAAACTACCAAGGTTTAGATAAGGTTGGAGCAGTTTCTCTTAGCGATTTCCCAGGTAAGCTCCCTATTATATTTCAACAACTAAAGGGTTTCTTCTTCTATAGTTATACAACATCCCAACAATTTAATTTTTTTGAGATATTAAATGCCATCATTTTCATCTTAATCGCAATTTTTTTACCTATATGGATATTAAAAAAACAATTATATAAAAAAATAAGTCAAATGGTTGCTTTGGTAATTCTCACATGTACCTTGCCAATTAGCTATTATGTTTTATTTTTCATCTCACCTGATGTTGGTTATCATATGCTGATGGTGTTTAGCATCAGCACAACCTATATATTTTTAGTTCTTTATTACGAAGCATTAGACGAGCTAAAACCAGCTATGTTTGAAAAAGCTATGGCTTGGATGATAGTCCTCGTATTAAGTTTATCGATTTTTAATTTTAGTTTAATTGCCAATATTTCTTATTTCAATATGGAGTTACGTTTTGAAAAATCATTAAATCTAGGTTCTCGAATATTAACTCGCATTGAACAATTAGATGATTATGGAGATATTAAAAAAATTGCTGTTTCAGGAAGAGTTCCGATGAAAACCAAGCTTGCCTTTGAGATATTGCCTCAAAGTATTCCTGTTATGACTGGTGCAATGGGGGATACCGTTTTAACGGCTCCATATCATTACAAATCGATGTTAGAAAATTTTCTTGGCTATCGTATTGATGCGGCATCAGAAGAAGAGATGCAGGCGATTTATCAGACGAAAGAGTTTGAGGAAATGGGCTTATGGCCAGCAAAAGATTCGATACGAGTCTTTGATGATATTGTGATGATTAAATTTCATTAAGCAGATTTGAAAAGGTACCTAAGTGCAATACTTAGGTACCTTTTAATTAGTCCATCGCCAGAACTTGGGGCTGATTTCCGTTCCGGCTGGTAACTTATGTACAGCTAGCTTGCACAGAAAACATTAGACACAATTGAATTCTTTGAATGTATGATGGTGATAATCACAGTAGTAGTACTAGTGTGATTTTTATTCTTGTATGGTTAAGAAAGTTGCTAGTATAAAACGTTCTCTATTTGTGATAAAAATGGATATCTATTTATATAGGTGGGTGCGTTATGAAGCTGTCAATTGTTGTTCCTTGCTATAATGAGGAAAAAACATTAGAAAAATTTTATATGAAAGTTCAAGAAACGCTACGTTATTGCGATTTTTCTTTCGAATTATTGCTCATTAATGATGGTAGTAAAGATAAGACGCAACAAATAATGGATAGCTTAGCAAGCAAAGATAGCCGAGTTCGTTTCGTGTCATTTAGTAAAAATTTTGGCAAAGAGGCTGCTATGCTTGCAGGTATGACTTATGCAAAGGGTGATAATGTTATACTCATGGATGCAGATTTACAGCATCCACCGTCATTAATTCCTGAAATGGTTGAAAAGGCCAAACTTGGCTACGATCAAGTTATTGCCAAAAGGAATCGCCACGGAGAAGCTTTTTCACGCTCACTTTTCACGAGAATGTATTACAAAATTATCAATTCTCTTGTTGATGTGGAACTGACGGATGGTATAGGAGATTTTAGGCTATTGAGCAGAAAAGCAGTAGATAGCTTGCTACAACTAAAAGAATTTAATCGTTTTTCAAAAGGCTTATTTTCTTGGATTGGTTTTAATGAATATATTATTGAATATGACAATGTTGTGCGTGAAGATGGAGACAGCAAATGGGCTTTTACGCATCTACTGAATTACGGTATTGATGGGGTCATTTCTTTTAATAATAAACCACTACGAATCGCAATTTATTTGGGATTAATCGTAACCTTTTTTGATATTTTATATGTACTTTTTATGCTAGTGCGAATTATTATGTTAGGGGTAGATGTACCCGGTTACTTTACGACAATCGCTGCCATCTTACTAATCGGTGGACTACAATTATTTTTCATGGGCATTGTCGGTGAATATATTGGTCGTATCTACTACGAAGTAAAGCAACGACCACATTATATTGTCAAAAAAACTTCTGAAATGAACGATAGTGAGGAATAAACGTATGTTGAAGAAGTTTTTTAATTTAGAAATACTACGATTTATTGTTGTTGGGGTTATGAATACTGCTAATTACTACATTTTGTATTTGTTATTTTTACATGTATGTCATTTCAATTATATGATTTCACATATATTAGCGTTTTTAATTAGCATGGTAGGTTCATTCTTTTTGAATTCATATTTTACCTATCGTACGAAACCAACGTGGAAAAAATTTATGCAATTCCCAATGACATATGTCGTTAACATTACTGTAACAACGTTAGGAGTTTACGTTCTAGTTGATATATTAAAATTGAATGAAACAATTTCACCTTTAATTGCATCTTTTGCAGCGATTCCATTTACCTTTATTATCTCTAAAAAAATATTGAAAAAGTAGAAGTGGTGCTGGCGTAGGTCATTTCTTCTGTTTAATATAACGCTTCTAGTTTCCTTAGTTCTGTCGATTTAATCGAGACTTAATAGCTTTTTTCTCTCCACTTCTTCTTTATAACAACTCTCACGAATTGAAAAAACTTTACTTTTTCAACTTCGAAAAAGTAAAGTTTGTCTCTTGATTTTTATTTCCTATCGTTATTTCATGGCAGCTAATCCCCACCTGATAAATAATAACAGCGCTCCTTTCATCATTGATGTAATCAACGATGGAAGGAGCGCTTATTTTAAGAAATGTTTTTTTCGGCGGCCTAAGAATAAGGAGTTGTTTTTTCTACACCCCTATTATTTATGAACCTATAGGACATATCTATTCTATTTATTAGTATAATCCATCTGCATCTTCTTTAGTGTTAATGAAGATGTTTTTTGTTTGTGTGTATGCATCTAATATTGATTTGTAAGTTTCACGACCGATACCTGATTTTTTATAACCGCCAAATGGAGCACCCGCAGAGAAATTTGAATATTGATTTACCCACATACGACCTGTTTCAACACTACGAGCTACACGTAGAGCTGTGTTTATGTTACTTGTCCAAACTCCGCCACCAAGACCAAATTCAGAATCATTCGCCATTGCGATTACTTCTTCCTCAGTTTCAAATTTGATGACTGTTGCTACAGGTCCAAAGATTTCTTCTTGTGCGATGCGTAAATCATTTGTACCTGCTAAAATTGTTGGCGCCATGAATACACCATTCTCAAGACCTTGATCTTGTAATTGGTAACCACCAGTTACAAGTGTTGCCCCTTCTTCTTGACCGATTTTCACGTATTCTAAAATCTTTTCTAATTGGCGTTGGTTAATTTGTGCGCCCATTTGTGTGCCATCTTCCCATGGTAAACCAACTTTTACGCTTTCGAATTTCTCTTTTAATGCTGTTAAAAATTTATCGTAAATTCCAGCTTGTACGAAGATACGAGAACCTGCTGAACATACTTGTCCTTGGTTGAATAAAATACCGTTTGTTGCCCCTTCAACCGCACGTTCCCAGTTTGCATCGTTGAAGAAGATGTTTGCTGATTTTCCACCAAGCTCTAATGTTGCAGGGATTAAGCGATCAGCTGCAGCTTTGGCAACTAAGTAACCAATATCTGTTGAGCCTGTAAATGCTAATTTAGCAAAGCCTTCGTGATGTAGCATGTAGTCACCAGAGTGTGATCCACGACCAGTTACAACGTTTACAACACCTGCCGGTAAAACTTGGTCTAAGATTTTCGCTAGTTCTAAAATGCTCAGTGAAGTTGTTGATGATGGAGAGATAACAACTGTGTTCCCTGCTGCAATAGCTGGTGCAATTTTCCACGCCGCCATAAGTAGTGGGAAATTCCAAGGAATAATTTGACCAACAACACCAATTGGTTCTTTCAATGTTAATGTTAAGTTATTGTCGTCTAATTGTTGAGCAGTACCTTCTTCAGATCGGATAACACCAGCGAAGTAACGGAAGTGATCTGCACTTAGTGGCACGTCGGCATTCATCGTCTCACGTAGAGGTTTTCCGTTGTCTAATGTTTCAACCATTGCAAGATGCTCACGATTTTCATCGATTAAGTCCGCAATTTTAATAAGTAACTTGCTACGCTCTTCAATACTCACGTGCTTCCACGTTTTAAAGGCATTTTGAGCAGCTTCAACGGCTGCATCTACATCTGCATAACTCGCGTCGATGAAATCAGCTAGCTTTTCACCATTACTTGGATTGTAAGCAGCAATTGTTTTCCCTTCAGAACCTTCAGTCCATTCTCCATTAATATATAATTTGTACTGTGAATCTATAATATTTGCCTTATCTGTTTTCATGAAGTTAACACCTCTATTAATTATTTTAGTAAAGTTATACTTCACTAGTTAACGACAGTATATAGTTGTTAAAACTGAGTTTCAAACAAAACGCTTGTGAAATATCGAACATATCAGAATAGTATTTCAAGGGATTGGTTTTAGATTTATTAACAAAACAGATAATATACAGGTTGAAATATTGTAAAACAGAAGCAAAGCTAGCACAGCGAAAAATATGTCATTAAGGATGATGAAAAGCATTAAAGAATAAGTGGTTTAATGAGAACTTCGGCTAATCGTATGTGAATAATTCAACTTAACTTAATGGGATACAATTTATTTCTAACATCAGGTGAGCCATACTTTAAAATTTAGAATAATTTATATAAAAATAGTGGGGTAGATATCCATTGCAGTGAATGTTCGGGCATTTGATTTGAGTGGCAAAATCGAGCGGTGGAGCGAGAAATGGAAAAGTGGAGTGAAAATAATCAAATGGTCGTAAATTAACGTAAATCTATTCACAACATTAACTAGTTAAAAAGACTTTTTAACATTGGTAATTTAGATAAAAAACAAAATTGAATCTATGTTCTTTTAGATTCGACTTTGTTCTTATACAAAAAAGAGGCATCCTAATGAAAGGATACCTCTTTTATAGTTACATCATTAAAATTAAAGTTTTACGATGTTTGTAGCTTGTGGTCCACGTTGACCATCTTCTACTGAAAATTCAACTTTTTGACCTTCGTCAAGTGATTTGAAACCTTCACCTTGGATAGCTGAGAAGTGAGCGAATACGTCGTTTCCGCCTTCTACTTCGATGAAACCGAAACCTTTTTCTGCGTTAAACCATTTTACTGTACCTTGTTGTGTCATTTAAATGACCTCCATTAATTGTATTAAATAATATCATATTTCTTCAAAAGAAAAAATTCACACATTACAAAAAGTATCGAACAATACATGATTACTCTTTGTAATATGTGAATTCATTGTTTCTTGTAAACGATCTTATTACATTTATTATATAATAAATAATCATATTTGTCTAGTGCAAAAACGAGCTTATTAACTTTCAACAATACGTTCATAGTTAATTGGTTAAATTTTGAGGATAGTTCCGAATCGAGCACTCCCTTGAACGCCCCTATCTAACAAAGCATTATTTGCTTCTCGAAACACCTGAATTTCCTCTTTTACATGTTTTCAGCCATCATGCAAACACGTCGTTGCTACCTTGATTTTCTATCCTCCTGCATAAAGCAACAAAAAGAAACGATTAAAAGAATTTTGTTAAAGCGCTCTCCTTTATCCATATGAATACGATTCCTTTTGGTAATGAAGCGCTTCTCATATTCATGCTTCAGAGGCATATGCAGATTAAAACCATTACGAAATGTTTCTCAAAATCGGTGAAAATAAAAATGAAGTATGCATAATAATAGCTATACATCTTTCTGATATACTACGTATTAAACATTTCGGCATTTAAGTATAGTGAACAAATAGAACAAAAGGGTTGTCTCTGAAAGTCCGTAATAACTTTCTAAGACAACCTTTTTTGATTAATTCGTTATTAAATATTTATCGCATTCCAAGTGGTGTACGGCTATACGATTTCTATTCTTATATATTTAATAGAAACTTAGGTCAGGACAAAAGTTGCTTGTAGGGTGTTTTAATCATGCTTCAATCAAAATCATTTTCCTCTTCAATTTTACGAATCATTCCTGTTTTCGCATTTACCTCTACTTCATATATCCTGTTTTGGGATGTCAAAATAAAGATTTCATACACTAAAACACCATTTTCCATATCCATTCCATAATGTATGATTTGACCTGGTACCCTTTGTTGTGCGATTTGCATTGCTTGTTGGAGAGAAATTCGTTGACTATATGAAGGCATTTGATTGACCAAAAAGATATCCTCCTCACTCTAAATACATATCCTTATAGTATGTAAGCAGTAAATTATTGGTTCTCCTCTTCTATCAATTTAACGGCATACACAAATTAATTCAAAAAAGAAAAGCGTTGGAGCCTATAGCCCCAACGCTTTTGATTAATACATTTTTAAATATTGGTCGCGTTCCCATTGGTGTACTGTTGTACGGTACATGTCGAACTCGATTTCTTTTGCTTCTTTGAAGTTCGCGTAGATGTGCTCGCCTAGAGCTTCTTGCGCCACTTTGTCTTTTGCAAGTAATGCTAAAGCGTCATCAAGTGCAGGTGGTAAATTTTCGATACCATTTGCTTGGCGCTCTTCTTCAGACATTACATAGATATTGCGGTTAATTGCAGCTGGTGGTGTTAATCTTTTACGGATCCCTTCAAGGCCCGCTTCTAAAATAACAGCCATTGCTAGGTATGGGTTTGCTGCTGGGTCCACTGAACGTACCTCAACACGAGTTGAAAGACCACGTGCAGATGGGATACGGATAAGTGGTGAACGGTTTTGAGCCGACCATGCCACGTAACATGGAGCTTCATAACCAGGTACTAAGCGTTTATAAGAGTTAACTGTTGGGTTTGTAACAGCTGTGAAGCCTTGAACGTGTGTAAGTACACCCGCCATGAATTGCATAGCTGTTTCAGAAAGGCCAAGTTCTGTTGATTCATCATAAAATGCATTTTCTTTGCCATTAAATAAAGAAACGTTGAAGTGCATACCAGAGCCAGCTTCGCCGAATAATGGTTTTGGCATGAACGTTGCATGTAAGCCATGTTTACGAGCAATAGTTTTGACAACTAATTTGAATGTTTGGATGTTATCACAAGCTGTGATTGCATCTGCATACTTAAAGTCGATTTCATGTTGGCCAGGTGCTACTTCATGGTGAGATGCTTCAATTTCAAAGCCCATTTCTTCTAGCTCTAACACGATATCGCGACGGCAGTTTTCACCAAGGTCAGTTGGTGCTAAGTCGAAGTAACCACCGTGATCGTTAACTTCTAAAGTTGGCTCGCCTTTTTCATCTAATTTGAATAGGAAGAACTCTGGCTCAGGCCCTAAGTTGAAGCTTGTGAAGCCCATATCTTCCATTTTCTTTAAGATACGTTTTAAGTTATTACGTGGGTCACCTGCGAATGGTTCGCCTTTTGCAGTGTAGACGTCACAGATAAAACGCGCTACTTTCCCTTTTTCAGAAGTCCAAGGGAACACTACGAAAGAATCTAAATCTGGAAATAGATACATATCTGATTCTTCGATACGAACGAAACCTTCAATTGATGAGCCGTCAAACATCATTTTGTTGTCTAGTGCTTTGTCTAGTTGGCTTACAGGAATTTCAACGTTTTTAATTGTGCCAAGAATATCTGTAAATTGTAGACGAATAAAATTAACATGTTTTTCTTCGATTAGACGCTTAATGTCCTCTTTTGTGTATTTACCCACAGTTTTCCACACTCCTATAAATTGTCTAGCTTATATCATTACCCGAATCTATTAAGTAAAGCGAAGAGGTGCCTGTTCATACCCGACAAACGCTGGAGATTCCTAACAAGTGTGCTAGCACACTTAGTAAAGAATTGAAGCGACCTCGAGGGTATGGCACTTTTACCTAGACATTAATAGAATCGAGATAAATCACCTTGTCGGATGGACGATTTTTGCATGCGCTGTGCTTGACGCATCTCTTCACGCATAACACGACGTAGTTCAGTGTCACTTAAATTTGTTTCTTCAACTACAACAGGATCTTGCTTTTTCGCAAAAATCTTCTTAATTTTCGCTATATTCATTCCCTGTTCCAAGTAATCTTTAATTTCAAGAAGGATATCAACGTCATTTAAAGAAAACATACGACGATTGCCTTCTGTTCGGTGCGGCTCAATTAAATGGTGTTCTTCATAATAACGAATTTGTCGCGCAGAAAGCTCGGTCAATTGCATCACGATACTCATGGATAATAACGGCATATTTCGTCTAATTTCACGACTCATTTAAGTCCCCTCCAATACCCGCTTATCATACAACGAAATAATTTCACTGTCAACGGAGATGTAAGGTTTCCTAACATGCTTTTTCCAGAATTTTTTTATGTTAGACAATACTATGAAAAAAACTGTCCAAATTTACGCTTCGGACAGTTTTTTCATACCTATTTTTTTATTTTTTGTACTGCACTACAAATTGCAAATTTAACATGTTCGTACGTTAATCCGCCTTGAATAAACGCTGTAAATGGCGGACGAATCGGACCATCTGCTGTTAACTCAATGCTAGAGCCCTGGATAAACGTACCCGCTGCCATAATAACGTCATCCTCATAACCCGGCATGTATGCAGGCTCCGGCGCATAGTGCGCATTAATCGGAGAATTTGCCTGAATTTCACGACAAAATGCAATCATCTGATCCGCTGTTTGGAATGAAACCGATTGGATTAAATCTGTCCGGTGCGCAGCATAGTTTGGTGACGTACTCATACCAATTTCCTCTAGCATGGCTGATGTAAAAATAGCACCTTTTAACGCCTGTGACACAACATGTGGTGCTAGGAAGAATCCTTGATAGAAATCGCCCAATGTATTTAAGGTTGCACCTGCTTCAGCACCGATACCTGGTGATGTCATACGATACGCACATTTTTCCACTAAATCTGCACGACCTGCAATATACCCACCAATTTTCGCTAATCCACCACCTGGATTTTTTATAAGTGAGCCCGCAATTAAATCAGCTCCAACTTCTGTCGGTTCCTGTGCCTCAACAAATTCACCATAGCAGTTGTCCACAAAAATAATCGCCTCAGGTGCAAGAGCTCGAATCTTTGCACACATTTCTTCTATCTGAGCAATTGTGAATGAAGGTCGAGTTGCATAGCCTTTTGAACGCTGAATCGCAATCATTTTTGTGTTCGGCGTAATCGCAGCCTCTACACCTTCCCAGTTAATCTCCTGATTATCGATTAAATCTACATGACTATAGCCGATTTTATAATCTTTTAATGAACCTGTATCCTTGTCACCACCATCGACAATAGATTGCAGTGTATCATACGGCTTCCCTGTAATGTACAGTAGCTCATCTCCTGGGCGCAAAACACCGAAAAGACTAAGTGTGATTGCATGTGTGCCAGAGATAATTTGCGGACGTACAATTGCCGCCTCCGCTCCGAAAACTTCTGCATAGACGCGCTCTAGATTGTCACGCCCCTCGTCATCGTAGCCATAGCCATTTGATGGGTGCAGATGATAATCACTCACCTGATGCTTTTTGAAAGCCGCTAGTACTTTTTGTTGATTATAAAATGCCATTTCCTCCACTTCCGCATGAAATAGTCGTACCTTCTCTTCTATTTGTGCGGCAAGAGCCAACGTTTCTTCTGTTAAATTTGTTGTAAAAGTCATTATGTTCGTCTCCGTTTCGATTAGTTCCTCCTTATCTTATCAATTTGTTGGCGAGCCTGCAAAACTTGCTATTGTTTCTGTTTGCTAGATGCGCTAATCTAAATGCATACTTATGCATTATTATTCTCAAATAGGGGTGGATGTAATGGCTTGGGAGTTTTTTAGCATCATTGGTACAATTGCCTTCGCTATTTCCGGGGCAATAATTGCGATGGAAGAAGAATACGATTTATTTGGTGTTTACATACTTGGTATTGTAACCGCTTTCGGTGGAGGGGCCATTCGGAATTTGCTGATTGGACTACCCGTGACAACGTTGTGGGGACAGGATATGATGTTCCAAATTGCTATTGCTGCCGTTACGCTGTTTTTCTTATTCCCACATCGACTCATTCAGCATTGGCATCGGTGGGGCAATTTTACCGATGCTATTGGACTTTCGGCTTTCGCAATACAAGGTGCACTATATGCAGTAAAGCTCGATATGCCGCTTAGTGCAGTTATCGTAGCAGCAGTATTGACAGGCTCAGGCGGGGGAATTGTACGCGATTTATTAGCAGGACGAAAGCCTCTTGTCCTTCGTGATGAAATTTACGGTGTTTGGGCAGCCATTGCAGGACTAGTCATTGGACTCGAATTATTATCAGGCGATATCTTTTTATATGTATTATTTGCTATCATTACAGCGCTACGTATCTTATCATTCACTTACAAATGGCGCTTACCTTTACGAAAATTAAATCAAGATAGCTAATATCATACATCGTCTTATAAACTCGCAAATATACAGGCATCTCCTTACAAACAAAAATGCCCCCGCACAACGCGAGGGCTCTAAAATAATTATTTAAATTCTAACTCGCCATCATAAGCAAGCATGCCGCCTTCAAGGTTTGTTACGTCAAAGCCTTGAGCTTCTAAGATAGCACATGCATTGGCAGAGCGTCCGCCCGCTTTACATACTACGATGTATGGCTTTGATGCATCTAATTCTTCTAAGCGATCTGGGATTGTGCCAAGTGCGATATGTTTAGCACCTGGGATCATGCCCTGTGCCACTTCATCATCTTCGCGCACGTCAATAATGTATAAATCTTCGTTTGTATCTAGTAAATCTAATAGTGCTGGTACTTCCATTGATTTCATGTGTATATTCCTCCAATATTTCCATCTCGCCCTATTATAACGTGAACAAAAAAAAACGGCTAGTGTAGAACACTAGCCGTAAAATTTAAAGCTTAGGCGTAACTTATTCCGTTAGCTCAACTGGCTTTGTTGGAGCAAAAGTTGAAATGGCATGTTTGTAAATAAGATGTTGTTTACCATCAGCATCTACAAGCAGTACGGTGAAGTTATCATAGGATTTCACATTCCCTTTTAGCTGGAATCCATTTAAAAGGAATACTGTAACAAAAATATTGTTTTTACGTAACTGATTTAAAAACGTATCTTGCAAATTAATAGTTTTCATTGAATGCTCCTCCTCGACCTATCTTTCTAGATATCCACCCTATACTAGCATAAATTACCAAATTAGCAATTAAATTTTTATAAAAATTGTACGTCCATTTTATTGCGGAAATAGGTAAGCTGACGCTTAGCATAACGACGTGAGTTTTGCTTAAGGTTTTCTATTGCCTCTTCAAGAGAACATTTACCATCTAAATACTCGTACAATTCCTTGTAGCCGATCGCCTGAATGGCCTGGACTCCACGGATATTTTGCTGCCATAAACCCTTTACCTCTTCCAATAGCCCTTTTTCCATCATAATATCTACTCGTCGGTTAATGCGATCATATAATTCTTCGCGATCTATATTTTGTCCAAGTCCGATGATCAAATGTTGATAAAGCGGAATCTCTCCACGATTTTGAGCCTCAGATGCTTTTGAAACTCCACTCAATTCGATCATTTCTAAAGCTCGAATAACACGACGCGTATTATTTGGATGTATCGTCTCTGCTGTTTTCGGATCAAGTGATGCGAGTTTTGCATGCATCGCCTCCGGTCCCAATTTCTCAAGCTCTGCATAGTAGGCTTTACGTGCCTCCTCGTCTACTTGTTCATCCGTAAATTGAAAATCATATAAAACAGCTTGTACGTAAAGACCAGTGCCACCTACAAGGATTGGTAATTTCCCATGCGATTGAATTTCTTTTATTTTTGCCCGCACTAGTTTTTGATAGTCTGCAACAGAAAATGAATCTGTCGGCTCTAGGAAACTAAGTAAATGGTGCGGCACACCTTCCATCTCTTCTTCCGTTATTTTGGCAGTACCAATATCCAAACCTTTGTAAATCTGCATTGAATCCCCATTAATAATTTCACCATTATACTGTTTGGCTAACTCAATGCTAAGTGCAGTTTTGCCGGAAGCTGTAGGACCAACTATCGCTACAACTTCGGCTTGTGTTATTTTGTCATGTATCATATTTATTTAACCACCGTAATATAACTTGATAAACCGCTTGTCGATTATCTTCGTTTAAAATTTCATGTCTCTTGTCTTCAAACAAATAAACTGTAACATCTTCTAACCCAGCTGCATGATATTGCTTAGCCACACGGTATACACCAGCACCTTGCTCTCCAACAGGGTCCATACTGCCACTAATCATTAAAATCGGTAAGTTTTTCTTAATTTTTTCAATCTCTTTTTTTCGATTCAGCACCATAAATCCTTCTGTCAAGTCGGCAAAAAACTGATTTGTCGGTATAAAACCGCAATATGGATCATCGATATACTTTTGCACCTCAGAATCTACAGAACACAGCCAATCATATGCCGTTTTAGGCGAAAGGAATTGCTTATTGAAGCTACCGAAACTTAATTCGTTTAATAGCGGGCTCTCTACATCTTTCCCATATTGCTTCGCTAAGGCAAGTGCCACATAATGACCAACTTTATGTAAAGTCGAAACAGCCCCAGCGCCACATAAAATAACACGATCCACCGTCTCACCATACAATTGAATATATCGTCTCGTAATGAATGATCCCATACTATGACCAAACAAAATCAGCGGTACATCCGTATATGGCGCATGCATCCTGCTCACAATTTCATGCACATCTTCTACAACACGAGCAAAGCCATCCTGCTCTGCGAAAAAACCTAGCTTGCCATTGCGCAGTGCAGTTTTACCATGCCCCCTGTGATCGTGCATCGTCACAACATAGCCGACAGCACTCAGCTCACGAGCAAATTTCTCATAGCGCCCACTATGCTCCGCCATGCCATGTAAAATATGAATATGCCCAATACACATCCCGACAGGATCAAACTGATTTGTAAATATCACATGTCCATCCGACATTTGCAGTAGTTGCTCCACCTGATTTCCTCCTCTAGTTTGCAAAATTCGTTGCTTCTTCAATGGCTTCATCTAGCTGTGCCAAGTATTCCACTCGTTGCTTTTCTGTATAACCAAGATGCTGTTGCATCACGTTTAATACTTGCTGTTTATAACACTTCACGGCTTCTATATCAAAATACAATAATCCTGTTCGTCGAATGAAGAAATCACTTGGCGTATACACCATTTCTGCTTCCATGCCGTACAACAACATCGCATGTAAAGCAAGTGGCATCGTGCTCCCATGTGCATGCAAATATTTCACTTGATCAAATAATGCATCCACATTAGTACCGTACTTTTGTACAAGTTGCTTGGCTTCATCATAAGTCAAGCCATACTGCACACCTTCTTTGGCTTTATAGCTAATATAGTCTGGAAAATTGAGGGCGTTAATGCCCCTCGCACCAGATAGTGACATTTCACGTGTCGAGCACTTAGCTGCATGTTTAAATTTATGTGTAGCCAAAATTTTATCGACAACTGTTTCTGCCATTTGACGATAGCCGGTTAATTTACCGCCTGCAATACTCATCAGTCCACTTGGTGCAATCCACACTTCATCTTTACGTGAAATTTCTGAAGGATCTTTACCTTTTTCATAAATAAGGGGGCGTACTCCTGCCCAAGAAGATTCAATCGTCTCAGTTGTAATATCCGCGCTTGGGAACACGGATTTTGCCGCTGCGATTAAATATTCGACATCTTCCTTCGTAGCAACTGGATGCTTTGGATTACCCTCATACACTGTATCTGTTGTCCCGATATAGGCTTTACCTTCTCGTGGAATCGCAAACGCCATCCGACCATCTGGAATATCAAAATACACAGACTGCTGTAATGGGAAATGCTTTTGGTCGAGGACAATATGCACACCTTTTGTTAGGCGAAGTTGCTTCTTATTCGACACTTGATCTTTATGACGCACATCATCTACCCAAGGTCCTGTGGCATTAACAATTTGCGCGGCATGTACATCAATCGATTGACCAGTGAGCGTGTCTACAACTTTTGCGCCCACTACTTTTTTCTTGTCGTACAGAAATTCTGTTACTTCAGCATAGTTTAAGCAAAGTGCACCGTACTCTACTGCTTTTTTGAGCACCTCAATTGTTAAGCGTGCGTCATCCGTACGATATTCTACATAATAGCCGCCACCTACTAGCCCATCTTGCTCTAACAATGGCTCAAGTTCCAGCGTTTCCTTCACACTCAGCATCGTACGGCGTTCTTGTTTCTTCACACCAGCCAAACGATCGTAAACTTTTAACGCTAAAGATGTAGTGAATGGGCTAAGTGAGCCTTTTTTATAAAGTGGCAACAACATTTTTTCAGGTGTCGTCACATGAACAGCATTATCAAACACAATTTCTCGTTCACGACCAACCTCTGCTACAACCCCAACTTCAAACTGCTTTAAATATCGCAAACCACCATGTATCAATTTTGTTGAGCGACTAGAAGTACCGGCAGCAAAATCTTGCATTTCGACAAGTGCTACCGAAAGACCACGCGAAGCAGCATCGAGTGCAATACCAGCACCCGTAATGCCCCCTCCAATTACTAACACATCAAAACTATATTGTTCAAGATAATCTATTATTTTAGGACGATGCTTAAATGAAAACATATGATTTCCCCCATAAATTACGATTTGAAAATGCGTGTTGCTTCCACTGCCTTTTGCCATCCTGTGTAAAGTGTCTGTGCCCGACTAATATCTATTTTTGGTGAATATGTTTTACCGCTCTCCCAAAGTCCAGAGAGTTCATCTTCATCTTGCCAAAAGCCCGTTGCTATCCCTGCTAAAAATGCTGCACCAAGCGCAGTGGACTCGTTCAGTTTGGCAAGCTCCACTTCCAGTTGCAACATATCACTTTGAAATTGCATTAAAAGACCGTTAGCCACTGCTCCACCATCTACTCGTAAAACATGTATCGGTGCACCAACTGCTTCTTCCATTGCATTAAGTACATCTTTCGTTTGATACGCTAATGATTCGAGTGTTGCACGGATGAAATGTTCTTTTGATGTACCGCGTGTTAAGCCAAAAATAGCCCCTCTCGCATCTGTATCCCAATATGGTGTTCCTAAGCCAACAAACGCCGGCACAACATAGACACCGTCTGTATCTACAACCTTTTCCGCGTAACTTTCAGAGTCAGCTGCAGTCTTTATCATACGAAGTCCATCACGTAACCACTGTACGGCTGAACCAGCGACAAAAACGCTACCTTCTAATGCATACGTTACCTTCCCATCTAGACCCCATGCAATTGTTGTGAGTAAGCCATTTTCAGACTGAACCGCCTCTTCACCTGTATTGAGGAGCATAAAGCAACCAGTGCCGTACGTATTTTTTGCCATCCCTTTATCAAAGCAGGTTTGACCGAATAGCGCAGCTTGTTGGTCACCGGCAATCCCAGCAATCGGTATTTCTTCACCAAAGAAAATACTCTTCGCTGTAGTCGTATAAATCTCCGACGAGTTTTTCACCTCAGGTAGCAAAGACATTGGAATATCTAAAATAGCACATAGCTCTTCGTCCCACTTCAAGTCATGGATATTATAAATAAGTGTCCTAGCTGCATTGGAGTAATCCGTAACGTGAGCCTTTCCTTTAGATAATCGCCACACAATCCACGAATCAATCGTGCCAAATAATAATTCTCCATTTTCAGCCTTTTCACGGGCACCTTCAACATTATCTAAAATCCATTTTATTTTTGTTGCGGAGAAATAAGCATCAAGACGTAGACCTGTTTTTTGCTGGAATGTTTTCTCAAGCCCTCGCTCCTTTAAATCATTGACAATATCCTGCGTTTGACGTGACTGCCAAACAATCGCATTGTAAATAGGTTGCCCAGTATTTTTATCCCACACAACCGTTGTTTCACGCTGATTGGTAATACCAATGGCGTGTACCTCGCTCGCTTCATGTTCACTTTCTGTCATTACCGTAGCGATTACCGCAAGTATTGAACCCCAAATTTCTGTGGCATCATGTTCAACCCAGCCAGCCTTCGGGAAAAACTGCTGAAATTCCTTTTGTGCTTCATGGACAATTTCACCCTTTTTATTAAACAAAATTGCACGTGAACTCGTCGTTCCTTGATCGAGTGCTAATATAAATTCACCCATCCAGTTACCCCCTTCAATATTTCTATCTATATATTCACGCTCGAGGGCGCTTCTCTCTACATTACTCGCTTAAACATTTTTTCCACTTCATACGTCGTGAAATGGATTAATACCGGACGACCATGCGGGCAGGTAAACGGATTATCTGCCTTACGCAAGTCACTTAATAGCACGTCCATCTGCTCTTTTGTTAAATAGTGATTGGCCTTAATCGACTTTTTACAGCTCATCATAATAGCCGCATCTTCACGTAATTTTTTCACATCAGCTTTTTTCGTCGTCAGCACTTGCTCTATTAAATCCTCAATAATCTCTTGTTCCTCACCTTTTGGGAACCAGCTGGGATGCTCGCGCACAACAAACGACGACTGTCCAAACTCCTCTAAGAAAACACCTACTGCTTCAAGCTCATGCTTATTCTCTCTTAAAATGAGGGCTTCATCTGCGGCATAATGGAACGTTAGTGGCAATAGTAATGCTTGACGCTCATTTGGATCTACTTGCCCAACTTTTTCGCGGAAAAACTCGTATTTAATACGCTCTTGCGCTGCGTGTTGGTCGATTAAATAAAAGCCGTCCTCCATTTGCGCCACAATGTACGTACCATGAATTTGCCCGACTACTTCAAGTGCAGGAAACGGCTCTTTTTCCGGTACTTCTTGTGTTTCTTCATGTGGTTCAGTTTGCAGTAACTCTTTAGGTTTTACAGGAGATTCTTCTATTCTATTAGTCGACACTTCTGGCACCGTATGCCAATTCTCTTCAATTGCTGTCGCTTTAGGTGTTTCTACTTGTAGCGTGTTCGACTCCTGCACAGTTTGCACATCATATAATTTCTCTACGATGGCATTCATTTTACCAACATCGAGCTTTGGTGCAGGTTTCCAAATGTTGAGTTGCTCGGTTTCGGCTTTGATAACCTTTTCCTTCTTCTCCATTTGTGGCACTCGTATGACACCACGAATCGTCTCTCGAATCGTTTCCTCTACTAGCTTCAATAACTCTGGCTCTTTACTCAGTCGAATTTGGTGCTTCGCTGGATGGACATTGACGTCCGTTAAATACGGATCTCCTTCAATGTAAAGCGCGACCACAGGGAAACGCTCAATCGGTAAATACGTATGATACGCATCGACAATCGCCTTTTGCACTAGATAATGCTTAACCCATCGTCCATTAACAAACAACGACATATAGTTTTTCGAAGCACGTGTCACTTCTGGTAACGAAACGTAACCAGATACTTTATAATCATGTGACTCACCAGAAAATGGAACCATCTTCTTCGCATTATGCACACCGTAAATTGCTGCTAACACCTGCTGGACATCTCCTCGTCCATTCGTATGCAATAGTTGCTGCCCATTATGAAGTAATCTAAATGCAATATGCGGATTACCGAGTGCAAGACGATTCATAAGGTCGATTGTATGTCCAAGCTCTGTTTGAATTGTTTTCATATATTTTAAACGTGCGGGTGTATTGAAAAATAATTGTGCTATTGTAATATCCGTACCTTTGCGAAGTGGTCCTGGCTTTTGTGAGACCACGTGCCCGCCTTCAAGCTCTAAATAAGTCCCTGACTCGCCATTTGAGGTAATCAGCGTCATTTTGGATACGGACGCAATCGACGCTAGTGCCTCACCACGGAAACCAAGCGTACGAATACGGAATAAATCATGTTCCTGATGAATTTTACTTGTGGCATGGCGCGAGAAGGAAATGAGTGCATCCTCCTCATCCATTCCACTTCCATTATCAATGACTTGAATCGAAGTGAGCCCCGCTTCTAGCAGAAAAACATCAATGGACGTACTGCCTGCATCAATGGCATTTTCGACAAGTTCTTTAACAACAGAAGCTGGTCTTTCAACCACTTCCCCTGCCGCAATTTTATTGGACAGCCATTCGTCCATAATTTGAATTTTTCCCATGGCGCTTCACTCCTCTATTTTTTCGTATTTAATAATTGCTGCTGTAACTCATATAAAATATTCATAGCCTGCATTGGAGATGTGCCCATAATATTGACTTTCTCCAAGTTATCTAATACATCTTGTTCAGCAGCAGATACAGTTGGCTTCAGCTCTTCCTCTACAAAGAAGCTCATCTGTAATGGTTGTTCTTCTACAACTTGTGGTGCAGGAGCTATAGCCGGTGCTTCTTTTCCTGCTTCGAAGTTTGCTAGCAGTACACGTGCACGTTCTAAAATCTCCTCTGGTAATTGTGCAAGCTGTGCCACATGAATCCCGTAAGATTTATCCGCCGCACCTTTTTTCACTTTGTGTAAAAATACGACTGCGCCATTTTTTTCTGTTGCAGAGACATGGACATTTTGTAGGCGTGTTAGATCATTTTCAAGCGCTGTTAATTCATGATAGTGCGTTGAAAAAAGAGTGTTTGCGCCAATTTTATCATGAATATATTCCATCATTGATTGTGCAAGGCTCATGCCATCATACGTAGAAGTTCCACGCCCAATTTCATCGAACAATAATAAACTATTTTGCGTTGCATTGGCAATTGCATGCTGTGATTCCAACATCTCCACCATAAATGTCGACTGTCCTGCCGCTAAATCATCTGCAGCTCCGATACGTGTGAAAATTTGGTCTGTGATTGGCAGTACCGCTTTTTCAGCCGGTACATAGCAACCCATTTGTGCCATCACTACAATAAGTGCAACTTGACGCATATACGTACTTTTACCGGACATGTTAGGTCCAGTAATAAGCATCATATTACGATCTTCTTCAAGGACACAGTCATTCGGAACGTACATTTGCTTATTGAGCATTTTTTCGACAACCGGGTGACGACCTTCTGTTATTTTTAGTGCACGGCCAGTATGGAATTCCGGTTTTGTAAAGCGATACTTCTCAGATACACTCGCAAAGCTGAGTAATACATCCAGTTCACTAATACTTGCTGCCAGTGCTTGTACACGTGGAATATACGCCTTCAACTCTTCACGAATTTCTACGAATAAGTCATACTCTAATGTTAAGCTTTCTTCTTCAGCATTCAAAATGAGTGCTTCTTTTTCCTTTAATTCCTGCGTGATGTAGCGCTCAGCATTAGCCAGTGTTTGTTTGCGTTCATAACGCGTTAAATCTGCTAAATGAATATTAGATTTTGTAATTTCAATATAATAACCAAAAATACGGTTATAGCCAATCTTTAGATTTTTAATGCCCGTTTTCACACGTTCCTCTTGCTCCAGTTGTGCAATCCAGTCCTTGCCGTTACGAGACGCATAACGAAGCTCGTCTAAACGTGCATTGTAGCCGTCACGAATGACATTACCCTCTTTAATCGTAATCGGTGGATTGTCTGTAATTGCATTGGCTAAAAGTGCCTCTACATCTGCACAAATATCGAGTGCAGTCCCTAGCTTTTGTAACGTTTCTTTACTGGAATTTACTAATTGATGCTGAATAATCGGTACTTGACGAAGTGAATCACGAAGTTGCGCTAGATCTCGCCCACCAACATTCCCAAATGCCACACGACCCGCTAAGCGTTCTAAATCATATACTTGTTTAAGAGAAGTTTGTAATTCTGTACGAACAAAATATTCTTCCAATAAATCCGTTACAATCTCAAGTCTCTCTTCAATCGCCTTGCGCGATGCAAGTGGTTGATGAAGCCATTGCTTTAGTTTACGCCCACCCATAGCAGTTACCGTATCATCTAATAACCACAGTAGCGTTCCTTTTTGATCGCCACCACGAATCGATTGAATGAGCTCTAAATTTCGTTTTGAACTTGAATCAATGCGTAAATAATTTTTCATTTCATTGAACGAAAATGCCTGAATATGCGATAGTGAACGCATTTGTGTTCTGTCAATATACGCAAGTAATCGACGGCATGCATTTTGTATGTTTGACGGCACAGCTTCTAAATACGCTGCTACCTTGTCCATTGCCATTACATCCGCTTCTACAGACAAAACAATGCCTAAATTCATTGCATGTTCAGCTAACAACTGTTGTAATTCTTCCGTTACAACAAGCTCGCGAATTCCATAAGCCTGCATTTGCATCAGTAGCGCCTTCTCGTCCCCATCAATCGAAGAAGCAACCGCCTCACCAGTAGACAAATCTAGGTAGGCATAACCAAATGTTTTGCCATCTAGCTGTTCCACCGCTCCGATAAAGTGATTTGTTTTACCGTCAAGAGCCTTGCCCTCCATAATCGTACCTGGTGTAATAAGTTGTACTACTTCACGTCGTACTACGCCTTTTGCTTGCTTCGGATCTTCCGTTTGCTCACAAATTGCGACTTTGTAGCCTTTTTGCACAAGTGTTTCAATATAATTTTTCGCTGAATGATGCGGTACGCCACACATCGGAATGCGTTCTTTCGCGCCAGCATCACGGCTTGTTAACGTAATTTCTAAGATTTGAGAGGCATTAATCGCATCCTCAAAAAACATTTCATAAAAGTCGCCTAGTCTAAAAAACAAAAAGGCATCCTTGTAATCTTCTTTTACCTGCAAATATTGTTGCATCATTGGTGTGTATGTTGTCATTCTTTATTCCCTCGCTCTTGCCTTAGTTAATTTTATTATAACAAAAGATACATGCGAAACGCCTTTTTCATCTTTCGTAAAGATGCAAGCATTTCGCATGTATCAAAAAATTATATTCTGT
Source organism: Lysinibacillus sp. NPDC097287 (assembly GCF_044761695.1). Lineage (NCBI taxonomy): Bacteria > Bacillati > Bacillota > Bacilli > Caryophanales > Bacillaceae > Lysinibacillus > Lysinibacillus sp. NPDC097287. Next base: position 452,411 of record NZ_JBIWCX010000001.1, read on the forward strand.
TTATTATCTTGATCGTCCATCTGGAAATGACGAAGATTCTAGGACGAATTTCCCATCCGAGCTAGAGCTTGAGCTTGAACTTGAACTAGAGCTTGAACTTGAGCTTGATGAAGATGAACTTTCATCATTAAAATGCCATTCCTCTTCAAAATCTAATGGATGTACGCTAATACAAATTGTTGTTTCACCCATTACTTCAACTAAGATTTCACGTTCTACTACAATCTCAAATTTCGTACCACATGGTGAGATGACAGCTTCCATACAGTTCGGCTCTTGTAGTACACGTACATGCACATCATCGCCTACAGTTACTTCATCATCTCTAAAATGTAATTTTACTTTATCTTTATAGTGCACTGTTTCCGAAAACACCGCTGTTTTCGAATGATTACTATAGGCATACCACACATTGACATCAAATTTCCCCGACACTTCTACAAACTTACCAACTTTTTTCGCAGAACAAGTATGATTGATCACCCAGCATCCAAGAATACTTGTTGGTTTATTTGTTGGACATAAAGTTACTGACTCTTCTGTCCGTTTTTTCCCTTTGGCAACTACGGCTTTCGTCACGATCTGTCGTAAACGTTTCAGCGCAATTCCTCCTTCGCTTTGTCTCATTCCATCATATGCAAGAGGCGCCTATTGGGTGAACGTATTTAGTTCCAGTAAAAGAATGCTTTAAATTAAGATGTGTAAAAGTTTTGGAGAACTTTAAATGAAATGCGAAAAAACTGTTGAAAAGAAAATTCTAGTTGAGCTTCGTTACAGGCGGCGACTCCTAGGGGATCAGCGAGCAACCGGGACCCTGCAGGAGCAAGGTGAACGAAGGATAAAAACGTCACGTCCTGTGACAATTTATCTGCGCGAAAGCGAAGCGACAGCAGCACACGCCTTCATGACCAACACCCAGTTGCCCCAAGTGACTCAAGGTTCTCCACCTGAAACGCGTCCGCCTGGAACGGAAATCAACTGGTTCCTTGAACAAACTCTCATATTTGTTCACAAAGAATAGATTGACGTAATTGTTATTCAACAAAGTGAAAACTGCTCACACAAATGTGCGAGCAGTTTTATATTATGAGCAGCTTCCAGGTTGTGAGTTTGCTACTTGTGAGCCAGTTTCACCACGTAGTAAATCGCCACCAGTAGAGCGTACGATTTCGTTTGTTACGTTATTTGCAATTGTATTTGATACTAATTGTAATAAGTGGTTTACATCAACTTGAGATTCTTTAAATTGTTGTACGACTGGAATTGAATTAATTTCTTCTTCAATTTTCTCAATCTTACTTTCAATCATTTTAAGTGCTTTTTCTTTACCTAAGTGTTGGAAGTTTACTGCTTGTTTTTGTAAGCTCTTCAGGCTTGCAATACGCTCACGTACTAATTGATTTTCGTTAATTTGAGCTTCTGCTTTTTTGAAAAACTCTACTTCTGGTGTGTTGGCGATCATGTGTGCAATTTCATGTGATTTCTTGATTAAATCGTCTTTTGTAAATAGTACTTGTGTCATTTTGTTTCCACCTTTTCATTTTTTACTACTTCTATGAATTCACCACGTAATGAATACGAAGTGGCCTCTACTACTTTTACTTTCACTAGCTGACCAATTAATTCTTTTGGTGCTTGGAAGTTCACAAGACGATTTTTACGTGTGTAGCCTGCAAGCACGTCATCACGACGCTTACTTGTCCCTTCGACTAACACTTCCACAATCTCACCCTCAAGCCCTGCTAAAGCTTTTCTAGAATACTCTTGTACGACCGCATTCAAACGATGTAGTCGTTCTTTCTTCACATCATCTGGTACATTATCGACCATTTTTGCAGCCGGTGTACCTTCACGAGGTGAATAAATATAAGTGAATGCCATATCAAAGCCAACTTCACGGTATAAAGACAATGTTTCTTCAAATTGTTCTTCAGTTTCATTTGGATAGCCGACGATAATATCTGTCGTCAGTGTCACATTTGGAATTGCCGCTTTGATTTTATCGACAAGCCCTAAGAAATGCTCACGTGTATATTTGCGTGCCATAATTTTCAACACTTCATTTGAACCGGATTGTACAGGCAAGTGAATATGCTCAACAAGGTTGCCACCTTTAGCAAGTACTTCGATTAAGTGATCGTCGAAGTCACGTGGATGGCTTGTTGTAAAGCGAATACGCGGAATATCAATTTTTCGCAATTCATCCATTAGGTCGCCCAGTCGGTAGTTTATATCCTCGAAATCTTTTCCGTAGGCGTTTACATTTTGCCCTAGCAACATAATTTCTTTATAGCCAGCTGCTGCTAGCTCACGTACTTCTTGAATAATTTCCTCAGGACGTCGACTACGCTCTTTGCCACGTGTATATGGAACGATACAGTACGTGCAGAACTTATCGCAACCGTACATAATGTTCACCCAAGCTTTAATCGAACCGTTACGTGATTTTGGTAAGTTTTCAATCACGTCACCCTCTTTCGACCAAACTTCAATAACCATTTCTTTAGACATATATGCCTCTTTTAAAATGTTTGGCAAGCGGTGAATATTATGTGTACCAAACACCATATCGACGTGTGGATACGTTTTTAAAATCTTGTTCACAACAGATTCTTCTTGTGACATACAACCACAAACGCCAATTAGCATCTCTGGGTTTTTACGTTTGTATTTTAAAAGGAAGCCGAGCTCCCCAAATACTTTATTTTCGGCATTTTCACGAATCGCACAAGTATTTAATAGTACAATATCTGCTTCTTCAATGATATCCGTAGAAGTATAACCAAGCTGCATGAAAATCCCAGCCATTACTTCTGTATCATGTTCGTTCATTTGGCAGCCGTATGTACGGATATAGAAAGTGCGTCCTTCGCCCATTCCTGCAAATTCCTCAGCAATGTCAAAATCTTTATGGTACTTGATTTCTTCTTTCCCACGTTTTTTCGCATCTTTTAATGAAGGCGCGGTAAACACCTTCTCAAAATATTTACTATAATCCTTATCAGGTTTATTTTCAGTTTTAGGTTGATTGACTTGTTGACTGGCTAATCGTTGTTCTTCATTCATTGCAATCAAGTGACTCCTTTCAAACGAAATCCGTGCATTCGAATTCCCATTTTACTATTATAACGAATGACAATGTAGAAGAACAACAAAAGAACGTGAAATGTACGTTATTCGACATATTGACTGAGCTATAACCCTAGAAATTCATGATATGTATGAGGCTCATTCTCTTTTAAAATCGATAAAAACGTAAAGGCAAGCTGCACGACAGACCACCACTTCATATTGTAGGCAGTTTCAAAATGCACTGGCTCTAACGTAAAGACATCTTGAAAAATATTGACCGGTTCAATTTGCTCGTCCTTTAAAATCGATAAAAAACCTAAAAACAATGTATGATCCTTTACTTCTAGTTCTTTACTAGCAACAAGTGCATCGATATTTTCCGGTTGGTCCATCGTACAATGCAACGCTACGTAATGCTCTAACTCTTTCTCACGTTTAAGCGCTTCTCGTTCCTTCTTTTTCGCAATAAAATCAATGACGTTATCCACGTGCATCGCCTCTTCTTTTTTCTTTTTATTGTAGCACTCTGTTCAATTCTCTACACAAAAAAAGACTGATAACTTTAGGAGAGCACTCAAAAAAGTCCATATCGGTTCACATTGTGAATTATTCGATGATTTATCGCCGCATAATTCGCCTGTTTATTTTGACTAATACATCTACAAGTATTAATTGAAAAAAATAAACAAGCAAATTATACGTAATTTACTCTGAAAAGGAAAATATTGAGTATAAAAAAGAAATAATGCACTTCCTGTTCAAAATTGATCAAGAAGTACCTTATTGTTATCTAAAAAAGATTTACGATAATAAAAACATTAGTTTTTCAGTACCTTCAATTATAGCAGTCTTACTCTTTCTCCAGTGTCTGTGATTGTTTGGCAAGCTTCTCCCAATTGTACCAACCATAAATCGAGTTCACTAAGAACGCTGTCCACATGACAAGCATGGTATAGTCATTGCCGCCACTTTGCGTAAGTGTAACAATCCACAAGACAATCGACAACAAATTCACAAGCACCCACATAATCCACTGTTCGGCAAAACGTAACGTCATTAAAATTTGCGCCGCTACGCTCATGACAACTGCAAACGAATCGATACGTACTTGTTGGGCATTTAAATAAAATAGTAGCTCCATATAAACGAATGCACCGATAACGACTGATACGCCTAAAATACCCCAACCCTTTTTCGTCAGACGTTTAATAATAATATCTTCGTCTTTAACCTTTTGTTGCGCTTTGTTTTTATTCCACATATACAAGCCAATAAATTGCATCGGGAAATAGAACAAGCCGTTTAGCATTGCTTCTCCGTATAAGCCGTATGTATACGAAATATACGCATAAGTAGACGTTTGAATCATCCCGAAGAAGAAGTTTGATATTTTCCCTTTCGCCACTAGAATTACACAAAGCATCCCAGTTATTGAACTAATCAGTCCAAGTGTCGTATCATCCCACGCAAAGAACAACCAAATATTTACAGCTGTAAACACAATTAACCAAATCTTTTCAAATATCGTCCACTCACTAAAAAACCTTTTCAAGCAAAATCCCCCTTTCAAATTAGCTTAATGTTAGCAACTGTAAATACACTTGTCATCCATTTTTCCCGTAATCTACCTATTAGTGCAAAAAAGAAAAACGACTATCTACTAAAAGATAGTCGCTTTCTTTGTTACTTATTACATAAATTCTTTTACAAGTGCATCAAAATCAGTTTCACTCATTTTAATGTCGATATCCGTAAGTGGTAGTTCAGAGTAGTCTGGTACTTTTTCTTGATAAGAAGTCGTTTCTGTATCTTGATAAATAATACCTGTAACTAATCCTTCGTTTTCCATTACAGTGCGCATCGCCATGCCACGGTCTGAATTATCATAGCCTTCAATATCAGAAAGCTTCGTTAAGTTCTCTTTGAACCAATCGTATGTGTTCACTTTGTTGTATGTCACACAAGGTGAGAAAACGTTAATGAAAGAGAAGCCTTTATGGTTAATGCCAGCTTCAATAATAGCCGTTAATTCTTTAATATCTGTTGAGAAACCTTGCGCAACAAATGTAGCGCCACTTGTAAGTGCTACTTCTAACGGTTTTAAAGACGGCTCAATCGCACCACCTGGCGTTGATTTTGTAATAAAACCAGCTGCAGAACGTGGAGATGTTTGCCCTTTTGTTAGACCGTAAATTTGGTTATCCATAACAACATACGTGATATCGATGTTACGACGGATGGCATGAATCGTATGACCCATTCCGATCGCAAAGCCGTCACCGTCACCACCTGAAGCGATAACGTTTAAATCACGGTTTGCCATTTTTAAACCTTGTGCAATTGGTAAAGCACGGCCATGAATCCCGTGGAAACCATATGAGTTGATGTAGCCTGAAATACGACCCGAACAGCCAATCCCTGAAATAACAGCTAGCTCATTTGGCTCGATACCAACGTTTGCTGCTGCACGTTGAATAGCGGCTTGTACAGAGAAGTCGCCACAACCTGGGCACCAGTTCGGTTTCACTGAGTTACGAAAATCCTTAAATGTTGCCATTATGAAAGCAGCTCCTTCACTTTATTTTCTAATTCACCTGGTAAAAACGGCGTACCGTCATACTTCGTGATTGTCTCGATCTTATCGTGGCCACCAATATTCATTTTCATGATATTTGCTAATTGACCTGTGTAGTTATTTTCCACTACGATCACTTTTTTCGCTTGCGCTACAAGTGGTGCCATCTCCGCAGATGGGAATGGATGGATTAAACGCATATGCGCATGGTTAACTTTTACGCCCTGCTCATTTAATCGCTCTTGTACTTCTTCAAGTGCACCACGTGTTGAGTTAAAGCCGACAAGTAAAACGTCTGCTTCTTCATGTGGCGTGTTTTTGTACACTGGTGTATCGAAATTAAGTGCTGCAAGTTTACGGAAACGTTTGTCCATTTGCGTGCGACGGTTACCTGTAGCTTCTGATGGCTTCCCAGTTTCGTCGTGCTCAACACCTGTTACATGGTGAATACCATTTAAATGACCAGGTAATACACGTGGTGAAACGCCGTCTTCTGTATTTTCGAAACGTTTGAAGTAAGCTTTATCTGCCGCTTCTTCTAAATCTTCCGTCACAATTTTCCCGCGACGAATATCAATTTTACTATAATCAAATGCCTCAACAGTTTGTTTACCAAGTGATAATTGTAAGTCTGTAATTAAAATAACCGGTACTTGTAATTCTTCTGCAATATTAAACGCTTGAATCGTATCAAAGAATGCTTCATCCATTGTAGAAGGTGCAATCACGACTTTCGGAATTTCACCGTGCGTACCATAAAGCATCGCCATTAAATCTGATTGCTCTTGTTTTGTTGGTAGACCTGTTGATGGGCCACCACGTTGTGTATCGATTACGACTAGTGGTTGCTCTGTCATTCCTGAAAGGCCGATTGCTTCCATCATTAGTGATAGACCAGGACCAGCTGATGCTGTGAACGATCGAACTCCACCGAAGTTTGCACCAATTGCCATTGTTGCAGCGGCAATTTCATCTTCAGTTTGGATTACCGCACCACCGAATTTCGGTAATTTTTTAATTAGATATTCCATGATTTCTGAAGCTGGTGTAATTGGATATGCCGCCATGAAGCGTACACCCGCTGCTAGAGCACCAAGAGCGATGGCATCATTACCAATCATGAACATGCGACGTTTACCGTCAGCAGGTGCTAACTCCCACTCGCCTACACGATCGCCTAGAAGCTCATGCATCATTTCACGTCCACGTGCAATCGCATCCAAGTTTTTCTGTACGACTTCCTCACCTTTTTTGCCGAATATTTCATCAACAACGCTTTGGAAAACAGCATTTTCTAAGTTTAGTAGCGCAGCTGTTGCACCAATCGCTACCATGTTCTTCATCAGTGTTGTGCCTAACTCTGCAGCAATTTCAGTGAATGGCACTGCAAATAAAGGTGCCTTTGAATCTTCTGGTTTTACTGGCTCAAATTTAGCATCCGCTAAAATAATGCCGTTTTCTGTTAGTTCTTTATAGTTAACATCGATCGTTTCTTGATCAAATGCTACTAAAATATCTAAATCATCCGCTATTGAACGTACCTCTGTTGGACGAACTGTAATTTTATTATTCGTATGGCCACCCTTAATTCGAGAAGAGAAGTGACGATAACCGTATAGGAAATACCCTAGACGATTCATTGCCATTGAGAAGATTTCACCTGTACTCTCAATCCCTTCACCTTGTTGCCCACCGACTTTCCATGAAAGCTGATGTAACATGTCAACAACTCCTTAAATCCAATGTGTACTATTATTTTTTCCTTCATCAGTTTAACACGAAGAAACAGTCTGGACTATTGTTATTCCAAGATTTAAGTGAAATTCAGACCTTTGACCGAAAATCAGGTTCAATATTTTGTAATTTTCAGACCAATCAAGCACAGAAAATTAACTCACTGGATCCAAAGAATATTTTCATTGAATCCAGTGAGCCATTCTATTAGGACATCAAGCACTAATCCGCCTGACCTGACCTGAGCGTGGCGCCTCCCTACCCGAGCGGAATCTCCACCGACCTGAGCGTGGCGCCTCTCTACCTGAGCGGAATCTCCACCTACCTGAGCGTTCCCCCTCCCTACCCGAGCGCTATCTCCACCTACCTGAGCTTTCCTCCTCTCTACCCGAGCGGTATCTCCACCTACCTGAGCTTTCCTCCTCTCTACCCGAGCGCTATCTCCACCGACCTGAGCTTTCCTACTCTCTACCCGGCGGTATCTCCACCTACCTGAGCGTTCCTCCTCTCTACCTGAGCGTTCCTCCTCTCTACCCGAGCGGTATCTCCACCTACCTGAGCGTTCCTACTCCCTACCCGAGCGGTATCTCCACCTACCTGAGCTTTCCTACTCCCTACCCGAGCGGTATCTTCACCTACCTGAGCTTTCCTACTCGCTAACCGAACGGTATCTCCACCTACCTGAGCGGAATCCCCACTACCTGAGCGTTCCCTTTCGAACATACAAAAAATGCCTTGCAACGAGTGCAAGGCATTTCACTTCATTTACATTTTATTAACGAACTCGTTTTTCCACCAGCAACTTTAAGGCTGTGCGTTCCTCGCCAGCGATAATAATATCCGCAAACGCCGGTGCACAAATTAAATCTGTGCCACTTGGCGCTACAAATCCGCGTGCGATGGCTACTGCTTTCACGGCTTGGTTAAGTGCACCTGCCCCGACTGCCTGCATTTCTGCTTGCCCTTTTTCCCTGATTACCGCGACTAATGCACCTGCAACTGAATTTGGATTAGAGCGTGATGATACTTTTAATGAATCCACAATTATTCCTCCCCGTTTCGCGAATAGTGTTTTTACGCTCAACAACTGTATGAGCCTTAATTGGACGTCAAGTTATTGTCCGTAGGTCATTTTATGCTTTGCATGTTGGAAATAGAATGAAAGGATTAAATCTTTCTTTAAACTATTATCACACTCAAACAAAAATGGAGATGCGGCATTACTCATCCATCACATTAAACACCCTGAATCACATTGCAAATCACTTATTATATAGCCTTCATTGTTCTCTATAATCATAATCAACAACAAAGATCTATACAGTAAAATTTTATATCATTATTCTATAATTATCCATAAAAATACACTTTAATTTCTCCTGACAAAGAAAAAGCTACCTTACAATATATATTGCAAAGTAGCTCGTCTCATTACCCTCGGAACGGATAATCTTCATTAATGTATACACGTTCGCAGCGAATTGCTTTCCCTGTTTTATCGTCAATTTCCACAAAGAAACCACTTAACACATCGCGTCCAGTTTTTGGCACTTCGAAACGTGACGGCATATTTGTCTGGAATCTGTAAAGTACGCTTTCCTTCGTCATGCCTAAAATTTCATCATATGGGCCCGTCATACCGACGTCTGTAATATACGCTGTACCTTTCGGGTAAATACGTGCATCAGCTGTTTGCACATGTGTATGTGTTCCAACAACCGCTGAAGCCTTCCCATCTAAATGCCAACCAAGTGCAATTTTTTCACTTGTTGCTTCCGCGTGGAAATCCACAAACACTAAAGGTGACGTTTTACGCGCTTCTTCAATCAATTCCTCTGCCATTGCAAAAGGATCTTCATGTGGCGGTAAAAACACACGACCATGTAAGTTAATCACTGATAGTGTAACTCCGTTTTTCGAAATTTGCACCATACCTTTACCAGGTGCTTCACTTGAAAAATTTGCAGGGCGAATTAAATAATCCGCATCATCAATAAAATCAAAAATGTCTTTATTATCCCATGTGTGGTTACCCATTGTAATAACGTCCACACCCATTTGCAATAAATCATTGTAAATATTACGTGTAATACCACGACCTGCTGCTGCATTCTCACCGTTCGCAATGACAACATCCGGGCTAAATTTTTTCTTTAAACGTGGTAAATATTTTTCCACTGCATCGCGGCCAATTGAACCGACGATATCTCCAATAAATAATACTTTCATTTTACAAGACCACACTTTCTATAAATAACATTCTTTAGTTTACCATTTTTGCATAACGAATCGCAAAATAATAACGCAAACCTCATTGAGTTTGCGTTTTATTTAGGCTGAATTTTTTTCAATTGTAGCTGTATCGAATAGATAACAAGATTACTTTCAATTCAAATTTCTGATACCATCTTTTCATATACTATTTTGATATTACTTCAGATGAATAGCTTGAATTGATTTCTAAATACTTTTGGTATTCTCCACTAATAATTTGCCCCCACCATTCCTTGTTTTCCAAGTACCATTGAATCGTTTGTGCAATCCCTGTTTCAAAATTATACATCGGTTGCCAACCTAATTGTTCTAATTTTGTTGCATCGATTGCATATCGCTTATCATGTCCTAATCGGTCTGCTACAAACTCTATCAATTCTTCTGATTTCCCTAATGTATTAATTATTGTTTTGACTACTTCTAAATTAGTCTGTTCATTATGCCCACCAACATTGTATACTTCTCCATTTACACCTTCATGCAATACTAAATCAATAGCAACGCAATGATCAAAAACGTGTAACCAATCACGAATGTTACGTCCATCGCCATAAATAGGAACCTTTTCTTCATTTACTGCACGCGAGATCGTTAAAGGAATTAACTTTTCCGGGAAGTGATAAGGACCATAATTGTTAGAGCACCGTGTAATATTAATAGGCATACCATAAGTATGGTGATATGCCTGCACTAAAAAATCAGATGATGCTTTACTTGCACTATATGGACTATGTGGTTGTAAGGGTGTTTCTTCTGTAAAAAAAGTTGTTGGATCAAAATCCAATTCACCATATACTTCATCCGTAGAGATATGCACAAATTTTGTAATTCCTACTTGCCTTGCAGCATCCAATAACACCTGTGTTCCCAGTACATTCGTAGAAACAAAAACCGCTGGATCTGTGATAGATCGATCCACATGACTTTCAGCAGCAAAATGAACAACATAATCAAACTTTTCTTTCTCAAAAAGAGCAAGTATCACATCATAGTCTATAATATCCGCTTTAACAAAATAATAATTCTCGTTTTTTTCGATATCCCCGTGTTTTGTTAAATCACCAGCATACGTTAATACATCTAAATTATAAACATCATATCCTGGGTACTTTCCAACCATATATTGAACAAAGTTTCCACCAATAAACCCAGCTCCACCCGTAACTAGAATTTTTTTCTTTGTCATCTATCTCACCTCTTTTGAACTTGTTCGACTGCAATAAAAAAACTCTACATTGTTACATGAGAGTTGTGTAATGCTTTCGAAACTTCCACCAAATATTTACCGTATTCTGTCTTCATAAGAGGTTTAGCAAGATCTAATAACTGTTTCTTTGTTATATAGCCTCTTCTGAATGCTATTTCTTCAATGCACGCAATATATAGCCCCTGCCTTTTTTGTATAGCCTCTACAAAGTTAGAAGCCTCTAGTAATGATTCATGCGTGCCTGTATCTAACCACGCCAAGCCTCGACCTGTCAGCTCAACTATTAACTCACCTCTTTGTAGATAGACATCTAAAATAGAAGTAATCTCCACTTCGCCTCGTGCTGAAGGCTTTACGTTTTTTGCGATATCTACTACTTTATTATCAAAAAAATACAAACCTGGTACTGCGTATGAGGATTTGGGGAATTCAGGCTTTTCTTCTATTGAAATAGCATTCATCTGCTCATCTACCTCTACGACACCATAGGCCCTTGGATCATTTACATAACAGCCAAATATAATGCCCCCAGTAGTTAAAGTAGTAGCTTCTTTTAAACGATCGCTTAAATTAGAACCATAGAAAATATTATCGCCTAAAACCAATGCAACTGGTGAGTTGCCGATAAACTCCTCTCCAATAATAAAAGCTTCTGCAAGGCCATTAGGATTTTCCTGCACAGCATATTCAAAGTTCATCCCTAACTTACTGCCATCTCCTAATAGCTCTTTAAAACCTTCAATATCTCGAGACGTAGAAATGATCAGAATTTCTTTTATGCCCGCTAGCATCAATACAGATAGCGGATAATAAATCATCGGTTTATCGTAAATGGGTAACATTTGTTTAGAAATAGATTTCGTCAGAGGATAAAGTCGAGTACCTGAACCCCCAGCTAAAATAATTCCTTTCATCCGATATTCACCTCTTCATCTAGGGCTTAGATAATCCCACGAATTCGTCTGACATAGTTTGGGTAGCTAAGACTCTTTTTCAATTCTTTATTTATCCGATCAATTCTTGAATTTCCAGCATATTTTTAATGTTATTTTTATCGTTAAACATCATTACATCAATAATTGAAAGACCAGGTATGAAATTATTTTTTAATTGTTCATAAGGTGTTAATATTGGGTTAATAAATTTTATGCTCAAGCCATTATCTTGATATTTTTGTTGATTATAAAATTCTTTACCACCAATGGCATTTATATATACAGTAGCATTCAATGCTTTACTTACCTCAATCCCCCACTCATCTGCTGCATTGGCACTGTCAATATCGGAGAATCTTTGTGATAAAATCGTTATATTTGTGTCTATACCCAATAATGCACATGTTTTTCTTAGCAGTAATGTATTAAATTCACTTAAATTACTGTTACGATTTGTAAAACATTCATTTAAGAAATCTAAAACGTTATTATAATACGGAGCGTTTTTATAATATAATAATTGGTTAAAAATTTTGTCTTGCCAATTAGTATGATTATCGATGATGATATCTTTAATTTTTGTTTCTCTAGGGGCTTTACATACAGGGACAGTTATAAAAGATCTTTCTTTATGTTCATTTAAAATTCTATTTCTATTCATCCAACTTCTTCTAACAAATTGAGCATTATCAAAAATAACAAATTCATCTACCGAATTAATCAGTTGGTAATAACCTAGATACGGAAAAAAATAAGGTTGCATTAGCGCTACTCTCATTCTTAACATTCCTTCCAAGAATTTAATGAAAACTAGTAACTTTTGCTTTTATAATTCCACAGATTCTATCAATTTCTTCTAGCTTTAAATCTGCGTAAAGTGGAAGTGTTAACACTCTTTCTGCTATATGTTTGGCAATAGGTGTTTCCTCAGAAGTAAACCTTCCTTGATAGCACTCCAAACTATTTGTTAAAGGGTAAAAATACTTTCGAGCGAAAATATTTTCATCCTTTAATGCAGCATGAACTTCATCTCTAGAAAATTGAAACCCATCAAATACCACAGGAAAGTATGCGTAATTACTTTTCACACCATTCTGAGCCTGGGATAGTTTAATCCCTTTCATTTCACTAAGGTTTTCCATGTATCGCTCAAATGCTACCTTCCTCTTAGCAATCTCCTGATCTACATTTCGGAGGTTGCATAGGCCCATAGCTGCCTGAAATTCATTCATTTTAGCATTTCCACCAACATACTCAACACTTTCATACCCAGTAATACCGAAGTTTTTATAAGCATTTAACACATTTTTCAAACTTGGATCCTTAAAAGTTAACGCTCCACCTTCTATTGTATTGAAGACTTTTGTAGCATGGAAACTGAACATAGAAGCATCACCAAAGTTAGCTACTCCTTCACCATCGACAGTAACCCCGAAAGCATGAGCGGCATCATAGATTACTTTAAGATTATATTTTTTGGCTATTCTATCAATTTCATGTACATTACAAACATTCCCGTAAACATGAACCGGCATTATAGCCGATGTTTTATCAGTTATCAAACTCTCTAGCATGTCCACTTTTATCGTGTAATCATTGGGGTTAATATCACAGAAAATTGGCGTCAACCCATTTCTTACAATTGCATGTGTTGTGGATGCAAATGTAAAGGGCGTCGTAATAACTTCTCCAGTAAGATTGAGGACTGCTATTATAGACTCAAGTGCGAGATGACCATTTGAGAATAGCGTAACGTTTGGGGTATTTAAATACTGTTTTAACTCTGACTCTAATCGTATATGTTTATCGCCCATATTTGTTAGCCATTGACTTTCCCAAAGGTCTTTAATTTCATCTATATATTCATCATATTTAGGCATTGAGGAGCGTGTCACTTGTATGAATTTATTCATTTTATCGTACCTCATTTGCTTTCCTTTTATTTCAATCCAAATCCTATATTTCAATTGAAATTGTAGAGTTTATTGAATGGCTCAATAGTCTCCAAATTTCAAATCTCAATTATTTTTTCACTAGAGAATCTTCAACAATTACTTGGAGCCAGTTGGTCATGTTATCCATCTTCTCTAACATTTCTTCCATTGAAGAAAACTTAAGCAATAACGTTCCTACCTTCATATCGGACCCAGTAAAAGCGAAAACGTCATCACCATCTTTCGCTGTTATTTCATGCTCAACCAAATAATGCTCTTTTAAATCTTTATGGATTTCTACCCCCCTAAATGTCCCGCTATTCAGACTATTTATAAAGTAGCTCGACCAAAATCCTCTCGGCTTAATAAATATTAAATCACTACAGTCTTCACCAAGCGCTCCTTTGATCGTATATGCAACCATATCAATACCCGTCGCATATTTTGTTACTTGAGGAATCCAGTCCCCACCATTTCGTGCGGCTATTTCTAATAGATATACATTTTCTTCACTATCAACTAAAATATCGAAATTATATGCACCTGTTTGCATATTTAACAAATTTAACACTCTTTGAATTTCATTATGAATTTTTTCCTGTATATGCTCAGGCAGATTGCTTGGGAAACTGGATCCTACTGGCACAAATGGATTAATAGATGCAGGTGAGAAGTGTTCATTCGAGAAGCATCGAAAAACAAGTTCACCGTTTACAGAAAAGCCATCTCCTCCAACTTGATAGCCACATTTTTCAATATATTCTTCAATAATAAAACGTTTATTTCTTGAGAAACGTAATGCTTCCTCAACTTTTTCATGTAGTAGCTCGATTGATTCAATTTTCGAGACTCCTCTACTACCAGAAGAATCAACAGGTTTGATCATCACTGGCATTTTAAAGTTATTAAAGTCCAGTTTAGCTTCTTCAAGAGAGTTAAATCCTTTGGCTCTAGGTACATTAAAATTATTCTCTTTTAAAAACGTTTTAAACAGATCCTTCCTGGTTAAAATCTCCACTGATTTAAAGGGGTTTGACGGAAGACCTAATTTTTCAGCAACATAAGCAGCTGTTGGTGCTGCGGCCTCAGACTCATAACAAACAATAGCGTTTATTTCTAATGATTTAGCTAGAGCTAATACCCCTTCTTTATCAGTAGTACTGACATTGTGAGATTCATGAGCGAATTTTTGACCAGGGTTATCTTCTAAATAGTCGGTAATTATTACATAAAGGCCCATTTCTTTTGCTGCTTTAATTGCTGGAATTTGAGTTTGAGAGCCACCAAGCATTAATAATTTTTTCATCTCTACACCTCATTTATTATTTTGAGTGATTAGGACAATTAACTAATTGATACTTTCTTCAACAACATTTATTTTTACCCAATTCGTCATATTATCCATCTTTTCTAGCATTTCAGCCATTGATGAAAAATTCAGCAAAATCGTCCCTAGATTTTCATTCACTTTTATTGTATAGCCAGAAGGGTTAACAGGATTACTATATTTAACTAGATGATTTTTTTTGAAAACCTTCTCTATTTCTACTCCTTTAAGTAAACCAGCTTTCTCACTAATTATTGTGTAACTAGCCCAGTACCCACTTGGTTCAACCATCGCTAAATCACTACAATCTTCACCTAGTGCAGCCTTAATTGTATATTCAATCAAGTCAATACCCTCTATATCTTCTATAATTTGAGTTAAGTCACCACTATTTCGGACACCAATATCTAAAATATATACATTTTCTTTATGATCAACTTGAACTTCAAAAATTAATGGACCCGTTTTCATATTTAATAAATTCATTAACGTTTGAATTTCATCATAGATTTTATTTTGTATATGCATAGGCATACTGCACGGCCAGCTTTCACCGGTTGGAAGAAATGGATTAAAAGATTTTGTTTCAAAATGGTTGTTAACTAGTCTAGAAAATGCAAGCTTCCCATCTACAAAAAAACATTCCCCACCAATTTGATATCCTTGTCTCTCAACATACTCCTCGATGATAAAACGTTTTGCTTTTGAAAAAGATAAAGCATCCTCCACTTTTTCCGGCAAGAGTTCTATTGAGTCAATTTTTGATACACCCCTGCTGCCTGATGAATCAATTGGCTTTATCATTACTGGCATTGTAAAAGTATGAAAGTCTACTTTAGCTTCTTCTAGAGTTGCGTATCCTTTTGCTTGTGGTACGTTAAAATTTTTTTCCTTCAAATAGGATCTAAACATATCTTTATTTGATAATATTTCCACTGATTTATATGGAAAAGAAGGTAACTCTAACTTTTCAGCAACATAGGCAGTCGTTGGGATTCCAGAATCTGAGATATAACAAACAACACCATCTATGTGTAATGACTTTGCTAAGTTAAAAATACCTTCCTTGTCCGTAGTACTAACATTATGGTACTCGTCGGAAAATTGATGTCCAGGATTATTCTCTAAATAATCCGAAGTTATAACGTAATTTCCCAGCTCTTTCGCTTTCTTTATTGCGACAACTTGAGAGGGTGAACCACCCAGCATTAATAGTCTTTTCATCATTTTATACCTCATAGATAGATTTCAGTTCGTATTTACATAAGCATTTTATCCCCTTCAAAGCATGTTTCAGTGCCTCATAACGCTAGGTCAGTTCATATCACATTTTGACTTTTTGAAAGACCATTTAGATTAATTAAACGAATGAATTTTCTTGTAATAAAGGCTTATAAGGTAATATTTCCAGTAATACTTCCTCTAAAATTCCTAAGCCAGCTCGAAGGTTTTCTTCTGTAATTGTTAGAGGGGGTAAGAGCTTTATAACTGAACTATTCCTTCCTGCCTTTTCAATTATTAATCCCCTATTAAAACATTCCTTTATAATCTTAGTATAGATGCTCGAATCTTCTAACTTATTCAAATCAATACCCCAAATCATTCCCATTCCTCTTATTTCAATCCTTGAATCTATTGTACAAATTTGTGTCTCTAAAAAATCTTTAATATAACTCGCTTTACTACGTACACTATTATCTAAATCTAAATTTTCACGCAATCTTAATGATGCTACTGAAGCGACAAATGCTAGTTGATTGCCTCTAAAAGTACCATTATGTTCACCTGGCTTCCAAATATCAAGTTTCGGATTCATAAGTAATAATGACATTGGTAAGCCATAACCACTTATAGATTTAGACAATATAACAATATCAGGTACAATATTAGCCCTTTCAAATGAAAAGAAATCTCCTGTTCTTCCACACCCAACTTGTATATCATCACATATTAATAAAATATCGTGTTTTTTACATATACTTGCTAGTCCCTGTAACCAATCATTTGAAGCAACATTAATACCACCTTCTGCTTGTATCGTTTCAAGAATAATAGCTGCAGGTTTTTCAATTCCGGAGTGATCATCTTCCAAAATTTTTTCAATATAATCTAGCGTATCTATGTTTAAAGAACCATTTGGAAAAGGCATAAAAGTTACATTAGAAAGCGACATCCCAGCACCTTCTCTAGAAGAAAGATTACTTGTTGTAGCTAAACTTCCTAATGACATACCATGGAATCCACCCATAAAGGCAAATATATTACTTCTTTTTTTGACCTTTCTTGCTAATTTTAATGCTGCTTCTACCGCATTAGTTCCTGTAGGACCACAAAATTGAATTTTATAATCTAAGTTTTTAGGTTTTAGAATATTTTCAACAAATTCATTAATAAAATTTCGCTTTGCATTTGTATACATATCTAACCCATGCGTAATACCATCTTTTTCAATATAATCCAATAAATATTTTTTGATATATTCATTATTATGTCCGTAATTTAATGCACCCGCTCCAGCTAAAAAATCTATATATTCTTTACCCTCTTCAGAATAAATAAATTCATTTTTCGCTTTATAGAAAACATCCGTATATTGTCTGCAATAGGAACGCACTATAGATTCGTAGGATTCAAAAATCTCCACTCTTAAAACCTCCTTTGGAGTTACTATAAATATACTATCTACAGTATTCACAAATTTTCACACTTATGACTACATAGAAGTTTTTGAACATAAATCATAGTTCCCAATCTAATATAATTTTTTTACAAGATAAGTATTTATATACATATACCTTGTATGTAATGAATAAATTGCGCTCACCATTATTCAGGTGAACGTTTGTATGTGCTCGGTCTAATGTTTTTTGGAATACGACAACCTGTTGATGCACTCCTTTTTTTTACCACTGATACATACTTTTTTACGGACATTGTGTTGCCTGTCCAGACTGTGCCTTTTATATGCCACTCGCTTTGAATGCAGCAATACGTTCATACCTCATTGCTTATCGCGCAGGTATAGTCATCAAGAACCTCCTAACGAAAAAATCTACTGTGATGTCCACACAGAAGAAGATATGTTACATTTAGCACTTACTTACATAATTCTATTAATAAATCTCTGTAGTTGGAACTTTCTTTTTTCTATTAAAAATTTCTTTTATCGTCATAACTAAATAAATAAAACATTCTAATCTAAATACTTTAGCTAGCCCAATATATATCGCTATGCCCGTCAAAATTTGTATACAGATTGTTACCCCATCTGATAGTCCCAGCCATTGAATGCTAAATACAATAGCCCCCATTATTGACGCTATTAATAAAGAAGGCAGAATATCGTTCCACTGCTCCTTCACACTATAATTGAGTAATGTTAAATTAGGATAAGCATTAATAAAGCCAGCTAAAACGCCACCTACAAATGAACCTATAGCTATTGCATGAACACCAAAAGGAATACTGATTATTAAAATAGTTATACCGATAATTTTTTTAATTATTTCTAGTTTTAAAAAAATATCACTACGACCCAAAGCATTAATTGCCTGTAAATTAGCTGTATGGATAGGAAATAATGCATAAACAGCACAAAAAATTTGTAGAAATGGAACCGCTGGGAGCCATTTTTCTGTTAACAATATCTTAACTAAAGGCTCTGCAATAACAGCTAAACCAATCATCATTGGAAAGATAATAAATGAACTTGTTACAATTGACCTTCGAACCATTTCTTTTATTCTTTGTGTGTTATCTTGTTGAGAAGATAACGCTGGAAAAATAACAGATTGTATGGAGCCGTTGATGTTTCCTATAATGACACTTGGAAACTGCTCGCCTCTATTGTAAAAGCCTAAAATTGCAGGACTAAACATTTTACCAATAATCAGACTTTTCATGTTTGAATAAACAGAATCAAGCAATGCAGACGCTAGTATCTTCCAGCCGAACGAAAATAAACTAACCAGTCTTTCTATAGAAAAGAATAATTGAGGTTTCCATTTTACTGTATACCATAAAGTGGCTGTAATAATTATCTGATTCGTTAATTGCTGTACTACTAAAGACCAAATTCCAAAATTGGCGTATGCCATTGTTATTCCGACAATACCCGATATTACAACTCCTCCAAAGCTACTAATAAAGAGTTTTTTAAATTGCATATTTCGTGCAATAATTGCATTTTGAATTGAGCTAAAAGAGTTTAAAAATAATGTTAAAGAGAGGATCCTTAAAACTAGTGTGAGTTGAGGTTGTTCAAAAAATGAGGCTATATAAGGTGCTGCGATAAAAAGTATGACATATAGTATTGTTGTAACGAATAAGTTTAAATAAAAGACCGACGAAAAATCTACTTCATCAACTTTTTTCTTTTGAATAAGTGCTGTATTAAATCCATTTTGAGCTATTACTCCTGCAATTGTTATAAAGATTGTTACTAAAACAATTAACCCAAATTCTTCTGGTAGAAGTATTCGTGCCAGTATAATCATTACAATGAATTGAATACTTTGCGACCCTGTACGCTCCATGAATTTCCACAAAAAAGATGAGATAATTTTAGATTTGGTTATTTCATTGCCCACTTAAACCATCTCCTTTTGTACAATGGCCAACAGAGTACTTTTAATGTAATATTACATTTTAAAAACTAATTATCGAAAGATAGATTTGATTTTTTTTCCGTAATCAAAAGATGAAGGGAAATTAATTAAAATGTAACCTTTAATTTTATCAGGACCATTCAGAAGATTAAGATACCTATTAAATTGCTTATCTTTTAGTCCTTTATAATCCCCAATTAAACGTAGCCGCTGCGCTTCCCAAGTTAATTTTGAAAGTTCAATTTCATTTTCATATTTATTATTTGTGAAATCATTAAAATCATTTAACATTGTAATGAATTTATTACATCGTTGCACTGTTTGTTCTTTACTTTCCGTTCTCCATTTTGTCGTTGCAGATTCAGGTACATTAAACCTATAAGTGCACATAGGCTCATTCATGTAGTATGCGTATCCATAACTAGTTGCTATTAACTTCAATGCGTTATCCCCTACTGGAGCTTTATAGTACCAATCTGGCGGATTATTAAAAACTTTTTTTCGATAGAGAAAGGACATTGTTGGAATGAACCCTAGTAATTGTAATTCTCCAGCCGAGTATTTCCTACTTACATTATTGAAGTAATTCTTATTTTCTGGTAACCAGGGGATTACTAAGCGATTTCTTCTTTTATTTTTTTGATCCTCAACATGAGCGTTACTAAAACAAAAAGTACATTCTGGATTTTCCTCCATGTAGTTCACTTGCTTTTGTAGCTTATATTCATCTATCCAATAATCATCGCCTTCACATAATGCTATATATTTGCCTTTTGCTTTTTTCCTTACTAAACCACTTACACTTACTCCTTTAGAATGTTGATTTTCAATTTGATATATTGGTTTGATAATATCTGGGAATTTCATTTCATATTCTCTAATAATCTCTGGCGTTCTATCAGTTGAAGCATCATCATGAATCAAAATTTCGTATTTAAAATTAATCTTTTGCATTAAAAAACTTTCGATTGCATCTGCAATATAAGCTTCATGATTATATGTTGTGCAACTTATAGTAACCATAATATCATCGGCCATTAAAATCCCCCATTTGATTGACTCAATTTTGTAATTCACATTTTCAAAAAGCTACAGAGAAACTAAATTATTAAATCTTCAACTTTTTCAAGTTATGCTGCTTGATATAATCAATAGTTAGTTTTGGGGCATTAGAAACTAAGGTAATGATGACAAAACCATATGTTGATTAGTTTCCTATGTTCTCGATACACCTTTTTTAGGAATCTCAGCCTGCCCAACATTGAGACCGCTAGAAGAAAAATGGTTTATTGGACCTTTTCCATCACATTCTATTCACTAAACATCCTAATCATTCGGGAATAAGAGCTGCTGTATTAATCCCATAAAATACTAAGTACGCAATCAAGACGAAAAATATATTTTAATTTAATCTCTTGACTAGGTCATTAATGAAAGTAATTTGTTCTGTAATACGGGCAACTAAATAATAAATCATCGCTGCATAATTGAGTTCAATTGGTCTACCTAAAAAATTTTCTTCCTTATCATAGCTAAGTTAGGTTGAATATCAAAAGGAGATAAAATAGCTTCAAAGTGTTGGTAGGTTCTAGGTCATACAATTCTTGCAAACCATAAACAGACTTCATTGCAGTACAATAGGCTTAGGCAAGCTTCCTCAAGCCTCAAAGTTTGTGTGGTAATTCACTTAATTCTTCATGTTGAGGGAGGTACTCCTTTTTTGCCTTCCAAAACCATTGAGACTCTTAGTCGTATATCTATTAAATTTTCACTCTAAATAAGTTTTATATCTATTATTAAAGTTATACTCATTTTTATGAAATATATTCGTGTATGGTATTAGGAAAGAATCAGCATGATCTAATCCTGTTCGTTCTTCTAAAGTCTTTAACTCCTTATTTAAATAAATCACACTCAAGGATACTAAACATCCGATATAGATTAATTTATTGATCTTATCTTTATATAAATAATAAAAATTGACTAATAATATGATATTTAAAATGCCCCCGTAAAGAGCTACTCTGGCTGCTGTAAGTTCCGAAAATTTAAGAAAAAAATATAAACAATAACTAATGATATAAATATTAATAACCCTTTTGGAGAATTCACTTTTTTGTGAATATGCATCATAATAAAAAAAAGCAATTACTAAAAAAATGATTCTAATTATACTTTGAAAATCAAGTATATTATTAATACTGTTAGTGAATGTCGAATACGGAATGATTCTGTCGATAAAAGGTATCCAATTTAGATGGTTAATTAATTGACCCATCGGTAAAATTGAAATCAAAATACTTGCTAGTACTAAATAAATTAGCGTTCTTTTTGCAAAATTAACTCTGGAAATAAAATATAACGGTACTAATACAATTGCTGATGTATGAATAAAAGATAATAAAATGGTAACTATAAACAATTTGACAGTCTTATTATTATCTAAGCATTCGAGTAAATAATATATTCCTATTGCCAGTGTAAGTCCCTGTCTTAATCCACTAAACGTCCAAACAAAATAATAAAAACAAAAATATATTAGAAGGGAAAGAGTTGGATTACCACTATATTTTGTGCATATTTTCCCTATATAATATAAATTAATAATAGCAATTACAGATAAATATTGTTGATATGAAATGCCAAGACTCTTTAATACTGATCCAAAAAATCTAAATAAAATTTCTTGATTATCAACGCCATATAAAAATTCTTTTACAGGTGATTCATTCAATCTATTATATAAATATTCATATGCAAAATAATCCGGACCGACACCATATCTATAAAAGGCTAAACCTGCTAAAACAGTTGCAAAGATCATAAAAAAAATTTTGCTCTTACCGTTTATTAGAGATAGAGTAATACCTAATAAATAGACTCCATAGTACATCTAGGTTCACCTACAATTCATGAAAAAAGATAACAAAAATTACACTATGCTTTTGTAAATATCTACATAATCATTGAAGCGATCTATTTTACTATATAATTGATTCGACCTTTGTATACAAAAATCAATGTAGGATGATTTTCTTTTCTCATAAACTGTTTCAATGGCCCTTTTTAAAGCATTAATACCTTTCTTCTCGACTACAATCCCACATTTATCATTAATATTTTCTGGACTTCCCCCTGTATCAAATGTAATTACAGGGGTACCACAAGCTAATGCTTCTATGTTTGTTAACCCCATTACTTCTTCTAATGTAGGGTTTATAAAAACATCTGCTGTGGAGTAGATTTCAGCTAGTTCATTTATGTTATTCGTCTTATTAAGCCCAATAATTTTTTTTGGTAAATTTTCTAATTGTTTTTGTGTCAATCCTACCATTACTATTACTTCATCGTCATTAATCTGATTTGAAAGTTCGGCGAAATATTCTAACCCCTTCCTTTCACTCCAAACATTAGCAACACCTAATATAATAAATTTATTTTCTAAAGCGAATTTTTCTCTGAAGTCACTTTTTGTTGGTCTGAAGACTTCTAAATCTATTCCGTTATTTATAACTTTAAGGGGGTATTCACTTAAAAAAGAATCTTTGACTAGATTCGCGAGCCACTTTGAAGGAGTTATAATTGTCATATTTTTCATTCCTGAGAATAGCTCTTTTTTCATTACATAATTATCTTTAGATTTATCAAAAATCCAACTGGATGGATAAGTGTTTTTTTGAGGACATTGATTACATCCTATTTTCCACTTTTCGCAATGGATAAAATCAAAATGAGAGCAATGGCCAGTAAACGGCCAGCAATCATGAAGTGTCCAAATAACAGGCTTATTAGATTTTTTTAGATAATTAAATAACATTTCAATATTGATATAATATCCATGAATGTTATGTAAATGAATTACATCTGGATTAAGCACTTCTACTTTTTTTATAAATTCTTTCGTAGCTTTCCTTGATCCAAATCCATGTTTATCATATATCCGTGTTAAGGCAACATGTGCATAATTGTCATAATTAGAACCAATTCTAATGGCCGAATTACAATTCATTGGATATCCTCTACCATACGCAATGTAACTATCATGTCCTTGATCAATCAAAATATGATGGATGTCTGTTGCGATTCTACCAGTACTCCCTACTCCACAAACCGAGTTTATCTGTAACACCTTCATAACTTGTTATTCCAAACAACCCGATTCACATAATCCGTATAAGACAAAATAATTCTTAGCACTTTATCTGACACATTAGGCATACTGTAATCCGCAACTCTTCTTAAATCGTAATTCTCCTGTGTCTTCAAAATCTCTAGCCCTTGTAATATTCTATCTTTCTTAAGCCCTACCATCATGACCGAAGCCTCTTCCATTGCTTCAGGTCTCTCATGGGCTTGCCTAATGTTAAGTGCTCTAAATCCAAGTATTGAAGATTCTTCACTTATCGTTCCACTATCACTTAAAACAACTTTGGCTTTCACTTGAAGCTTTACATAATCAATAAACCCCAAAGGTTTCATCATTTTTACCAATGGATGAAATGCTATCTCCTTTGCATTGATCATCTTTTGCGTTCTAGGATGTGTACTCACAATGACTGGCAGATTATATTTTTCTGCAATCGTATTTAAGCTATCCATTAAGTCTAAAAAATTGTTTTCTGAATTGATATTTTCTTCTCTATGGGCAGATACTACAAAATATTGCTTTTCTTCAAGATCCAACTTCTCTAACACATCCGATTTTTCAATGTCCAATTTTTTTGATTGCAAAACTTCAAACATAGGACTTCCCGTTTTGATAATTCGATCTGCTGGAAGTCCTTCCCTTAGCAGATAATCCCTTGCGATATCGCTATAAGTTAAGTTTATATCCGCTGTATGATCGACAATCTTTCTATTGCTTTCTTCCGGTACTCTTTGGTCAAAGCATCTATTTCCCGCTTCCATATGAAATATAGGAATTTGTCTTCTCTTGGCAGCAATTGCACATAAACAGCTATTCGTATCACCTAATACTAAAAATGCATCTGGTTGAGTTTCCTCTAATATCGGATCAATCTTAATAAGAATATGTCCAATCGTTTCAATAGCTGATCCACTTGCTGCATTTAAATAGTAATCTGGCTTCTTTAAATTGAACTCTTTAAAAAACACTTCATTTAACTCATAATCGTAATTTTGACCCGTATGGACTAATACATGTTCTATGGCATTTGATTTTTCTAATTTATTTATAACAGCAGAGAGCCTGATAATTTCTGGACGCGTACCTACAACCGTCATCACTTTTAGCTTTTTCACCTTATACCTCCAAAAAGATTGTATCTGGTTTCTCCGGATCAAATATTTCATTCACCCACATGATTGTTACCATATCTGTATCACCTAAATTTTCAATATTATGTGTGTATCCCACTGGAATATCTACCACTTTCAATTTATCTCCGCCGACAAAATACTCAACGACTTCATTCGTATCAATATTTCTGAATCGAATTACGCCATGACCACTTACCACTAAAAATTTTTCGTTTTTTGTATGGTGCCAATGGTTACCTTTTGTGACACCTGGTTTTGAAATATTTACAGATACTTGCCCTCTATCCGGTGTCTTAATAAACTCTGTAAATGATCCTCTTTGGTCTACATTCATCTTCAGATCATAGCTAAATTGATGTTCTCGTAAAAAACTTAAAAATGTACTATATAATTTTTTGGTAAACGCATGGGACATATTAGGAATGGAACGTTCTTCCCTACTTTTTTTGAAGGAATAAATCAAATCAACAATCTCCGCTAGTGTGGTCGTGTGTACTATCGGTACTTCGCAATAGCCCTGAATGAAGTTCTCATTGCCCTTCAAAGCTTGAAGTAACTCTTCCACAACATCATCAATATATACAAGTTTCATTTCAAGACTAGGATCATTTACGTTTATAGGTAAATCATTTGCGATATTATGACAAAATGTTGCTACAGCGCTGTTATAATTTGGTCTACTCCATTTCCCAAATACATTTGGCAATCGATAGACTAATACTTTCGCACCTGTTTTCTTACTGTATTCGAAAAGTAAATCCTCTCCAGCTTTTTTACTGATCCCATAAAGGTTATTTTGTGCTGCTTGAGTAGAGGATGCTATCATAACTGGACAAGTATTTTGGTATTTCTTCAATGTATCAAGAAGAATAGATGTAAAACCATAGTTCACATCCATGAATTCAGACTGATCCTTTGGCCGATTTACGCCAGCAAGATGGAAAACAAAATCTGCTTCTTTACAATATTCATCTAATAAAGCTTTGTTTGATTCTCTACTAAATTCGAAAATATCCGTATAATTTCGGTCTTTAAGCTTTGCTATGAGATTCTTACCAATAAACCCCTTTGAACCGGTCACTAATATTTTCATCATAGACCCAACCTTTCAACTCTTCTTGGATAAAATCAAGCCCTAATAATTTTTCTTTTATTTGCTGAACATTTAGCATTTCTGTGTTGTGAGAGTTGTACTCCTCTTGTATGGATAGTTTTTGATCACCATCTAGGAAGTATTTATCGTAATTTAGATCCCTTTTATCAGCAGGCACTCGGTAAAATCCTCCCAAATCTTGTGCAACCACATGTTCCTCCCTAGTAAGTAAAGTTTCATATAGTTTTTCACCATGACGAGTCCCTATAATGTCAATGTTATTATCCACATTGAATAGCTCCTTGATGGCTTGCGCTAAATCCAAAATCGTTGATGCCGGCGATTTTTGTACCATAATATCTCCAGCCTCCGCATGTTCAAATGCAAATAAGACTAATTCTACTGCTTCTTCGAGGCTCATTAAAAATCTAGTCATTTGAGGATCAGTGATTGTTAGTGATTGACCTTTTTTTATTTGGTCAATAAATAATGGGATAACAGAACCACGTGAAGCCATCACATTTCCGTAGCGAGTACCACATATTAATGTTCTCTCCGGATCAACTGTTTTAGCTTTTGCAACAATTACCTTTTCCATCATTGCTTTTGAGATGCCCATTGCATTAATCGGATAGGCTGCCTTATCCGTAGACAAACAAATTACCTTTTTGACACCACTTTCAATCGCCCCAGTCAGAACATTATCTGTTCCGAGCACATTTGTCTTCACAGCTTCTAACGGAAAAAACTCACAAGATGGAACTTGCTTTAGTGCAGCAGCATGAAAGATATAATCTACATTGTGCATAGCATTTTTCAAACTTGCTAAATCCCTAACATCGCCTATATAAAATTTCAGTTTGTCATTTTTATAAATTTTCCGCATATCGTCTTGTTTTTTCTCATCTCTAGAAAAAATGCGGATTTCTTTAATATCTGTATTTAAAAATCTCTTCATCACTGCATTTCCAAATGAACCCGTACCACCCGTAATTAATAAGATCTTGTCTCTAAACATATTATTGTTCCCCCAGTAATTTCTGCATAAGATTCACATATTGTTTTGTACATTTTTCAGTAGTGTACTTTTCAAGAAATAGCTTCCTACAGTTCTTTCCCATATGTTCACGCTTCACTCTATCACTAAGGAGTTCTGTAATAATATTTACTAATTTAGAACTATCTTTTGCTTGTATGGCATACCCCGCATTATAATCCATTAAATCCCTAGCAATATCAGAATCCGCCCCTATAATAGCAATTACCGGTTTACTAGCCATCATGTAACTGTAGGTTTTACTTGGTACAGCTAGGCCCGTTAATCCATCTGCTAAACTTACAATGAAGCAATCACTGATACTAAGTGCGTCTTGAAAATCTTGTCCGTGTAAAAAATCAAAAACATGTACGTTACTCAGATTCTCTGTTTCTACGATTTTCTTTAATTGATCCATTTTAATTCCATGTCCTGCAAAAAGAAATTGGACTTCGCGATCATCTTTTAATTGGCGAATCGCCTCTATTATCGGATCTAAATCTTGGCATACGCCCATGTTTCCAAAATAAGATACAATAAGATTTCCATCATTTTTTATAGATGCTAATAATTTATTTTCAGATACATTAGTCGCATGAGAGAAGGCTAGATCCTCATACCAATTAGGGATTACTTCAATTTGCTGTTTTGATAATGCTGCTCTATGTTTTAGTAGATAGTTTTTCATCTCATTTGATAAAGTAACTACTGTATTTACATGTTTAAAGATACTTTTATTAACTCTCTTCATCACTTTGCTTATTACGCTATCTTCGGAAATAGCGTTTGTAAAATATGCGATTTCTGGGTAAACATCATAGCTTACAAAAACTACTTTTGTATTAAAAAACTTATTTGCCAAAGCTGCAATTAACGGTAATATGGGTGGATTCGAGTAAACAATGATTGCCCCATACTGTCTCAATTGTCTAAAACGTAAGGCTACAGAAAATGTAAAAGAAAAATAATTAATTAATCGCCCGATGAAATGACTACGTTTAAGTTGGATATATTTTAACCTTCTAATCTCGATATTCTTATGAGTTTCTTTAAGAGGAACATTATTTGTTAAACTGTACTCTTTCGGATAACCAGTCAATGCGCTAACAGTAAAACCTGCCTTACTAAGAGCCACTGCCGTGTCAAATGGGAGAGTAGCAGATGAAATATATTCTGGATAAAAATACTGGCACAAAAACAATATATCTTTCTCGCTTTTCAACATACTCTCCCCCCTAATTTTAGTGCGAATGTTTACTTGTCAAAGTGTCTGAGTAAATTGATTAGTTTTTGTAAAGATCAGTTACATGTATTTGATACATTCTTTACTATTTATTATATAAATATGTTAATTTAATACAATTTAGGTTAACCCTCACACTCCGCTTTCGTCGCAGAACAAAGCTTTCCCACCAAAAGCGTACAACCACTTTATTTGGATGGTTTAGCAGCTTGTAACAGTTCCATCACTTTAAGCTTATATGTTTCTACTCCTGGCTGATCAAAGGGATTGACTCCTAGTAAATAAGCACTCATAGCACATGCCTTCATAAAAAAATAAATTAAAAAGCCCATATGATACGCATCGAGCTTTGGTAGTTCAAGCTGTATAACCGGTACATTGCCCTCTGAATGAGCTAGCGCAGTACCTTCCTTAGAAATAGCATTAATTTCATTAAATGTTCGATTCGATAAATAGTTTAGTCCATCCTCATTGCGTACGTCATAGGGAACTGCCAAATCGTCACCTATTTCATGAAAGTGGAGTAATGTTTCAAATAAAATTGGGCTCCCATCTTGAATAAATTGACCAATCGCATGCAAATCTGTCGAATAATTAACGGTAGAGGGATATAGCCCTTTTCTTTCCTTGCCTTCACTTTCACCAAACAACTGCTTCCACCATTCGTGAAACTTATTTAAAGCAGGCTCAAATGAAGCGAGTAATTCAATTTTGTATCCTTGTTCAAATAATGCATGTCGTATCACCGCATACCGGTACGCCTCATTATGCTCAAGCCGTGACTCTTTCAACTCTAATGCTGCTACTTTCGCCCCTAGCATTAAGTTGAATATATCCACTCCAGCCACCGCCATGGGTAAAAGACCTGCAGCAGTTAAGACCGAATAACGGCCACCTATGTTTGAAGGAATAACAAATTGTCGATAACCCGAATCATCTGCAATTTTCTTTAAAAGTCCATCTTTGGCGTCTGTCGTGACGATAATGCGTTCAGCTGCTTTTTCCCCATAATGTAATTCCATATACTGACGTAGAACTCGAAAAGCCAGTGCTGGTTCCATCGTTCCGCCGGACTTTGACACCACATTCACGTATACACTCTTATCCTCAATATTATCGAGTAATTGTTTTATATAAGCGCCACTCATATTTTGTCCCACGTATATTACTTCAATGCCATCATGATGTGCACCAAAATAAGGTGTCAATGCATCTTGCACAGCACGTGCACCTAGAAAAGACCCACCCACACCAATAACAATAAGGACATCCGCAAAACTACGAATTTCATGTGCTGTCTTTTCAATATGAAAAAATAATGCATCATAAGCTTCAAGGGGTGCATGCAGCCAACCAGTCGGAACATTCTCTACCACTTCTAAATATTGATGGATTTTTTCTACATTTTTTGTATAAGCTGACCAATCAATAGTAGTTAAATCATAATTTAGAATGTTCGTATGCAAAAGTTGCTTACTCAACGTATGACCTCATTTCGTATGATCAATTAATTTATTGATACATAAAGTCCTCTACTTCAGTAGCATTTGCTTCTTTCTATGAACCATAAGCTTGATAATAATGTTTCTTTGGTATTTTAATATTATTTAGTACAACGCCCAAAATTTTTGCGTTTGAAGAAGCAAGTGTTGCTTTTGCTTTTAATACTTCTACTCTTTGCACTTTATCCATACTCACAATCAATAAAGTACCATCACATTTATTAGACAAAATTTGTGCATCCGATACTGATAATAATGGAGGTGCATCAAAAATAATGATGTCATAATCCTTCTTTAAATCTTCCATCAGTATATCCATTGTCTTCGATGAGAGTAATTCAACCGGATTTGGCGGAAGAGGTCCGCTTGGAATAACGCTTAACCCTTCTACTGTTGTTTTTTGAATAGCATTAAAGTATTCCTCTTGCTTTGATAATACATCTGATAAGCCACAAATATTTAAAGTACTAAACGTATGGTGCAAGGTTGGTTTACGCATATCAGCGTCTATGATAATGACCCTTTTACCTTCTTGCGCAAAAACAACACCGAGATTTGCAGCGTTTGTAGATTTACCTTCTCCTGGTATAGATGAAGTGATGAGTATTGATTTTATTTCTTGATTAGGCAAGGAAAACCGAATATTTGTACGGATCGTTCGGAATTGCTCAGATATTAATGACTTTGTATCTGTTACGGTCACCAATTTACGTGCCATTAATCCATTTCTTAGTTTTTTCTTTTTTTTCATACCTAAAATAATTAGACCCTCCCCTCTTTATGTGATTTCGGAGATTTTTTCGTTTTTTTTTCTAAAGCGATCGAACCAACCAACCCCATAATTGGTAAGCCTAAAATTTCTTCTATTTCTTGCTCTGATTTAAACCTTTTATCCAAGAACTCTAGTAAAAATGCTAAAATAGTTCCTAACATTAAACCAATAACAGTTGCACTAGTAATATTCATTAGCTTATTAGGTTTTACTGGTATAGGATTCTCCCCTAGTTTAGCTACTGATAAAATTTTTATATTATCAACATTCATTAAAACCGGGATTTCCTTTTTAAATACTTCAGCCAACGTATTCGAAATTTCTACAGCCTTAGATGCCTGTTTGTCCATAACTACAAGATTAACAACTTGTGAGTTATTTGCACTCGTTACTGTTATTTGTTCCGCTAAGCTTTCTGGCGTCTGATCTAGCTCAAGTTTTTCTATTACTTTTGATAATATAATTGGACTTGTAATGATGACATTATAGGTATTTATTAATCGTAAATCCGCTTCGTTATTTTGTACCCATTGATATTGTTCGATATTAGTACTTTTTTGATTTACTAATATTTGCGTTTCTGCTTGATAGATTGGTGTTAAAACGTAATAACTTATGATTGCCGTTGTTACACTTACGATCACTGTAATACTAAGAACAAGGCCCCATCGTTTTCGAATTATTGTCAATAAGTCTTGTAAATTGATTGATGTCTCCAATGACCGCACCCCTTTTCTACACATCCACTAATTTATTTCGAAATAAATATTTTGCTATAGCGCCTTCTTTTTACACAAATTAACATTTCGTTATATTTTATAGGCTCGTCTTCGGAGGTTTTTTTCCTTCTCTTTACTTTTGATTATATTAATAATTCCCTCCATTTATTCATAACTGGAATTATTACAAAAAGACTTTACTGCATTTTTTGAGTCTATTATTTTTCTGTTAGTAGATTTACACCAACCTACTTATAGTAAAAGTAATCCGACACTTATTTAGTATCATGTTCTAATCGAGGGATTAATATACATTTATATACCAAAAAGGTTCTTCTACTTTTTACAGAAGAACCTACGTCTAAGAAAAAA
The DNA here is from genome assembly GCF_044761695.1 of Lysinibacillus sp. NPDC097287. Lineage (NCBI taxonomy): Bacteria > Bacillati > Bacillota > Bacilli > Caryophanales > Bacillaceae > Lysinibacillus > Lysinibacillus sp. NPDC097287. The sequence continues at coordinate 484,093 of NZ_JBIWCX010000001.1, forward strand.
CTTATAATTAATTATTAATTGCCTGTTGAAGCAGTTCAGGATCCATCCGCAAGCACAAACTTCAACACATTTTCTTTTGGTAATTTTATAACTTTTATGGAGCCGTCTACGAGTCTTGCTTCACTACCTAAATAACCTTCCACACGTATAACCTCAACACCAGCAAGCGTGCTTGGAACATCTGCTCGGAAGTTCTCTAAAATCCCTTCCATCTGCTTCTGCCCAGCTTGCCCCTCAAACACCTGTGACACAAGTGCTTCCTTGTGATAACCAAACTGCTCATATAAATTATCCAACACATCCAACAAAGTCTTACCTCGCTAGGCATAATAACCAGCCATTTCTGCTGTGACAAGTGCTACTCGCACCGCACCCTTATCACATACAAATTGTTGGATTAAGTAACCGTAGCTCTCTTCATATCCAAAAACGAATGAATGCTCACCGGTTTGTTCAAACTGCTCAATTTTCTCAGCAATAAATTTAAAGCACGTTAATGTATTTACCGTTGCTCCACCAAATGACTTCGCCACAGCCGTGCCTAACTTTAATGTAACAATCGTTTTCACCATAGCTGGTTCCTGTTGACAATTTAAAGTCAGCCCCATCTCGGCCAGCCACACCAGTCGATCTGGATCTGTCGCTATTAGTATTTCAGCATCCTTCTCTCCCTATCACCATCGCTAGTTCAAATGCTGCTACTACCTCAGGTTTCGTATAGCTCACTGTCGGAAACACTCCGTCGACGACTTAGCATCCATTTATTTGTAACGTAAAACAAACTGATGCAGACAAATGCACCGTCACTATCAATTAGCACCCCCTTCAACTGCAGACACCCTACCCTCTATAAAATACTAATACACTTCATCAGAAATCACATAAAGCACACATAAAAGTAAGGCAAGGCAAAGCCAAACCCAATATAACGAGCCAAGCCACTTTTCCGTTAGCGTATACCCTTTTTCAAAATATTGACCACCATTTTCTCCTTGTAATCTCGTATGGTTCTAACATTATCATTTGTTCATTTTTTATTATCCTTTCATTATTTTTCAGTAAGATGTCAACTGCATCTAATTCCTTGTTCTTTTCCAAATAATAAAGTCCTTTAAAAAATAAAAATGGCCTTGTAGTTAAATTATGAACATCTGAACCATACGTATGGATATAATTTGCTCTTACAAGGTCTAATGATAATTTTTGCACAGCCTTACCAAAATGCCCCGTAAGACTTCCCGCAGTAATTTGAGCCAAAGCGCCTTCTCGTATTAGTTGCTCCAATTTCCTAGGTTGTTCAGCAATTGCTCTATTCCGTTCAGGATGCGCAATGATTGGTGTATAGCCTGAAGATTTAAGTGCGATAATCATATCTTTTGTGTAAGCTGGAACCATATTTGAAGGTAACTCAATAAGCACATAATTAGAATTTGCTAAGACATGTATCTGTTTATGATTTAATAAATTATCCAATTTATCATTTAATCGAATCTCATGTCCGCTATGTAACGTAAGCGGTATATCATTTTGCTCAATTAATTTACTTAAATGTTCCAATTGCCTTTCTACAGTCGAATAAGAAACATCATAATGAGGTTTGAGGGCGTGAGAAGTTGAAATAATTTCTGTTATTCCCTCCTTTACCGCTTGCTTCAACATCTGTAATGATTCTTCTTCTGTTCTTGGACCATCATCTACATCGAATAAAATATGCGTGTGTATATCTATCAAACGGATCACAGCTTTCTATTTTTTTATTCAAATACTCATTAATGTCTATGTGAATCGCAATGATTATAAGACTAATTCTAAACAGAACTGTCCCATATATATTCTTATGATATGATAATTCCGAAAATGATACGATCATTCAAATTTACATTAATTTCTTTAATAAATTTATTTACAAAAAAAAAGCTCTGCAAGACCTAAGTCTCACAGAACCTCAATTATTACTTTTTATTTCGCATATTCAACGGCACGTGTTTCACGAATAACCGTTACTTTAATATGACCTGGATAGTCGAGTTCATCCTCAATACGCTTACGAATATCACGAGCTAAGCGGTGTGAAGCTAAATCGTCAATTTTTTCTGGTTGTACGATAATACGAATCTCACGACCTGCTTGGATGGCAAATGATTTCTCTACGCCATCATAGCTTTCTGAAATCTCTTCTAGCTTTTCAAGTCGACGGATATAGTTTTCAAGTGTCTCACTACGAGCACCTGGGCGCGCTGCTGATAAAGCATCAGCTGCAGCAACTAATACCGCAATAACAGACGTTGCTTCTGTATCACCATGGTGAGAAGCAATACTGTTAATGACTACCGGATGTTCTTTATATTTGGATGCAAGTTCTACACCGATTTCTACGTGACTACCTTCTACTTCATGATCGATAGCTTTCCCGATATCATGTAATAAACCTGCGCGACGTGCTAATGCTACATCCTCACCCAATTCAGCTGCAAGTAAACCTGCTAAATGAGCTACTTCTACTGAATGTTTTAATACGTTTTGACCATAGCTTGTACGATACTTCATACGGCCTAAAATTTTCATTAAATCTGGATGTAGATTATGAATACCCATTTCAAATGTTGTTTGTTCTCCTGTTTCGCGGATTTGCTCATCCACTTCACGGCGAGATTTTTCAACCATTTCTTCGATACGTGCAGGGTGAATACGCCCATCTTGTACAAGTTTTTCAAGTGCAAGTCGAGCAGTTTCACGACGAATTGGATCGAAGCCAGATAAAATAACTGCTTCCGGAGTATCGTCAATGATTAAATCAATACCTGTTAGTGTCTCTAAGGTACGGATATTTCGACCTTCACGACCGATAATACGACCTTTCATCTCGTCATTTGGTAAGGTAACGACAGAGACTGTTGTTTCTGCCACGTGGTCAGCTGCAAAACGTTGTAGTGCCAGTGATAAAATTTCACGTGCCTTTTTATCAGATTCCTCTTTTGCACGTGTTTCAGATTCCTTCGTCATAACAGCAATATCTGTTGCTAGCTCTTTTTCTACTTCTCCTAAGATAACGGCCTTCGCCTGATCTCTTGTTAACGCAGAAATTCGTTCTAGCTCGGATTTTTGTGCTGCAACAAGCTCGTCCACTTTGCTCTCCATCTGTTCAATATGCTGTTGTCTCTCGGCAAGAGCTTCTTCCTTACGCTCTAAACCTGCTTCTCTCTTATTCAGAGCATCATCCTTGCGATCAAGATTTTCTTCTCTTTGCAATAAACGGTTCTCTTGTTTTTGAAGTTCTAAACGACGATCACGAATGTCATTTTCGGCTTCAGTTCGAAATTTGTGAGTTTCATCTTTGGCTTCAAGTAGTGCTTCTTTCTTTAATGCTTCCGCTTCTCGTTTTCCGTCTTCAACGATTGTTTCGGCAACATGTTTAGCACCAGTGATTTTGGAGTCATTCACTTTTTTCATGTAGATATAGCTAACAACGGCACCAACGATGAGTCCAAGCAAAGCGGAGATGATAGTAATTCCGTCCATATGAACACCTCCTATTGCTATTTGGGTAATAAGTTTTCAGTCGGCGCATACATCATAAATGTACTGCCTATTTTAAAAGTCATAATTCAGAAATTATACATATTTAATTGTATATCTACCTATAAACTCTGTCAAGGATTGACGGGCACATGTTCGCCTCCATTACAAAATAAAGTTAATAATATCCAATACCATAATATACATTTCATACTTTTGTTCTATTTATCTACTTACGTAAATAGTTGCATTCTATCGAAAACTGATTCATTAGTAATTAAAAATGCATTACCTTCACAATTTGTGAAAGCAATGCATCTTTTAATCATTTTCTTTATCGCAAAAAAGCACTTGCAACCCCACCATCTACCGTCAACATACAGCCTGTCGTCTTTTTCGCTTTGGAAGATGCAAAAAATGCAATCCCCTCAGCAATATCCCTAGGGTAAATATTTTCTTGTAAAATTGTGCGTTTACGATAATGTTCCTCTAAATCATCAGGTTGAATACCATACGCTTGTGCACGTTCCTCTCGCCATTTAGAGCCCCAAATGGCCGAACCCTGCAACACAGCATCTGGTAATATGGAATTTACACGGATACCAAAATCGCCACCTTCTACTGCGATACAGCGTGCTAAATGCGTTTCGAGTGCCTTCACAGCACTATATGCCGTAACATTTTTGCCTGCATATATAGAGTTTTTCGAACCGATAAAAATAATGCTACCGCCAATTCGTTGCTGCTTCATCAATTTAAATGCTTCTCTTGCCACCAAAAAATAGCCTGTGCCTAGTACATTCATATTTAAGTTCCATTCATCTAATGTTGTTTCTTCAAAAGAACTTGATGTTGCTAACCCCGCATTATTTACCAATATATCAATGCCTCCATATTGAAGCGCCGTCTGTTTAAATGCATGAAGGATTTGATCTTCTTTTGTAACATCAATCGAAACAGCTAGTGCTCTGCCCACTCCAAATTGCTCAGTAATATCAGTAGCTATTTTTTGTGCACCTTCTTCATTCAAATCAGCAAGGACGACATGTGCACCTTGACTTGCCAACAATCGGCATGTTTCACTACCAATCCCCCCTGCACCGCCGGTAACAAATGCAACCTTCCCTGAAAACTCTGCCGCTTTTGGTGCTAACGATAATTTATACAACTCTAGTGGCCAATACTCGATTTGAAAGGATTCTTCTGCTGATAATGATGAGAATCCACCAATCGCATCTGCGCCTTTCATGACAGCAATCGCTCTATGATATAGCGCCTCACTAATTTTCGCGTGCTGATAATCCTTGCCCGTATTAATCATCCCTAAGCCTCGAATTAAAATAACCCGTGGATAAGGATTAAACATAATGTCTGTAACTGCTGCATTCTCCTTAAAATACTCCTCGTAGGCTATTCGGTATTTTTCTAACCCCTCGGTCACCATATTGTGTAACGACCGTGTCTGCCCGTCCCAGTCAATAAATAATGGTACACGCTTTGTATGCACAAGATGGTCTGGGCATGCAGCACCTACATTACTTAATGTTAAAGCGTGTTGACTATTCACAAACTCTAATACTGCATTGCCATCATCATATGTGACGATAAGTGATTGTGTTTTAGAAACAGCTCCGCGAATAATTGGGAGTAAATTTGCTAATGTTTCTGCCCTTTCTACTGGCGTTAGCGCTGTAAAACACTGACCTCCAAAGGCTGGTACAGTAGCAAATGCTGCGTCAATATATGCTTGGGCTTCATTAATAACGTCAATTGTTTTATCATAGCTTTCTTTTGCAGTTTCACCCCAGACAACCAACCCATGCTTTTCCATTAGTACAAGCTCAGCGTGTGGATTTTCTTTCACTTTTTTTGCAATCATTTTAGACAATAAGAAACCTGGGCGAATATACGGTACCCACACAAATCGGTCGCCATATATTTCTTTAGCGATGTCCTGCCCATTTGGTGCACAACAAATACTAATAATTGCATCTGGATGTGTATGATCGACATGTTTATTTGGTAAAAAGGCATGTAGCAATGTTTCTATCGACGCACGGGGATGTGATTTATCCAACATACAATGCTCTAAATACTGAACCATTTCTTCATCAGTCATATTTTCACGTGCTAGTAACTTCTTGACTGGTTCTAATTGTATAGCAGTAAAGTTTTCTTCGGTCATGCTCGCTAAATCTGACCCGCTTCCCTTAACCCACATCACATCGACTTCGTTGCCTTGAAAATCAATAGCAGTTGTTTTGAAGGACGTGTTTCCACCAGCATAATTACAAACACGTCGGTCAGCACCTATTAAATTCGAACGAAGTGCTAAACCAGTTACTGTATCTGTCTCTACAGGTTCAATCGTTTGAGGCCAAAGATTCTCAATCATTTTACATTCCCCATTTTCTCTTCGGTATATTTTAACTGCTTAAGTTTCCCCATCATCGCTGACTTTTCCGCAAAGTATTCACTTAGTTCCTTATAACAAGAAAACAACTCATCATAGATTTTTTTCGTTGCTACGTTAGGTTGATAGATTAGTACTTCTTTTTGGCAAAGTTTCTCTATCGCATCTTCGATATGCGTAAATCCACCATCTTCAGGTGTTGCGGCCATTGCACCTAAAATAGCCGCACCAACAGCTGGCACCTGTTGTTCAACACATACCTCAATTTCCTTTTGTAAAATATCAGCATATAGTTGCATCAGTAGTTTATTTTTCTGTGGTATTCCGCCTGTTGCAATAAGTCTTTGCACTGGGAGTCCGTGTGCTTCATATAACTCGATAATGACTCTTGTTGCATTAACGAAAGACTCTAAATAGCCACGATAGAGCATGGCAGTAGTTGTCGTTAATGTTTCACCGACAACAACACCACTTAATTGACCATTTACATAAGGTGTCCGATTGCCATTATGATAATCAAGTACAATTAGCTGATTTTCGCCTGGTTGTAATGCTGTAGCCTGTTCTTCTAGTAATTGAAAAATAGAAATGTCTCGCTCCTCACTTTCTTCAACTACATTACTTGGCACATGATTTTTCATAAAATAGGCGAATAGATCACCGACCGCTACTTGCCCACTCTCATAAGCAAATGCACCAGGTAAAATCCCGTCCTCAACAACTCCACTTATTCCAGGGACAAAAATTTCCTTATCATGCACCATTAAATGACAAGTTGACGTGCCCATCACCATAACGAGCTCATTTGGTTGACTCACCCCTGCACCAAGTAAAGCAGCATGCGCATCTATAATTGCTACACCCACCGCTGTTTTCGTTGTTAATCGAAGTCGTGAAGCAATTTCTTCTGTTAGATAGCCGGCTCTTTGACCAATTGATTGCACAGTCCCCCGTAACTTCGTGTCATAAATCATTGGTAGCGCATGATGAATCTTACGTAGCTGTTCATTTGATATGAAGCCATCTTGCTTTGACCACATACCTTTATAGCCTGCAAAACAACTACTGCGCGACAAAGTTCCAGTTAGTGTCGAAACAAGCCAATCTCCAGCTTCCATGAAATATGCAACTTCATTAAAAAAATGTGGATCATCATTGGCAATTTCCATTATTTTAGGCAGTAGCCATTCTGAAGATACGATATGACCGTATCGTTCTATCCACTTATCCTGGCGACACTGCTCGTTTAATTTCTTGGCTTCTTCCTCGGCGGCATGATGTTTCCATAGCTTTACATAGGCATGTGGATTTTCCCAAAATCGTTGTTGATGGAGGAGTGGCGTAAACTCCTCATCTACTGGGACAACTGTACAACTCGTAAAATCTATACCTATTCCGATAATTTGCTGAGCCGATACCCCCGGCTCCTCCAGTAACTGATGGACAAGGGTCGTTAAAACAGATAGATAATCATTTGGATGCTGTAGCACTGTATCATGCTTTAAAGGCTTCCCAAATAACTTTCCAGTGATAATACCGTGCTCGTAGGTCTGAGACACAGACTTGTGACAAATACCTGTTTCAGTATTCATCAATATTGCCCTAGCCGATTCAGAACCAAAATCCACACCGATGACATATTTCATCGCACTCACTCCCGCTATTTATAAATAGGTCCGAAGTTTTGGCATGCTCGATAATCCGCGCCCTCGCTATCTGCTGTGCCAAACGAACTCCATGCTTTTGGTCTAAAAATGCGTTCCTCTTCGACATTATGCATATTAACTGGAATACGAAGCATCGCTGCCAGCGTAATAAATTCATCACCAATATGACCATAGCTTAGAACACAGTGATTTGCCCCCCAATTATTCATCACCGAATAGACATCCGTAAACGCGCCACTTCCTGTTACATTCGGTACAAACCAAGTAGTTGGCCATGTTGGATCTGTTCGTTGATCAAGCGTATCGTGCATATGCTCGGCTAGCTCCACTGTATGGCCCTCTGCAATTTGCAAAACTGGCCCTATGCCTTTTACATAATTTAACCGTGTAATCGTCACAGGCATTTCACCTTTAGTTGTAAAATCAGTAGAATAGCCACCACCACGGAAATACTCTGTCGAAGCTGGTCGCCATTTTGTATGCTGCAAACATGCTTCCACTTCTTCATCTGTAATAGCCCAAAATGGCTTCATCGCAGGTTTCCCATCAATTGACTGTTGTCCTGTGCCATCTAGTGCTGCTGGTCCTGAGTTAATGAGATGAATAAAACCATTCGCGGCTCTGCCTTCTGGTGCTTTTCCTGTCACCCGTTCTACTGCTTCCGGACTCCAATACGTGCGTACATCTGCAAATATTTGCGCTGTATTCGTCAATAAATGCCCAAAGGCCATGGATACACCATTTAAATAATCATTTTCCGTCGCAACAATATAAGGTGCTCGCTTGCCATTCCAATCAAATGATGAATTTAAAATCGCCTCTAAAAAATCACCATTTGGGAAGTGGTCCGTCCATTGACGCTGCCCTTGAAAACCTGCAATCAATGCATTACGTCCAACCGCTTCTTCCCCATAGCCCTTCTCGGCAAGCTTTTCATTCCCGACCATTAAATCCCGTGCAATCAAAGTCATTTGAATGGAACGCTGCCAGTCACTTTCCTTCTCTTCATCCGTTCGCTTAAACGCTTCTTTATTATTATCCTCACCACGGATTAGTTTTTCATTTGCCCATTCAAGTGCCTTTGCAAATTCTTCTTCATCGAAAATTTTCAAATCCATTCGGCGAATAAACTCACTTAAATCGATATATTCATTACGCATCCCTAAGTATTCCTGGAAAAAATCATCCTTCACAATACTGCCAGCAATGCCCATTGATACGGAACCCATCGATAAATACGATTTGTCCTTCAATGTCGCTACCGCTAATGCCGCTTTTGTAAACTTCAATAATTTCTCTTGTACATCTTCTGGAATCGAGCTGTCTGTTAGATCTTGCACATCACGGCCATAAATGCCGAAAGCCGGTAAGCCCTTTTGTGCATATCCAGCAAGTACAGCTGCTAAATACACTGCACCCGGTCTTTCTGTGCCATTAAATCCCCAAACAGCCTTCGGTATATGAGGATCCATATCCATCGTTTCACTTCCATAACACCAGCATGGCGTTACTGTAATAGAAACCCCTACGCCTTCACGCTTAAATTTTTCCGCAGCGCGCGCAGCTTCTGCTACTCCACCAATACACGTATCTGCAATGACACACTCTACTTGCTCGCCTGTGAAATATCGAAGGTTTTCTGATAAAAACTGTGCGACATTTTGTGCTAAACTCATCGTCGTGTCTTCTAGCGATTCTCGAACACCATTTCTTCTGCCATCAATCGTTGGTCGAATGCCTATTTTTGGTAAATTACCGATAAATCGTTGTTGTTGCATATGCATATCCCCTTTGTCTTCATGAATACTTGTTTGAACACAATAAATGTCTAAACTTCTCCATTAATAATTCTCGTTGCACAAAAATTTGTGGCTCATAACGTTTCACAGGATAGGAAGCTTTAATTACTTGTCTTCCTTCCTTTAATGAATAAATTTCCCCCACAGCCCTTAGCTGCGACAATCCATTGCCTAATGAACTCGCTTCAGTTGGTCCTGCACTAATTTGTTTTCCGCTTATATTGGCAAGCATCTGGCATAGTTGCTCATTCTCTGCACCGCCGCCACCTATATAAATCGTATCTTTCTCATTTGCCGTCATTTGCTCAATTTGTTCAGCAATAGTGGCATAGCTCAATGCCAGACTCGCCGTAATACAACGAATATACTGTCCAACTGTCTCTGGTGATTGCTGATTTGTCATCCTACAATAGCGTTGAATAGCCTGTTGCATATTCAATGGATTAAAAAAACTTTCATCATTTGGATCAATTAACGTCGTAAAATTTTCATTTTCATGAAATAGCTGTTTTTCATCCTCATAGCTAAGTGAAATCTGTTGCTGCTGCCATTCTTCGCGTAAACGATGGAATAGCCAAAAGCCCATCGCATTTTTTTGAAAACGATATGTGCCTTCACTCGTTCCCTCGTTTGTAAAGCCTTGGTTATATGCCTCGATGCTAATGATTGGATCCTGCACTTCTTGGCCGACTAACCCCCAAGTACCGAGGCTCATAAATAGTGCCTCATCTTCCTCGATTGGCAACGCAGATAATGCACAGGCTGTGTCGTGTCCAGGAACAGCCACCATTTGTATCGAAGGAAACTGAAGTAGCGGTCCTATTATTTGATGAGGTTGCACAATATCACATAGCGGCAAATCTCGCCCAAAAACATCTTGTATAAGTGCACGATCCCAAGCTTTCATAGCCGGATTCATCAATTGCGTAGTTGAGGCAATAGTAAATTCATTGCTTTTGATGCCTGTTAATTGATACGAAAATAAGTTAGGTAATAATAAAATATCTGTTACTTCCTGCAATAACTGCGGATTATTTTCTTGAATAGCCATTAGTTGAAATAATGTATTGATTGAAGCAACTTCATTGCCTGTTCGTTGAAACAAGGCAAATGGCGTCAATTTTTGTTGCAGTTTCTTCACCATCTCTTCTGTATGTGGGTCTCTATAAGAAAATGGCCGCGCTAAAAGCTGATTGTGCTTTCCTAATAGTCCAAAATCTACGCCCCACGTATCAATACCGACTGTACATGCATTCGGATGCGCCTTCTCAAGCCCATGCTTTAATTGGCCAATGATATATCGGTCGTCCCAATAATAATGAGTGCCAACTTGAACAGGTTTATTGGAGAAACGATGGATTTCCTCACTAGTGATGGTTTGACCATTAAAATGATTTGCAACTAAGCGACCGCTTGAAGCACCTAGGTCAAAAGCTAAAATAGTCCTCACGTTTCTCCCTCCTATTCCTGCAACAATCTCGAGCGATAACGTTCAGCAGAAAGATTTCGTAATTCCTTACATTCTTCCTTTGTTAATATACGAGGCCCGCCAAATAATGTACTGATCGCTAAAACCTTTGCAGACTCTTCCGTTAACTGCATATAAAAGTACGCCTCTTTCAGCGTTTTACCTACTGTTAATACCCCGTGATTACGCATCACAATAACCTCATGTTCAGTAATAATTTCACCTACTGCATCTGCTAATAATTCTGTTGTCGGAATAATGTAGTCCAAATAACCAACACTGTTAACCATCGCCGGAAAGTCTGGAAACATCGGTGGAATCTCTTTACCGGCTGATGAAATGGCTACTGAATATGTTGGGTGTGCATGTAATACAGCGTTTATATGTGGATTTTCCCGAAAGCATGCTAAATGCATAAGTACTTCTGAAGATGGACGAAGATCCCCTTCTACTTTGCCTGATTCAATATGCACCTTCACCCATTGATGATCATCGATTTCTTGTAAATCATAGCCACTAGGTGAAATATACATATAGTCACCATCACGCAAACTCAAATTTCCACCTGCACCTACTACTAATCCGCCCACTACTAATTTATGAGCATATTTTTTCAGCTCTTCAATAATTTGCATCCTATCATCACACTCCATTTGGCTCATCACCATAACTTGGGGTTGATTTCCGTTCCGACTGGGCGCTTTCCGGGGGGGCGTCCGATGAGCCGCTTCACTCGCTACGCTCGCTCTAGGGTCTCATCTGTGACGCTAATCCCCCAGGAGTCGCCCAGCCTCCACTACAATCAACTGGCATTTTAAAATCAATATGCACTTTCATCAAATGTCATCCCCGACTTTTGGTGATGAACCCTCCATTTGTAAAAAAAGGAGGCTCATAACCCCGCCTCCAATTCTCTTATTTATTCATAAATAGCAGCTTTAATTTCTGCGGAATCGATATTATCTTTGTCGTACCAGTAGAAACCAGTATCAATGACTTTTTCTACGGATTCACCTTTCATCGCTGCAACTGCTGCTTTTACCGTTTCATAGCCAATACCTACTGGATTTTGCGTCACAGCCCCAACCATTAAGCCACTCTTAATCGCATCAATTTGTTGTTTACCTGAGTCAAATCCGACAACCACAATTTCACCCGTTTTATTTAATTCTTGCACAGCATTTACAACACCAATCGCTGAACCTTCATTTGATCCGAAAATACCTTTTAAGTCTGGATGTGCTTGCATAATAGCTTTCGCTAAGTCAGTTGATTTTAAGTGATCTCCACCACCATATTGGATATCCACGATTTCAATATCTGGATATTTTGATTCAATTTGATTTTTAAAGCCATCACGACGTCCTGTACCCGTAACAGATACTTGGTCATGAACGATTAACGCGATTTTCCCTTTATTCCCAATTGCTTCAGCCATTTTATCTGCTGCTAATGCAGACGCAGCTGTATTATCGGTAGAAGCTGTCGCTAACGGTAAATCACTATCTACCCCAGAATCGAATGCAATAATAGGAATGTCCTTCGCGTCGGCCTCAGTTAATAACGGAATTGCCGCTTTCGAATCTAATGCCGCAAAACCTAATGCTGCTGGTTTTTTATCAAGTACTGCCTGTAGCATTTCAATTTGCTTATCTACTTGAGACTCTGTTTCAGGCCCTTCAAAAGTAATCGTTACATCAAATTCTTCTGCAGCCTGTTCAGCCCCTTGCTTTACCGCTTGCCAAAATTGATGCTGGAAACCTTTCGAGACGATGGCAACATACGGCTTTTCACTGTTTGTTTCAACGATCGCCTCGTCTTTTGTATCTGTACCTTCCTCCCCTTTGTCTGTTGTATCTTCAGCAGGAGTATTGCACGCTACCAATGCTAAAATCATGACTAACAGTAAACTAAACAACCAAAGTTTTTTCTTCATTCAATCTACCCCTTTAACTTTTTTATATTAATGTCAAATTGACCTAATACCCGTTGTTTATTCGTTTCTTCGTCGCACAACATCGATAAATACTGCCAAAATAATTACTAGTCCGACTACAACTGTTTGCCATTCTTGTGGGATCGATAAAATACGTAAACCATTCGTTAGCACACTCATAATAAGTGCTCCGATGACTGTTCCCACAATTGAACCCTTACCACCACTTAAAGACGTACCGCCAATAACAACTGCCGCAATTGCTTCTAACTCATAACCTTGCCCGAGTGCAGGCTGTGCTGAATTTAATCGTGAAGCCATTAACACCCCTGCAATTCCCGTAAATGCACCCGCTAATGTATAAATAGAAATCTTCCAAAAGTTCACGTTTACACCAGAAAGTCGAGTTGCTTCCTCATTACTTCCGATTGCAAAGTTGTATCGTCCTAATATTGTTTTCGATAAAATAATGCCGCCAATTATAGCCATTACGAAAAATATAAGGACTGCATTTGGAATATTGACACCTGGTATAATCGAGCCTAATGCGATTTTTGTAAACAATGGATGCTCTAAAAAATAGATAGGCGCTGCATTTGAAATTACCAATGCTAACCCTTTGGCAACCATCATCATGGCTAAAGTAGAAATAAACGGTGGTATTTTCAACTTGGTAATCATCACACCGCACAGCAATCCACAAAATGCACCTGTGGCGATTCCCCCCATAACACCGATAATCATCGGCAAACCACTGTTAACAACAAGCACACCTGTCATGACAGAAGATAACGTCATCACTGTACCCACAGATAAATCAATACCACCTGTAATAATGACAAACGTTGCACCTAATGCGAGAATCCCTATTACAGCGGTCGATAGTAAAATACCGATGATATTACTCCACTGCAGGAAGTTACTCGAAGCAATCGAGAAAAATAGTATTAATGCTATTAAACTAGCAAATGCTAATGTTTGCTGAAGTGCACCAACAGGGATTATTTTTTTCTTTTCTGCATTTGTAGTTACCGCTATTGGATTGGTCATACTCACTCCTCCTTACGCCTCTTTTAAGTTGGTTGCATAGCGCATGATTAATTCTTGCGTTGCATCTTCTGCATTTAATACTGCTTGAATTTCTCCCTCTGCCATCACCATAATGCGATGACTCATCCGCAGAATTTCGGGTAGTTCCGAAGAAATCATAATAATGGCTTTTCCCTCTGAAGCTAGTTCATCTAATAGTTTATAAATTTCACCTTTTGCTCCAACATCAATACCTCTAGTCGGTTCATCGAAAATAAGTACGTCACAATTGCGGTAAAGCCATTTCGCAATTACAACCTTTTGCTGATTCCCCCCTGATAACAGCCGTATTTCCTGATCAATAGATGGTGTTTTGATATTGAGTCGTTTTACAAAATCCTTCGAAATGGATTTTATTTTATGATTGTTAATAAACCCAAGTTTCGATTGAAAGTTTCTAATGGTTGGTAAAACCATATTGGATTTTACGTCCATATTCACGAGTAGTCCGTATTGTTTACGATCTTCCGATAAATAGCCAATCCCCAATTTTACTGCATCCGCAGGCGTTTTAATTTTCACTTGCTTGCCATGTAAAAAAATTTCTCCAGTTGTACATTTATCTGCACCAAAAATAACACGCGCTATTTCAGTTCGCCCTGCCCCCATCAATCCTGAAAAGCCCAAAATCTCGCCCTTATGTAGATCAAAGGAAACATTTTTTAAATGAGATTTTGTCGAGACATTGCGCACCTCTAAAATCTTTTCTTCCGTATTGCTATCTGTTTGAGGCTTGGATTCGATATATACTTCCCGCCCTACCATCAGTTTAATAACATGATTCATATCAATATCTTTCATTTCTAGCGTATCGATATAACAACCATCCCGCATAATCATGACACGGTCTGAGATTCTTTTTAGTTCATCCATCCGATGAGAAATATAAATAATGCCGACGCCCTTCACTCTTAAATCTTCGATTATATTGAATAGGGCATCAATTTCCGCATCCGTTAATGCTGTTGTCGGTTCATCCATAACAATAATTTTCGCATCCAATGATAGCGCTTTCGCAATTTCCACCATTTGCTGCTTTGCCACGGATAAATGTTGTACCTTCATTTTTGGATCTAATTGAATCCCCAATCTTTCAAATAACTCTTTCGTATCTTGGTTCAGTTTTTTGTCTCTCACAAATAAATTGGCACTCTTCGGTTCTCGTCCGATAAAAATATTTTGAGCTACCGTTAAATCTTTCATTAAATTCAATTCTTGATGAATAATTGATATCCCCAATTCTTGTGCATGCTTAGGAGAAAGCACCTCAATTTCTTTCCCTAAATATTGAATACTACCTTCATCTTTTTTATAGATGCCTGATAAAATCTTCATTAATGTGGATTTTCCTGCGCCATTCTCACCAACCAACGCTAATACTTCTCCTGCATGAAGCGTTAATTGTACATTTGACAACGCCTTGACGCCTGGAAACGACTTGGAAACGTTTTCAATTTTCAGTATTGGCTTCACTTGGCCACCTCACTTTGTATGCATGTTGGTTTCTCTGTATAGAAATTTGAATTTCTTTAATATTCATCTACCCAAAACATCTATTACTGTATCTTTGCATATATAACTTCTCTCCCTTGTAACAGGGTTTCTAGTACGTGCTTATTAACTGCTTCATCAACAACAACTTTTGTAATGAGTTGATGGCTGCCAATACAAGAAAATGCTCTTTTATTTAACTTACTGTGATCCATTAATAATATTTTTTCATTTGCATTTAAGGCCATTCTTCGTTTAATCATTGCTTGCTGTTCATTGGAATCACTTATCCCCCACTTTTCATCTAACCCCTCACACGAAAAGAACATTTTATCCACGTGGTACTTATCAATTGCTTCAATTGTTTGAGGACCAAATAATGCCGGTGATGTTTTTGACAAGGTTCCTCCAAGTACTGTAACTTGAATATTTGAATGCTTCCCTAGCTCTATAGCAATCGATAGCGCATTCGTTAATACGATTAACGAGATGTTAGGTAATTTCTTTGCCATATATAATGCTGTTGAACTAGCATCTAAAAATAATATGTCATTCTCTTGGATTAACTGAACAGCTGCTGTAGCAATTGCATCTTTCTCTTGCTGAAACAGTATTTCTCGTTGTATAAAAGGCAGTTCGATATCATCAGCTTCCATGGAAACTGCCCCTCCATGTGTTCTTGTTAGCTTCCCCTCTGCTTCTAGCTTTTCTAAATCCCTACGAATCGTTTCCTCTGTGACTTGAAAAAGCTTACTTAACACAGATACTTTGACATTTTGATGTTTGTTCACCTTATATATAATTTGCTTTTGTCTTTCAATTGCTAACATATATCCTCCTCATTTCTGTGAACGCACTTATGTTCCTTTTCAATGATGCCTTTTTTTAAGATAACATTCGCATAAATTGCTGTTTCACTCGTTGCTACTATGGCATAGGCTTTTTTAGCTCTTTCATAAAATGCAAAGCGTCCTAATTTGTATGGTGCAAATTGACTATTATCTGTCTTCCCTAGTATTTCTGCGTAGGTTGACCAAATTTCTGGTGTTTCTGTTTCTGGACCATGCATCATATACACAACAGCAAAATCAGCATAGGAATCTAAAGGGAGGAGTGTTAATACATCCTCTAGCACAGTAGGAATTGACACGCCAGATAACGGAATTGCTTTGTTTGTGTGTGAGTATGTTGGAAAATTTCCATCAGCTAGCACAATTTCATCACCATGTCCCATTTCCATTAGTACTTTTAATAACTCTGGTGAAAGCGACTTTGGGATATGCTTTAACATGATTTGCATCACCTTCTTTTTGGGTTTTATCAGCAAAAACAAAAAAATCAAAAAATATCAAACACAAAACCATTAATTACATATATGTTTTTCACAAAAGAATATGTATAAATTTTTAAAAAAATTCTTTTTTTAGACACAAAAACACCCATCAATGTGATGGGTGTTTTCAAAAATCTTATTTATCTTCCTCTAAAAGAAGTCGTAATTCTTCGTCCTCGTCTTCTTCATCATGTGCTGCAATTGTGTAGGATGCAGCGGCAATACCATAAGAAGCACGGATTTTATTGGCGATTTCCTCCAATACAGCAGTGTTCTCTTTTAAATATTGTTTGGCATTTTCGCGTCCTTGTCCTAGGCGTTCGTCACCATAAGCGTACCAAGAACCACTTTTTTGTACGATGTCTAATTCAACACCTAAATCTACAGTTTCGCCTTCTTTAGAAATACCTTCACCATACATAATATCAACTTCAGCAGTTCTAAATGGCGGTGCTACCTTGTTTTTCACGATTTTAATTTTTGTACGGTTACCCATGATGTCATTACCTTGTTTAATCGCTTCTGCACGACGAACTTCTAATCGTACTGAACTATAGAATTTAAGGGCACGACCACCAGGAGTTGTTTCTGGATTCCCGAACATCACACCAATTTTTTCACGGATTTGGTTAATGAAAATAGCAATTGTTTTAGATTTATTAATAGCACCTGATAGCTTACGTAATGCTTGTGACATTAAACGTGCTTGTAAACCAACGTGAGAGTCACCCATATCGCCCTCGATTTCAGCCTTTGGTACAAGTGCTGCTACAGAGTCGATAACGATAATATCAATGGCACCACTACGTACTAATGCTTCAGCAATTTCAAGCGCTTGTTCACCAGTATCTGGCTGAGACAGTAGTAATTCGTCAATGTTAACACCTAATTTTTGTGCATAAATTGGATCTAACGCGTGCTCAGCATCGATAAATGCTGCCTGACCACCATTTGCTTGTACTTCCGCAATCGCATGAAGTGCTACTGTTGTCTTACCAGAAGATTCTGGACCGTAAACTTCGATAATACGTCCACGAGGATAACCACCAACACCTAAAGCTGCGTCAAGTGCTAATGAACCACTTGAAGACGTTGCGATTTCTAAATCTGTTCTTTCGCCAAGTTTCATAATTGACCCTTTACCGAAATTCTTTTCAATTTGTTTTAAAGCCTGTTCTAAGGCTGCTTTACGATCACTCAATGTATTTCCTCCTTTGAAAACGTTCACTGTTTTTGTCTATCTCTACTATACTTGTTTTTGAGAAAACACGCAAGAAAAAAGCGAACGTTTATTCGATTTTTCTTCAAAATAAAAATTTGGATAAGTTTTCCCTATCCAAATTCTCATTTTCAAATATTTCGTTATCGTTTTGAAAAGCCTCGTTCCACAAGCAATTGCATTAAGTAATGACAGGTAAACTTCACCGCTCGCAAACGATTTGTATTACGCATGCCCGATAAATGCAGTAAGTACGTAATTGGTTCTTCATCATCAATAGCGATACCAATCCATACAGTTCCTACTGGCTGATGATCATGTGCTGTTGGACCAGCTGCACCAGTAAGCCCGATACCAATATTCGTGTTGAATTTGGCGCGAACTGCACTAGCCATTGCAGATGCACATTCACTACTGACAATGCCATGTGTATCTAATAATTCCTTGGAGATACCAAGTTGCTTCACCTTTGTATCTTCTGTATACGTGACAACCCCGCCAATGAGCGTTCCTCCTACACCGGGAATTTCAGCAAGCTCTGATTGAAATAAACCTGCTGTTAAGCTTTCCGCTGCAGAAATCGTGAGCTCATTATCTAACAGCATTTCCACTGTTTTAGATGCTAGAGAATCATCGTCAGTACCATATTGGTAATCGCCAACAATTGCTTGGATTTCAGCCACTTTCTCCGCAATGAGCTGCTGTGCTTCACCTTCTGTTTCTGCCTTTGCTGTCACACGTAATGTCACTTCACCGTCAGATGCAAGGGGTGCAACTGTTGGATTAGTTTGCGCATCTAAAATATCTTGGACGCGATCTTCTAACTCTGCCTCACCAATGCCATAAAAGCGCATTACATGAGATGAGATAACCCCACCAGCATTTAACAAAGATACAAGCTTTGGTTTTGCTTCAAATTGGAACATTGGCTCCAACTCTTTCGGAGGACCTGGCAGCAAAATATATGTACGCCCATCCTTTGTGAGAATCATCCCAGGAGCCATTCCATGATGGTTTGCTAGTACATCACTACTCGCTAACACAAGTGCCTGCTTCCGATTGTTATCTGTCATTGCCCGACCACGTTTTGCAAAAAAATGTTCTATCGAAGTTAGAGCAACTTCATCAAATACCAAATCGACACCTAAATGACGTGCAATGGCCTCCTTCGTTAAATCATCTTTCGTTGGCCCAAGCCCACCAGAGAAAATAATACAATCCGCTCGCGATTCTGCTACTTTAATCGCTTCTACTAAGCGGTTTGAATTATCTCCGACCACAGTATGATAAAATACGTTAATCCCAAGCTCCGACAGTTGACTAGAAATAAATTTTGCATTGGTATTCGTAATTTGACCCAAAAGTAACTCTGAACCAACCGCAATGATTTCAGCATTCATGATCCACAAGACCCCTCTTATTTAGACTCAAGTAACACACGACGATTTAAATAGAAATAATCCCATCCAGACCAAAGTGTAAAGAACAGTGCAATATATAACATAATTGTATCAAACGGGATACCTATTAATGTAAAAATTGTATTGTGTAAAATTGCAGCTGCAATGGCAACAATTTGTGCCCAAGTTTTAATCTTCCCAAGTTGGTTCGCCGCTACGACTTCGCCACCACCAGCTAAAATTAAACGTAATCCAGTTACAGCAAACTCTCTGCTAATAATGATAATAATCACCCAAGCTGGAGCCATACCAAGCTCAACCATTAAAATAAAGGCCGCGGATACAAGTAATTTATCTGCAAGTGGATCTAAAAACTTTCCAAACGTTGTGACAAGGTTATATTTTCTTGCATAATAGCCATCTACCCAGTCTGTTGTAGAAGCAATAATAAAAATAAGAGCACCAATAAAATGATGGACAGGCATTTCTGCACCAAATAACGTCATTGTACCCCAGCCAAAGTCAAACATCATAACAATGACAAAGAACGGAATGAGTAAAATACGAGAAATGGTAATTTTATTTGGAATATTCATTTTTCTAACACCTTTCATGATGAAAGAAAGTAGTCACCCTTAGATGACTACTGTTCTTTATTGAAATTGATGACGATGTTTTGCGTTACTATTTGTTGCGCATATGGTAAAAGCTCGTCATTAATATAAACTTTTGCTTGTGTTGAATTCCCTAGACGAATACGTACATAATTTTGAGCTGTTGCATCTAGCGTTACAACTTCTCCTGCGTTATACACGCGTGTATCTGTTAGCAACTCATTTTGATTTTGATCGCGAACCCCAACAAAAGTAGGACCTGAAATCTCAACTTTGATATTGAATACATCAGTACCTGTTAATGTATATGATGTTGTATCACCGTCTGCTTCAATTGTACCAGGAGAAATAGCTTGTTTACTTTCTTCTACATCTTCTTCTATATCGTCTTCAGGTTTATCATCATTAGTATCATTAATTGCATTTTCTTTTTCTTGTTTTTCTAGTTTTTCTTTGTCGCTATCAATTGGTTTAGGGTTTTTATCATATACCACCTCTGGTGGTTTTTCTTCTATAATCGGTGTACCGGCATTGCTTTTTGATTGCCATAATATCCAAATCGCTACAATAATAACAATAATAAATAAACCGACAATTATTTTAGGCATCGATTCTAACATTTTATTAGAAGGACCCTTCGTAATTTTTCTTCTACTTGGACTCTGTGACATTGCTTGTGACACCTGCCCATTTTGAGCTCCCGGCACATCATTTTTATATGTTTCTAATAACTCTTCAGCATTTAAACCAACAGCTTCTGCGTATTGCTTTATAAATGCTCGAACATAAAATGAGCCTGGCATCATTGAATAGTTGCCTTCTTCAATGCCCATTAAATAACGTTTTTGAATTTTCGTTATTTCTTGTAAATCATCTAAACTGTAGCCTTTGGACAGTCTCGCCTCTTTCAGTCGAGTACCTAATTCAGTCACACTTAACACCTACTTTAATATCAAATTCACCTTGGCTAATTTGAAGCCCAAATTTTGAATCGTGCTGGCACGATTATCTCCTATCAAAATTTATGCCGTCTGCGAAGGCTTTCATTTTATTCAGTCGGCATTTATGAATGCCACTGAAACTTTACAACAATTGCATTTATCCTCTATCCAATATATGGGGAGACTCCACTGAATAAAATTAAAAATTAAATCCACCAAACTCATTGGATTCGGACATCATTTGATTTTTTTCCATTATTTCATAAGTAATTTCTTCATCCGGGTCATGACGCAATTCAATAATGTAATCAAAATCCTCAATCTTATACTCTGAATGCTGTACAAACATGTCTGGGTGCTCTACTACCTTAATTGAAGACATTCGCATCATCTCACGAACAAGTTGCAAATGACGCTCATCTGTCGAGCGACGAGTAACGATCCCGTCTAATATAAAAATATTATTGTCACTGAACTCATCTCCAGCAAGTTTATTTCTTACTGTTTGCTTAATCATTGTAGATGATAAAAAAATCCATTTTTTATTGGCACATACACTTGCAGCTACAATCGACTCGGTTTTACCGACACGAGGCATCCCACGTATTCCAATTAACTTATGACCATCCTTTTTGAATAATTCAGCCATAAAGTCAACTAATATACCTAGCTCATCTCGTACAAAACGAAACGTATTTTTTTCATCTGCATCTCGAGGAATATAATGACCATGTCTAATTGCTAAACGGTCACGTAATTTAGGCTGTCGAAATTTCGTAACATGGATATGTTCCATTGTTGAAACAATCGTACGAAAACGCTCAATTGCTTCATCATTGTCTGTATGCACTAACATTCCACGACGTTCTTCATCGACACCATTGATTGAAATAATATTGACACGAAGCATCCCTAAAAGTGAAGCAATATCCCCCAATAATCCTGGACGATTCACCTGAATTTCATATTCAAAGTACCAATCGCTCAAATGTAATCGTCCCCTTCATATTAGATAACGTAAAAAAACCTTTATAAGTTCCATCATAGCGGATTTTTTATGTAATGGAAAGTTAGAATACAACGATTTCTAGGGTTATTTATAAAATACTTAAATTTTTTTAAAAAGAGCCAAATATAAAATTACACACAACACCTTATTATCCTAGTAAAGGATATTTATACCTTTTATAAAAAAAGCAGCCGTTCAACAAGTCACCTTGACTTATCGAACAGCCGCTCCGAACTTATTGCACATGCTTATTTTGAACAAGCTTCACAACACAATTTGCAAGTGCATGCTTCTCATCATCGGATGCAACAGCCCATAAATCAGACAGAACTCGCTCTTGTTCATTTTTTGGGTCGACATTTGTTGCCAAATATTCACCAATTTGAACAGCAGCCTCCTGAATCATTTTTTTTGGCATCCCACTTGATTCTGCCTGCATTACATTTTGCCCTAAAAAAGAAGTCCATTTTTGCCAGTTGTCTAAAATGCTCATAACTTCTCCTCCTTTTCACACCTAGTATGTGTCAAAAGAGAAATTATATGTACCAACCACCGTTTAATCTAATAATTTGTCCAGTTACATAATCCGCATGACCAGACAAATAAAAGCGAACCATTTCTGCTACATCCGTCGTTTGTCCAACTGTTCCAAGTGGAATCTCATCTAAAATATAACCTAGTTCCTCATCGCTTAAATGACCATTCATCGACGTATTTATAAAGCCTGGTGCAATAGCATTTACACGAATCCCTGATAATGCAGCCTCTTTGGCATAAGACTTTACGAATGCGTGTTGAGCTCCTTTTACTGTTGCATAAAGAGATTCACCAGCAGAACCAGTTTCTCCCCAAATGGAACCAATGAAGAGCACGTAGCTCGCTTTATGTATACGTAACTTCGCAGATAGTAAAGCTGTGAGTCGCATTGGATTTTGCACATGCACGCGCCATAATGCTTCCATATCTGTCACAGAGGTATCTTCGAGTAACGCATAATGTGCTTGTCCACTCGCAAAAACAAGCGCCTGCAAACTAAAAATTTGCGAGGCAAGTTTTTCTGCGGCCATGTTATCTGTAAAATCAGCCTGTACGATCATAAATTCCTGTGTAGGAAAATCAGAAGAAAGCGAATGATATAAAGCATTCATCGCTTCCTCGTTATGCGTATAGTGTAAATAAAGAGACCAACCATCATCTGCTAAGCTATGGCAAATACTACGACCAATCTCCCCTGAAGCTCCAAGTACAAGTGCAAACTTTTTCATTATGCATTCTTCTCAGTTGGCAAAATTTTAAAAACAGTTTGCTGAGATTCACCTTGAATTGTTTTGAAAGCTTCAGTTATATCTTCAACTGTTAATGATTCTAATTCTGGTACAACATCAAATAAATTCATGTCGTTAAATGAATAACGTGTAAACTGGTTCGCAATAAATTCAATTGAGTTTAATGCACGTAAGAAGAAACCAATTTTTTTACGCTTGATGCGTTCTAAATCAGTAGTTACAAACGCCGATTTACTTTCATATTTTGCAAGTTCTGCTTTAATCGCCTTTTCCAGGGCATCAGGTTCCGTCGTATCTGAACCGATCATGGCAAAGCCGAAGCCTTTTTCAAGCGTAAAATCAAAGGCATATGTTTCATCGATTAAGCCCTCATCATACACATGCGTATAGAACTCAGATGTACGCCCAAAAATAAGCTCTAACCCAATTTGTACGGCCAGCTCATGTTTTAGCATTGCACTGCCTGAGAGATTCGTTTCCTTCGCTTTTAGGCCTACATACATCTTTGGCTTTTGAACATCCATATGCAACGTATCTTCTTTAACAGCGACTTCCGTCGGTTCCTCGTCAAAAAAACGTTGTAGTGGTGTTGGTGCTTCGAATTGTTTCTTCGCTTGATTTTCACGAATATACGTCATCATTTCTTCCGGATCTACTGCTCCAATTGCAAAAAGAAGCATGTTCGATGGATGGTAGAACGTGTTATAGCAAGTGTACAAATGGTCTGCTGTAATACCGTCTATGGATTCAATTGTACCAGCAATATCAATCTTCACTGGATGATTGTGATACATATTAGCGATCGTTCCAAAATATAAACGCCAATCTGGCTGATCATCATACATTGTTATTTCTTGACCGATAATACCTTTTTCCTTATTGACCGTTGCCTCAGTAAAATATGGCTCTTGCACAAAGTTCAATAATGTTTCAGTACTTTTATAAATATGATCTGTTGCAGAAAATAAATACGCTGTACGTGTAAATGAAGTGAATGCGTTTGCTGATGCACCGTACTCACTAAACTTTTGGAATACATCGCCGTCTTCTTTTTCAAACATTTTATGCTCTAAAAAGTGAGCAATACCATCTGGTACAGTGATTGCTTCTGTTTCACCTATAGGCACAAAATTACGGTCAATAGATCCATACTTCGTCGTAAACGTCACAAACGTTTTTGAAAACCCTTTTTTGGGTAATATATAGACATCTAAACCATTTTCTAATTTTTCATAGTATAGTGTTTCATCTAATTGCTTAAATTCAATTGTTTTCATTGTGCGGCTTGCTCCTTCCCACATAAGAAATAGACCGCTTCTAGCTGAACTTGTTTCGCCATTTCAACGACATCTTCCTTCGTTACAGCTTTCCATTTACTTGCCCAAGCTTCAACAGAAAATTTCTCGGGTAAATCTTTATATTGGTCATAAATTTCAATTTGTCCGCGTGCAGAATCCAGCGCCTCTTTTAATTGATTTGTGAGCATCGCTTTCGTTTGTTCTAATTCTAAATCTGAAATGTCGCCTGCTTGCATGACAGCTAACTGTTCTTTAATAAGTGATAGCGCTTTTTCTTCATTTTTCGCTTCAATCCCTGATACGACGAATATTAAGCCGTAATGTGATGCGTATGAACTTGACGCATAATAAGCTAAACTTTCCTTTTCACGAACATTCATAAATAATTTTGCATGCGGATAACCACCAAATACACCGTTAAAAATTTGCATTTTTGCAAAATCAGCATCACCAAAACGTACTGGTGTACTAAAGCCAATGTGTAGTTTCCCTTGCTTCATGTCCTGTTGCTCTCGGACATAGTCATCTTTTGGATGTTGCTGCGGTAAAACAGCTGGTATTTCTTCAGGTGTACGATCTTTGAATGGTAATACTTGTTTTAATTTTGCTACTATTTCATCCTCATTGATGTCACCAGCTACATAAATATCGATTTTATCGTTTGCCAGCATCGATTCGTAAGCTGCAAATAGTGATGAAGATGTGATTTTTCCAATATCCTCTACCGTGCCATTTGCCGAAATAGAAGCAGGCTCATTTGGACGTAATATTTGTTGAATTCGTTGTTGTGCAAAACGTGACTTATCGTCAAAAATAGATTCGATACGTTGAATGACCATTTGCTTTTCACGTGACACAATCGATTCTTTGAACACACCATTTTCTAAATTCGGCTCAAAAATAGCAGTGTGTAATAATTCCAATACTTCACTTAACACATTACCATTCGCTAAATATTGATCATTCACTGTTTCCACGTTCATGAGCACTGTATGTTCATTGCCACGCTTTGATGTATCAAAATATAGAACTGTACCAAATAAATCATCTAAAAAACTACGAAAGGCAGCTGTTGTCGTATATTTTGCATTGCTATGCTGTAATACATTCGTTAACACCGTACGCTCTGATGCGCTCTCGGATGTTAATGGGCTTCTCCATTTAATTGAAAAATTAACGGTTTTAAATTGGGTTGTTTGTCGTATATGCAGGTTGACACCTTTTGCAAAAGGTATTGTTTTAAACATATGGAACCCTCCTATCTTTCTTAATATAACAATGTTCTACAAATACTATACATGTCTATTGTCCTCAATTGCAAAAAAGAATTACATATATGTACCAAAAAAGCCGAGCACACGGCCCGGCCATTTATTTTTTCTCTCCACACATCAAAAGTTAGTGTAATTATCGCTTTCCTTTAATATATGGTTGCCCACTTGCTTTTGGTGCATTTGCTTTCCCTATAAATCCTGCTAATGCAAAAATCGTTAAGACGTAAGGAAGGATTTGTAGGAATACAGCTGGGACATCCTGCACATATGGAATTCGATCTCCAGTAATACTTAACGTTTGTGCTAAACCGAAAAATAACGCTGCACCAAGTGCGCCAATAGGATGCCATTTCCCGAAAATCATTGCTGCAAGAGCCATGAAACCTTGGCCAGCAATTGTAGCATGTGAGAAGTCACGCGTAATTATTTGTGCATAAACCGCACCTCCAAGGCCACCAAGTGCCCCAGAAATAACAACCGCGATATAGCGCATTTTATTGACATTTATTCCCATGGTATCAGCTGCCATAGGGTGTTCCCCAACTGCACGAAGACGTAATCCAAATGGTGTTTTATATATAATAAACCATGCACCGATTGCTACAGCAAATGCCAAAATTGATGCACTATAAACATCTTTGAATAATAACGGACCTAAAAATGGAATATCCTCTAAATAAGGAACAGCGAAACGCTCAATCGGTTCGGTAATCATATCTGTTTGACCTTTATCATAAATCAGTTTTACTAAAAAGACAGATAAAGCTAACCCTAATAAGTTAATGGCTACCCCTGATACCGTTTGATCGGCACGGAATGAAATCGATGCTACAGCATGTAAAAGGGAGAAAACCCCACCCATTATTACTGCTGCTAGCATGGCTACCCAAACTGTCGCAGCACCAAATGTAGCCGCATACTCTAAGTTGACATAAATACCGACGAAAGCACCGAAAATCATTAAACCTTCTAGTCCGATGTTTACAACACCCGAACGCTCAGAGAATACACCTCCGATTGCTGTGAAAATTAAAGGTGTTGCATAAAGAATTGCAGAAGGGATAATGAAATATAACATTTCTAAAAAGCTCATGTTATTGCCCCTCCTTTTTCTTACGTAACTTTTGTAAAGCTACGCGAATAATATAGCCTGACGCTACGAAGAAGATAATTAAGGCGATAATAATCGACACAATCTCCTCTGGAATACCAGCGGCATTTGGCATGTTTAATGCACCGTATTTAAGGGAACCGAATAGTGAAGCCCCAAAAACGACCCCTAGTGGTGTATTCGCACCAAGTAGGGCAACAGCAATCCCATCAAAACCTATACCAGTAAAGCCTGATTGTATCGGTGCATTTTGGAATGTTCCAAGTGCTTCCATTGCACCACCAAGTCCAGCGAACATACCTGAAATTGTCATGGCTAAAATAATATTTTTTTTGACGCTCATACCTGAATATTCAGCAGCATGTTGGTTAAAGCCAACCGCTTTTAATTCATAACCACGTGTTGTTTTCTCTAAAATGAACCACATGACTGCTACCATTATAAGCGCAACAATGATTCCGTAATGCAGACTTGAATTGTCTGTAAGCTCTCTTAAAAATGGAGAACGTAAAGTAGCCGTTTCTTGAACACGTTCTGTTTTAAAGCTGCCGCCTGACAATTCTTTAATCACAGCGTTTGTAATGTAAAGCGCTGTATAGTTTAACATAATGGTCGCAATTACTTCATGCACATTAAATTTCGCTTTTAAGAAACCTGCAATAAAGGCCCAGAATGCACCTGCTACCGCCGCTGCAAGTAAAGCTAAAGGTAAGTGAATAATTTTAGGTAGTTCAAACGCATACCCTACCCATGCAGCTGCTAGCCAACCCATAATTAGCTGACCTTCAACCCCGATGTTGAATAATCCTGTTCTGAAAGCAAATGCTACTGCTAGTCCAGCCAAGATATATGGTGTAATCTGGCGGATTGTGTTCCCGATTGAATATGAATCTCCAAAAATACCTGTCCATAATGCTAGATACCCCTCCACAGGGTCATAACCACTAACTAGCATAACGATAGCCCCTACAATAAGACCGATAATAATTGAGACGATAGGAACGAGTATATTAATGACACGATTCGACATTAGTCGTTCCCCTCCTTCGCTAATTTCGTGCTTCCATTTTTACTTTGCCCAGCCATTAGTAAACCAAGCTCTTGCTCTGTTGTTTCTTTTGGATTTAACTCGTCAACGATCTGACCGTCATAAATAACTGCAATACGGTCAGAGACGTTCATAACCTCATCTAATTCAAATGAAATCAATAGGACCGCTTTACCATTATCTCGTTGTTCGATTAATCTTGAGTGAATGAATTCAATCGCTCCTACATCAAGTCCACGTGTAGGTAATGCTGCAATCAATAAATCTGGGTTACGGTCAATTTCACGGCCAATAATAGCCTTTTGTTGGTTACCACCTGAAAGGGCACGAGCTGGTGTCATTTCACCATTCCCTGTACGCACATCATACTCTTCAATGATTTGACGCGCCTTTTCAGATACTTTTTTGTAATCCATTACCATGCCTTTTGCTATTGGTGATTGGTAATACGTTTGAAGTACAATATTGTGACCAATTGGGAAATCAAGTACTAAACCATGCTTATGACGGTCTTGTGGGATATGCCCAACGCCTTCTTCTGTAATTTTTCGTGGCTTCATGTTCGTAACATTTTTACCATTCAACTTCACAGTACCACTTTTTACTTTTCTAAGACCTGTAATTGCCTCGATTAATTCTGTTTGACCATTTCCATCGATACCAGCAATCCCAACGATTTCGCCTCTGCGAACGTTTAAGTTCAAACCTTTCACTTTATCAATGTTACGGTAATCCGTGACAACTAAATTTTCGACTGAAAGTACTTCTTCTGTAGGATTTGCTTCCGTTTTAACAGTTTTGAATTCCACTTGACGTCCAACCATTAATTCTGCTAATTGGTCAGGATTTGTTTCAGCCGTCACGACTGTTCCAACGCCTTCCCCTTTACGAATGATTGTCACACGGTCCGATACTTCCATGATTTCTTTTAATTTATGCGTAATTAGAACAATTGACTTACCTTCAGCAATCAGACGCTTCATGATTTGGATTAGCTCCGAAATCTCCTGTGGTGTTAATGAGGCAGTCGGCTCGTCAAAGATTAAAATCTCTGCACCACGATAAAGCGTTTTCAAAATCTCTACCCGCTGCTGCATCCCCACCGTAATGTCTTCTATTTTTGCATACGGATCTACATCAAGCCCGTACTTCTCTGAAAGCTCCGCTACTTTATTCGCTGCATCTTTAATATTGACGACACCCATTTTTGTTGGCTCTGATCCTAAAATGATGTTTTCAGTAACTGTGAAGTTTTCCACAAGCATAAAGTGCTGGTGCACCATCCCAATCCCTAAATCATTGGCAACATTTGGGTCAGCGATCTTCACAGCCTTCCCACGAACGCGTATTTCTCCGCCTTCTGGTTGATATAAACCAAAAAGAACGTTCATCAAAGTCGATTTCCCGGCGCCATTTTCACCTAACAGCGCATGGATTTCGCCTTTTTTTAGTTGGAGGGTGATGTTATTATTAGCTACGAAACTACCGAATTCTTTACGGATTCCAAGCATCTCAATCACATATTCCAATATATTCACTCCCTTAGGCACTATTTGTAATAAAAATTAATACATGAAAAGTCATCGTTAGAAACCTTTCATCTACTAACTTACTCTTTCTTTATCCTAGACTTACGATATATTCATATAAAACTGCTTCTATATGTATTTGATGAGTTAAACACAACTACATTAAATATAATCAGATAATTACAAATTGTCTAAAAATAACGATAGATTAGAAAAATCATCATAAGGGTCTTCAAAAAGGCCCTTATGATGATAAAGAGATGAATTATTTTTCCACTTTTTCTGGAACTACGATTTCACCACTAACAATTTTTTCTTTATATTCATCAATTACTGCTTGAACATCTTCTGGGATCGCACCACGAGAATCAGCCAGTTTTACACCATCTTCAGCTAAACCATAAGTTAGTGTTTCTCCACCAGGGAACTCACCGTTTTTAGCTTTATTTGAAATATCTACTACCGCAGTATTAACACCTTTTAACATTGACGTTAAAGTAACATTTGTAGTATCATTTACTTTTCCTTCTTCATATTGGTCAGCGTCAACGCCAATTACCCATACGTTTGCATTCGGATCTTTTTTCTTACGTTCTTTTGCTTCAGAGAATACACCATTACCAGTCGCACCAGCAGCGTGGAAGATTACATCTACGCCTGAAGAGTACATGCTGTTTGCTGTAATTTTCCCAATATCTGCTTTATCAAAAAAGCCTGTGTATTTTTCTTGGATTTCGATATCTGGATTTACAGCTTTAGCACCCGCAACGAAACCAGCATGGAAACGGTTAATAACTGGAATATCAACGCCACCAACAAAACCAATTTTACCTGATTGAGACATTTTCGCAGCAGCAACACCTGCTAAGAAAGCACCCTCTTGCTCTTTAAACAGTATAGAAACAACGTTATCTACTTTTGCTTCAGCATCAATTAATGCAAATTGAGCATCTGGGTTATCTAAAGCTATAGCTTCGATAGCATCAGCCATCATAAAGCCGACACCATAAATAAGGTTAAAGTCACGACGTAATAATGCGTTTAAGTTTGGATCATAATCAGAGTGGTCTGATGATTGTAAGTAGTCAAAACCTCCATCACCTTTTGATAGACCGTGTTCTTTACCATAAGCTTGAACACCTTCCCATGCCGACTGGTTGAATGATTTGTCATCCACGCCACCAACGTCTGTTACCATTGCAATAGAGAATGATTCTTCTTTAGTTGTTTCACCTGTTGACGGTTTGTCGTTCTCTTTTTCAGGTTCTTCATCTTTTGCACCACATGCACCTAAAATCGCACCTGCAGCTAATACTGACGATAATACTAAACCAAATTTACGTTTTTTCATTTTTGGTACCCCCCAAAAGATATTGTAATTAGCAGGAAAATTTCGAGAAATGCTCTACACCCTTTTTCGTACTACATGGAAGCTGAATTTATCAGCTCGGAAATAATTTTTTGAATAGAGCACTACTTGATCGTGATCATCGTAATGCAGTTGCTTTAATACTAAAAGTGCCGTCTCACGACCACAATTTAAAATCGGTGATGCTTGTTCATGAAACCCTACCGGATCTATATAGGTCACAGCATATGCAACGTGAATTTTGCCCGATTGTTCAAGTGCAGAAAAAAGTGAAACTTCTTTATTGTTTACAAAGTCAGTAGGCAGGGAGCTCGCTGGCAGCTTATCGATACAATAAACTACTGGTTCACCGTCCGCTGTTCTGACACGTTCAATCGTGAGTATTTTATCTTCTTCATCGCATTGGAAGCGTTTTAAATCTTCTTCAGAAGGTACGGACTCAGTTGCTTTTAAAAAGCGTGAACCTGGTTCCATACCTGCTGTTTCAATCATAGAAGAAATGCTTGATAAATGTTCTATGCCGGATGTAAACAGTGGTTTAGGATTAACAAAAGTCCCAACTCCATGTCGACGCACAATAACATTTTCCTCTTCCAACAGTCGGAGCGCTTCTCTTAGCGTCGCACGACTGACCCCAAGTGATTTTGATAATTCAAATTCTGAAGGTAACTTTTCATTTTCTTTGAAAACACCCATTTCAATGTCAGATTTCAAACGATCGATTACTTGAAGATAGAGATGACGATGATCAGCTTTAATAGTCACTTACAATCACCACCAAAATAAGAGATCAGACATCTGATGTACAACATTCCTACTAATCGTTCATTAATATACCATTTTTAAATAGTTAAATAAATAGTTTTGCAGAAAACTGTTGTATAATAGCCTTTTTTTTAGTAAAAATCGAACATTACGTCAAAAAAGTGTTATTTTTTTTAATAAATCACTTTTTTAATGGTCATACTCGTGCACTAATACTTGTCGAGGCTTACTACCTTCTGGCGGGCCTACAATTCCTCGCTGTTCCATTTGATCGACAATGCGAGCAGCACGTGAGTATCCGATACGGAAACGTCTCTGAAGCATCGAAACAGATGCTGTCTGCATACTGATAACTAATTGCACTGCATCATCAAATAATTCATCAGTTTCCTCTAAAATTTCTGCTTCCTCTGTCGGAATCATCTCTTCTTGATACTGAACCTTCTGCTGTTCTATAACAAAATCAACAACAGCTTCAACTTCACCATCCGATAAAAATGCGCCTTGCACACGTGTTGGTTTCGAAGCACCTGCTGGTAAAAATAACATGTCTCCACGGCCGAGTAATCGCTCTGCCCCACCCATATCTAAAATCGTTCTAGAGTCGATAGAAGATGAAACCGCAAAAGCAATACGAGAAGGAATATTTGCCTTTATGACACCAGTTATGACATCCACACTTGGTCGCTGTGTCGCAATAATTAAGTGAATGCCTGCAGCACGAGCCATTTGTGCTAAGCGTGTAATGGAGTCTTCTACATCATTTGACGCTACCATCATCAAATCTGCTAATTCATCAACAATAACTACTATATATGGTAGTTTTGGATGTTTCTCTGCAGTTTCCTCATTGACCTTTCTCACATGGGCATTATAACCTTCAATATTACGTGTGCCCGTATGTGAAAACAAATCATAGCGTCGTTCCATTTCAGACACGACTTTTTTGAGTGCCTGTGAAGCTTTTCTAGCATCAGTCACAACAGGTGCAAGTAAATGTGGAATACCATTGTAAACATTTAGCTCGACCATTTTCGGGTCAATCATCATGAGTTTTACTTCATGTGGCTTCGTACGCATTAAGATCGATACAACAATTCCGTTTATACATACGCTTTTTCCGCTACCTGTAGAACCTGCCACAAGTAAATGCGGCATTTTATTGAGCTCAGCAAGTACAGCTTGTCCCGTAATATCACGGCCAAATGCTACTTGCAACAATGCATCCGGCTTTCCGCCTTCTTTTGATTCCAATACCTCTCTCAGTGTTACAATAGCTACTTCACTGTTTGGCACTTCAATACCGATCGCAGATTTCCCTGGAATGGGCGCCTCCATCCGAATATCTTTTGCGGCTAATGCGAGTGCTAAATCATCTTGCAAGTTCACAATCTTACTTACTTTCACACCAATATCCGGAAGTATTTCATATTTCGTAACAGCCGGCCCTAAGTGCACTTGTGTAACCTTTGCTTTTACACCAAAGCTTTGCAGTGTTTGCTCAAGCTTTTTAGCATTTGCTTGAATAACCGAATACTCACCACTTTGATCGTGCTGTGGTGGTAATTGTAGAAGATTAAATGAAGGAAGTTGGTAATCAGCATTTTCGACCGTTGTGGTGCTCTCAATGTGTACATCATCCGTTAACTCTACTTCTTCCATTTCCCCGCTTGATGAATTAGTAAACGTCTCCTCATACTGATTTGTAACATTTTGTGTAAAAGCAGATATTATCGGCTCACGCGACTCTTCTTCCTGTTGGGTGGGTATAGTATTACTATCTGCTGCAACTTCATCAGTACTATCTACTCTTGAACGGCGACTACTTTTTGGTTTCTTTGGATTATTCTTTTTCTTTTCTTGTCGTTTTTTTTGCCACTTTCCAAATAAAGTAGGTGTTTTTTCAGCTAGGAACGGTACAAGCGCTTTTCCAGTTACTAAGATTAACCCGATGAATAAAATCACCCATGCGACAACCTTTGCACCAGTAGCTTCAAATAACACATGAAGCCCACTAAAAAGAAGTGCTCCTACCATACCTCCACCAAGTGCGTTGCTACGCTGGACTACACCTTCTGTTTCGATTAAAATTCGCCAAGATTCTCTTAGCACCGAATCAGATAACAGCCCACTTGATTTTGATAGTTGTTCAAAAAGTATGCTATGGCTAAAAATCGTTAAACTTGCAACAATCAGTACCATCCCGACTATAAGCCGATCTTTTAACGACACTTTTTTACGTCCTATCATCAATAAAACAGCAATAAAAATTAACATAAACGAAACAGCAAAATGTAAATTCCCCAAAAGGAACATCGCCATCGTTTGCAAAATGCGCCCGATCATGCCATATTCAAAAATCATAATAATTGCAGCGGCAATAAAGACTACCCCTAAAATTTCGTACATAAGTGGGTGCATTTCTTTCTTATCGCTTGTTGGTTTCCCTTTATTTGCACTTTTCCTTTTGCTAACAGCCATCTCTTCACCTTCTTTGCAATCCATTCTATATATGTAGCGAATAATAACATGTAGAACCGTTTCCTTTCAAAAAAAAGGACCTTCTACCGTTACAATCGGTTAGAAAATCCTTTTTAATGCAATGCTTCACCGCTACGGGCGTTTGGAGCTTTTCTTGTCTAGCTCCAAACGCCACACCCTCGAGGTCGAGGCCAACACGATGTTGGTCATGCAACCATTGCTGCATGGATGCGGCGTACTTAGGTTGCCTAGATCCCTCGGGTGAAAGTGTAAAAACGCACTTTCACTTCGGGCTCAAAAATAGCTTGAGGCTCACACGATGTGAGTCATGTCGGCAATGCCACATGGATGTGGCGTTTTTGCCGACGCGGGTGAAAACGGGCGTTTGGAGCTTTTCTTTTAATATTCCATAATGATTGGGATAATCATTGGGCGGCGCTTTGTTTTTTGGAATAAATACGTGTTTAATGTATCACGAATTTCTTGTTTAATGTTTGTCCACTCAAACGTGTCTTTACCCACGTATTTTTCAATAACAGTTTTTGCAATTTCAGATGCTTCAGTCATTAACGCTTCTGATTCACGTACAT
This sequence comes from Lysinibacillus sp. NPDC097287, assembly GCF_044761695.1. NCBI lineage: Bacteria > Bacillati > Bacillota > Bacilli > Caryophanales > Bacillaceae > Lysinibacillus > Lysinibacillus sp. NPDC097287. Next base: position 518,739 of record NZ_JBIWCX010000001.1, read on the forward strand.
ACACAAAGCCACGAGATAAAATTTCAGGACCTGAGGCAATTTTCTTTTGTGCGCGATTTAATGTTACAACGACAATGAAAATACCATCTTGAGATAGTAGTTTACGGTCACGTAACACGATATTTCCAACATCGCCAACACCAATACCATCGATTAAAATGTTACCAGCTTGAACACGGCCACTCATACGCATTTTGCCGTTTTTATATTCGACGATATCTCCTTTATCAGCGATAAAGATTTGAGATTTTTGCATACCTAGTTGCTGAGCAAGCTTAGAATGTGCAATCAGCATACGGTATTCACCTTGTACAGGAATAAAGTATTTTGGCTGCATTAAATTCAACATTAACTTTAAATCTTCTTGACTACCATGCCCTGAGACATGGACATTTTTGCTTGAAGTTAAAATTTCAGCCCCTGCTTTTGCAAGTTGGTTCATTGTATTCGCCATTTGAACTTCCATATTTGGCGAGGGCGTAAACGTAACAAGCACAGTATCGTCTTTTTTCACTTTAATATCACGGTGATGTTTACGTACGATTTTTTCCAAAGCATCAAGTGGTTCGCCTTTGTTACCTGTTGCGATAATAATAATTTCATCTTCCTGATATTTATTCATATCAGCAATTGAGATAATCGTATCTTCGTCTACTGTTAAGTAGCCTAGTTGCACACCTAAATCTACCGCTTTTTCTAAAGGTTTCCCTACAATCGCCACTTTACGGAAAGATTTTTGAGCTTGTGTAAACACTTGCTGAATACGAATAAAGTTCGATGCATAAACCGCGACTAAAATGCGCCCTGGTGCAGAATGAAATGTTTTTGATAATTGTTCTTCAATAACAGTTTCAGACGTTGTATGGCCTGGGCGTTCTGCTTCACATGACTCAGAAAGCAAAATAAACACGCCATCTTCACCCAATTGCGCCATTTTCGCTAAATCCGGTTTGAATTTACCAGTAGCTGATTGGTCAAACTTGAATTCACCGGTATGCACAATCGCACCCTCTGAAGTATGGAACACTACCCCTAATGCATCGGGAATACTATGTGTTGTATGGAAGAATGTCACATACGTCGAGTTGAAATTCATACGGCTTCGATTTGTTACTTCAAAGAATTTCACCTGATGTGGTGCAGGTAATTCTTTTAAATGTTCTTTTGCAAGCGCAATTGTCAACTTCGAACCATACACTGGCGCCTTGATTTTTTGTAAAACATACGCAATTGAACCAATTGCATCTTCATGTCCGTGTGTTAAGAAAATACCTTTCACACGCTCTTTATTTTCTTCTAAGTACGTAATATCAGGAATCACGATATCTATACCAAGCATTTCGTCTTCTGGGAACATTAATCCGCTATCAACGACAAATAGCTCCTCATCGATTTCCACTACGTACATTGCTTTTCCGATTTCGCCCACTCCACCAAGTGGAATGATACGAATCGATTCATTTTTCTTTTTTGTCAATTTATTTCCTCCTAAAAGATATCCCGAACAGCAACCACTTATTTTTCATTATACGGTTTGCAAGGCTTTTGCACAAATTAAATATACATGTTTCGCGTTGGAAACATGTATTTTATTTCATCCACTGCTATTTTGTTGTAGTTTCTATATAGAAATATCTCTCAATACGTTGATGAGATCTTGGTGGGAGGACCAATTTCCTCACTTACGGAGCATTTCTTCTCACTTTGGATCACGAACAACAATATCTATTAATTCCTTACGAATAACAAAACGGAGTTGATTTATATCAACTCCGCCTCTACTTTACCTATAATTCTTTGCTTTTTCTTGGTACGTATCCCAAACTTGGTCAAAGTTAGCTTTTTCTTCGTCTGTCATTTCCACCATTGGTAAGCGTACATTTAATGTATCAAAGCCTAGCTTTGTCATCGCATATTTAATTGGCGATGGGTTCGGCTGTGCAAATAATGCACGTACAAGTGGTAGTAATGAACGGTGGATCTTTGCAGCTAGCTCATGATTGCCTTCATTAAATGCTTTAATCATTAACTGCATATCATTACCGACAACATGGGAAGCTACTGAAATGATACCAGCACCACCAATAGCAAGTAATGGTAATGTTAAACCATCATCACCGCTATACACTAAGAAATCATCTGCAGCGTCAACATTCTCAATAATATCGCCCATTTGATCTAGATTACCACTTGCTTCTTTAATCCATGCGATATTCGGAATTTTACTTAACGCAACAGATGTTTCAAACGCCACGTTAATGCCCGTACGTCCAGGAACATTGTACAGCATTACTGGAAGTTTCGTTTCTTTCGCAATCGTTTCAAAGTGAGCATAAATCCCACGTTGATTTGGTTTATTATAATACGGAGCTACAAGCATAATGCCATCAGCACCGTTTTCTTCTGCTTTATGTGTCATAGCAATCGAATAAGCTGTTTCATTATCACCTGTTCCAGCGATTACAGGTACACGACCTGCTGCTTTTTCAACTGTGAAACGAACAACCTCGATTTTCTCTTCTGTTGTCATTGTTGGGTTTTCAGATGTTGTACCACAAGCAACGATACAATCAGTACCGTTATTAATTAAATGATTAATAATACGTTCAAGTTCTGGATAATTTATCGTACCATCTTCGTTGAACGGCGTAATCATTGCCGTTCCAATTCTACCTATATTCATCCTTACACCCCTCTTATAGTAAGTTATCCTCAAGCATTGCTTCTGCAATTTGAATAGAATTTAGTGCGGCGCCTTTTAATAGATTGTCAGATACAATCCATAGATGGAAGCCTTTTTTATTGTCTAAATCTTGTCGAATACGCCCTACAAATGTTGCATCTTCCCCTTCAGCGTAAATTGGCATAGGGTATGTTTGTGTTGCGATATCATCTTCTAATACAATACCAGGTGCATTGCGTAATACATCAAAGATTTCTTGTACTGAAGTTTCTTTCTCTAGTTCAATATAAACAGATTCAGAGTGTCCTGAAACGACCGGCACACGTACACATGTAGCTGCTACTGAAAGTTCAGGTGCATGCATAATTTTTTTCGTTTCGTTGATCATTTTCATTTCTTCGTATGTAAATCCGTTATCTGTGAATTTATCGATTTGTGGAATAACATTACGAGCGATTGGATAGTGACGTTTGTCGCTACCAGAAGGTAAAATATTCGCTTCTACGTTTTTACCTGCATCCCAGTGTCCGCTTTGTGCCTTTAATTCCTCAATCGCAGAAATACCTGCACCTGAAACAGCTTGATATGTGGATACCAATACTTTAGTTAATCCAAATGCTGCACGAATTGGCTCAAGTGCAGCAACCATTTGGATTGTTGAACAGTTTGGATTTGCAATAATCCCTTTATGTTTTGCAAGATCTCCACGGTTTACTTCTGGTACTACAAGCGGCACTTCCGGATCCATGCGGAAATGGCTCGTATTATCAATAACAACAGCCCCACGTTTTGCCGCTTCCGGTGCAAGTACTGCTGATACTGAACCACCTGCAGAGAATAATGCAACATTTACACCTTCAAAAGCTTCTGGTGTTGCTTCTTCTATTATATATATCTGACCATTAAATTCGATTGGTTTACCTGCTGAACGTGCAGAAGCTAAAAACTTAATATTTCCAATAGGGAACTTACGCTTTATTAACTGCTCCATCATTTTTGAACCTACTGCACCTGTTGCACCTACAACCGCAACTGTTAACTGCTTTGTCATCTGCCATCTCTCCTTGAATACAAGTTCTATAATGTGTGCTATTGTATCACAAAAATACTGAAAATTGTGTGTAATAGAGGAATTATTTGAAATATTGTATCAACATTGGCTGTAATTGCTTTTTATGCGCAATTGCTGCATGAACAGTCTCTACCATTTGATTGAAATCAGAAATTAATGAATTCGGCTTACCTTCAGGAGAATCTTGCCCAAACGGGATAAAATAAATGTTTTTTGCATTAATAAGCTTCATAATATTTTGACCATTTAAACCAAGTGCATCATTTGTTGAAATGCCTAACACAACCGGTGAACCATTACGTAACGTTGCTTTCGCTGCCATTAATACTGGGCTATCCGTTGCCGCATTGGCAAATTTACTAATGCTATTACCTGTCATCGGTGCAATGACCATTGCATCTAGTGGATTTGATGGTCCAAACGGCTCCGCTTCTTTAATAGAAGATACGACCTTCTCACCCGTCAATTCTTCTATTTTTGCAATCCATTCTTCACCTGTCCCAAAACGTGTTGCTGCATGTAACACCGAGTGCGTAATAATCGGTATAACCGAAGCACCCGCATCGATAAAATTTTGAATTTTAGGCACGACATCTTCATACGTACAGTGTGAAGCTGTTATGCCTAAACCAATCCGTTTCCCCGTTAGCAATTTTCTTCCTCCTCTATTGCCTTGCACAAAATCTCAGCTGCATCATGCGCAAAGTATTTCCCAGGTAATGACGGCAATAGTACATACGTCTGCAACTGTTCAGAGTCAATATCTAAACAGCCAGGTTCTGATGCTAGGTCATACATAACAGCGGGTACATCATCTTCAAACGATTCTGTTACCCACTTTGCTGGAATCGTATTAATAAAGATGCTGTCATGAATGGACCATTTGCGATCATCTAAATTTGTCGCTTTATAGCCATATGCTTTTGCCTCGCTCACTTGGACAACAGAACGCGCGACAATATGAACATTAGCACCCATCTTTACGAGTAAAGAGGCGAGCATTTTGGCGATACGGCCGAAGCCTGCGATTGTAAAGTTTTGTCCGTAAATACACTTCTGCTCGAGCCCGTAAAACGTGGCGATAAATCCCTCTGCAGTCAATCGCGCATTTTGCCAAATAAACGATTCTTGTTGTAAATAATTAGTCGTTTGATTCTTTTCTAACAGTTGCTTCCAATGCATTGTAAGTCTTCCTGTATAGAACTTTACTCTTGATATCCCGTATAACTGTTCGACTTCTATTTTTAACGGAAGTATCGGTAAAATTATTTTATTCGGCTGGAATTCCAGCACCAGTTTATTTAATTCTTCATTCCATACAGTGGTTCTTTTATAGAACACAGTACGTGAAGGGCTTCGCAGCATTGTCGCTAATTCCTTCAGCCTGGAGTCTTCTCCGATGACAAGCCATTTCTCGTTTTCCAAACGCTCACCTCAATCTAAAAATTCTGACTGAACCGTAGTTGTCTTATTAAACAGTATTCGATCCTCACCGATTAAAATAATTTCTTGCCATGGAATCATTTCACTAACTTTCACTTTCTTTTTTTGGAATGGGCCTTTTTCTTTCAAAATTTCAAAACCATGAATTTTTCCTGTTTGTACATCTAATAGACATTCTGTATGAGCCAGTATGCCAAAGTGTACGCCACCTTCTACTTGAATTAATTCTTTATCCACCATTTCTGATAGTAACATGCCTCATCTCCCTCCTTGTGCCATTACCCCAATATATGCCACCCTTTTGCAATTCGTGCCCAACTTTAGGATGACATATTGCTTGTAATATTCTCGCAATCCGTATATAGTGTGTATATACAGTTATTATTTGTGAGGTGAATACATTATAATGCATATCCATTTAAGCAACGCGAGCGACAAACCAATCTATGAGCAAATAACCACACAAATAAAAGAAGCAATTTTAGCGAATAAATTGCTTCCTGGTGATGCACTCCCTTCTATTCGTTCGCTTGCAAAAGAGTTGAAAATTAGCGTCATGACTACCAAACGAGCCTATGCCGATTTAGAACGTGATGGCTTTATAGAAACCGTCGCAGGAAAAGGCAGCTTCGTAACAGAGCGTAATCAGGATTTTTTACGAGAGGAATTACTGCGACAAGTAGAGGAACATTTACAAAAAGCTGTAAAAACAGCAAAAACAGCGGGTATCGCAAAAGAAGAATTGCAGGAATTAATATCATTGATGTTAGAGGAGGAACACTAAATGAACGCCATTGAAATTCACGATCTACATAAAACTTTCGACGGTTTTTCACTCAAAGATGTTAGCTTTTCTTTACCACAAGGAACTGTAATGGGTTTTGTCGGGGAAAACGGTGCAGGCAAATCAACGACCCTAAAATGTGTGCTCAATTTACTAAAGAAGAAACACGGAGAAATTTTACTATTCGGCAAAGACCACATCAAACATGAGCTTGAGGTAAAAAGTGAAATTGGTGTCGTCTTCGATGATTTGCATGTACCTGAAGTATTAAATGCCACACAGCTCGACAAGTTTATGGCCAAGGTTTTTAAGAATTGGGATTCAGCATACTATTTTGAACGTCTTACGCAATTCAAAGTGCCTACAAAGAAAAAAGTAAAAGAACTATCTCGCGGTATGAAAATGAAGCTTTCTATTGCACTGGCACTTGCCCATCATCCGAAGCTACTTATTTTAGATGAACCAACAAGCGGGCTAGATCCCATTATTCGTGATGAAATTCTCGACCTATTTTTAGAGTTTATGCAAGATGAATCACACAGTATTTTATTCTCTTCACATATTACGAGTGATTTAGAGAAGATTGCAGATTATATTACGTTTATCCATGATGGCGAAATTTTATTTAGTGAAAGTAAGGATGTATTATTGTATGAATACGGCATTTTTAAAGGTTCAAGGGAGTCGGCAGAAGCATTACCAGAACACGCCATAATTGGATGGCGAGAATCTACTTTTGGCGTTGAACTGCTCGTGAAAAAGAATGAAGTGAATAATGCGTTTATGTTAAGTAAGCCTTCCATTGAAGAGATTATGCTCTATTATGTGAAAGGTGGGATTTCATCGTGACTGCCTTATTTATAAAGGATTTATTGATCGCCCAGCACAAACTAAAACAACAAATTATCTTATTTTTATTCATTGTATTTATAGTGGCGTTTATACACCAGGGGGCATTACTCCTCCCTTTTATAGCATTGATGGCAATTATACATGTCATCGCCACACTCGCCTATGACGAGCAGTGCAATTGGGGCCAATTTGCAAATACGCTACCACTTACAAAAAGTTCTATTGTGTGCAGTAAATATTTACTAGGCATTACGCTCATGCTTGGTGGTTTAATCATTACAATGCCCTTAGCATTTTTCATTACACATTTTTCTGATTTTGTCATTATAACCGATGTATATTTAACACTACGTATAGTTGTTACGATTGGTTTTTGTTTCCTAGCAATAATGCTACCTATTTACATACAATTCGGCTCATTTTTCGGACGTATTATTATGCTTACTTTTTCCTTTTTAGCGATGTTGTTGGTTAATTTTTTTGAGGGTCATATCGGAGGGCTTCTACTTCAACTCATTGAGATGAAGAATTTCAGCTATGTCGCACCTATTATCGGGCTCATCCTTTTAGCATTTTCTTATGTAGTAGCGGTCATTATTTATAAGCGAAAAGAATTTTAAGGGGGGATTTAGGATGAAAGCATTACTTTGGCAACGAATGACAGCACAAAAACCCTTCATATTGCTCCTCCTCCTCCTCTGTATATTCACCACACTATTTGGAGTGCGTTTTCTCAGCAGTTTTTCGTTATTATTCGTTCCTACTACCCTCCTTTTACTACTCATAACGAGTATGTACGAGCAGGACAAACAAAGTAAGTGGGCAGTATTTGTGAATGCATTACCTGTATCGAAAAAAACACAACTATTCGTTGACTTTTTATTTTGCTATGGCATATGTTTACTTGCTTTTAGTGCAATCAGTCCTAGTTATTTTTCACATCAAAACGCTACTAATAACACCATCGAACATTTTGCTATATTTGCCGCATTTTTTAGTAGTATGATTTGGCTGTTGAGTCTGCAATTTTATGTACATTATTGTCCTAAAAACAGCAATTCTAAAATTTATGCTATATCGGGTGTTATTTTTATCATTCTCGTCATTAACTTTCCTATTCATTATTACTTATCTTTAGTGTCCCCCTCAGCTTTCATCATTCTTATACCGACATTCTTTAGCATAATACCAGTTATTTTAAGCTTCCAAAAATGTGTTGCTCACTATAATAAACATGATATTTACTAAAAATAAAACACGCCACGAATCCATACATATAGGGATTCGTGGCGAAAAATTTAAATGTGCTAAAAAAGGCTAAAGTTAATTGTGGGCTCTATTTTTTATCAATGACCACATGCGTTAACGTATCTTCTTCAAAGTCAATGTCGAATGCTTTACCAAATCCGACTACATAGCGACCTTTTAATGGTGTTAGCTCAAATAATGAAAAATCAAGTGTACGTAATAGCTTCATCATATTTGCAGTATGTACCTCATCAAATGCTGCAAATACCTCCTCATGCCCTTCATTGCCTAAATTTTTAGGCATACATTGCCAACGTGCGCGCTCTGTCGCAAAATGATTTTGTGTCACGGCTTGATCTGCTACACATAATACATCCACAACTTGTGCATCATCAAGCAACTGATGATGTTCAGCAATGCGACTAACATAAACATAAAACTTACCATTTACTTGTACGAAAGCTGCCGAACTACTAAATGGCTTTCCTTCTTTATCTACAAAGCTAAGCATAAAGCTCTTTCTTCCTTGAATAAATGCCTCATAATCTTTTCTAATTTGTTCAATATCAATTATTTTTTGCATAGTTGAATCTCCTAACATTTCACTGTATTTTTTAATTGAATTCGCGGGGCTGTATCCCACGTGACGTGCTGAATTTCTGCTTCCATTTTATAAATAGACTGAATCATTTGCTCTGTCATGACATCATCAGGCGTACCAATTTGCGCACGATGCCCATCCTTGACAACAACAATTCGGTCACTATAACTAGAAGCTTGATTTAGATCATGGAGCACCATCACAACGGTCATACCAGTATCACGGTTGAGTTCGCGAACTAACTCTAACACCTCATGTTGATGCGCAATATCTAAATATGTTGTCGGTTCATCTAATAGTAATATTTGTGGTTTTTGGGCTAATGCCATCGCAATCCAAGCACGCTGTGATTCCCCACCTGATAACGCAGCAATGGATTGATCTTTATACTTAGTCAGTTGTGTTTTTTCAAGGGCCCAATCGACAATCGCATAATCCTCATCATCTAACCGCTCAAACCACTTTTTATGTGGGTAACGACCATATGATACTAAATTACGTACTGTAATATCTGAAGGTGCTTGATTGCGCTGGCTTAAAACACACATTTTCTTGGCAATCTCCTTTGACGATAATTTCCGCATATTTTCTCCGTCAAATGTAACAGTACCTGCGCTGTATGGCAACATGCGTGCAACCGCTTTTAAAATTGTCGACTTTCCCGAGCCATTTGGTCCGATAATCGATAGTACCTCACCTTTTTTGACATCAAATGAAAAATCATGGACAACTTCTTTTTGCTCATAACGAACGGATAGCTGTTCAATTTTTAACATTAAAACGCCTTCTTTCTCATTAAGTATAAAAAGTACGGACCACCAATTACCGCCATTAAAATCCCGGCTGGAATATCAAGTGGTGCAAACAATGTACGTCCACCTGTGTCGGCAATCAATAAGATAATCGCTCCCATTGCCATACTCATCGGTAGCATATATTTATAATCCGAGCCGACTAGTAAACGCGCCATGTGCGGAACAATTAAGCCAACAAAACCTATCATACCGATAGCAGCTACTGAAATGGCTGCTAAAAATACAGCTAGAATTGACAGCATGATGCGGATGCGTGTCACATTTTCACCTAAGTTCGTTGCGACTTGATCACCTAAACGAATGATGTTTGCTTTGCGAATCGCAAATATTGATAATATCCAACCGATGATGGCATACACATAAATCATTTGTAAGGAAGCATGCCCCTTTGCAGCTAAACTACCATTCAGCCACTGCACTGCAGATGGCAAACGATCACTGTATAAGATCGATAGAAAACCAATAATGCCGCCACATAAGGCATTAACCGCAACCCCAGATAAAATAATCGTAATTGGCGAAATGCCTGTACGGCGCCAAGCAAGGGCATAAACAATGCCCGCTGCTATTAACCCACCGACAAATGCAGCTAATGGAATTAAATGTGTATATTCAGGATTTGCTAGCATAATAAGTAATACACATGCAGCTGCGCCACTTGTAACACCCGTTAACCCTGGATCTGCAAGTGGATTGCCCATTACAGCCTGTAAAAGCGCACCAGAAATAGCTATGTTAGCGCCGATAATGAGCGCTAGTAGAACGCGTGGAAGTCGAATATCCCATATAATCGTTGTATAGACGCCTTCCTCACGTCCATTAAAAATTGTCTTTAAAATATCTGGTACTGTTATGTGCACACTGCCTAGCCCCATCGCAACAATCGCTGCAATAATCGCTAGTACAAACGTTATGATGACAATTGTGCGACTTCTTGTTGTACTTATCATGTGAAGTTCCTCATTCTATTTAAAAAAGTAATCTGAAATTGTTGTTAATGCTGTATCGACATTCGCAATAGATGTTACGCCAAAAACACTGTAATCTAGTATATAAATTTTATCGTTTTTGTACGCCGATAATTGTGTCCAAGCACTATTTTTTGCGATTTCTTCTTTAAATTTATCTTCATTTGCTCCGTGATCCCCTGATGCTAAGACAAAAATCATATCTGGATCAGCGACAACAATTTCTTCCAAGTTAATCGCTGAATATGTTGATTCCGTTTTTAATACGGACGTTGCAATGTTATCTGCACCAAGTCTTTCTACTAAACTACCTAAATATGATTTATCGTTCATGACCATAAACGAATCAGATGTACCCATTACCAACATAACGGATGGCAGTTCTTTTCCTTGTGCTAGGGCTTCTAATTCTTGTTCTTTCGCTACTATTTTTTGCAATACTTCATTTGTTTTTTCTTCTTTTCCAAAATATGTACCTAGGACTTTAAAGCTTAGTTTTAAATCTTCATAAGAATCTGTTGGTAAGTATGCTGTTTGTAAATTCATTCCTACTAATGCTTTATCAAGTGTATCTTGTAAAGCCGCTGAGCCAACAATTAACTCTGTTTGTAAGCTTGAGATTACTTCTAAATCTGGTGCCATTGGTGAACCAATACGCGTAATCGCATCAAAGTCAGTTGGAATCGGATTTGTAGATGTAGGTACGCCTACAGGTACAATGTCGAGTAAGTGAAGCATCTCTGTTAAAGGAACCGAAGTTGTAACAATTTTATCTGGTACCGTTTCTGGGAACGCTGCTAATGCTTCTTGGAATTTTTCTTCATTCACACCATCTTCAAAAGTATTTGCTTCTGCGACAGGCTTCTCTGCTGCTTGTTCCTGTGGTTTAACTTCAACTGAACCCTCACTCTTATCTTCTTGTTCTGTACAGCCAAACAGCGCTAATGATAACGCTAGGAGACCTACACCCGCAAACTTCTTCATCAATAGTAACCCCCGATTAAATGATAATGATTTTCAATATCACTTATACTATCAAAGTTTATTGAGAAAGACAATAGCTAATTGAGAAATTTTTTCATTTAAAAACTAAAAAAGGATTACTCACATGAAAATCTGTGAATAATCCTTTAAAAATTATAGTTTTGGTCCAATAATCGAAATCGCTGGTTCTGCTTTTAAAATTTTCGCAATGAGACGGTCTATAGATTCCATCGAAATAGCATCAATCGCATCTAAAATTTCATCCACTGAACGATGTTTGCGGTGTACAAGTTCGTTAGTACCGTTTCGGTTCATGCGGGAGCCCGTTCCTTCTAACCCAAGTACAAAGCTACCTTTTAGTTGCTCCTTGGCATTATCTAGTTCTTCTTCGGTCACACCACCAGCCACAATATCTAGCAATGTTGCATCAATCGTATGTTGTAACTGCGGCAATTGCTCACGACTAGTGCTACCATATATCGTAAACGCACCAACGTCTGCATAGCAAGATTGATAAGAGAAAATGGAATAAGCTAAGCCACGCTCCTCTCGCACTTCTTGGAATAGACGAGAGCTCATATTGCCACCAATAATATTATTCAGTGCAATAAAGCTATACATATCTGGATCCTTCACACCGATTGCTGGATAAGATATCGCTAGGTGTGCTTGCTCTGTATCACGTAATTTCACTATTTCACCTGGATTGAATGCTGGTTTCGCTAATACAGGCTCTACTGCTAAAGGTGACCCCTCATACTGCCCAAATAGATCCTCAATTGTTGCTAGTAATTCTGCTGAAATATTACCCGCTACTGAGATAACTACCGATTTCGGTCCATAATGTTTCGCCATATATGTACGAATTGTCTCGGCTGTAAATGTTTTTAACGTTTCTGCTGTTCCTAGAATCGGGCGCCCAAGCGCATGGTTTGGATACATTACTTCCCATAGCTTTTCGTGGACATCGTCGTCTGGCGCATCCTCGGACATTAAAATTTCTTCTAACACGACTTGGCGTTCTTTCTCTAATTCTTCTTTTGCAAATGTAGAGTGAAAGAACATATCTGCTAAAATCGTAACTGCCAGTTCAGCATGATGGTCTAATACTTTTGCGTAATAGCATGTGTTTTCCTTTGATGTAAAGGCATTTAGCTCTCCACCTATACGGTCAAATGCTTCCGCAATTTGGCGGGCTGAGCGCGTTGCTGTCCCTTTAAAAAGCATATGCTCGATGAAATGTGTAATGCCGTTTTCTTCTGGCAATTCGTAGCGTGAGCCTGCATCCACAAAAATCCCAAGTGTAACTGAGCGCACATGGTCAATTTGTTCGGACACAATACGCACACCATTTTGACATGTGTGTACTTGTACCAAATAACTCCCTCTTTCCATTAAAAAAGGCTGCGCTTTATACGCAGCCTTTTGTTTATACTAATTATTTACCTTGCTCAGCGCGTTCTTTTTCTTCTTTCACGACTACTTTACGAGAAATATTGACACGGCCTTGCTTGTCGATTTCAATGACTTTCACTAACAATTGATCGCCAAGTTTTAGGACGTCTTCAACTTGTTTTGTGCGCTCTTCTTGGATTTCTGAGATGTGTAATAAACCATCTTTACCAGGGAAGATTTCACAGAATGCACCGAACTTCTCGATACGTTTAACAGTTGATAAGTAGTACTCGCCCACTTTCGCTTCACGTACGATGTCTTCGATGATTTGTTTAGCACGAGCGTTCATTTCTTCATTTGCAGAAGAGATGTAAATTGTACCGTCTTGTTCAGTATCAATTTTCACGCCAGTTTCTTCGATGATTTTGTTAATTTGTTTACCACCTGGTCCGATTACGTCACGGATTTTATCAGGATTAATTTTCACGATAACGATTTTTGGTGCGTACGTAGATAATTTCTCACGTGGCTCTGCAAGTGTTGCAAGCATTGATTCTAGAATGTGCATACGACCAATTTTCGCTTGTGTTAATGCTTCTTCTAAAATGTTACGTGATAATCCATCAATCTTAATGTCCATTTGAAGTGCTGTTACACCTTTAGCTGTACCTGCCACTTTAAAGTCCATATCACCAAGGTGATCTTCCATACCTTGGATATCTGTTAAGATTGAGTAATGTTCGCCTTTTTTAATAAGACCCATTGCGATACCTGCAACTGGTGCTTTTAAAGGTACACCTGCATCCATCATTGCTAAAGTAGAAGCACAGATTGACGCTTGAGATGTAGAACCATTTGACTCAAGTACTTCGGATACACAACGGATTGTGTAAGGGAATGCATTTTCATCTGGTAAAACTGCTAATAAAGCACGTTCGCCTAAAGCACCGTGACCAATTTCACGACGACCTGGTCCACGAATTGGGCCAGTTTCCCCTACTGAGAATTGAGGGAAGTTGTAATGGTGCATGAAGCGTTTAGATTCTTCAATACCTAAACCGTCAATAATTTGTACGTCGCCAAGTGCGCCTAGTGTACAAATTGAAAGGGCTTGTGTTTGTCCACGTGTGAATAGTGCAGAACCGTGTGTACGTTGTAGTAAACCAGTTTCAGAAGAAAGTGCGCGAATTTCGTCTAATTTACGACCATCTGGACGAATTTTATCTTCTGTAATTTGACGACGTACTTCGTCTTTCACCATTTTATCTAAAATAGTGTGTACTTGTTTCATCGTCACATCATCAGCTTCTTGTTCTTCATAAGAAGCAACAATGCGTTCTTTTACAGCTTGAATCGCTTCTTCACGTGCATGCTTTTCAACTGTTTGAATAGCATCATGCATTTCTGTTTCACATGCAGCTTTAATATCAGCTTGAATCGCTTCATCGATTTCGAATAAAGTAATTTCTTTTTTCGCTTTACCAACTTCTGCTACGATTTGCTCTTGGAAAGCGATCATTTTTTTAATTTCTTCGTGACCAAACATAATTGCTTCAAGCATAATTTCTTCAGGTACTTCTAAAGCACCTGCTTCAACCATGTTGATTGCATCTTTGTTCCCTGCCACTGTTAAGTGTATAGTCGAATATTTAGTCTGTTCAACAGTTGGGTTTACAACGAATTCTCCGTCGATATAACCAACTTGAACACCAGCGATTGGTCCGCCGAATGGAATATCTGAAATAGCTAATGCTAAAGATGAACCGATCATTGCAGCCATTTCAGCCGTACAATCTGAATCATTTGACATAACCATAGAGATAACTTGTACTTCATTACGGAAACCATCTGGGAACATTGGACGAATTGGACGGTCGATTAAACGGCTCGTTAAAATCGCATTCTCAGAAGGACGGCCTTCACGTTTGATAAAGCCACCAGGAATTTTCCCCGCCGCATATAAACGTTCTTCGTAGTTTACTGTTAATGGGAAGAAATCTAATGGTTTTGGTGATTTTGACATTGTCGCTGTTGCTAATACTGAAGTATCACCATAACGTACTAATGCTGCACCGTTTGCTTGTTTTGCTAACTGTCCTACTTCAATAACTAGTGGACGGCCAGCCCATTCGTATGAATAGACTTTCTTTTCGTTCATTCAATGAACCCCTCTCTATTATAAAAAACACTTACTCATCTGTATGTATTAATAGTAAGTGTACCAAAAATGCTTGTTCTATGCGAAATATTTCATTATTTTAATGATACATTGGATTTACATACTTGCCAATTTATTTAGGAATCATTTTTTTGCATAAAGAAAAAGCGGGAATAATCCCGCTTTTTGTTTGTCAATTAGCGACGTAAGCCTAAACGAGTGATTAATTCACGGTAACGTTGTACGTCTGTTTCACGTAGATATTTAAGTAAGTGACGACGACGACCTACCATTTTTAAAAGACCACGCTCAGAGTGGAAATCTTTTTTATGTGTACGTAAGTGAGCGTTTAAAGCATTGATTTCAGCTGTTAAAACTGCCACTTGTACTTCTGGAGAACCAGTGTCACTTTCGTGAGTACGGAACTCAGCGATTAATTCGTTTTTACGTTGTTTTGTAATAGCCATTTTATTGACCTCCTAAATAATTGTTTATCCCCATTAGCACAGTAAACGTTGGAGTCATCGATATACCGAGCTAAGGTTAAGCACTTTATGCACTTATGAATGTTACCATAAAAAGAATTGCCAAGCAAGCAATCTAATTTACCTCAACATAAAACCTTCGCTACATCATGTTAAAATTAACTCAAGTTCTTGAAATATTGAATTGCTTGTGTTTTATCTTGTTCAATTTGCGTCTTCAAAGCTTCGATGCCATCAAATTTACGCTCGCTGCGAATTCGTTGATACCATCTAACTTTTACTTCTTCGCCATATATATTTTTCTCGAAGTCTAATATATGTACTTCGATGGATAACTGTTTGTTATTTGGGTCTTTAAATGTCGGTTTATATCCAACATTACAAACACCATCATACCAATTATTTTGTACGTTTAAACGTACCGCATATACACCACTTGCAGGAATAAACAACCCTTCTAACGCCTGGACATTGGCTGTTGGAAAACCGATTGTACGACCACGTTTATCACCGTGTACAACAATCCCGGATATTTCGAAAGGTCTGCCAAGCAGTATACGTGCAGCTTCCATATCGCCTTCTTTTAGGAGTTTGCGAATACGTGTTGAGCTTATTTTTTCCACATCATCTGCTCTTTTTTCGACCACAGTAACACCATAATCACCATTACTTAATGTACGCATATCCTCCATTGTCCCTTTACCAAACGCACCAAATGAAAAGTCAAAGCCCGCCGTCACATGTTGAATATTTAACCCGCGAATAAAAGTATCTACAAAGTCATTTGGTGATAGCTTGGCAAAATCGGATGTGAAATGTACAACAAATACCGTATCAACGCCTAGCTCCTCAAATAGTTGCAACTTTTGTTGTAATAACGTAATGTAAAATACTTTTTCATTACGTCCACCTAGCACTAATGAAGGGTGCGGATCAAACGTCATGACTGCCGTTGGAATTTCTCGCTTGTCCCCTTCTGCCTTCGCTGTTGCAATTACGGCCTGATGTCCTAGATGCACACCATCAAAGAAGCCGAGTGCAAGTGAGTATGGCTGCATACTTTCTCGTTGATGTAATTGATGTGGGTATTTTAAATGAATGACCTCCATACCAAAAATTCCTCCTACTCTATCGTTGGGAACAT
This sequence comes from Lysinibacillus sp. NPDC097287, assembly GCF_044761695.1. Classification (NCBI taxonomy): domain Bacteria; kingdom Bacillati; phylum Bacillota; class Bacilli; order Caryophanales; family Bacillaceae; genus Lysinibacillus; species Lysinibacillus sp. NPDC097287. Next base: position 535,371 of record NZ_JBIWCX010000001.1, read on the forward strand.
TTTATGTGGCTTCATAAACCCTTCCTTCGTAGGATGAGCCTGATAAACCGCAAATGCTTTCCCTTGTATCCCAAATACAATTTTATCATGTACCTTTAATAATGCATCCATAGGAAGCACTTGTCCATTTAAAATTTCTTTTTCATTCGAATTATCAATCTCGATATATGGATAATCTGATAGGGCGTGTTCGACCGGTAAAATGCATGCATCGACGTTATCGGCTTCCATAAGTTCTGCCACTTGTGATAGTGTGTAGCAGTTTTCTTTTGTAAATGTACCTGACGCCGTACGAACAAGCTCTGCCATATGAGCAGGATAACCAAGGGCTTCCCCAATTTGAACGGCTAACGTGCGTATATACGTGCCTTTGCTACATGCGATGCGCACAGGAAATGTAATCTCTTGCCCTTCATATACATCAACTTCATCTAATAATTCAAGTGAATGTATCGTTATTTGACGTGTCGGTCGTTCCACCGTTTCACCTTTTCGTGCATATTCATACAAGCGTTTACCATTCACTTTTACTGCTGAAAACATAGGTGGCGTTTGAGTAATCACACCTGTTAACGATGCTAATGCTTCGAGCAGCTGTGCTCGTGTGAAGGATTTATGTGCAGTGTTTTCTTCGACTGTTTCCCCTTCTGCATCTTCTGTCGTCGTTGTACGGCCAATTGAAATAACCGCCTCATACGTTTTCCCTGTATCTGTTAAGTATTCAGCGATGCGTGTCGCCTGTCCAATACATATCGGTAATACGCCTTCCACACCAGGATCAAGCGTTCCTGTATGCCCGACCTTTTTCGTGCGCAAAATTTTTCGTAATTTAAAAACGCAATCATGACTCGTCATGCCACGTTCTTTCCAAAGTGGTAAAATACCGTTCATGTCATTCCTCCTCATTAATAACAAAAAAGTCTGCCTGCATGAACATGCATAGGGCAGACTTTTCATTTTTCTTATTCTTGTCTAGGCTAAAGCGCCATCCCCTCGAGGTCGTTTCGATCCCTCGGGTGAAAGTGTAAGTGCGCACTTTCACTTCGGGCTCTCCGACGCACATGGATGTGTTAGTGGCACAAATACCACAGGATGTGGTGTTTTTTGCGGCCAACGCTAGAGGCTCACACGATGTGAGTCATGTCGGCAATGCCGCACGGAAGCGGCGTTTTTGCCGACACGGGGATAGACGGACGCTTTAGCACTTTTCTTATTCTTTGTGTAAATCGCGTAATAATGAATCAATTCGGTTCCCATATTCAATCGATGAATCAAATTCAAAGATTAACTCTGGTGTACGACGTAAACGGATACGTGAACCAATTTCTGAACGGATGAAGCCTGAAGCCTTTACTAAAGCTTTCAATGTTTCCTCACGTTCACGTTCATTACCTAAAGACGTAATATAAATAGTCGCTTGTTGTAAATCGCCTGTTACATCAACACCAGTAACAGTTACAAAACCAACACGCGGATCTTTAATTTTACGGCCAATAATCTCGCCAAGCTCTTTTTTCATCTGCTCAGCAACACGGTTTGAGCGTAGAGACATAGTTAGTCACCTCAATTTCGTTGTCCAGATAATTTGCGCTACACGCTCGAGGTATCTTGAGAATCCTTCCGATGCGTGTCTGACACACTTGTCAGGATGCAGCAAGCACTTGTCGCGTGTAGACGAGCGCAAATATCTTTTCATACCTATAAATAGTCTCGCCACACATCAAGCTGTTCCCATGCCGGATTCGACTGTAAAAAATGAAGTGCATGATTGATTTCACGCTCTGCTGCTTCTTTCGAAGAAGAAACAGCAACCAGCGCTAATTTCGTACGTTGCCAAACATTTTGATGGTCAACCTCGGCAATAGAAACATTAAATTTCTGCTTTGTGCGGGTAATCATACGCTGAAGTACAGCGCGTTTTTCCTTTAACGAATGGGCAGTTTGAATAATGAATTCAACTTCTGCGTATACAATCATTAAGAACGTTTAATCTCTTCCATAATGTAGGCTTCAATGATGTCGCCCTCTTTAACGTCATTAAAGTTCGTAATTGTAATACCACACTCGTATCCTCTTGCAACTTCTTTTACTTCATCTTTGAAGCGTTTTAATGTATCAAGTTCACCTTCGAAAATAACGACATTGTCACGGATGACACGTACGCCAGAATCGCGTGTTACTTTACCTTCTGTTACATAAGAACCTGCAATTGTACCAACTTTTGATACTTTAATTGTTTGACGAACTTCAGCTTGACCAATAATTTTTTCTGCAAATTCTGGATCAAGCATCCCTTTCATCGCAAATTCGATTTCTTCGATTACTTTATAAATGACGCGGTGTAAACGGATGTCTACGCCTTCTTGTTCTGCTGCACGCTTCGCATTTGTATCTGGGCGTACGTTAAAGCCGATAACGATTGCATTAGAAGCAGCTGCAAGTGAGATATCAGATTCTGTAATTGCACCAGCACCTGTATGAATAATCTTCACGTTTACGCCCTCTACGTCGATTTTCATTAGTGAAGCAGCCATCGCTTCAACCGTACCTTGTACGTCAGCTTTGACAATTAAGTTTAATTCTTTCATTTCGCCTTGGCTCATTTGTTCGAATAAGTTATCAAGCGTTACACGTTGTTTTTCAGAACGTTGTGCTTGAATTGCTGTCATCGCACGTGATTCACCAACTTGACGAGCTGTTTTCTCATCTTCGAATACTACGAAGCGGTCACCAGCTTGTGGCACTTCATTTAAACCTGTAATTTCAACTGGTGTCGATGGACCCGCTTCTTTCACACGACGGCCTTTGTCATTAACTAGGGCACGTACACGACCAAATGCATGTCCGACTACGATAGGATCTCCAACTTTTAAAGTACCATCTTGTACTAAAAGTGTCGCTACTGAACCACGACCTTTATCAAGTTGTGCTTCGATTACTGTACCAAGTGCTAAACGGTTTGGATTTGCTTTTAGCTCTCCAACCTCTGCTACAAGTAATACCATTTCTAATAATGTATCGATACCTTCGCCTTTTAATGCTGAGATTGGCACGAAAATTGTTTCGCCACCCCAAGCTTCAGGTACTAAACCATGTTCTGTTAACTCTTGCATAACGCGGTCAGGGTTTGCTGAAGGTTTATCCATTTTATTTACCGCTACGATAATTGGTACTTCTGCTGCTTTAGCATGGTTAATAGCTTCAACTGTTTGAGGCATAACACCATCATCAGCAGCTACAACTAAAATTGTTAAGTCCGTTACTTTTGCACCACGTGCACGCATTGTTGTGAATGCTGCGTGTCCAGGTGTATCTAGGAACGTAATTTTTTTGTCACCATCTGTTACTTGGTAAGCACCGATATGTTGTGTGATACCGCCTGCTTCGCCAGCAGTAACTTTTGTATGACGAATAGAGTCAAGTAAAGTTGTTTTACCATGGTCAACGTGACCCATGATTGTCACTACAGGTGGACGCTCTGATAATTCTGCTTCGTTTACTTCTTCATCTTGATCGAAGTGCGTTTCTAAATCCGTAATATCTACACGGATTTCTTCTTCTACTTCTACACCGTATTCTGCACAAATTAACTCAATTGCATCCTTATCTAGCTCTTGGTTAATTGTTGCCATTACACCTAACATGAATAACTTTTTGATGATTTCAGATGGCTCACGGTATAATTTCTTCGCTAATTCTGCTACAGACAGTGATTCAACAAAAGTAATTTTTTCTGGTAATTCTTTTTGTTTCACTGGTAATGTAGGTTGGTGTGTTTTAGGATGACGACGTTTACCGCCGTGAATTCCTGGTTTTGGACGTTGATTGAAACCGCCGCCTCTACGGTTATTATTATTGTTATTATTATTATTTTGTGTCATATTTCTATTTTGATTACCTTTTGCATTCTTAGATTTTTCGTTAGACGAATTTTGGGTTTGTTGCGATTGTTGCTGGTTGTTAGCTCGCGGCTTAAACGAATTAGGTTGTTGCTTCGTACCTTCTTGTTTTTTCACCGGCTGCTGTGTTTTTTGTTGCCCTTTAGTAGCTTGCTGTGAAACTCTTTGAGTAGATTGTTTAGCTTCTTGTTTTTCTGCAGGTCTCTTAAATGTTTGGTTTAACTTCGTCACAGTGTCGTTTTCTAGTGTAGACATATGATTCGTTACACTCACATTTATTTTACTTAGCGCTTCAATAACCTCTTTACTCGATTTATTCACTTGTTTCGCATATTCATGAACTCTAATTTTGGTCATCTGCTCACCCCCGATTATTTTTCGTTGAGTAGACTAGACAATTTGCTTGCAAAACCTTGGTCGGTAATAGCTAAAGCCACGCGGGCCTCTTTACCTGTAGCATGTCCTAAATCATAACGATCGCCAATCACATGATACTCAACGTTGTAATACGTGCATTTATCTTGAATTTTTTTGCTAGAGTTTTTAGAAGCATCATTTGCAAGCAGTACTATTTTAGCATTACCGTTCCTGACTTCTCTAACTACTAACTCTTCTCCTGAAGTGACTTTGCGTGCTCTCGCCGCAATGCCAAGCAAATTAAAAACTGCTTGATTCGTCATAAAATTGACTCCCTACGGATTAATGTCAATAGTTCTTCATAAATTTCATCAGGAATTTTCACATCAAGTTGATACCCTAAAACATTTTTCTTACGTGCGATGTCAACCGCTTGTTCTGACTTTGAAACATACGCGCCACGCCCAGGCTTTTTCCCTGTAACATCGACGCTTACTTCGCCCTCTTTCGAACGAACAACACGAATCATTTCTTTTTTCGGTAGCATGTCTCCAGTTGCTACACATTTTCGAAGAGGCACTTTTCTGTTAATCGACATAAGAATCACCTTCCCTTATGAAAAACAAATGCTGAAAGCGCCAGTTCGCACCTGACAAACGCTAGAGCCTCTTACTAGGGAGACATTTTTTCTCCGACCGAAGAGGTGAAGCGACCTCGAGGGTGTAGCGCTTGAAGCTAGACGAAAATCCAATTCAAAAGAATATTTACTTTTTTCGCCTACTAGCATTGGTTTTCTTTCTTATTCTTCGTCGTCTTGATATAAGTCGACTGCTACATCTTCGTAGTCGCTTTCTTCATCTTCAGCTAATACGAATGTACTTGTAGCAGATGGGTAAATACCTAACTCACGTGCATCTGTTTCGCTTTTAATATCAATTTTCCAGCCAGTAAGTTTGGCAGCTAAGCGAGCATTTTGACCGCGTTTACCAATTGCTAATGATAATTGATAGTCTGGTACGACAACAGTTGTTGATTTTTCTTCTTCATTTACTTGCACATCTAATACCTTAGAAGGGCTAAGTGCATTCGCTACAAACACAACTGGATCTTCTGACCACTCAACAATGTCGATTTTTTCGCCATTTAATTCGTTGACGATTGTTTGCACACGCGCACCTTTTGCACCTACACATGAACCCACTGGATCAACTTCCTCGTTATGTGCGAATACAGAGATTTTAGAACGATCTCCTGCCTCACGAGCAATCGATTTAATCTCTACGATGCCTTCGTAAATTTCAGGTACTTCCATTTCAAATAGACGACGAAGTAAACCAGGGTGTGTACGAGACACGATCACTTGTGGACCACGTGTCGTACGCTCTACTTTAGTAATATATACTTTAATACGATCGTGTGGGTTATATGTTTCACCTTGAATTTGTTCATTTTGTGGTAATGCTGCTTCCACTTTCCCAAGTCCAACGTAAATGTTACGTGCATCTAGACGTTCTACAACACCTGTTACGATATCGTCTTCACGGTCTACATACTGCTCATAAATTATACCACGTTCAGCTTCACGTACGCGTTGTGTTACAACTTGTTTAGCAGTTTGTGCAGCGATACGCCCGAAGTTACGAGGTGTTACTTCTTGCTCCACAATGTCTTCAAGTTCGTATGCCGGATTGATTGCCTTAGCATCTTCAAGAGAGATTTGTAAGCGATCGTCTTCTACTTCTTCAACAACATCTTTACGTGAGAACACACGCATTGAGCCTTTGTCTAAGTTTAAGTCTACACGAACATTTTGAGCTTGGTTAAAGTTACGCTTATAAGCTGTTACTAAAGCAGCTTCAATTGCTTCGATTAACACATCTCTTGAAATTCCCTTTTGTTCTTCTAGCGCAGTTAGCGCATCTAACAAATCACTACTCATTTTATTTTCACTCCTAAATATGCATTATGCTGAAAAATCAATGGCAAGTCGAGCCAATGCGATTTCCTTTTGTTCAATTGTCACAGTAATTTTGCGCGTTTTAATACGCACATCCATCACTAATGTATGTTCATCATACGAAGTTAAGTAGCCTAGGAATTCTTTCATGTCCTTAATGGGCTCATATGTTTTCACATAAATAAACTTCCCAATTGCTTTTTCAAAGTCTGTATCTTTTTTTAATGGGCGTTCTGCCCCAGGTGACGATACTTCTAAATAATAGTTTTGTGTAATTGGATCTTTTTCATCCAATAGTAAACTTAATCGTTCACTCACTTGAGCGCATTGGCTAATGTCAATTCCACCCTCAGGTGTATCCACATAAACACGTAAAAACCAGTCACGTCCCTCTTTAACAAACTCGACATTCACTAATTCGAGGTTTAATTCTTCAACGATTGGTGTAACAAGTTCTTCAATTACAGATGGTACTTTGCTCATAGTATCCTCCTGACATTCTTCAATTTCTGGCATAATAAAACACAAATTTCACCAATAATTTTGGTGAAATTTGACGGTCTTACCAGCTGTTAGTCTCAAAAAATTTGTTTTTGTACGTTATAACAACAGAAAAGAGCGGGAATGCCCCACTCTTTTGCTGGAAAACTATCAACAAATTATTACCATAAGAATAGCACAGATTACGTAAATTTGCAAACTTCCTAATTTATGAAGTTCATCAACTTTTAAAACAAAGAAAAATCATGCTTAAAACAGAGATAACTGATTAGCATCTGGCATTCCCTCTAAGCAACCCAGCTGATCCATATACTCAATTAAAGTTTTAGAAACACGGCCACGTTGCTGTAAGTCTTCTTTCGATAAAAACTCTCCATCTTCACGCGCAGCTACAATCGTTTTGGCAACGTTGGTACCAAGACCAGGAATCGCATCAAACGGTGGTATTAAAGTGTTTCCATCAATAATAAACTCACTTGCCTGTGAACGATACAAATCAACTTTTTGGAAGCTCATGCCACGCTCACACATTTCAAGCGCTAATTCCAACACAGTCAGCAAGTTTTTCTCTTTCGTCGATGCCTCCAAGCCTTTTATATTGATTTCGTCAATTTTAGAACGAATCATCTGTGAGCCTTGTGTCATCGCGATTAAATCAAAATCGTCCGCACGAACTGTGAAATATGCTGCGTAATATAAAATTGGGAAGTGTACCTTAAACCATGCAATACGTACGGCCATTAACACGTATGCAGCGGCATGGGCTTTCGGGAACATGTATTTTATCTTTTTACATGAATCGATATACCAACCAGGAACTTTATTTGCCAGCATTTCTGCTTCAAACTCGTCTGATAAGCCTTTCCCTTTACGTACTGACTCCATAATTTTGAAAGCCAGTGATGGTTCAAGCCCTTGATATATTAAATACACCATAATATCATCACGACAGCCAATTACTTCTTTTAATACACATGTACCATTATGAATTAGCTCTTGTGCATTACCTAGCCAAACATCGGTTCCATGCGATAGTCCAGAAATTTGCACAAGCTCTGAGAAAGTCGATGGCTTCGTATCCTCTAACATTTGGCGCACAAAACGTGTCCCAAACTCAGGGATACCAAGTGTTCCTGTTTTACAGCCAATTTGCTTTTCAGTCACGCCAAGTGATTCAGGTGAACTGAAGATTTTCATCACGAACGGATCATCTGTCGGTATCGTTTTCGGATCAATACCGGATAAATCCTGAAGCATACGAATCACGGTCGGATCATCGTGCCCAAGAATATCGAGTTTTAAAATATTATCGTGAATAGAGTGGAAATCAAAATGTGTTGTACGCCACTCCGAATCCTGTGCATCCGCCGGGAATTGTACAGGTGAGAAATCAAAAATATCCATATAATCTGGCACTACGATAATCCCACCTGGATGCTGCCCTGACGTACGTTTAACGCCAGTACAACCCTGTACTAGTCGGTCTACCTCAGCACCTCGGAAATGTAAATTATGATCATTTGCATAACCTTTTACATAACCATAAGCTGTTTTCTCTGCAACCGTACCTATTGTTCCTGCACGGAATACGTAATCTTCCCCGAACAACACCTTTGTATAGTTATGTGCCTGCGGTTGATATTCACCGGAGAAGTTTAAATCGATATCGGGAACTTTATCCCCTTTAAAGCCTAAGAATGTTTCGAACGGAATATCTTGTCCATCTTTTTTGTACGGTGTGCCACACTCTGTACAGTCCTTATTTGGCAAGTCATAGCCTGAACTTACCGAACCATCATCGAAGAACTCCGAGTGTTTACAATTCGGGCAGATATAATGTGGTGGCAATGGATTTACTTCCGTAATCTCCATAAAGGTTGCTACAAGTGATGATCCAACCGAGCCACGTGAACCTACCAAATAGCCGTCTGCTAATGATTTTTTCACCAGCTTGGCAGAAATTAAATAAATTACCCCGAATCCATGCCCTAAAATCGACTTTAGCTCTTTTTCAATACGTGCTTTAACGATTTCCGGCAATTCATCACCGTAAATATCGCGCGCCATTTCATAAGTTAAATTCGTAACTTCATCATCAGAGCCTTCGATTTTTGGTGTATATAAATCGTCTTTAATCGGCTTCACATCACCAATCATCTCTGCGACCTTTTGCGTATTCGTGACAACGATTTCCTTTGCAATATCTGGCCCTAAAAAGTCGAACTCCGCAAGCATTTCATCCGTCGTTCTAAAATGCACCTCTGGCAACTTTGATTTATTTAAAATATTTGCGCCACCTTGTGAACCAATTAGAATTTGTCTAAACATGCCATCATTCGGATCTAAATAATGAACATTCCCCGTTGCGACAACAGGTTTATCTAGTTTCTTCCCAAGTTTCACAAGTTTACGAATAATATCTTCAATCGTCCATTCATCTCGCACGATATTACGCTCGATTAAATGTGCGTAGACTGGTTTTGGATGAACTTCAATATAATCATAAAACTCCGCTACCTTTTCAGCTTCTTCAGGTGATTTTTGCATCATCGTTTCAAATACTTCACCTTTATCACAGCCAGATCCAATAATTAGCCCTTCACGGTACATTTCTAACGTAGAACGCGTGACACGAGGCACACGGTAAAATGACTTTGTGTGCGCATGGGTTACTATTTTAAATAAGTTTTTCAGGCCATCATTATTAACTGCTAAAATTGTACAGTGCATTGGTCGAGCCTTTTTATAAGCATCGCCACCGCCAATATGCTTATTAAAGTCATCGTGATACTTGATGCCCATTTCATCCGCTTCTTTTAATAAGTGCTGTAATAGATACCCCGTCGCCTCTGTATCATAAATAGCTCGGTGATGTTGCGTTAATTCGATACCGAATTTTTTACAAAGCGTATTTAAACGGTGATTTTTCATCGTTGGGTGTAGTAATCGTGCAAGCTCTAATGTATCAATAACTGGATGAACGACACCTTCTAAGCCAAATTTTCTATAGCCGGTATACAAGAAGCCCATATCAAACGATGCATTATGTGCCACTACAATCGCATCACCTATAAATGCATGGAATTCCTTAATCACTTGCTCGACTTCCGGCGCGTTACGCACCATATCATCTGTGATTCCTGTCAATTCAATTGTTGTTGCTGAAAGGGCATGATGTGGGTTTGCAAAACTTTCGTATTTATCGATGACATGCCCACCTTGAATTTTGACAGCAGCAAGCTCAATAATCGTATCGTATGCTGTAGAAAGTCCTGTCGTTTCCACGTCAAAGACTACATATGTCGTATCTTCTAAGGAGCGGTGCTGCGGGGCATAAGCTATTGGAACGCCATCATTCACTAAATACGCCTCTAAACCGTAAATGACCTTAATGCCATGTTTTTTTCCGGCTGCATACGCGTCAGGGAAAGATTGCACGACCGCATGATCAGTAATAGCGACAGCCGGATGCCCCCACTTCGCCGCTTGAGCTACTAGTCGGTCTACTGGTGTAACAGCATCCATTTGACTCATCGGTGTATGCAAATGCAGTTCTACACGCTTTTCGCCTTTAGGTGCTAAATCTTGGCGAGTTTCTTTTCTAATTTCGTTGATGTCATTCGCCATTACGATTAAATCGCGGATAAACGTATCAGTTTGGACAGAGCCTCGTACTTTCACCCACATGCCTTTTTTCAAATGTTGCATGAGTGTAGCATCATCATTATCACGTGAGAACATTTTCACGACGATAGAATCTGTATAATCGGTAATCTTTATTTGTAATAAAGAACGACCACTTTTCAGCTCTTTAATTTCCGCATCGAATACAAAGCCCTCGATAATAACACGACGCTCTTCTTCTACAATACGCTTAATTTCCATGATTTCATCGTCTTTAATGTGCATACCAAGCTGAAGTGGGCGGTCGCCAAGAGATGCAATTGCAGGATTTTCTTTCTTCTCTTGCTCGCGTTTTTGGAAATCCGCCATCGCTTGCTGTGCAAGTGCAATTTCCTCTAAGCGTTTTTGCTCTACAAAGGCTTCTTGTGCCGCACGCATTTCATCCGTTTCTTCTTGTAGGATAAAATCCATCGCAATGGGAGGGAAACCAAATTGCCCGTAACTTGCCGAAAGCTTTTCCGCATACTTCGTTTTGAGCATCATTAACTCCATCTCTTGCATACAAGAAAGTGTTATTTTCTGCCCATTCCAGCCTGGAGTTTGCGATATAAGACCACTTTTCAAAGTCGGTGCCATATCGTCAATCTGCTCAACAACGGTTAACCAGTACGCTTGAATAAGCTCTTCTGTTACTGTTTTTTCAATCGTTTCAAACGTAATATTAATTTGTGCAATAGCTGCAAATTTTTCAGCTAAATGCGTGCGAAATAACTGATAAAGAGGGAAGGGTAATATATCACGAAGTGTGATGGTAAAATTCCACAGTCTATTTTTTTTATGGACTGTTAAACGTGATAATTCTCCCCCTTCGAAAAAGGACATATAGACATCATCTGTTAACTCTAGCTGCTGCAAGAGCATTTGAAATCTAAGCCTTGCTTCTTGTTGCTGTTCCAACTGGGTGACACCTACTTTCTATATAATTCAGATCAAGTATCGAAAAAGAAAGGAAAGTACCTCTATGTGTACCTTCCTTCCATGAAGTATTAGTTTTTACGGAAAAATTCGTTCAAGTGATCAATGATCTCTTCTTTTTTCCATTCAAATGTTTCGCCAGTTTGACGAATTTTCACTTCTACAATGCCTTCAGATGCCTTTTTACCAACTGTTACACGGACTGGTAAGCCGATTAAATCTGCATCCGCAAACTTAACCCCCGCACGCTCAACTCGGTCATCCAATAGTACATCATAGCGATAAGATTTTAGTAAGCCATATAACTCTTCAGCTAAGCCTACTTGTGCTTCGTCCTTCGTATTAACAGGTACAACATGAATATCGTACGGTGCTAATTGTGTTGGCCAAGTGAAGCCATTATCGTCTTGGAAATGTTCAGCAACCGCTGCTAAAATACGAGACACCCCAATACCATAGCAACCCATAATGAATGGTTGCGCTTTTCCTTGCTCATCTAAAAACGTACCATTCATTTTTGCAGAGTAAGTTGTGCCTAATTTGAAAATGTGTCCAACCTCAATTCCTTCTGCAAATTTGACGATGCCTTGTCCATCTGGAGAAGGATCACCCTCTTGAATAAAACGAATATCCAAGTAATCATTCACAGCAAAGTCACGTTCTGGATTAACGTTCACGAAGTGATAGCCGTCTTCGTTTGCACCAGCAACACCGTTACTAATAGATTTAATCGCTTTATCTGCTATAACTTTAACGTCTACTGGTAATTTCACAGGTCCAATTGAGCCTACACCACAACCTAGTAAGTCGCGAATTGCTGCTTCGCTTGCAAGCTCAACTGAATCAGCTTCTAGTGCATTTTTCAATTTAATATCATTGATTTCGTGATCACCACGAGCAAGTACAACGACTAATTCGCCATCTACATCAAACACTAATGATTTAATAACATTCGCCGCATCTACATTTAAGAAAGCAGATACTTCTTCGATTGTCTTTTGGTCTGGCGTCGATACTTTTTCAAGCTCTTTTAATGGAGCATCAGGTGTTTTGTATTCAGTGATTACTTCCGCCATTTCAATATTTGCAGCATAGTCAGATGTGTCTGAGTAAGCAATCGTATCTTCACCAATTTCAGAAAGCACCATGAATTCATGTGTACCTTTACCACCAATTGAACCCGCGTCAGCAATTACTGCACGATAGTTTAACCCAAGACGAGAGAAGATATTTGAATACGCTCGGTACATATCATCATATGTTTCGTCTAAGCTTTCACGAGTAGCGTGGAATGAATAAGCATCTTTCATAATGAATTCACGGCCACGTAATAAGCCAAAACGTGGACGTTTTTCATCACGGAATTTTGTTTGGATTTGATACAGTGTTAAAGGTAATTTTTTGTAAGATTTAATTTCATCACGTACTAATGTTGTAATTACTTCTTCATGTGTTGGACCTAATGCGAAGTCACGGTTATTACGGTCTTTTAAACGCATAAGTTCATGACCGTATTTTTCCCAACGACCAGATTCCTGCCATAGCTCTGCCGATTGTAAAGCAGGCATTAATAATTCAATGGAATTAACAGCTTCCATCTCTTCACGAATAATATTTTCGATTTTTGTTAATACACGTTTAGCGAGTGGTAAATATGAATAAATTCCGCTTGCATTTTGACGGATAAACCCTGCACGTAGTAATTGCTTGTGTGATTTTACATCAGCATCTGCAGGTACTTCACGTAGCGTTGGGATTAAAGTTTTACTTTGCTTCATTAAGTGTTCCACCTTTTTATCAATTTCGCCTCGGCGTAATTGCCGCTGACGCTTCGTTACACTTCGCTTTCGCGCAGATAAACAATGCGTCTGGATTTTGAATTGTGCTTAGGCCTGCGTGACGCAGGTCAGTTAGCCGTTGTCGCAAGGATGCGACGTACTTAGGCTAACACCCTTCAAATCCTTTCAAAATCCATGACATCCGCCGGGGGCTTAACTTCCTTCTGCATATGTTCGTATCTCTACTAAATGATAAATGCGCTTAGCACTCATTTCATTTATAAAAGTGAGAGACTTCTGCTGAAGGAAGTTAAATTAAGTTCATACTCTAGCATAATCAAATTTAGCTTTGAACGCAATGATTGGAATCATACACGCCCAAAGCTATTTTTACACTAGAAGAAAAATCGTTGAATATCGTTCCATGTGACAACTACCATTAAGATCATGAGTAGCACAATCCCAACAAAATGAATCATGCCCTCTTTTTGTCGATCAATCGGTCTGCCTCTTACTGCTTCATAACCAAAGAATAATAATCGCCCACCATCAAGTGCTGGTAGTGGCAATAAGTTCATAATTCCAAGGTTAATGCTTAGCATTGCAGCAAAGTTCATTAGAACGAAAATACCGTGTTGCGCTACTTCCTCAGTCGTTTTGTAAATACCTACCGGTCCTGATAGCGCGTCAATTGTTAATTGACCTGTAACTAACTGACCTAGTAATTCAAATATACGAATCGTCATATCGTAAACATTCTGTCCACTGTAGACAATAGCTTTTAACGGATTAAATTCACGTGGACTTTCATATAAAACACCAATTTGGCCATATTCCTCGCCTTCTAATGTGACCTCTTTCACCAGCATCGTTAAATTTTCTGTTTGTCCATTTCGTTCAACAGTTACATTAATCGTTTCGCCAGCGCTTTCTTGCACAATTCCAGCTAAATCCTGCCACTTTTCAACCACTTGTCCATCTATCGCTGTCACCTTATCACCTGCAACCATACCTGCTTGTGCTGCTGGGTCATTTTTAACGACTTCCGTAATGATTGGTTCGTACGTAGGAACACCATTTAATAACCCTATTAGCAAATAAATGAAAAACGCTAGTATAAAGTTAAACAAGGGACCTGCAAAAATCGTCATCGAACGTTGACCAACTGATTTCCCATTGAATTGACGATCATACGGCGCAATAATCGTTTCTCTACCATTTTCTACAAGCACGCAATCTCTCGACACATTATAGCGTACTAGTTGCTCTTCTTCATCATAACCTTCAATAAACAAATCACGCTCTAAATCAGCACGTTCCACTTCTAAAAAAAGTAGATCTGGTAATTGTCTATTATTTTGGTTAAAAATAATTTTTTTAACCAGATTATCCTCATTAATAATAAGCCCGACACGATAGCCTGGTTGTAATTCCGTGCTATCTATATCTTGTCCAGCCATACTTACATACCCACCAATCGGTAGTAAACGTAATGTATAGAGTGTTTCACCTTTTGTCATGGCGAAAATTTTTGGTCCCATACCAATAGCAAATTCTCTTACCATAATCCCTGCACGTTTAGCGAACAGGAAGTGGCCAAGCTCATGGATGAAGACGAGCAAGCCAAATATTAAAATAAATGCAATAGCTGTTTGCATAATACCCCACCTTCAATAGCGAATAGTTGATGACGCGTTTCTTACGTTATTTTACCATGCCCAACACTGTTTTCCTTGTCTCACTATCTACATGTAAAATCTCCTGCAAATCTGGCACTAAAATATTGTTATGTGCCTGCATCACACGCTCAATTGTTTCATCAATTTCAAGGAAAGTAATTTTCCCTTGTAAAAATGCCGCAACTGCCGCTTCATTTGCTGCATTCATCGCTGTTAGAATGGTACCACCCATACGTCCAGCCTCGTAAGCTAAACGTAATGCCGGATAACGTTCAAAGTCCATCTCTTTAAAATGGAGCTGACCAATTTGTGCTAAATTAAGTCGCTGACCGTTATGTAGTGGGATACGATCTGGATAACTAAGTGCATATTGAATCGGCACACGCATGTCCGGTGTACCAAGCTGAGCAATGACACTAGTATCATGATACTCAACTAGTGAGTGAATAATACTTTCTCTATGCAAAAGTACATCAATTTTATCGTAAGGCATATCAAATAATACATGCGCTTCAATGACTTCTAACCCTTTATTCATCATTGTTGCCGAATCAATTGTGATTTTCGCACCCATCGACCAGTTTGGATGATTAAGTGCATCTGCCACAGTTACAGCTTTTAGTTCATCACGTGTTCTATCACGAAAGCTACCACCTGAAGCTGTAATAATCAACCGCTCAATATTTTTTGGATTCTCACCATTCATCGATTGGAATATTGCTGAATGCTCACTATCTACCGGCAAAATTGGTGCATTATATTTTTTTGCCTCCGCCATGACTAAATGTCCAGCTGTGACAAGTGTCTCTTTATTTGCAATAGCAATTGTTTTGCCCATACGAATCGCAGCAAGTGTCGATTCTAAACCAACACTGCCAAGTACAGCATTTACAAGCACCGTTGAATCTGGATGCGTAGCGACTTCTATAAGCCCTTTTGCACCAAAAGTGAAGTGAATGTTCGGATAATCCTTTTGCAGGGCATGTGCATCTTCCTCAAACTGCACAGATACAAGCTCCGGCTTCAGCACATTAATTATCTCACGTGTTTTTTCAATATTTCTACCAGAAGAAAAGGCAACTAATTGAAACTCTTCTGACTGCTCTTTTAAAATATCGAAAGTCTGCCACCCAATAGAGCCTGTTGCTCCTAATAAACTAATTTTTTTCACAACAAATTGTCCCCTCTTATGTCTAGACTAAAGCGCTATCCTCGCATGAATACATTTAATGAGCATACAGGTTATGGAAGCGCTATAGCACTTTTCTTAGTTACCGAAAAGGTATAAAAAGTGTAATAATGGTACCACGAATAATAAACTATCAAAGCGATCTAAAATCCCACCATGACCTGGTAAAATAGTTCCTGAATCTTTTACGCCATAATGACGTTTAATCGCTGATTCCACTAAATCGCCCATCTGCCCAATGATAGAAGCAACTATCGTAATGAGAATTAGCGAAACATAACCGTTCATAAATGGATAAATTATTTGCATACCGATAGCGAAAATCACTGCAATTACAATACCGCCGACAAAACCTTCCACCGTTTTCTTTGGTGAAATTTCTGGCCATAACTTGTTCTTCCCAAATTTACGACCAACAAAATAGGCACCAGAATCCGTTGTCCATACGACTAATAAGCAATATACAACAAACTCTAAACCATTGTTACGTGTTTCGATTAAGTAATGGAAACCCATACCAACATAAAAAGCACCTAATAATATAAAGCCTACTTCATCAAACGTAATTTTATTCTTTACGAGTACGACATAAATCAGTAATAACATCATCAAGCCATATACGACCATTAAGATCGAAGAATAACCAATAATTTGTACTACTTCACCTGCCCAATCTCTCGGGATTACAAGCAATACTAATGTAAGTAACCCAATCACACCAGGTATAGAAAAAATAGAAATACCTTTCATTTTCAATATTTCATAAAAGCCAACTACAGCCATTGCTAATACAAGTAATGTAAATGGCACCTTCCCATAAATCACAAACGGGATAAAAAGTGCCGCTGCAATAATTGCTGTAATGATTCGTTGTTTCAAGTTGTTTCTTCTCCCTTCAACCCACCGTAACGACGATTACGTTTTTGATAGTTCTCAACCGCTTCCAATAAGGTCTTCTCACTAAAATCGGGCCACAATGTATCTGTGAACCAAAATTCAGTATAGGCAAGTTGCCATAACATAAAGTTACTCAGTCTTACTTCACCGCTTGTACGAATTAACAAGTCTGGTTCTGGTAAATGAGCAGTCATTAAATGTGATGTCATACACTCTTCATCAATTTCATCAATTAGTAACTGTCCATCTTGTACTTTTTGCATAATGTTTTTCATAGCACTCACCATTTCGGAACGACTACCGTAATTTAAAGCGAAATTTAATATGAGACCCGTATTATGTTTTGTTTCTTCCATTGCCTCGAATAATGCAGTTTGTGTATGCTTCGGAAGCAGCGATGGATCACCAATCATTTCTACTCGTACATTGCGTTCCATCATTTCAGGTAAGAAAGAGCCTAAAAACTCAACCGGCAGGCGCATTAAAAAATCGATTTCTGCTTTTGGTCGTTTCCAATTTTCTGTCGAGAACGCATAAACCGTTAGCACTTTAATGCCTAGGTCAGATGCAAATCTTGTCACCTTGCGTACTGTCTTCATACCTTCATGATGCCCAGCAACACGTGGCATCGCACGTTTTTTTGCCCAACGTCCGTTTCCGTCCATTATAATCGCTACATGGGCAGGAATTGGCTCGCTTTTAGAAAGAGCAACACGTTCCTCCAATGATAGTGTATCTATATTTATTTGTTTTCCTAATAGCTTTTTAAACATACTAACTCCCCCACTACAACTAATCGGACGTATACTTATTTATAATAACAAACATAATGCCTCTTTGTCTTTTTTTTCCCTTTAAATTGACTATGCGCTTATCCTCTCGATTAGAACAAACGAATAGTATCAATTACGCCTCAGCGTAATTGCGTCCAGATTTTGAATTGTGCTTGCACAATTAACTCCTTTCAAAATCTGTGACATCCGCCGGAGGCTTTATCTTCAATCAGCAGGCTTTTTCTGTACCTGTCGCTGTGCTTTCGGTACACGACACCTTTTGTTGATTGAAGATAAAAAAAGAAAAGACGTCCTGTAATATATAGGACGCCTTCATCTCATCAAAAAGTTCCATCATAGAATTGTAGAGCGTCAGCTTACACGTCTAAAATTTCTTTTTCTTTCTCTTTCGTTACTTGATCTACTTTCACGATGAACTCATCTGTTAACTTTTGAATATCTTCACCAAAACCACGTAAATCATCTTCTGTGATTTCGCCAGCTTTTTCAAGTTTTTTCAGATCGTCATTTGCATCACGGCGTACATTACGCACAGCGATTTTTGCATCTTCAGCTTCTTTTTTCACTTGTTTAACAAGGTCTTTACGACGTTCTTCTGTTAAAGCAGGAATCATTAAACGGATTACAGTACCATCATTTGTTGGTGTAATGCCAATATCCGATTTCATAATTGCTTTTTCGATTTCGCCTAAAACCGTTTTGTCATATGGTGTAACAACAAGAAGGCGCGCTTCTGGTACAGCAACCCCCGCAAGTTGGTTAATTGGTGTTGGGGCACCATAATAATCTACAGTGATGCGATCTAATAGAGATGCATTCGCACGACCTGCACGGATTGATGCTAATTCACGAGAAAAAGCAGCAATCGATTTGTTCATTTTATCTTTAGCTTGTTCAATTACTTGTTTAGCCATTATAAGTTCCTCCTAACAACTGTTCCAATTTTTTCGCCTTGCACGGCACGTTTAATATTACCTTCTTCCGTAATCGAGAAGACAATTAACGGAATATCGTTATCCATACATAAAGTTGAAGCCGTGGAATCCATTACTTGCAAACCTTGTTGAATAACATCTAAGTATGTGAGTGTATCATATTTCACAGCAGTTGCATCTACTCGTGGATCTGCAGAATAGACACCGTCCACATTATTTTTTGCCATTAAAATAGCGTCTGCATCGATTTCAGCTGCACGTAATGCCGCAGTTGTATCTGTAGAGAAGAATGGGTTACCAGTACCTGCCGCGAAAATCACTACGCGTTTTTTCTCTAAATGACGAACTGCTTTACGGCGAATATATGGTTCCGCTACTTGCGTCATTACGATAGAAGATTGAACTCTTGTTTCAATACCTAATTTTTCAAGAGCATCTTGTAATGCTAGTGAGTTCATAACTGTTGCAAGCATGCCCATATAGTCTGCTGCCGCACGGTCCATACCCATTTCACTACCGATTTTTCCGCGCCAAATGTTACCGCCACCAACAACAACAGCAACTTCTACATCAAGATCTACTACTTCCTTTACTTCTTCTGCAACAGACTTGATAATTTTTGGTGATAAACCAAAGCCAGCTTCACCAGCCAACGCTTCACCACTTAGTTTTATGACTACTCGTTTATATTGTGGCATACCCATGTAAACCTCCGTCAGACATTTATTTAAAAGCATTACTATTCTTTATTCATTATAGTATATAACAACAATTGCTAGTTGTAGAAAAATCGAATAATCTAATTTACCTCGGCGTATTTACGTCTAGATTATGACATGCCCAGAATGATATTCTATTATTTTCCTGAAAAATAGGGAACACGCTATGTTGTGTTCCCCATTTTTTATCTAGAAATTATTTTATTAGGCTAATTAGTTACCTTTAACTTGGTTCATAACTTCTTCAGCGAAGTTATCTTCACGTTTTTCGATACCTTCACCAACAGCGTAACGTACGAATCCAGTTACTTTACCGCCTGTTGCTTCTACGAAAGTACGTACTTTTTGATCTGGGTTTTTAACGAAAGTTTGGTCAAGTAAGCAAACGTCTTCGAAGTATTTACCAAGACGACCTTCTACCATTTTCGCTACGATGTTTTCTGGTTTACCTTCGTTAAGAGCTTGTTCTGTTAACACTTTACGCTCTTTTTCAACTTCATCAGCAGAAACTTCGTCACGAGAAACGTAAGTTGGGTTAATAGCAGCGATGTGCATTGCTACGTCTTTTGCAGCAGCTTCATCAGTAGAACCTTCAAGAACTACTAATACACCAATACGTCCACCCATGTGTAGGTAAGAACCGAATGCGTCTGCATCAGTTTTTGTTTTAATTTCAAAACGACGTAGGCTAATTTTTTCACCGATTGTCGCAACAGCAGTTGAGATTTGGTCAACAATTTTTACGCCTTCAGCATTTGCAAGCTCAAGAGCCGCTTCAACAGTTGCTGGTTTAGCAGCTAGTAATTGTGCAGCAAGTTCTTCAACTAATACTACGAATTTTTCGTTTTTAGCTACAAAGTCAGTTTCAGCATTTACTTCAAGTAAAATAGCTTCGTTACCTTGAGTTAAAATGAAAGTTGTACCTTCAGCAGCGATACGATCAGATTTCTTTGCAGCTGATGAAAGACCTTTTTCACGTAAGAAGTCGATTGCAGCTTCAATGTCGCCTTCAGTTTGTACTAACGCTTTTTTACAATCCATCATACCAGCGCCAGTTTTTTCGCGTAATTCTTTTACTAATTGTGCAGTAATGTTTGCCATTTAGTGTTTCCTCCTTAGTTGGTTGAAAATAAATTGAAATATTAGATATAAGTTCTAAAAAAGGTGATAAGGGGTTTGATCCACTTATCACCTTTTTGTTAACGTGAATTACTCAGCAGCTGCTTCAGTTGCAGGAGCTTCTTCTTCACCTTGTTTTGACTCGATTAATGCGTCAGCCATTTTAGCAGTTAAAAGTTTAACAGCGCGGATAGCATCGTCATTTGCAGGGATTACGTAGTCGATTTCATCTGGATCACAGTTTGTATCAACAATTCCTACTAGAGGGATGTTTAATTTGCGAGCTTCAGCAACAGCGATACGTTCTTTACGTGGGTCAACCACGAACATAACGTCTGGAAGATTGTGCATATCACGGATACCGCCTAAGAATTTAACTAGACGTTCGTGTTCTTTTTTAAGTTGGATTACTTCTTTTTTAGGAAGAACTTCGAAAGTTCCTTCTTCTTCCATTTTTTCGATAGCTTTCATACGTGCAACACGTTTTTGAATAGTACCGAAGTTAGTAAGAGTACCACCTAACCAACGTTGGTTGATGTAGTAGTTGCCAGAACGTTCAGCTTCGTCTTTGATCGCTTCTTGTGCTTGTTTTTTCGTACCAACGAAAAGAACTTTACCACCGTCTTGACCAACTTGACGCATGAAGTCGTAAGCTTCCTCTAATTTTTTAACAGTTTTTTGTAAGTCGATGATGTAGATCCCGTTACGCTCAACGAAGATAAATTTCTTCATTTTTGGGTTCCAACGACGAGTTTGGTGACCGAAATGTACACCAGCTTCAAGTAATTGTTTCATAGAAATTACTGACATGTGAATTTCCTCCTAGAATGTTTGGTTTTTTTCCTCCGCATTTATCGTCTGCAACAAGCTACCCTGATTATCAGAGCACCACTTACTACATCAAAATGCGTGTGTAGTGATAACACCATTTGCTAATATAACATAGGACATGCACATCCGCAACTATTTTAGCTATGAAATTTCAATAAAAGCTCGATTTCTGTTTTTCCTTTTTGAAGTTGCTTGGCAATTCCCTCGACAGTTTTCCCTTGTTTCGACAACAGTATGACTTGTTCTTCAAAGGTAGGCTCTAATTGTTCTTCTTCGATTAGTGCATCTAGTGTCGCTACAGAAGAACCCTGTTTTGCTGTATTATTGGTTGCATGTTGTTGGCGGCTATAGGCGTTTACCGCGATATTTTTCGGAACAAAAACACGTGGCTCAACCTCAATATCAGTTCTATTTACTTCTTTAGAGGATATCTCAGCTGTTGGTTGTTGTGTTTCTAGTTCTCTATGCTGTTCATCTTGTTCTTTTGGACGTGATGCTACAACTGCCTGTTGTTTTGGTACCATTTGCAGTTCGCTAATCAGACGATTGTTTTCATCCTTCATTTCCGCTAAATACACACTGATTGTATCATCCATCTCACGCATTAAACGCTCTTGCTTTTTCTCTAAATCTTTGAATTTTGCAAGCTTTGTATTCAAAATGATAATGGCATAAAACGACAAAAGTTGTAATACAAACAGCACTGCGATTAATATGGTTGTCATGTTATACTCCTATCCACTAAAGTCCACGAAATTTCCTTTAAACGGATGCTGAGCTTGCTTCTCTGGTTTTTCGTCACTATTTTTCTTCTTTTTCCGAGTACCATGTATGTACTCAGCACCGGCTTCTTCTTCTTCACTAATTTCATCCATACCTTCTGAGGTATTCACGATTTTCTGCTTGCGCTCTATTTCCTTTTTCAATGCCTCATTTGCATTTGCTTGTTGAGCTAAAGCTTGTTGCTGTGCCTGATCAGCCATTTTACCTGCTTCAAACGTTTTCGGTATTGCAATTTGTAACTCTACACCCTTTAAACTCACGAAAATCCCTCCCCCTAGTGCACTGACTCATTCAATACTTAACTATTAATCATTTCAGTGGCTAATAGCTTACGTAACTTTAATAAAGCTTTTGAGTGAATTTGAGAGATACGAGAAGTTGACAGTTCTAACAGTTCCCCTATTTCAGTTAATGTCATTTCTTCGGTGTAAAATAAGCTTAATACGAGTTGCTCTTTTTCATTTAGTTTTTGAATATTGGCTGCTAAATCACCGAGCAGCTCAGACTTCACGACAACATGTTCGGGTGTCTTTGTAGTATCATCTCGAATAACAAATGCTTTTCCTTCTGCTTCTTCCTGATCCTGTTGCTCATTGATGGAGAGTACATTCGAAAAAAAATGTTCTTGTACCGTTTGATAAACTTCATCAACCGGCAATTCCATATGTTCAGCAAGTTCTTCAGGTGTCACATGGCGCATATATTTCTGTTCCAAATGTTCAATTTGGGCATCTAATTTTTTCGCTTTCTCCCGTGCAGACCTTGGGAGCCAATCCTCTTTACGTAAACCATCAATAATTGCGCCTCTTACTCGAAAAGATGCGTACGTATCAAATTTCAAATCACGATTAATATCAAATTTATTGAGCGCATCAAATAGACCTAGCATGCCTAAGCTCATTAAATCATCTCTCGAAACGTTCTTCGGTAAACCAGCACCAATTCTTTGCACGTGATAAGACACAAGAGAAGTATACTTTTTTATGAGTAAGTCACCTGCATCTGGATCGCGGTCGTTAGTCCATTTACTCCAGAGTTTTTGTTCATCGTTTAGAATTAATTGTGTCATGAAATCCACCTCTCTTAAAACCGATGCTATGCTTCCCTATATTGTACCAAAATTCGATGATAATTTCATAACTTACCAAGCATAATATTTACTAAAACTCCATCAAATTTGTCCATATAAAAATAGGTTGTCTCAAAATAGAATTGAGACAACCCATATTTATCAAGTATTTACTTGTTCTTCATCTCGATGCATCATTGTACGAACAACTTGTGCTATCTCTTCTGTGTTTTCATCTTGGAATTCTACAGTTGAATTCACAGTTTGCTTTTCTTGATTATTTTCAAGACTATCCTCATCTCGTACTTCTTCATCTAGTTCTTTTTCAGTTAGATTCTCTTCGCTTTCAGGTGTATACAGGATGTACGACACAAGATAACGTACGAGAAACATAGCTAAAAACACTAGAATAGCCGATACAAACGAGCCTATTAAAATTCGAACCGGCGAATAGGAACTTTGAAAAGTCATAAAAAAATAAACTGAAAATGCCATAAGTGCCGCCCATAAGTTGTAAAAAATTGAACCAAACATTATATTTCACTCACTCCTTGGTTGACAGTTCGAATATGTAATTTCGATGTCATAGGATCAAATTCAATTGTTCTACCGCTGCTGCCACCTGTATCTTCAGCAATTAAAGGAATGGCGTTTTTCTTCAATTCTTGTTTTACTGCCTCTACATTCCGTGGACCGATACGCATTGAATTCTTATCTGACGTAAATTGAAACATTTGTGCACCTCCAGCAATCTTTGCCTTCAGTTTAAATTTTTGAACACCTTCAAGTTTCAATAAATCGATCATTGCGGAAATACCTGTATCGGCAAATTTCGCAACATTAATTGACTCTGCTCTTCCTAAATTAGAATCCGGTAGCATGACATGTATTAAGCCTGCAATTTTTTTTGACTCATCGTATAAAATAACGCCTACACAAGATCCAAGACCAGAAGTCCTGATAGTGTTTGGCAGCTTTGCTACATCCATTTGTGCAATTCCGACCTTTATAACTTGTCCGCTATTTAACATAGCACTATGAAACTCCTAATGCTTTAAAAATAGCTTCAAATGAATCTGGATCTGGTAATAAGAAGAAATGTCCCCTTACCGTCTCGTGATCCTCAACTCCGTCTTCAAAAATGGATGTGTTAATTACGATGACATTATCACCTACATGTGATAATTCGATTAAGCCAATACTAATGATTGCACCAAACATATCTACACTTAAGCCAGGCACTGTCGGGTAAATTTTTAAATTCGTAAAATCTGACAAAGCTGATAAATATGAACCTGATAAAATATTACCCATTTCTTGCATCGCCGATAAACCTAATTCTGAAACTGGTGGATTTTTAAAATCGAATGATTCATCCTGAATTAGACGTCGAATAAAACGATTAGCTTGTTCAATTGGTAAAATAAAGAACATACTACCTTCCGCATCACCCTCGATACGTAAGAAAATACCGACAACTACGTTTTCAGATCCCCCTGCAAGTTCCATCATGTCATTAAATGACACCATTTCCACCTTAGGTACACGCATATCAATTTTCTTACCGAGCAAATCAGAAAGTGCTGTTGCAGCATGCGCAGCACCAATATTTCCGATTTCTTTTAATACGTCTAAATGTAGTGATGTAATCTTCTGATTATATGCCATTTGTCATCCCTACTTTAGTGGATTTAATACTTTCTCTAAATGCAATAAAATCAATAAACGTTTATCTAATTTTGCTACACCAGAAATAAACTCTTCTCCTAATGAGCCGACTACTTCTGGTTGTGGTTCAATTGAATTCGCTGCAATGTCTAACACATCATTCGCTGAATCTACAACAAAGCCGACTTCCATATCCTCTAAAGAAATAATAATGATACGTGTTGTTTCTTCATTTTCTGAAATTGGCAATTCAAAACGTTCACGTAAATCGACAATTGGTGTAACAACACCACGTAAGTTAATAACACCTTTTACATATTTCTCAGTTTTCGGTACACGTGTAATATGCATTAACTTTTCAATTCCTTGTACATGTGACACAGGAATCGCATATTCTTTATCTGCTAATTGGAAAACAATCACTTTAATACTTTCTTGTTCAATTGCGTTTGTCATGGTTAACACCTCTCTTATTCATCCGCCTTATTTAATCAGTGCATTGCAATCTACGATTAATGCCACTTTCCCATTACCTAAAATTGTCGCACCTGAAATTGCAAAGATATTTGTTAAATAGTTACCTAATGATTTCAGTACAATTTCTTGTTGGCCAATGAATGAATCAACAACTAAACCAGCAAGCTTCTCGCCTTTACGAACGATAACTACCGAGCGGAATTCATCGTCCTGTACCTCTTTACTTGGTACCTCAAAGATTTCCTCTAAAAATACAAGTGGTACAACTTTACCTCGGAAGTCAATTACCTTTTGGTTATGTGCATTCATAATGTCTGAAGAACGAATAATTGATGTTTCAATAATTGATGATAATGGAATTGCATAAATCTCTTTTTCGATTTCTACTAACATGACAGAAATAATCGATAATGTTAATGGTAATTGAATAGAGAAAATAGAACCTGCATCTTGTGTAGATTCGATTGAGATATTACCACCTAACGATTCAATCGTTGTTTTCACAACATCTAGACCAACACCACGGCCTGATACATCCGAAATAACATCGGCTGTCGAGAAGCCAGAAGCTAAAATTAGCTCGTTGATTTGTTTATCTGACATGGCTAGCGATTGTTCTTGTGTCACAATCCCCTTAGAAATTGCTTTTGACAGTACTTTATCACGATTAATCCCTGCACCATCATCTTCAATTTCAATAAAGACATAGTTACCACTATGGTAAGCACGAAGAACAACTGTCCCTTCTTCTGGCTTACCTTTCGCTAAACGCGCTGCTGGATTTTCAATACCATGGTCTACAGAATTACGAATTAAGTGAACAAGTGGATCACCAATCTCATCGATTACAGTACGATCAAGCTCTGTTTCGGCCCCAATAATTTCTAGATTGATTTTTTTATTTAAGTCTCGAGATAGTTGGCGAATCATTTTCGGGAAGCGGTTGAATACCGTTTCTACCGGTACCATGCGCATCGTTAAAATAATTGTTTGTAAATCACCCATTACACGGCTCATTCGTTCAACTGTTTCATTGAGTTCATTGTGATTAACCTCTGTAGCGATCGACTGTAAACGCCCACGATCAATTACAAGTTCTTCAAATAAGTTCATTAAAATATCAAGACGTTCAATATTTACACGAATTGTTTTATTCCCAACAGCTGCGGTTTTAACAGTCGTAGCTTTCTCAGGTGCTTTAGCAGGCGTAGGTGCAGATGGAGCTACAGTATTTTCTGCTTTCACATCAACTACCTCTACTTCTGCTTCGGCTTCTGCACGCTCTGAATATTTAAATTGTTCGATCGTCAACGATACTACTGTTACTTCTTCGACTTCCGATACTTTCAGCAGTTTTTTCTGCATATCTTCTGGAGATTCTTTCGTTAAATACGCAACATGAAACTGTTGATCGAATTGTTCATCCTCTAATTTTTCAACGGATGGGGATGATTTAATGACATCTCCGTCCTTCTCTAAAATTTCAAAGACCATGAACACACGCGCGGCTTTCAATAAACAATCTTCGCGTAAACGCACAGTGATTTCAAGCGCATTGAAATCTTGTTCAAAGGATTGTGTAATAACAGTTTGTTCAAAGCTATCGTATTCAAGTGCACTCGCCACAGGTGCTTCAGAGACAACAGTGGCAGCTACTTCCGCAACTACTGACTCTCCAGACTCAATAAGTTTCAGTTTTGCAACAGTAGAAGAAACATCGCGTTTCCCGTCACCACCATTTGCAATATCCATTACCATTTCTTCTAAATGATCAACAGATTCAAATACAACATCTAGAATTTCTGGTGTAACATGAATTTTTTCATTGCGAATCGCATCTAACACATTCTCCATTTTATGTGTTAAATCTGCTAAATCTTCAAAGCCCATTGTCGCTGACATGCCTTTCAATGTATGCGCTGAGCGGAAAATTTCTCCGACAATTGTTAAATCATCAGGATTTTTTTCTAATTCTAATAAATGTTCGCTACAAGCTTGCAAATGCTCTTTACTCTCTTCGATAAACATCTCTAAATATTGATTGACTTCCATAAGAGGACACCCCTTTTAAGGCAAATATTTCATTATAGTTTGTGCAATATCATCTATATCAGCTACTTCATCGACAAGTTGCGTTTCCACCGCAGCTTTCGGCATACCATACACTATGCAAGTTTCAGCTGACTCTGCAATAGCCATTACATTTCCGGTACTTTTTAAAACTTTTAACCCTTTTGAACCATCATTGCCCATTCCAGTCATAATGACAGCTATTTTATCAAGATCTTGAAATTGACTTACGTCTTCGAACATTACATCAACAGATGGGCGATGTCCTGACCTTGGTGACTCTTTATTATCAAGAACAATCCCATAAGAGGTACCTAGTTTTTTAAATTTCAAATGGTAACCTCCTGGTGCTATATAAGCAACACCATTTTGTAAAATATCGCCTTGCTCAGCTTCTTTCACATCAATTTCACTCAATTGATCTAATCGAATGGCTAATGACTTTGTAAAACCAGCTGGCATATGTTGAACAATTAATATAGGTGCCTGAATATTTTTAGGAATTTTCGTAATTACTGTTTGTAAGGCTCGAGGCCCTCCAGTTGAAGTACCAATAAGTACAACCTTTTTACTTGTTCGGCTCCAATCAACTCTTTGCCTCTTGACTTCAACAGTCGGAATAATTGTAGAAGTACCTCTAGTTTCGTTGATAGATTCTTTTCTTCTATTACTATTAATTAGTGTCAGTTCTTGTTGCTTTTTTCCAGAAGGTTTTTTTAATTTAGAGATAGGTACTAATGCTGCCTGCTCAACTTTACGAACAAGTTCATCTTGGATTTTATGCAAATCGAGAGATATCGTTCCGCTAGGTTTTGTGACAAAATCAACTGCTCCATATTCAATTGCTGTTAATGCATCTTCAGTCCCGCTCTGCGTTGTACTTGAAAGCATTACTACCGGCACTGGACAAATTGACATAATTTCATTTAATGCATCCAGCCCGTTCAATTCTGGCATTTCAATATCCATTGTCACAACATTTGGCTGTAGTTTTTGAATTTTCATCAAAGCATCTTTACCATTTCGTGCGGTACCAACTACTTCAACCTTCGAGTTTCCAACAAAAAAGTCACTAATTAGCTTTCTCATAAAAGCAGAATCATCTACAACTAAAAGCTTGCTTTTATCTGAGAAGTCCAATTAATCACGTCCTTTCGAAAAAATACTTTTAAGTTTAGATAAGAACTTATTGGATGCTTGCTCATGTGCATGAATTTCTTCTACACGCTGATCAATAAAACGAGCTACAATTAATTGAAGCGTCTTCGTTATTAATGCATCTGGATAAGCTATTGAAAATGGTACTTGTTCACGAACAGCTTTTCGAACAACAGGGTCCTCTGGTAAAGAACCTAATATAATGACATCTTTACCTAGGAAACTTTTCATAGTTAGCTTCAAACGATTAAGTGTTTCAAGTCCTTCTTCTTTTGAAAAAGTACGATTACATAGAATATAAAATTGTTTGTCTGGGTCCTTTAGATGAATATACTTCATCATCGAATAGGCATCCGTAATGGACGTCGGCTCGGCAGTCGAAATGACAACAATTTCATCTACCGATATTAGTAAATCCAACGACCAATTTGTGATTCCAGCTCCCATGTCAAATAAAATATAGTCGAAGTTTTTTTGGAGCTCTTCAAAAGCGTGGATGAGGCGTTCAAACATTTCCTCTGACCATTCCAATAAGCTCGACATACCTGACCCTCCAGAAATGTACTGTATACCTGAAGGCCCTTCGAACAGTACTTCATCTAGTGCTTTATTACCTTGTAAGTAATCTCTTAAACTATAAGAAACACTTTTTCCAATTAAAATATGAATATTGCCCATACCAATATCCATATCAACAAGGACAACCTTCTTTCCTTTTCTTGCTAACGTCGTTGCAAAATTAGTAGAAAAATTACTTTTCCCGACACCACCTTTACCACTTACGACTGCAATTGATCTTCCTAAATCGCCTTGATTTTTCAACATTTTCAAGCGCAATGATTCTGCTTGGTCTCTCATTTTTCTTCACCTTGGAAAAACAAATTAAGTACTGCTTCTAAGTCAGCTTCTTCAATATCTTCTGGTACTTCTTGACCATTCGTATAGTAAGCAAGTCCTTTATTATATTTAATCATTAAATTAATCATTGCGCCAATAGAATTTGTTTCATCTATTTTAGTGAAAATGAATTTTTCAATTGGTAATTGCTCAAATTGATCGATAATTGTAGACATATCTTTCTCTTTAGCAGTCATGGAAAGTACTAAAAAGGATTCTGCATCCTCATTAAACTTAATGAGACGCTGCAAATCATCGACATATTTCACTTCTTTGTAATTTCGACCCGCAGTATCTATAAATACTAAGTCAAGGTGAGAGAGTTTTTGAATGGCATGTTCATAGTCTGTTGCGTTATAAACTATTTCAACAGGTGCTTGTAGTAATCCCGCATATGTTTTTAATTGTTCAATAGCGGCAATACGATAAGTATCTGTCGTAATAAAGCCTATTTTTTTCTTTTTTTCTAGTACAGCTCTCGCAGCCATTTTAGCAATTGTTGTCGTTTTTCCGACTCCAGTAGGACCTAAAACATTAATATATTTACGCTCATAAGATAACCCATTAATTGGTAACATTTCAAGTTCTTTGCGCAAAATATTTTTCGAAATGAGCTTACATTGCGAGAAATTTATCTCAGATGCTTCTTTAAAATGCGCAAAAAGCTCATCACCAATCGTTGTGATGAGCTCCTCACTTAGCTCTTGTTTCCTCAAGTATTCAATGAAGGGTAAGAGTTCATCTGGATATTGAGCTTGGGTAGTCTTTTTATGCATTGATTGCATTAAAGATTTTAAATCTGCAATTTCTTTTTTCAGTTCTTTAGGAATCCCTGTATCATCTAGAGTTACTTTCTCATGCTCTACATGGTTTTGCTGAATTTGTGCTTGCATTGCATTGGTGATTTCTTGTAACTGAGTACTCTCCCTCATCTTAAATGAAGGTGGGGCTGTCACTGGAGCCGAATAGCTCGGCTCCATGCGATCAATACCCGCTATAACTTCAAAACTTTTCTTTTTAATGAGTCCGAAAAATTTCTTTGTTACAACTACTTTTGAATTTAAAATGACTGCGTCCTCGCCTAACTCTGCACGTACAAGCTTCATTGCTTCAGGTATGGAAGATGCGTTATATTTTTTTGTTTTCAATCTACGTTCACCACTCCAACACTTTGAATTTCAATTGCAGCATCCAATTCATTATAAGATAACACTGGTATTTGAGGGAAATAACGTTCTATCAACTGACGTAAATACATACGCACAGCTGGTGAACATAGTACGATAGCGGACTGTTCCATGAATGACACTCGTTCCACTTCAGCAGCAATCGACTCTAATATCATTTGTGAATCTTGAGGATCCATCGCTAAATAATTACCATGATCTGTTTGTTGAATACTATCAGCAATTGTTTTCTCAACTTTACCCGAAACAGTAATTACTTTTAACGACGAGCCGTCTCCATTATACTGCGCTGTAATTTGACGAGCTAACGCTTGACGTACATACTCAGTTAATATATCGGTATCACTCGTTAGTTTTGCATAGTCGGCTAATGTTTCAAAAATAATTGGTAAATTACGTACTGACACACTTTCACGTAATAATTTTGCCAATACTTTTTGAATTTCACCTGTTGATAACGGAGCTGGTGTCAACTCTTCGACTAAAATCGGATGTGATTCTCGTAAATGATCGATTAATTGTTTTGTTTCTTGACGACCTAATAATTCGTATGAATTTGCGCGAATCATTTCGGTTAAGTGTGTCGAAACAACACTTGGTGGATCTACTACAGTATAACCAAGCATTTCAGCGTCTTCTTTTACTTGCTCTGTTATCCATTTTGCCGGCAAGCCAAATGACGGTTCAACTGTATCGATACCATCTATTGAATCATCGTCCCCAGGACTCATTGCTAAATAGTGGTCCAGTAAAAGTTCACCTCTTGCTAATTCATTCCCTTTAATTTTAATACGATATTCATTTGGTTGAAGCTGAATATTATCACGAATTCTCACTACAGGGATAACGATTCCTAACTCTAGCGCTAACTGTCGACGAATCATAACAACACGGTCAAGTAAATCCCCACCTTGTGCAGCATCTACTAAAGGAATTAAACCATAACCAAATTCAAATTCAATCGGGTCAACATTTAATAAATTCACAACATTTTCAGGGCTCTTCATACCGTCTGTTGCCACTTCTTCCTCAATTTCAAGTAATTCTTCTTCATCTTCCGGCTTCTTACGTTCCATTTTATACGCACCTGCGATTAAAGTTAAACCAATCGGTAGCGTAATCCAATTTGGAATTGGTGTAAATAAACCTAGTAAAATAATTGTACCACCTGCAACATAGAGTAACTTTGCTTGTGCAAAAAGTTGCCCCACAATATCTTCGCCAAGACTACCTTTAGAAGATGCACGTGTAACAACAATCCCTGTCGCCGTTGAAATTAAAAGTGCTGGAATTTGTGATACAATTCCGTCTCCAACAGTTAACTTTGAGAAATGTGTCGCTGCTTCTCCAAACGGTAACCCCATTTGCACAACTCCAATAATAATCCCAAATAATAAGTTGATAATAACCATGACCATAGAGGCGATGGCGTCCCCTTTTACAAACTTGGTCGCACCATCCATCGCACCATAAAAGTCCGCTTCCCCGGACACTTTTTCACGACGCTCACGAGCCTCACGTTCTGATATTACACCTGCATTTAAATCTGCATCGATACTCATTTGTTTACCTGGCATCGCATCGAGTGTAAAACGCGCTGCTACCTCAGCAACACGTTCCGCACCTTTTGTAATAACGATAAACTGGATTAATACAAGGATTAAGAATACAACGAGACCAACGAGAATGTTCCCTCCTACTACGAAATCGCCAAAGGTTTCTACAACTGAACCTGCATCACCATTCGCTAAAATAGCACGGGTTGTTGAAACACTCAGTCCGAGTCGGAATAATGTTAACAGTAAAATTACTGATGGGAAAATAGAAAAATCTAATGCTTCCTTCATACTCATTGCTGTTAACAGTACAATTAATGCTAATGTAATATTGATAACAATGAGGAAACTTAACATCCACGTAGGAAGAGGGATGATGAGCATCGCTACGATTAAAATAACCGCACCTAAAACCCCTATATCGCGAACTTTCATTTATGTCCCTCCTACTTAAAGGTTTTAAATTTTTCGCTTAATACGATATACATAAGCGAGTATTTCGGCTACTGCTTTGAAAAATTCATCTGGTACTTGATCACCAATTTCCACTTGGTCATACATCGCACGCGCTAACGGTCTGTTTTCAACCATTATCACATCATGCTCTTTTGCGATTAGCTTAATTTTCTGAGCGACAAAATCTGTACCTTTTGCAATAATGCGTGGTGCTTCCATACTGTCTTCATCATATTTAAGTGCAATCGCATAGTGAGTTGGGTTCGTAATGACAACATCCGCATTCGGTATCTCCGACATCATACGGCGCATCGCCATTTCACGCTGACGCTGTTTGATTTTGGATTTAATCAACGGGTCCCCTTCACTATTTTTATATTCATCTTTAATGTCTTGTTTCGACATTTTAAGATTTTTTTCATAATCATATTTTTGATAGATCCAGTCTAATAACGACACACATAACAATACGAGCGAAGCAGCTATACCCATAATAGCTACCAATTTCCCTACAGTTACCAGTGTCTCCCATGGACTTTTAAATGATAGAGCTAACACTTCATGAAGGTTTGTCCATATAATGATGGTCGTAACTCCACCTATAAAGGTGATTTTCAACGTGGATTTCAAAAGCTCCACTATGGCTTTCACTGAAAATATTTTTTTTAATCCTTTAATCGGATCCATTTTTTTTAAATCAAATTTCATTGGTTCCATTGTGAAAAGGAAACCGAATTGCAAATAGTTAGCGAATAGTGCACCAACAAAAGCAATGGCCATTATCGGTACGATAATATAAGCCATCTCTACAAGCATCTTAGTGAATAACTGCATCACACTATCTATCGTGATGGTTTCAACATGCATATTATGAATAAATGTTTCTTTAAAGAAATCCAACAAATTGTCGCCAAATGAGCTAGCGAAAAATAATAAAAAGATAAAAACCATGAGCATGACAATCGCACTCGAAATGTCCTGACTCTTAATGACTTGTCCTTTTTTACGCGCATCTTGACGTTTTTTCGGAGTCGCTTTTTCAGTTTTCTCACCAGCAAAGAATTGCAAATCTAAATCTAGTAGTAGTAACATCTTATCCACCACCTAAAATCGCCATTAAATCACGCATTGCATAAATCATAATGGTAATAAGCTTTTGTATTACTTGTATCATGACAGCCATCATCGTAAACAATATTAGAAAACTAACACCTATTTTAATTGGAAAGCCGACAACAAAAATATTTAATTGCGGTACCGTTTTTGCTGTAATTCCCAATGCTAAATCCACTAAAAATAAAGTGGCAACTACAGGTGCAGCCATTTGGAACGCAATGGCAAAGACAGCTGTGAATGTGGTAATAACAAATTGAATATAATCATCATTCGCAAAATTAGGAAACCCTTGATCCATCGGCAAAAACTGATAACTATAATAAATTCCATCTAAAATCATATGATGACCATCTATTGCTAGTAAAAATAATAGAGACAATGTGTTAAAAAACTGACCAATTAATGGACTTTGAGCCCCAGTTTGAGGATCAATAATGTTTGCAATCGCAAATCCCATTTGGAAATCGATAAAACTTCCGGCGATTTGTATAGCGGACATAATAATATAACCAATTAGTCCTAGTAAAAGCCCAATAAGTGCTTCTTTTATTATTAAAAGTATGTAATCTCCATTAAAAATAAATGGTTCAATATCAATCGTGTAGTACATCATCCAAGCTAAAACGAATGCGAGAGTTATTCGTACTTGCTGTGGAATTGTTCTGTACGAGAAGAAAGGTACAGTGACAAAAAAAGCTGTTACACGCACAAGTACTAATAAGAAAACCGTTATTTGTGGGATTAATTCATTCATCTACTCACCCTATATAACGTGTTAAATTCTCAAAAATATCTCTCGCATAGCTCGTTACTTGTGATAGCATCCAAGGTCCAAAGAATACAATAGCTACTAAAACAGCTACAATTTTTGGTACAAACGCTAGTGTTTGCTCTTGGATTGAGGTTGTCGCTTGGAAAATACTCACCGCAAGTCCTGAAATTAAAGCAACTAATAATAGCGGTCCGCTAGTTAGAAGGATAATCATTATGGCACGCTCTGCAATTGAAATAACCATTTCACCTGTCATATTAACTCATCCCCTAAAAACTTTGTAGTAATGATTTCATCACGAGATACCAACCATCTACAAGTACAAATAATAAAATTTTAAACGGCAATGAAATCATAACAGGTGGTAACATCATCATCCCCATCGACATTAATGTACTTGCAACAATCATATCGATTACTAAAAACGGAATGAAAATCATGAAACCAATTTGGAACGCTGTTTTAATTTCACTTAACGCAAACGCAGGTACGAGCATTGTGAGTGGAATTTCTTCCACAGATGCAGGTCTTTCTGCTTGGTTATACTTTAAAAATAAATCTAAATCTTTTTGCCGTGTGTGCTTACTCATAAACTCTTTAAATGGCATACTAGCACGGTCATATGCTTCCTCAAGACCGATTTCCTCGGCAAATAAAGGTTGCAAGGCTTCCTTATTCACTTGTTGGAAAGTAGGCGCCATAATGAAAAATGTTAAAAATAATGCAAGTCCGACAATAACCTGGTTAGGCGGCATTTGCTGTGTCGCAAGTGCAGTTCGCACAAATGACAACACAATGACAATACGCGCAAATGATGTCATTAAAATTAATATACTTGGAGCTAAAGACAAAACCGTTAATAATAATACGAGCTTAACGGAAGTAGAGACATTGGTCGGATCACTAGCCGAAAAAGAGTTGAGGAAATCATTCATTAATCATCATTCTCCTTTTTCTTCCATCTCTCTATTTCTTCACTACGCTCATGTTTTATTTCTGAAATCTTTTTCTCGAATAACTCGCCAAATGTAGTTTGATTTTCTTCGACATTCGATGAAGTGCTTTGAGGATTTTTTTTGAATTTGGATAGTAATTCGGCAATATATGGTGATGATGCTGCATATTCTTGTCGTTCATTGTAAAGCGCTAATAGCTGTTCGACTTCTTGCGGGTCAGTGATTTCACGTAATAACTGTACATCTTCACCGACACCGACTAAGTAAAGCGATTTACCTACTTGCAGAAGTTGTACTGATTTTTGTGCCCCCAATGATATGCCACCTAAATTTTGTACCATTTGATTATGCTGATATTTTAAATTTTTCTTATTTAAAAATTTCATCAGAGCATAAAATAACGCCACAACAAAAATAAGTGCCAAAATCATTTTTATGTACTCCCAAGCAGACACATCTCCAGCTGCTGATACGACTTGATCTTTCTCAGCAGCTGGTTCTGTGTCATCCTTACAAGCTTCTGGATTTTTCCAACAATCCTCGATACTATTCGTATTAGTGTTCGCATAAACAGAAGGCTGCATTGGGTATAAAAACAAAAATGTTACAAGAAATGCAAAAATCATCGCAAATTGAAATGATTTATACACTTGCATTCTATCAACCTAGAGCTTTTTGAATCGCTTCAATTACGCGGTCTGCTTGGAAAGGTTTAACGATAAAATCTTTCGCACCAGCTTGTATTGCATCGATTACCATAGCTTGTTGTCCCATTGCTGAACACATAATAACAGTAGCATTTGGATCAGTGCCTTTAATTGCTTTTAATGCAGCGATACCATCCATTTCAGGCATAGTAATATCCATTGTTACTAAGTCTGGTTTTAATTCATTGTATTTCTCAACTGCTTGTACACCATCAGCAGCCTCTCCTACAACTTCAAATCCATTCTTCGATAAAATATCCTTGATCATCATGCGCATAAAAGCTGCATCGTCTACAATCAAAATTCTTTTAGACATGGTTAACTCCTCCAATTGAAACTATCTTAAATTATTTAAACGTTCTGCTTGACTTAAAACATCTGTAATTCGAACACCGAAGTTTTCATCAATAACAACAACTTCACCCTTAGCAATTAAACGACTATTAACTAAAATATCAACAGGTTCCCCTGCTAATTTATCTAATTCAATAATCGACCCACTTGAAAGGTCTAAAATTTCTTTTACAGAACGTTTCGTACGTCCTAACTCTACAGTAACTTGTAATGGAATATCAAGTAGCATATTTAAATTTCTGGCTTCTGAATCCGTAATAACATTTGTATCAAAGCTAGCAAATTGTGCTTGTTGAACATTTACAGGTTGTGCAGCTCTTTGAGATGTCTGGATTGTTTGCTGTTCTTGATATACCGGTTGTTGTATTGGCGGTGCTGGCTGCTGATAAGCTGGTTGTACCGGTGCTGCTGGTTGAGCAACTGGTGGCGGTGGCGCCACCGGTGTAGCTTGCATAGTAGCAGCTACTGGTTCTTCAACAGCTTCCGTTTCACCTAAAAGTGATTTTACAATATTTTGACTGAACTTCAACGGTAATAATTGCATTAAATTAGAATCAATTAAACTACCAATTCTTAAGCGGAAAGATACTTTTACAAGTAAATCATCTTCCGGAATATTATCTCGACCTTCATTTTGAGAAATATTCATTAGATCAATAGATGGCGGAGAAATATCTACTTTTTTATTAAATACAGTTGACATTGAAGTAGCAGCAGAACCCATCATTTGATTCATTGCTTCTTGCACAGCACTTAACTGAATTTCTCCTAGGTCTGGTTTTGGATTTAATCCATCTCCACCTAACATTAAATCTGCGATAATTGCAGCATCTGATTGTTTAATAACTAGTAAGTTCATACCAGTTAAACCAATCGTATATTCTACTTGTACAGCTACATAAGGGTGAGGAAATTCCTCCTCTAATTTGTTACGGTTAATCATGGAAATACTAGGTGTTGTAATATCTACCTTCTGACCTAACAGTGCAGAAAGTGCCGTAGCTGAGCTACCAAAAGAGATATTTCCTACCTCGCCTAACGCATCTTGAGCGAACGAATCAAGGTAATCCTCAACTCTTATATCATCATTTTCATCATTTGAAGAAGCTTCATTGGTGTCATTTTTATCTTCCAACGTCTCGCCCCTTAATAAAGCCTCAATTTCTTCTTGGGAGAGCATTTCATCACTCATCTTCGTCTCCTCCTTTCAAAGGGTCGATAATCTGGATTGCTAATTTTTTACCTTGTTTTCCGGGCTGTACTGTAAATTTCGGTAAAGTACCTACTCTTAACATAAGTGGATCTGCAATTTTTTGATCTAATTGAATGACATCTCCAATTTGCATTAAGAGGAAATCTTCAATCGTAATATCTGTAATCCCAAGTTCCACGGAAAGTGGTAATTGTGCTTGTTTAACTCGTTTTTCAAGCATTTGAGTTTGTTCTGGAGACATTTCTTTTGTATTAGTTTGCATCCAGTAACGTACTGATAGATTTGGTACAATTGGCTCCAAAACAACATGCGGTATACAAATATTAATCATACCGCTTGTCTCTCCAATAATCGTATTTAATGAAATAACGACAACTGTTTCATTTGGAGAAATCATTTGTAAGAACTGAGGATTCACCTCAAGTTCAACTAAAATCGGATCGATTTCAGCGATATTTTCCCAGGCCTCGCGTAAATTATCGAATGAACGTTCAAAAAGATTTGTCATAATTTTTGTTTCGATTTCTGTTAAGTTATCGACATTACTATGACTCGCCCCACTACCGCCCATTAAACGGTCTAGCATAGAGTACGCGATGTTTGGGTTTATTTCCATTAAAATATTACCATCTAGTGGCGGTACTTCAAACACATTGATGAGTGTCATATTCGGTATCGAACGTACAAACTCTTCAAATGGTATTTGGTCTACTGATGCTACTGTAATTTGCACATAACTTCTAAGTTGTGCTGAGAAGAAAGTAGTCAGTAATCGTGCAAAGTTTTCGTGTATTCGGGTCAAACTTCGGATTTGATCTTTTGAGAAGCGAAGCGCTCGTTTAAAGTCATACACCTTCACCTTGCGTACTTCATCTTCTTTTTTGATGTCATCCGCTGACATTTCTCCTGTCGATATTGCGGAAAGAAGCGCATCTATCTCAGATTGGGACAACACATCTCCTGCCATTTGCCCACCTCCATTTCAAGCTGTTTCTGTTTTATGAAGTAACGAAGGAGGTAAAATAGATTTCCTGAATTTCTCCTTCTTGCATCAATTCATTTAATTTTGTTTTTAATGTCTTTTTAAACATTTGCTTTCCTTGTTTGCCCTCTAAATCCTCTTGAGTCATTTCTGAAAGTTCTTCAATAACGATGTCATTCGTTTGGAACTCACGTTGTACTAACTCCGCTGCAGCATCCTCACTTGTTGTTTGGATTTTCAGCTTCATTTTCACAACTCGTTTATCAGCAAGATTGGTCATAATTTCCGGAACATCTACAAGTGTTACAACAACTTCTTCAATAGATGGTTCAAGTGATGCTGCCGGCTTATTAAACTGTGTAAATAATACAAAAAGAACTACCCCTACTAGTGTAATCAACACTAGTAAAATAAGCAAAATCGTTAACAATTTATTATTCTTCATCTTCTTCACCTCGTAGATGCGGGTTTGATAATACTTGTATATTTTTATAAAAGGCTGATACCTTTTGTCGCACCTCATCCTCACTCTGTAAAACAATGACCTTCGTGCCCGTCGTCAACGTAATAGTTGTATCTGGAAATGATTCGACGGTTTCTATGTATAAAGCATTCAAGGTGAACGCTTTTCCATTTAAACGTGTTAGTTCAATCATTGAAATAGGGCCGGGTCTATGCTTGAGAGCCGGCCCGACCCTCCCTCATATTATTGAATTTGGTGTACTATGTTACAAGAAAAAAATTATCGTTTTAAGTTTACTAATTCTTGTAGAATTTCATCTGATGTTGTAATGATACGTGTATTTGATTGGAAACCACGTTGAGCTACGATCATTTCTGTGAATTCTTCAGATAAGTCAACATTAGACATTTCAAGAGCGCCTGGTGTGATTGTTCCCATACCAGCAACTGTTGCTACTTGAGCATAAGGAGCACCTGAGTTCGCAGTAACTTGGTAATAGTTACTACCTGATTTTTGAAGACCACCAGCATTAGGGAATTTTGCCATGATTATTTGACCCGCAAATTTTAATTCACCATTCAAATCCACATACGAGATCGTACCATCTGCTCCTATACTTAGCTCTTTAGCAGTTGTAGGAATACGGATTGTGCCTATCTCACCTTCATCCGGTGCTAATACACCATCTTCATCCATTAAATTAGCACCCTCGTCACCTGCAACATTTGGTTTCTCTTCTAGTGTAATTCCCTCGTCATCTGCAACATCTGCATATTCATCTGCTCTTACTCCAACAAGGTACTTACCTTCAGCGTTAACTATATAACCATTCTTATCCATGTAAAAATTACCAGAACGTGTGTACAAAATGTTACTAAATGCATCTTCACCAGTCTCCTGAATAATCCCATCATCATCCGCTGCTGTTCCATCCGCAACTAAGAAGAAGCCATCACCTTGTATCGCAAGGTCAAGTGGGCGATCCGTCGTTTGGCGAGAACCACTGCCATGCACTGTATCAATCGCAGCTAACGTTGAACCCAACCCTACCTGTATAGCATTCGTACCACCTCGAGTAGCCGTTGGTAAAGAGGCACCTGCACTAGTTTGAGACATAATGTCTTTAAAAATTACACGCCCCTTTTTAAAGCCATGAGTATTAACGTTTGCGATATTGTTACCGATAACGTCAAGTTTCGTTTGGAAGTTTTTCATTCCTGAAATTCCTGAATACATAGAACGTAACATAAGTTGTCGTTCTCCCTTCAATTTTGAATTGTGTGCTTCTTTCATTCAGCAACACATAGGCTTCCTTACTTCAGAAGGTCCAGCCTTATAGCACAATCGTGCCGTCAATATTTGTAAACAGTTGTTGTTTTGCTTCCGTGCGGTCCATTGCTGTAATGACAGTCGCATTTTTTGCACTGACAATTAAAGCCGCTTGATCCATCAAGACTAATGGTTGATTAACACCCTTTTGGCGTGCCTCAAACACCTTGTCCGAGACTATTTGCCATTCTTGCTCAGATATAGTAATATTACGCTCCACTATACGTTCATTCGCATGTTTACTCACTTTCAGCTCTTGCTGCTTCGTCGCTTCTTGTAAATGCGTTAAAAACGAATGTTGAGACTTTATAGGTGTCGGTTGCGTTTGACGGATAAGTGGCTGCAATGGCACACGATGAATTGCAAATTTGTCCATCTTTATCCTCCGCCTTTATTCGCTAACTACAGTAAAGTCCTTGCCTGTTAACTTATTTCCGTTATCAAGTATATAATAGATAACGCCGTCTTTATTTGAAACAGAAGCGATACGCCCTTGTACTTCCTGTTCACCATCTTTATAAGTTACTGTTTTCCCAATCAGCATACTTGCTTGAACTAATGGCGGTTCTTTATCAATAGTTGAACCATCGCCTGTACTGCTTTCTGCACCACCTAAAATGGCTGAAATATTTCCAGGGTTAATTTCCTTACCATCAGCTAATACGAATACCACATCACCCTCCACAAA
Source organism: Lysinibacillus sp. NPDC097287 (assembly GCF_044761695.1). Taxonomy (NCBI): domain Bacteria; kingdom Bacillati; phylum Bacillota; class Bacilli; order Caryophanales; family Bacillaceae; genus Lysinibacillus; species Lysinibacillus sp. NPDC097287. The sequence continues at coordinate 576,526 of NZ_JBIWCX010000001.1, forward strand.
CTTCAATGATTCGATGACTCCTTGGCCTTCCGCTACAATTGGTTTACCCGCTTCATCCAGTTTTTCTGTCACTTCATGCCACTTCACTTCTTTACCAACGAATGTTGTGTAGCTCATGAGCTGAGTTTGCTGTTGAGAGGCTAGTAATGACTCCATCGCTTTTGTCATATTTTGCATTTGCTCTAGTGATGAGAACTGCGCCATTTGTGCGATAAATTCACGGTCATCCATCGGGTTTGTTGGGTCTTGGTTTTGCAATTGTGTAATTAACAATTGTAGGAATGCGTCTTTACCAAGTTCACTATTACCAGTTTGCTTTGTTGGCTTCTGATAGTTCGAATAGTAAAGATCGTCCGTTACTTTTGTACCCGTTGTTGTAGTATCTGGCATTGTCTACACCTCCTCGTTTATTAAATAGTCACTAAATGACATTGTTTCTTCTTCTTCATCATGCTTATTATCTTGCTCTTCTTGCTGCTGTTGCTTAAAGAAGTTATTGAAGAAGTTTTGATCACGTTGCTGACGATCAGCATCTTGTAATGATTGGGCAATATCAAGTCGATCTAGTTGGATATTTTGCTGTGCAAAAGCTAATTTTAACTGTTGTGATTGACTATCAAGTAACTCACGGCCGTGTGATGTTGACGCAAGTAATCTTGCTGTTAATACACCATCATTTTGCACAAGCTCGATTCGAATTGTCCCAAGATTTTCAGGATACAGTTTCAATGTTAAGCGTGTAATACCTTGCGCATTTGAGATTTGTGCTTTATTAATAATTGCTTGCATCTCTTTTAGTAAAGCTTCAGATTGTGCCGGTTTTGCTGTTGGCAACGTCACTTGGAATGTATCTGGCTTTGTTTGCACAGTATTTGCTGTTACGACTTCGTTTGCACTTGTATCAGTTTGTTGTGTTGTTTGTACTGCTTGCGTAACTACTTGTTGAAAGCCTTGTAACGGTAATGTCACAGTTGTTTTTGTTGTTACTTGCTGCGCAGTTAAAATTGTTTCGACCTGTGTTTGCATTGTCGCAAGGAAATTTTTCGCCGTTGTTAGTAAATTTTCTTGTGGAGCTGTTAAATCCGCTTTTTGACTCATTAACTCAGCTAGCTTCAACAACTGTAATAATTGATTCACTTCTTTAGGCGTTACTTGTTCTTCCCCTTGTAATGCAGAAACAATTTGTGCTTGTAATAATGGAGCTTGTTCATCTACTAGTGCAAGCAATTCCCATACATCGCTTGCCTGTTGATCCTCACCTAATAATTGTTGGACAACTTGCAGTAATTGCTCTGCGTCGATATTAAGTGCAGCCATTAAATCCTCAAGGTTTAACATTTCGTCAATAGCAACCGCTTTACCGTCTTCTCCTACTTGAAGCATTAATAATCCATCATCATGTGGAATATTTAGTAAATCAAGTAGTTCTTCGAGAGACTCCACATTTAATAGTTCTGCTAACTCCTCTAATCCTGCTTCGTCCTGTACATTAGCTTGCTGTGTCGTTTGGTTAGTCTGATTTGCGGACGAGATGACCTTATCAAATACAGAACCAAATTTCGACATACTATCTTTCCGATTTGTGGCATCCACTTGTGGAGTGGGACTCTTATTCGTATTTGACGTTGCCACAGGAGCAGATGATTTTGGTGTTACCGTTTTTGCTGACATCATTTGCATCATTCCTATATTCATGTTTTTCACCTCCTTTTTATAAAAACTTTTTTATTGCTTAGACATCATTTCAGTATATTTTGCCGCATCTTGTGGTTCCATTTTCTCTAATATTGCCGCTAATTTATCTGGCTTAAGATTCGTCAAAATACGAAGCGCTTCCGCATCGCTCATTTTGATGAGCACTTGCGCCGATGCTTTAGCTGACATTTTGTCAAATGTTGATAAAATATCACTGAAATCTCGTTTCACATCTTCTTGTTCTCTTTTTAATTTTTCAATTTCAAAGAGTAATTTCTCTTGCTCAATGATTAGCTGTTCTTTTTCAGTAGCTGTTGAATCCAGCTTTTTTTGTAGTTGTGAAATTTCAGCCTCTTTCTCTTGAATTTCGGCTTTTAAACCTACAACTTTCGAATCGTTACTAGCTACTGCTTCTATTGCCTTATCTTTCTCCGACTCTACGAACGGTAAGCTTTCCACAGCCTTCTGTCCTAAATCAAAGACATTTGTATTTAATAGCGTTGAAACAACAAGTAAAATTGCTACGACAAACATAACTGGTATTAATACCCACGCAAACAACTTCAGAAAAATACCAGACTTGCGCTTTGGTTGTTGTTCCACTACTTCTTTTGCAATTCGATTATCTTTTTTCGCAATACGATTTTCATTTTTTGCCATGAAATCACCTGATTTCTTTCTTGTAATACGTAAGTGATGAAATCTCGTCTAAAAAAATGTTTTCAACACGGTCTTCCTCTTGTTGATATGCTTTAAAATCTTTTTCACGCATTTTTTCAAATTTACGTACTTCCAAGTTTTTTTCTAATAATTTTTCTTCATGCCAGTTCATTTTCGCACGAGCTTGTACGACTTTTTGTTGTACATCAGCAATCGTTTTTTCCAAGCTATCAATGAAACGAGCGTAATGATTAATTTCTTCAATAGATGAGCCTACAGCTAATCGCTCTTGTCGATATTCTGTTAAGTTCTCTTTCTTTTTTAGCAATTCATAAAGTTTATTTGCTACTTCTTCGAATGAACGGACAGACTCTTTATAAGCAATTTCCGTTTCATTCTTTTCTTGCTCACGGATGGTTAGTACTTTTTCAAATCGATATTGGTATAGAACCATCTATTTGCCACCACCGTTCGATAATGTGATTAACTCGTTCTTACTTTCTTCAAGTGTTACTTTATCCAAATACCCTTGCTTTAAATAAGAAGTAATGAGTGGTTCATAATAAATTGCTTCATCGATTTCTTTCGATGTACCACGTTTATATGCACCAATATTAATTAAATCTTCGGACTTGTCATATGTATAATACAACTCACGTAAGCGCTCTGCAGCTTGTTTATGTGCAGGCTCTGCTACATGATTCATTAGACGACTGACACTTTTCAAAACGTTTATCGCTGGGTACTGTCCTTTATTTGCAAGATTTCGGTCTAGCACGATATGTCCATCTAAAATTCCTCGTACAGTATCCGCAATTGGTTCATTCATATCGTCACCATCTACTAAGACAGTGTAGAAAGCCGTGATTGAACCTTTTTCATTCGTACCAGTACGCTCTAGAAGCTTAGGTAGAATGGCAAATACAGATGGTGTATAACCCTTTTGTGCAGGTGGTTCACCAGTAGCGAGTCCAATTTCTCGTTGGGCCATTGCAACACGTGTCACGGAGTCCATCATGAGCATAACATTGAGTCCACGATTTCTAAAATACTCTGCGATAGCTGTAGCTGTAAATGCCCCTTTAATCCTCATTAACGCGGGCTGATCTGAAGTAGCTGCTACAACAATTGAACGACTTAAGCCCTCTGGTCCTAAATCTCGTTCGATAAATTCTCTTACCTCACGCCCACGCTCTCCGACTAGTGCAATAACGTTTAAATCTGCTTGTGTATTGCGTGCAATCATACCAAGTAAAGTACTTTTACCAACCCCTGAGCCGGCAAAGATACCAACACGTTGACCATTACCAACCGTTAACATCCCGTCTATGGCTTTTACACCCACTTCTAGTCTTTCGTTAATTGGTGGTCGTGTTAACGGATTTGGCGGATCCTGCTCGGTCGGTACCGTCATTAACCCCTTTGGTAAAAGCGTTCCGTCGATTGGATTACCCATTGAATCGAGCACTTTCCCAATTAATTCAGGCCCTACCTTTACCTCAAGTGGAGCACCAGTACCTTCTACTAAGCAACCAATTGAGATTTCGCGCAAAGATGTAAATGGCATTAACACCACTATTTCATCCTTAAAGCCTACTACCTCTGCCAAAATAATTTGTCGCCCATTTTTCACAGTATCCACATGTATCTTACAAACGTCTCCAATGGAACTATCTGGACCTTGCGACTCAATCATCAAGCCGACAACTCTCGTTACTCTACCAAACTTTTTAAAAGTTGGTATATTAGGAATTTGTTCGATTAATTGAGCCGTTTTCATCTAGATCATTCCTTACTTTCTAATATTTCACTTAACTTTAATCTTAGTTCATTAAGTTGTTCATCGATACTAACAACGATACGCCCATGATTTGTTTCGATAAAGCAATCAGTATCATTTTCTAAATCTTCATCTACAAATATCATAAACGGAACATCTGTCGGGAACATTTCTGCTAATTCATCACGGTTTGTAGTAATGAGTGCATGATAGGTTGGCGATACATAGATTTTTATTTCCTTCATCTCACGTGCCTCTTTTAAACCTCTTCTCACGATTGAAACAAATAAGTCATCATTTCGCTCCAATGAAGTGCCTAAAATACGTTCTGCCGCCGTTAACCCAAGTTCTAAAATGACTGCTTCTTGATCTTCGATGTATTTTCTTGCATTTTCTTGTGCTTGTACAATAACATCGTTCGCTATTTGTAACGACGCTGCCATAGCCTCTGTCGCTTTGTTGTTGCCATCCTCATAGCCTTGACCAAAACCCTCATCATAAGACTCTTGGACACGAATAGGTCGCTCTTCTTCCCAGGAAAGTTTCAATTGCTCAATTTCTTGAAAATGCTTTTGCTTGTCCTGTTCAAATGATTCACGTTCCATTTCTAACGATGTTCTTGCCTCCGCAAGTATACGGTCACGCTCTGCGAGCACTTCTTCTAATGTAATTTGTATTTCAGAGGTTTCATCATCCTCTATTTCGGGTACTTCAAACATATCACGGATCTTTATCTCTTTAACGTTATCGTCAGTAGACTGTGTATAGATGGAACGAATAATTCTAGACAATTACGTCATCTCCTCCACCACGAGCGATGATAATCTCACCAGCGTCCTCTAGGCGACGAATAACAGCAACAATTCGTGATTGTGCTTCCTCTACATCACGTAGACGCACAGGTCCCATAATTTCCATCTCTTCTCTAAACGTTTCAGCCATACGTTGTGACATATTGCGGAAAATAATGTCTTTTACTTCTTCACTCGACACTTTCATAGAAAGAAGTAGGTCTTCATTTTCGCAATCACGAATTACACGCTGAATCGAACGATTGTCGAGAGTTACGATATCTTCAAATACAAACATACGTTTTTTGATTTCTTCTGCAAGCTCTGGATCTTGGATTTCGAGTGCATCGAGAATTGTTTTTTCTGTTTGACGGTCAACACCATTTAACACTTCCACCACTGCATCAATGCCACCAGTTTCTGTGTAATCTTGCGTCACAGTAGATGATAACTTGCGTTCTAATACAGATTCGATTTCGCTGATTACTTCTGGAGAAGTTGATTCCATCATTGCAATACGTTTCGCAATATCAGCTTGTACTTCTTGTGGTAAGGAAGACAAGATGACACCCGCTTGTCCTGCTTCTAAATAAGATAGAATAAGCGCGATTGTTTGTGGATGCTCGTTTTGAATAAAGTTAAAAATTTGTGACGGGTCTGCTCTTCTTGCAAAATCAAATGGTCTTACTTGTAGAGAAGATGTCAAACGATTAATAATCGTTTGAGCTTGCTCCACCCCTAACGCTTTTTCTAAAACTGTTTTTGCATAGCCAATACCACCTTGCGTAATATAATCTTGCGCAAGAGCAATATTATGGAATTCTTCAATAATTTCTTCTTTTACATTCGCTTCTACCTTTTTAACACCCGAAATCTCTAACGTTAAACGTTCAATTTCTTCTTCAGATAAATGTTTATAGACAGAAGCAGAAACCTCAGGCCCTAGTGAAATTAACAAGAGTGCGGCCTTTTGTTTTCCGGTCAATTCCTTATCTTTCTTGGACACAGCCGAACCTCCTAGTTAGTCTTCCGCAATCCAACTACGCAGTAACTTCGCAAAATCATCTGGCTTATCTTTAGCCATTTTTTCAAGCTGTTTACGGCGTACTGTAGCTTCCGTTTCAATTTCCTCATTAATGTCATCGACAATAAGCTCTTCTTGTTCTTCAAGAATGCTAAGTTCTTCTTCTTCCTTCGCTCGCTTACGTGAACGTACTATGAAGAATGCTAGTAATAGAATGACAGCTAATAAAATACCGCCAACTACCCAAACCCACCAAGGAATAACTGATTTTTCGTTAGCCACTTCTGTTGCTTTTCCATATAACGGTTGGATTGAAACAGCTACCTTTTCATCAATTTCTTCCTGTGTTAAATCATCTGATACATCTTTTGAAATCGTTGTACGAACGATTGTACTTAAAATTTTCTCGATATCTTCACGCACACCATCAGGTAATGTTGCTGCATCACCTGCAGTAGGTGGTTCCACTATTACTTGAATGCCGATATCTTGTATTTTATAAGGTGCTTCTTGAATATCTTTACGAATTCGGTTGACATCGTTATTGATTGTCTCTTCCGTTTTTTCGTATTCTCCGTCACCCGCTGTACCTTCGTTATACGTTGTGAAATTATCTGTATTTGTTTCAGCTTCAGGTGTACCTGTAGCGGCACCTGCACCTGTACCTGAATACGTTTCCGAAATACGTTGGGTGCTAATTGCAATGCCTTCCCCATTTTCTTCATCTACCGGGCTTACAAGATTTTCTTCACGATTTTCTTTTTTAAAGTCAATATCTGTTGTCACAGAAACTAGAACCTTGTCTTGTCCCATTAATGTGCCTAGCATATTTTGTACTTGGCGTTGCAAATCACGTTCTACAGTTTTTTTCATCTGTAACTGACCTGCCGCTGTCGTTGTTGATGATGCATCTGCTGTTGCAGCATTTAAGTCAAAGTACTCAGAGAATTGGTTAGAAATCACGATATTATCAGTGCTTAAATTTGGAATACTTTTCGACACTAAATTATACATTGTTGAGATTTGTTGTTCTGTAAATTTATAACCTGGATCCGTGTTAAGCACAATGGATGCACTTGCATCTTCCGTAACGTCTGTTACGAATACACCTTTTTCAGGTTGTGTAATCATAACCTTTGCGTCTTTAACACCTTCAAGGTTTTTTATTAATTTTTCTAACTCCGTTTGAGTAGATGCCAGCTTCAAAACATTAAATTCATTATCTGTCATACCAAAGCCTGAGCTGTTGGCAAATGAATAATCAATCGACCCTGTTTGTGGGTATCCTTCTGAAGCTAGCTGTACAAGAAGTGAATCCACTTGTTGGTCGGGTACTAAAATAGATGTCCCACCTGGCGCAATTTCATATGGCACGCCTTGTGCATCAAGTGCTTCTTTCACTTGTCCAATCTCTCTCGTTGACAAATCCTTATATAGAGTTACATATGTAGTACGGGTTACAAAAAAAGTAATGACAGCAGCAAGTAATATAACGCCGACTACTGTACCAATTATTGCACCCTTTTGTTTTTTACTCCGACTTGTCCAAAATTGGCTGGCGTCGGTTTTCATTCTCGTCAGTCGTTCATTCATTATGAATCCTCCGGTTATAGTGAATAACCTAGCAATCAATAATTCGCGCTAACAGTGTACTTACCCGCTAAATAAAGTTAGACACTCATACGCATTATTTCTTGGTAAGCTTCAATCACCTTATTGCGAACTTCAATTGTTGCATTTAATGTAATACTTGCTTTTTGTGACGCAATCATAACCTCATGCAACTCTATATCTCCGCCATTTATTAGCTTTTGAGTAGCATTGTCAGAAGCTATTTGCTGATCATTCACCTTCGCAATAGCATCTTTTAATGAATTAGCAAAACTTTGCTGCGCTTCATAAGGTGTCGAATTTAATTTGTTTGTTTCATTTACTACCTGAGTAGGTGTCATTAGTGAAACGGACGAAATCGTCATTATGTATCATCCTTTCTTAATTGTATTATTTACCGATTTCTAATGCTTTTGTTAACATCGCTTTATTTGCATTAAACACAGTCACATTTGCTTCATATGATCGTGTGGCAGACATTAAGTCGACCATTTCTTTTAATGGATCTACATTCGGCATATTGACATAGCCATCTTCATTTGCATCTGGATGTGTCGGATCATATACAAGTTTGAAAGGAGTTTCTGTATCATCTTTTATTTCTGTTACTTTAACACCGTTCCCTACAGCACTTTTTGAATTTGAGCCCATTGCGACATTTAGGAATTTTGAAAATCCCCCTTCTTGTGCAGAAAGTGTCACTGATTTGCGTTGGTATGGAACCCACTCGCCATTAACTTGTTTCGCGCGAGTTGTGTCAACATTCGCCATATTTGACGAAATAACATCCATTCGTAAACGTTGAGCCGTTAATGCCGAAGCTGTGGTATTCATTCCGTGAAAAATCGACATTTATTACTTACCTCCCTTAAAAACTGTATTTAATGTATTCAACTTGCCATTCACACGATCAATTAGAGCATTATAGTAAATCTGATTTTCTGCCATTTTCGCTTGTTGAGCATCCATGTCTACAGCATTACCATTGTTTCGATATCGTAAATTGTCGATATTGCTAACGCCTGGTGTGGATTGTGTAATAGAAAAGTCGTAATGTCTTTCGTCAGTTCGATATGCGGAAATTGAACTGCGCTGCTCTTCTTCCAACATATTCTTAAAACTTACATCTTTCGCCTTGTAATTAGGCGTATCGACATTCGCAATATTATTTGCAATTGTTTTCTGATTTAGTGTTGCATAGGAAAGTCCATTTTCCAGGCTACTAATAGTTCCTCCAAATAAATTCAAAAACCATTCACCTCTTTTTTTATTTCAATCTATTAAATACGTTGTCTATTCAATAATACAATTGTAATTAAGATGCTACCTAGTGTCTATTGTCTTTTGTCATTTTCTAATAGTATATCCGCCCTATTTTTTTCTAAAATAATCCGGGACAAATCATTCTTACCAATTTTCAATCCTGATTTCGCTGTATTTCATCCTTTTTCTCTAGGAAAACACCTAATATATAGTGTTTACTATAAAAGTCACAGAACCTTCACAATGCTTTACATTTACCTAATCCGACACAGTTTCCAGTTAAAAAAAAATAGGTTCCACCGAAATGGAACCTACCTTTTACATCTTATATAATTACTTACTTCATTTTAATTTCAGCTAATGCGTTTAAAAATTTATCATTAAGTACTTTAATGTAAGTACCTTTCATTCCTAGTGAGCGTGATTCAATTACACCAGCTGACTCTAGTTTACGTAATGCATTTACGATAACTGAACGTGTAATTCCAACTCGGTCTGCAATTTTAGAAGCTACAAGTAAACCTTCAGTACCATCAAGCTCCTCAAAAATATGTTCGATTGCTTCTAATTCACTGTAAGAAAGTGAGTTAATTGCCATTTGTACAACAGCTTTACTACGTGCTTCCTCTTCGATTTCCTCTGATTTTTCACGTAAAATCTCCATACCAACTACAGTTGCACCGTATTCAGCTAAAATTAAATCATCATCTTCGAATTGAGCAGATACACGTGCAAGGATTAATGTACCCAAACGCTCACCACCACCAACGATTGGTACAATTGTAGTTACAGCATTTTGGAAGATCTCTTTATTCTCTACCGGGAATGCAGTGTGAGGGTTGTTAATGTCTAAATTTGACGATGTTTCTGTAATTGTAAATAAGTTATGTGTATATTCTTCTGGGAATTGACGCTCTTCAAACATTTTTTTCATACGTTCATTTTCAATTTGTTGATGAATAGAGATGCCTAAAAGTTTACCTTTACGGCTTACAATATATACATTGCTATCAATAGTATCCCCTAAAGTATCAGCCATTTCTTTAAAGTTTACTGGTTTACCAGCAGATGCTTGAAGCATCGAGTTAATTTTACGTGTTTTTTCTAATAAATTCATTATTTGTTCCTCCTATATATAGCCTGAAGAGTATTTACTTAATATTCTAAAGGTTTCCACAATCGATTGATCTTAAACAGACTTATCTACAAAATAAACTGTGACAAATCTTTATTCTTGACGATTCCAGCTAATTTACGATCTACATATGCTGCTGTAATCGCAATATGGGCTGGTGAAATTTCAGATGCTTCAAAGGATAATTCTTCAAGTAAACGTTCTAATATCGTATGCAAACGACGCGCACCAATATTATCAGTTTCTTGGTTTACTTCTGTTGCAATTTCCGCAATGCGCTCAATTGCATCTTGTGCAAACTCAATTTCCACACCCTCAGTTGCTAATAAAGCTTGATATTGCAAAATAAGTGATTGATCTGGTTCTTGTAAAATCCGTACAAAATCTTGTTTCGTTAACTTTTCGAGCTCGACACGGATAGGGAAACGTCCTTGTAACTCTGGTATCAAGTCTGAAGGTTTAGACATATGAAATGCACCCGCAGCGATAAACAGCATATAATCCGTTTTCACAGCACCATACTTCGTTGTTACCGTAGAGCCTTCTACAATTGGTAAAATATCTCTTTGTACACCTTCACGAGATACACCTGCAGAAGAGTGATCATTTTTGCTCGCGACTTTATCGATTTCATCGATAAAAATAATACCTGACTGTTCCGCTCGATTAATTGCCTCTTGCGCCACTTCATCCGAATCAATCAATTTATTTGCTTCTTCAATGGTTAAAATACGTCGTGCATCCTTTACTTGGACACGGCGTTTCTTTTGTTTTTTCGGCATCAGGCTTGATAGCATATCTTGCATGCCACTATTCCCTGACATATCCATACCCGTACCTTGTAATGCATCGAAAATAGAAGGAGTTTGTTCGGTTACTTCAACAGTCACCCATTCCTCTTCTAATTTACCGTTACGTAAATCGATTGCAATTTGAGCACGTTTCGAACGTACTTCAGTTTCTTCAGAAGACGAATCTTCGTAAGTTGGCTGTTCTTTCCCGCCACCAAACAACATTTCAAAAGGGTTTTGCATCGCTTGTTTTTTTCGTAAAGATGGTACAAGCAGTTTCACAATCGCAGCATTCGCTAGCTCTTCAGCTTGTTCTTGTACAGATTCCATCTTTTCCTCTTTTACAAGGCGATGAGATGACTCAACCAAATCACGCACCATTGACTCTACATCACGACCAACATAACCTACTTCTGTAAACTTCGTTGCTTCCACTTTAACAAATGGCGCATTCGTTAGTTTTGCGATCCTTCTCGCAATTTCAGTTTTCCCAACACCAGTTGGTCCAATCATTAAAATATTTTTCGGATTAACTTCAGCCTTCATTTCGTCACTTAATAGTGAACGACGATAACGATTTCTGAGCGCAATCGCCACAGCTCGTTTCGCTTCATTTTGTCCGACAATATAACGATCCAAATGCTCAGCAATTTGTCTTGGTGTTAAATTTTGTTTTGTCATTAGTCAAGCGCCTCCACGATAATATTATGATTCGTAAACACACAAATTTCAGCTGCTGTCTCAAGGGCTGCTTTTGCGATTTCATGAGCTGCCATTGTATTCCCAGCATGTTTTTTCAGTGCACGACCGGCAGATAATGCATAGTTCCCACCTGAACCAATCGCTATAATACCATCATCAGGCTCTATGACTTCACCTGTTCCTGATACAAGTAACAGTGTACTTTTATCCATAACAAGTAACATAGCCTCGAGTTGGCGTAACATTTTATCGCCTCGCCATTGTTTTGCTACTTCGACTGCAGCACGTTGTAAATTCCCGTTATATTCATTGAGTTTCGCTTCGAACATTTCAAAAAGTGTGAAAGCATCGGCTACTGAACCTGCAAACCCAGCTAGCACCTGACCATTAAACAGACGTCTGACCTTTCTAGCAGTGCTCTTCATAACAACAGCATTCCCTAAAGTCACTTGCCCATCACCAGCCATCGCACAACCACCATTATGATGAATCGCGAATATCGTAGTCGCATGAATTTGTCCCATTCGTCTTGTCCTCCTTAGCCTCTATTCCTATGCTCGTGGATGAGCATTCATATATGTTTGGCGAAGATGTTCCTTCGTAACATGTGTATAAACTTGCGTTGAAGATAAGTGCGCATGACCCAGTAACTCTTGCACCGTTCGCAAATCCGCACCATTATTTAGTAAGTGGGTTGCAAATGTATGACGCAACATATGTGGATATATCTTCGTATGAAGTGATGCATTTTCAATCATTTCATTTAAAATATAACGTACGCCTCGAGGTGTAAGTTCCCCACCACGCATATTGACAAATAATTGCAAATGATTTGTATTTTTCATAAGCATCGGTCGTGCTTGCTCTATGTAATCCATCATTGCCTCGCTCGCGTACTGCCCAAACGGAATTATACGCTCTTTTCGTCCTTTTCCCATTACACGAACGATCGAATAATGAAAATCAACATCCTTCATTGTAATTGTTGTTAACTCACTTACACGAATGCCTGTTGCATAGAGTAATTCTAAAATCGCCATATTGCGCAGTGATTTCAAGTCCCTTCCTATGTTTGCTTCAAAAAGCTGTGATAATTCCTCTTCATAGAAAAAGCTTGGTAACCTAGATTCCTTTTTAGGATGATAAAGCGAACGAAATGCCGCATCATCCAATCCATACTGTTTGTTTAAAAAACGAAAAAAAGAACGAATCGATGAAATCTTCCTTGAAACTGAAGACCTAGCTTTCATTTCATCGTACAATTTTGTTACATAAATACGCGCATGTATATACTCAACACTTGCTAAATCATTAACATTCTCTGCTTGCAGGAACGCTAAAAAATCTAATAAGTCCGATTCATATTCTCGCACTGTATGAACAGAAAAGTTTTTCTCCACTTGAATATAGAGCATAAACTGTTCAAGTGCTTGTTGGGACGAAACTAACATGGAACATTCACCACCAATGTGATTATTCGCAAACTTCACTCAAGTAAAACATGGCATCAAGATTTTATCACGAATGACGTCTGTCACTCATAACAAATCTCCATAATATTTTCTACAATACTCGCCAAAAAACATACATATTGACACTATACCTATATACGTAATATAGCAAGTAAAAACCATTATATTTTGAGAAAAACATCATATAAAATAGTAAATTCCGTGTAAGTAAGTACTTTACGCATTTAGAAAAACAAAAAGCCTCTAAAAGTATATCAACTTTCAGAGGCTTTTTGCAATTAAATTGTCTGTGAATTCACAAAATTTCGAATTGATTCTAAAGCGCGTGTTGCATGCATTTCTGCTCGTTCTGGTTTTGAACGACGTCCAGGTGGTAATTCTGGGAAAATACCGAAGTTTACATTCATCGGTTGGAAGTTTTTCGATTGTGCTTCTGTAATATAACGCGCCATGCTTCCTAAAGCCGTTTCAAATGGGAAGATTAATAACTCTTGTCCAAGTGCTAAACGAGCTGCATTAATCCCCGCGATTAAACCACTACCTGCAGATTCCACGTAGCCTTCTACACCAGTCATTTGACCCGCAAAGAAAATATTTTTATTTTCACGTAACTGATATGTTTTTTCTAACACTTTTGGTGAGTTAATGAACGTATTACGATGCATTACACCGTATCGAACGATCTCTACATTTTCTAAACCAGGAATTAACTGCAATACTTCTTTTTGTGGTCCCCATTTTAAATGCGTTTGGAAACCTACTATATTGTAAAGTGTACCGGCTGCATCATCTTGGCGTAATTGAACAACTGCATATGGACGTTTGCCTGTTTTAGGATCTTCTAACCCAACTGGCTTCATCGGACCGAATAACATTGTTTTTTCGCCACGAGCTGCCATTACTTCGATTGGCATACAGCCTTCGAAATAAATTTCTTTTTCGAATTCTTTTAATGGCACAACTTCAGCTTCGATTAATGCGGTGCGGAAACGGTCAAACTCTTCTTTTGTCATCGGACAGTTTAAATATGCCGCTTCCCCTTTATCATAACGAGATTTTAAATATACTTTGTCCATATCGATGCTATCTTTTTCAATAATTGGCGCCGCTGCATCATAGAAATATAAATAATCAAGACCTGTTAACCCTTGAATTTTTTCTGCTAAGGCTTTAGACGTAAGTGGACCTGTTGCAATAATTGTAATACCTTCTGGGATTTCAGTTACTTCTTCATGGATTACTTCTACAAGCGGATGATTTTTCACCGCTTCTGTTACATAACCAGCAAACTCATGTCGGTCTACTGCAAGTGCGCCACCTGCAGGCACTGAACATGCATCTGCAGCCTTTAAAATCACAGAATCTAATGTGCGCATTTCTTCCTTAATGACACCAACAGCATTTGTTAATGTATTTGCGCGAAGTGAATTAGAGCATACCAACTCTGCAAATTTATCTGTATGGTGAGCTGGTGTTTGCTTTACTGGACGCATTTCATATAAGCGAACCTTTACGCCACGCTTTGCAATTTGCCATGCAGCTTCACTTCCTGCAAGTCCAGCTCCAATTACGTTTACTATTTTTTCAGTCATGTTCTTACCATCTTTCTATCATTGTGTTGGTGTTTCTTCATAGTCACATTTTGTACACTGAATTTGAACACCTTTTTTCAATTTTTTCTCTACTAATAATTCACTACATTTCGGACACGGTCTACTAATTGGCTTATCCCATGATACAAATTCACATTCAGGATATTGATTGCAACCATAGAATAAACGCTTTGTTTTACTTTTACGTTCCACAATCTCGCCATTTTCACAAGATGGACATTTTACTCCAATTGGTTTCATGATTGCTTTTGTATTGCGGCAATCAGGGAAGTTTGAACAAGCCATGAATTTCCCGTAACGACCTAATTTATAGACCATTGGAGAACCACATTTTTCGCAATCCTCACCCGCTGGTTCATCTTTAATCACGACTTTTTCCATTTCAGCATCAGCATGCTTCACATGTACTTCGAAGTCTTTATAGAAGTCATCAATAACTTCTACCCATTTACGACTACCTTCTTCAACATCATCAAGATCTTGTTCCATCTTTGCAGTAAACTCGATATTGATAATGTCAGGGAAAAATTCAAGTACAAGTTGATGCACAATTTCACCTAGCTCAGTCGGCATGAAACGTTTAGCATCTAAAACAACATAGCCACGGCGTTGTAATGTATCTAACGTCGGTGCATACGTTGATGGTCGACCGATACCTATTTCTTCCATCGTTTTCACTAATCGTGCTTCTGAAAAACGTGGTGGTGGCTGTGTGAAATGTTGCTTCGGCTCAATATCAAGTGACTTTACTTTATCGCCAATCTCCATTTCAGGAAGTAGCTTTGTTGTTTCTTCAGTTTGGTCATCTGTACCTTCGATATACAATTTCATAAACCCTGCAAATTTCACTTGTGAACCGTTTGCACGGAATAAAACATCACCATTTTGTAAATCAACTGCAACTGTATCTAATACAGCTGGTGCCATTTGACTTGCAATAAATCGCTCCCAAATTAAACGGTACAGGCGCAATTGATCGCGGCTTAGCACCGTTTTTAGTTCATCTGGCGTACGCATTGTGCTTGTCGGACGAATTGCTTCATGGGCATCTTGTGCATTCGAAGCTTTTTTTGCTTGCTTTACTTCTGTTGCAATATATTCTTTACCATACTTTGTTTCGATATAAGAAACCGCTTCTGTTTTAGCCGTTTCTGAAATACGTGTAGAGTCTGTACGCATATACGTAATTAACCCAACTGTACCTTCTTTTTTACCAATATCGATACCTTCGTAAAGTTGTTGTGCAAGCATCATTGTTTTCTTTGCACGGAAGTTTAATTTACGCGCTGCTTCTTGTTGAAGTGAAGAGGTTGTAAAAGCAGGTGCTGCGTTACGTTTGCGTTCCTTCTTCGTGACATTAGCAACATTAAACTCTGTACCTTTTACGTTTTTTAATATCGCCTTTACTTGGTCTTCATTCGTTAATTTAATTTTTTCTTTGCCATCACCATAGTACAGTGCGTCAAATGCCTTTTTACCTTTTTCAAATGAACCTTCAATCGTCCAATATTCTTCAGGTTGGAAGTTTTTAATTTCATTTTCGCGATCGATAATCATACGTAGTGCAACTGATTGTACACGTCCCGCTGACAAGCCTTTTTTCACCTTTTTCCAAAGAATCGGGCTAATATTGTAGCCTACTAGTCGGTCTAACATACGACGAGCTTGTTGCGCATCTACTAAATCCATATTAATAGAACGAGGATGTTTAAATGATTCTAATATCGCATCTTTCGTAATCTCATTGAATACAACACGACAATCTGATTCAATATCAATATTTAACGCAGTCGCAAGGTGCCAGGCAATTGCCTCTCCCTCGCGGTCTGGATCGGCCGCTAGATAAATTTTCTTCACTTTTTTAGCCGCAGACTTTAGTTCCTGTAATACAGGTCCTTTTCCGCGAATTGTAATATATTTTGGTTCATAGTTATTTTCAGTATCAATACCCATTTGGCTGCGTGGAAGGTCACGAACATGCCCCACCGATGCTTTCACTTTGTATTTTTTCCCTAAATAACGTTCAATTGTTTTTGCTTTTGCTGGTGATTCTACAATCACTAAATAATCCGCCATCTATGTCTCCCCCTTAGCGAGGTTCATTGCTAATTTTTTTTAAGTTACCTGTTGCAAAATGTATAACAGTTTTTAAGATAATGCAACTTTTTTTCAACTTTTACTAGAAAACAGTTCCAGTATATCAACGATTTGATAACCATTGCATACAGGAATCGCACCTTCTAAGAGTAGTTTATTAGTTCCTTTTGACTGCTCTGAATCGATTGGTCCTGGTACTACGAACACATCTTTTCCTTGTTCAAGAGCACATTCTGTCGTAATGAGTGTACCACTCCTTAGTGCCGCTTCCGTCACTACTAAAGCACTCGATAAGCCGCTAATGATACGATTACGCATTGGGAAATGCCATTTTTCAGGTTTCATATATGGTGGATACTCTGTAATGAGCAACTGCTCTTCTGCCATCTTTTCGGCAAGCATCTTGTTTTCTCTTGGATATAGATGATGGAAGCCATGTCCAAGTACAGCAATTGTCTTACCACCGTATTTCATCGTCGCTTCATGCGCTAGTGTATCCGCACCTCTTGCAAGCCCGCTCACGACCGTATATTCATGTTCAACAAGTGGTGGAACAATTACGTCCATCACCGTCTTCGTGTAGCCTGTCGCTTTCCTAGAACCGATAATAGCGATATGTTTGCCACCTAACAGTGAATACTGACCTTTTACATACAATACAGTAGGTGGGCTTGGTAATTCAAATAAATGCACTGGATATAAAGAGTGATTAAAAGGAATGGGATAAATATCTGCACTAGAATATGCCTCTTCAAGCGACAAACAATTTGCACGCTGAAAGCCTTTTTGAAGCTGGACGGCTTTTGGAAGTGGGATTTGCAAAGCCCTCGCGATTTCACTCGGTTGCGCTTGATCAAAATAACTTAAGACATCTACCGGGGATAGTAATTGCTGAAGTTTTTGAAGTGTCAAAGGATAAACATAATGTAATGCTAATAGCTTGTGTACATCAACTGAAAAAATCATTTAAAAACCTCCTTATTTAATATAGAAGAAATTAAATGACCGCATGTTTCATTTCACGACAACAATAGAAAAAAGATGTAGCACCCATGTGCTACATCTTCCATTTTAATGGGTTTTACATTTTTCGTATAGCCCTTTTTCTTTAATAACTTTAATTAACGTTTCACCAATAACAGATGGTGTTGGTGCTACTTCTATTCCAGCAGCATTCATCGCTTTAATTTTTTCAGCAGCCGTTCCTTTACCACCAGAAATAATGGCACCTGCGTGACCCATTCGTTTTCCTGGAGGAGCTGTTTGACCGCCAATAAAGCCAACTACTGGTTTTGTCATATTTGCCTTAATCCATTCAGCCGCTTCTTCTTCAGCTGTACCACCGATTTCGCCAATCATGACAACTGCATATGTTTCTGGGTCGTTATTAAACGCTTCCAATGCATCGATGAAGTTTGTCCCATTTACTGGGTCACCACCAATACCAACTGCTGTTGTTTGACCAATACCTTCCTGTGTTAATTGATGCACAGCCTCGTAAGTTAGTGTCCCTGAACGAGATACAACACCTACATGGCCTTTTGTATGAATATAACCTGGCATAATACCAATCTTACATTCATCAGCAGTAATAACACCTGGACAGTTTGGTCCAACTAGGCGCGTTTTCTTACCTTCCATATAACGTTTCACTTTCACCATATCAAGAACAGGGATATGCTCCGTAATACAAATTGTTAATTCTAACTCCGCATCAACAGCTTCTAAAATTGCATCTGCTGCAAATGGTGCAGGTACATAAATAACTGATACAGTCGCACCTGTTGCCGCTACTGCATCTGCTACTGTATTGAATACTGGTACGCCCTCAATTTCAAGACCACCTTTACCTGGAGTTACCCCCGCTACGATTTGTGTACCGTAGTCTAACATTTGCTTTGTATGGAATAGAGCAGTTTCACCCGTGATTCCTTGTACAATTACTTTTGTATCTTTGTTAATAAATACAGCCATTATACTCCCTGCCTTCCTTAGCCTACTAGTTTCACAATTTTTTGTGCGCCATCAGCCATTGAATCTGCCGCAACAATATTTAAGCCAGATGCATTTAAAATATCTTTTCCTAAATCTACATTCGTACCTTCTAAGCGCACAACTAGTGGTACTTCTAAACCGATTTCTTTTGCTGCTGTAACAACACCTTCAGCAATAATATCGCATTTCATAATACCACCAAAAATGTTGACAAAGATCCCTTTTACATTAGGGTCAGATAAAATAATTTTAAATGCTTCTGTTACTTTTTCAGCTGTCGCGCCGCCACCAACGTCTAGGAAGTTAGCGGGAGTGCCGCCATAGTAACTAATCGTATCCATTGTTGCCATTGCTAAACCAGCACCATTTACCATACAGCCAATATTACCATCCAGTGAAATATAGCTAAGGTCATATTTTGATGCTTCGATTTCTTTTGGATCTTCTTCATCGAAGTCACGTAATTCTACGATATCTTTATGTCGATATAATGCATTTGAATCGAAATTGAATTTTGCGTCTAACGCCACTACATCTCCTTGTCCAGTAACAACAAGTGGATTAATCTCAACGATAGAAGCATCTTTGTCGACAAATGCTTGATATAAGCCTAACATTAATTTAACAGCTTTCCCTACAAGTTTTGGTGGAATATTCATATTAAACGCCATTCGACGTGCTTGGAAGCTTGTTAAACCTATTACAGGATCTACAATTTCTTTGAAGATTTTCTCTGGATGAGTTTCTGCTACTTCTTCAATATCCATGCCGCCCTCTTCTGAACCCATCACCGTAACACGAGATGTCGCGCGGTCTAATACTAGACTTAAATAATATTCTTTTTGAATGTCAGAGCCTTCTTCAATGTACAGTCGCTTTACTTCTTTACCTTCAGGACCTGTTTGATGTGTTACTAAAATTTTACCTAATAATTCTTTTGCGTAAGTACGCACCTCGTCAAGGTTTTTAGCGATTTTAACGCCGCCCGCCTTACCGCGTCCACCTGCGTGAATTTGCGCCTTTACGACTGTAACATTAGAGCCAAGCTCCTTTGCTACTTTTACTGCCTCATCAGGGGAAAAAGCCACTTTTCCATTAGGTACTGCAACTCCATATTTCCTAAGAATTTCTTTCCCTTGATATTCGTGGATATTCATTAAAAATCCTCCCATCAAACATATACATAGAATTATTTTACTAACATAGTCTATTCTAACCAAACATTCTGACAAAGTCTACTCTGGGTATGTTGTAACATTTTAGCATCCTTTTATTGCACATCTGGGTACTTTATGCATAAAAAAAGCACCTCAAAAAACACGAGAATGCTTTCTTTTCATCTATTTTTTTGTCCATGTTGCTGATCTAAGCGATAAATAAATGCAAAAACTTCCGCTACAGCTTGGTATAGTTCTTCCGGAATCGACTCATTTAAATCGAGTTGTCCAAGTAATTGCACCAAGTTAGGATCTTCATGGATCGGTACGTCATGTTCATTTGCACGTGCCAATATATTCTCTGCAATTTTCCCTTTCCCTTTTGCCACAACAGTTGGACTATTATACTGTCCTGGCTTATAAGTAAGAGCAATCGCTTCTTTTCGAATTAATTTCTCCTCATTCATACGCGGAAGTCCACCCCACTATGTTCTTCTTGCAGCTCAGTTTTAATTGTTTCCTTTACTGGCGACGTTTTTTCAAATGGTTTAATAAATACAGCTGATAACTGATAGTCTTTTTCAGCTAAACCAGTTTTCAATGCGGCCTTCAACGGCTCCGCTAATGGAACAACATCCGGATTTTCGTTAAATACAGTCACTGTGACCACTCGATTCTGCACCTGCATATCAATAACAGTTTCCTTCATCGACTCCATTTGCAAATAGAATAGAACGCGTGCATAGTTGGCATCAATTTTTCCATCATCTTTCATTCGTCCATTCCACTGCAATGTTGCATCCATCTTCTTGCCGAAAAATTCTAGTGGTACTTGCATTATAAGCTGATGTTGATGTCCATTCTCCCCGGATGACAGTTGCATACCATTCATGCGTGTCATTAGCATTTCTGCCGCTTCTTTTAGCTGTGGTGTTATTTGTGCATCTTGAAGCAATGTGTGAAGTTGAGGCTTTAACTGATGTGCAATGGCTTGTAAATCGGCTGACTTATTATTAAGCGCTGCCTCATAGCTAATACCTAAACCCTTTAACACAGTTTTTAATGCGTGCTCCATTGCCTTACTATCCATCGAACTTTGTACCTGTGCATCTGCTTGAGTCATCATCTGCTGAATGACGGGTTGAGGCGACTCACCCCCAACTTTTACAAGATTGCGCATCAATGCCTCATTTTGTGCAATTGTTGCGGTTTCAGGTTTTAACAGAGATAATAGATGATCCTTTGCCGATAAGCCATTTGAATCTTGTGTAAACAAACGCTCAGGTATGTTTTGGGTAAATGCCTTGATGAGTTGCTCTTGAACTTGCTTTGCAAAAACCTCTAGTGTTTGCTTACTTGGCGGTAATTGACTGAAACGTTCGATTAGTTGTGTGAATTGTTGCTTTTGCTCATTTGTCAGTAAATTTTGACCCGTTGTCCAAGATTTTAATTGTTCGACAAGCTGCGCAGTGTTTTCTGGCTTTGTCGCAAGTATCGTTTGTACAATTTGCCCTGATTGTTGCATTTGAGGTGGCTGCATTTGTGTCTGTTGTGTTGGTGTTGACTGTATGGACGACCAATTTTGCAAAGTCGCATTTTGCGGCAGTACACCTGCTTCTTTTAACATATTCAGTGCTTGTAAGCGATCACTAATAGATGCAGCGTTATTATTTAAAATTTGCACTGATTTCGCTAGTACTAATCCACCTGTTTCAGCATCAAATGGCTTTGCAATTGCTTGTACCTGCTGCATCAAATTTTGCTTTATCCCTTCCGGTAAAGCTTTGTCTTGCATTAACAATTGTGCGAAATTGTTCATAGTAGAAGACATGCCCACTGTTTTTTGTCCACTAACTAGTGCCTGGAATACATCATTTGTAAAAGGCATTTTCAACTCTACCATTTTTTGCATTACTTGTAAGGCATCTGTTTTTGATATACCTTCTGGTAATGTCTTCATCCAAGCTTCTGCCTGAACAAGCTGTTCTTTCGAAATCGGTATTTGCGCCTTCATGAAATGAGAGAGAACTTCCTGCATTTCAGTCGTTTTTGGCAAATTCATTGATTCTAATAGCTGATTCATTTGCTGCGTAGGAGATGTGGATTGTGCCATCGGACCCGTAACAACTTTTAATTCAGTTTGCGGACTTGTACCTGTTACTTGAAAGAAATGTGCGTCCCCAGCTTTTAATGGTACTTCTAACTTGGCAATCATTTTTTGATTACCTACTTGCACTTCAGCCATTTGATCAGGGTATAGTTTTGTAATTGTTCCATTAAATACTTGCCCTTGCTTTAAGGCAAGCGGCTGATTGGATGGAACAGCGGCCGTTTGCTGCATTTGTATTGGATTAAAAGATGTAGATGTCATACATACTCCCCTTCCTTTAGAGCATTGATTTTATTGGTTCAAACGATTTACGGTGGTGAATCGTTGCTCCGTGTGTTTCTAACGCCTCTAAATGCTGTTTTGTACCATAGCCTGCATGTTTGGCGAAGCCGTACATCGGAAACTCTTTGTCGAGCTCCTCCATATATTCATCACGTGCTGTTTTCGCTAAAATTGAAGCCGCTGCAATAGCTAAGCTTTTTGCATCACCTTTAATAATTGAATCCTGTGGAATTGCTATTGGTAATGTCATCGCATCTACGAGCACATAATCCGGCTGGATAGATAATGCTTCTACACTGCACTTCATGGATTGCTTCGTTGCTTCGTAAATATTCAATGCATCAATCATTTCCGCCGATTGAAAATGTACTGCATAACTGAGCGCATGTGTTTTGACAAGCGTTGCAAAAGCATTGCGTTTTTCTTTTGACAGCTGTTTAGAATCATTTAAACCAACAAGTGCCTTGCAATTCTCCGGTAAAATAACAGCCGCTGTTACAACAGGACCTGCCAGTGGGCCACGTCCTGCCTCATCCACACCAGCAATCAATGCTTCCGGTACTCCGTAGCTTCGGTCAAAGTTTACTTTTGCTTGGTGCTCTTGTAACAACTGTTGTTTCTTTTCTTGACGTTTTTGCCAGCTTTGCCACGCCTTTTGTACACCTGCTCGTTCATCTGTTGCAATTGCTGTCATCCATTCTTGCCATTCATCTGTTGCTTTTAGCGCTGTTGTAATTTCTTTGATAGTTTTCACGACATTCAAGCTCCCTTATCTCAATCTACCTTTTTATCGGCAAAAATATTTGTTTCTAAAAGAAAAACTGCCATTGTCACAATTCCTTGTGTGACTTTGGCAGTTTTATTTTTCACTCTTTGTTTTCCGCTTCTTTTTCAAGTTGTTCATTGACAAAATCGAAAGTTAATTTACCTAGATTCTGTCCGCGAATATCTCGAACAATCAGCTGTGAAACTTGATCATAGTCAATTTCACCGCCCGCACCAAATACGCGGCGTAGTTTACCGATATGATCGAATGTTTCAATTAAATCTTCATGCATAGACTCAAAGCCATAACGTTCTGCCATTCTATTTGGATAATGCACCGATAGGAAACGCAAACCGTATACCGCCAAGTCTTCCATATTCATAATCGTATCTTTAATAGCACCTGTTAACGCAAGCTTATAGCCAACCTCTTGATCCTCGAATTTAGGCCATAAAATCCCCGGTGTATCGAGTAACTCTAACTCTTTACCCACTTTGATCCATTGCTGAGCCTTTGTAACACCTGGTGTGTTACCAGTTTTAGCAAGGTTCTTCTTAGCCAAACGGTTAATCAGTGTCGATTTACCAACGTTTGGTATACCTACAATCATCGCTCGAATCGCTCGTGGTTTCATACCTCGTGCTTTCATGCGATCAAACTTTTCTTGTAACAATTCCTGCGCTGCCTTTGTTACCTGTTGTAAACCTTTACCTTCAAGTGAATTAATAGCAACTGCTTTATGTCCACGGTCTGCAAAATACTGCACCCATCTACGTGTTTCTTGCTCGTCTGCCATATCTGCCTTATTTAAAATAAGAAGACGCGTTTTCTGGTTTATAACCTCGTCTATCATCGGATTACGCGATGATAGCGGTAAACGTGCATCGATTAATTCAAAAATAATATCTACTAGCTTTAGATTTTCAGTTACTTGGCGGCGAGCTTTCGCCATATGCCCCGGAAACCATTGAATTGTCATACATGTACCTCCTAATCAAAAGAAAAAGGGAGTGTTGTCCGCTCCCCTTCAATAACTCTATTTTACAATTTTTATATCACTAAATGGCCAAAAAATCAGGCTTGTATTGCCGATAATTTCTTTTTGATCTATAACACCGATATGTCGACTATCTTTACTATAACGACGGTTATCCCCCATCACAAAGACGTGGCCTTCAGGGACTTCTCCATGTTCGACACCAAGATCATTTAACGTGAAATCTTCAGTTAAAGTACCCTCTGTAATTTGTGCTTTGTAAGCATCTAAATAAGGTTCATCAATCGGTTCCCCGTTGATGTACAGTTGATCATCCTTGTATTCCAACGTATCACCAGGTAAGCCAATCACACGCTTAATGTAATTTTTTTGTTCTGGCGCATGGAAGACGACAATATCAAAGCGGTCAGGTTCCCCAATTTTATAGCCGATTTTATTGACAATCATACGGTCGCCATCTTCAAGGGTTGGCATCATGGATTCACCATCTACTGCAATTGGTGTAAATAAAAAATAACGAATAACTGCTGCAATCGCAAATGCAATAAGAAGTGCTTTCGTCCATTCCCATAACTCATTTTTTTCCTTTACTTGTTTCTCCATATAAATTGCCTCCTCGTTCATCCTCATTTTAGAGGAAATCTATTTAAGATGACAAGCAAAAAGAAAAGGAGCTTGAAAACAAGCCCCTCACTTTTAAGTCATAATTATCGAATTTCTTTAATACGAGCAGCTTTACCACGTAGGTTACGTAGGTAGTAAAGTTTAGCACGACGTACTTTACCACGACGTACAACTTCTAAGTTAGCGATTTTTGGTGTGTGTACAGGGAATGTACGTTCAACACCTACACCGTAAGAAATTTTACGAACTGTGAAAGTTTCGCTAATTCCGCCACCACGACGTTTGATAACTACACCTTCATACATTTGGATACGTTCACGAGTACCCTCTACTACTTTCACGTGTACACGTACTGTGTCACCTGGACGGAAAGTTGGTAAATCAGTGCGAAGCTGATCTTTAGTAATCTCTGTAATAATGTTTGACATTGTTTTTCTCTCCTTAGACAGATGCTCTTGCACGCAATTTATGCCACAGCGGAACACCGTAATTCAGCACTTCACATAGAAGCACAAAATTGATGTTATCATAAAATTCGAATGCAAGCAAGCATCTTTATTGTTCGTTTCTTAATTTTTCAATATACGCTTTTTGCTTTTCTGTTAACGGATAATGCTCGAGTAAATCCGGACGACGCTCGAATGTTCTTTTCAGCGATTGCTCCTCACGCCACTCGTCAATCTTTGCATGATTTCCTGACATTAATACGTCAGGTACTTTCATGCCACGGAATTCAGCAGGGCGTGTGTAATGAGGATGCTCGAGTAAGCCTGTCGAAAATGAATCTTGAATATGTGAGTCTTCTTGTCCTAAAACGCCCGGTAAAAGACGTACAATGCTATCAATCACGGTCATTGCACCGAGTTCTCCACCCGTTAGAACGAAATCTCCAATGGAAATTTCATCTGTCACAAGGTGCTCACGAATACGCTCATCATAACCCTCGTAATGACCACATAAAAAGACGAGTTCTTCCTCTTTTGCAAGCTCTTCTGCCTTCTTCTGCGTGAAGCGCTCACCTTGTGGGCACATTAAGATGATACGCGGCTTCTTACCCTCTGTAATCGCCTCAACAGCACTAAACATTGGCTCAGGCTTTAACACCATTCCTGCACCACCACCGTACGGATAATCATCTACCTGTTTATGCTTATTGCCCGAATACTCTCGGATGTCTGTGACAGAGAGCTGCACAGCGCCTTTTTCTTGCGCCTTTTTTAATATCGATGCCCCAAATACACCTGTAAACATATCTGGAAACAGGCTCAGTACTTGAATATTCATTATAATAAACCTTCCATCACATGAATTGTAATGACTTTTTCATCTATATTGATATCTTTAACGACATCTTCAATGTATGGGATGTAATGCTCTTTTCCTTTTGTTCCTTTTACTACCCATACATCATTTGCGCCGGTTTCTAATATATCTTTAATCTCACCGATTGTTTCTCCTTCTTCAGAAACAACAGAACAACCGATAATATCATGGTAGAAGTATTCGTTTTCTTCTAACAAATCATCTTCCATTTGATCTTTCGTTACTTTTAGCATGCCTTCTTTAAACGGCTCAACTAAATTAATATTGTGCATGCCTTCAAATGTTAATAAGATAAAGTTTTTATGACGGCGTACCGATTCAATCGTTACCCACGTCGGCTTTTTATCATCCTTTTTAAAAGCCGCGAGCTTATTGCCCACTGCGAAGCGTTGTTCTTCAAAATCTGTCGTCGATAAAATACGTACTTCACCTCGAACACCATGCGTATTAACAATACGACCTACATTAAACCATTCCATTTTCGATCACCTCATGTTAAAAAAGTGCTAAAATGCTCGTCCACCCCAGATTAGTGCTAGAGAGCCAAAGCGAAAGTAGACAAGCTCCCACGTTCGCCTGAGGGATTGAAGCAAAATCTAGTGGATGCATTTTAGCCTAGTCATTGGCTAGTATATCCAATGTTCTATTATATAAAAAAGAAGGAAGGAACTAGCAAGCTCCCCCCTTCCTTTTTCAATCCAATATATCGACGTAAGTCTTCTTTTGATAGTGACTACCTGCCGCTGAATAAACAATTGTACGAATCGCTTTAGCAACCCGCCCTTGTTTGCCTATGACTTTCCCTCGATCCTCTGGATGAACAAAAAGTTTATAAACAACTCGATTTGCATTTTCGTCCGTCTCAATACGGACTTCTTCTGGATAATCGACTAACGGTAAAACGATTGCTTCAATCAGCTGCTTCAAAGACGTCTCCCCCGATTATTTACTGAATTTTTGGTTATGGAATTTCTCCATGATACCTTGTTCTGAGAACAAGTTACGCACTGTATCTGATGGTTTTGCACCGTCAGCTAACCATTTAAGAGCTTTCTCTTCATCAATGTTTACAGTAGCTGGTTGAGTTAGTGGGTTGTAAGTACCCACTGTTTCGATTTGACGACCGTCACGTGGTGAACGAGCGTCTGCAACTACGATACGATAGAAAGGAGATTTTTTAGCTCCCATACGTTTTAAGCGAATTTTTACTGCCATTTTAATAGCACCTCCGAATAAGTTTCACACAAGATAGTATATTATCAATGTTTGTGATGTTTGTAAAGTGTTTTTTCTTAACACCTAAAAAATATTATTTAAATAATGAATCAAAGCCTGGTAATTTCATTTTCTTCTTACCTTTACCAGTTGCCATACCTGTCATTTGCTTCATCATTTTCTTCATTTCTTCAAATTGCTTTAATAGGCGATTGACCTCTTGAATAGACGTCCCAGAACCTTTTGCAATGCGTTTTTTACGACTACCATTAATGATTTCAGGATTTGTCTTTTCAGCAGGCGTCATTGAATAAATGATGGCCTCAACGCGCCCCATTTGCTTATCATCAACTTTGACATTGTCTAAGCCTTTGATTTTGTTTGCACCTGGTAGCATCTTTAAAATTTCGTCGAGTGGCCCCATCTTTTTCACTTGCTGTAATTGCTCAACAAAATCATCGAATGTGAAGCTTTGCGTTTTGAACTTTTCTTCTAGCTCTTTTGCTTTCGCTTCATCAACATTTGCCTGTGCTTTTTCAATCAGTGATAGGACGTCGCCCATACCTAAAATACGAGACGCCATACGCTCTGGATGGAACGGTTCTAGCGCATCTAATTTTTCACCCATACCGACGAATTTAATCGGTTTTTGTGTAACAGAACGAATAGATAGCGCGGCACCACCACGCGTATCACCATCTAGTTTTGTTAATACAACGCCTGTAATACCAACAGCTTCATTAAAACTTTCTGCAACATTGACAGCATCTTGACCTGTCATAGCATCTACAACTAAGAACACTTCATCAGGCTCTTTTAATGCACGTATATCTTTTAATTCTTGCATTAATGTTTCATCAATATGCAAGCGACCTGCTGTATCGATAATAACTACATCATGATGCTCTTCTTTTGCATGTTCTAGTGCTTGTCGCGCAATTTCTACAGGTGAAACATCTGTGCCGAGCGCAAAAACAGGTAGCGATAATTGCTTCCCTAGCGTTTGTAATTGCTGAATAGCTGCAGGTCGGTACACGTCTGCCGCAACTAGAAGTGGTTTACGATTATATTTTTTACGTAAAATATTCGCAAGCTTCCCTGTTGTCGTTGTTTTACCTGCACCTTGCAAACCGACCATCATAATAACCGTCGGTGGTTTTGTATTGAATTTAATAGGGCTTTGTTCGCCACCCATTAATTGAGTTAACTCGTCTTGAACGATTTTAATAACTTGTTGGCCTGGTGTTAAACTTTGCATTACGTCCACACCAACTGAACGTTCACTAACTTTTTTAACAAATTCTTTTACTACTTTTAAGTTAACATCCGCCTCGATTAAAGCAAATCGGACTTCACGCATCATTTCTTTTACGTCTTGTTCCGATACTTTCCCTTTACCTTTAATCTTTTGGATTGTCCCTTGGAGTCGTTCCGCTAATCCTTCAAAAGCCAATGCTTTCGCCTCCTAATCCCATTCTTTCAATTGTTCAATGAGTGCAAGTTGCTCCTCTGTTGCCATGCTTTTTTCAGTAATGCCTGCAGTTAATTGTGCCAGCATTTGTGTTCGTTGTTGGAATTTCCCCAGTAAACATAATTTATTTTCATACTCTTCAAGCATCGCTTCTGTTCGACGAATATTATCATAAACAGCTTGGCGTGAAACCCCGTAAGATTCAGCGATTTCCCCGAGTGAGTGATCGTCTAAATAATAAAGTTCCATATAACTTCTTTGCTTATCTGTTAATAGTGCTTGATAAAAGTCGAAGAGAAAATTCATGCGTGTTGTTTTTTCAAGTAGCATCGAATTGTTTCTCCTCCTATCATTAGTCATTTGTATCATAACGAAAAGCGCCTGTCTGTGTCAAGGTAATCTCCTTGTCTAAAAGCATTCTATTAGCTGATTTTAGGCGTTTTTACCCCTCCGCTAGTATTCCCCTTAAACAATGTGATTTGACCTTTATAAAAGCAGACAAGCGCTTATTGTTAATCATTATTCTTCGCTATTTTGTAATTCCTTATCTAAACCATCAGCAAACAAACCATAAACATAACGTTCTGCATCGAACGGTTGTAAATCATCCATTTTTTCACCTAAGCCGACAAATTTTACTGGTATGTGGAGCTTATTACGAATCGCTAGCACAATACCACCTTTAGCTGTACCATCTAGTTTCGTTAACACGATACCCGTAACATTTGTTACCTCTTTAAATGTCTGTGCTTGCACAAGTGCATTTTGCCCCGTTGTTGCATCCAGTGCTAGTAACACTTCATGTGGTGCATTTGGTACTTCACGTGAAATAACACGATGTACTTTTTCAAGCTCATTCATTAAGTTTACTTTATTTTGTAATCGACCCGCTGTATCACAAATCAGGACATCTGCACCACGATTTTTTGCTGCACGAATCGCATCATACATTACCGCCGCTGGATCTGATCCTTCAGATTGTTTAATGACTTCACAGCCAACACGGTCGCCCCATACTTGTAATTGGTCAATAGCACCCGCACGGAATGTATCACCCGCTGCTAAGACGACAGTTTTACCTTCTGATTTTAGACGATGTGCTAATTTACCAATTGTAGTCGTTTTCCCAACGCCGTTCACTCCGACAAATAAAATAACTGTCAGTTCGCCTTGTGGCTGGATATTTAAGTCGATTAAATCTTCTTCACCTTGTTCATAAATTTCTACAAGTTTTTCTGAAATAATCGCTTGGATACCTTGTGTATCTTTAATGTTTTGACGTTGCACTTCAAAGCGTAATTTATCCATTAGTTCCATTACTGTTTCAAAGCCAACATCCGCTTGCAATAGTAAATCTTCTAATTCCTCGAAAAAGTCTTCATCGACTTTACGATAACGTGCCACTAGATCATTCACTTTTGATGTGAATGAGTTACGTGTTTTTTCAAGACCTGCTTTAAATTTTTGTGTAATTGACCAAGCAGAAGGTTTCTTTTCTTCTACTGGCTCTTCTACATTTTGTTCTTCTACAATAGCAATTTCTTGCACTTCTTCTTGTTTGGATTCTTCTACTTCTGGCTCTTGCGGTTCTTCGATGGCTGGTTGTTCTTCCACTTCTGGTTGAGTGGCTATTGCTTCGGTAGCTGTATCAATTCGCAACTTCTCTGCATCACTTTCAGCTACTTCTGTCTCAGGAGACTCTTCCTTATGACCATCTACTACCTTTTCTTCTTCATCGGGATTCCCCATTAATTTATCTTTTAGACGTTTAAAAAAACTCATGCTTGTTCGCTCCTTTGGTCCGCAAGTACGGGTTCATCTTCTAATTTTACTGACACAAGTTTTGATACGCCTGACTCCTGCATCGTAATACCATATAAGACGTCAGCACCTTCCATTGTCCCTTTACGATGTGTAATGACAATAAACTGTGTATCACGGCTAAATTTCTTTAAATATTCACTATAGCGCACAACATTTGCCTCGTCTAGTGCTGCTTCTACTTCATCAAGTATACAGAATGGCACAGGTCGAATATTTAAGATTGAGAATAGCAATGCGATCGCTGTAAGCGCACGCTCACCACCAGAAAGCAAACTTAGATTTTGGAGTTTTTTTCCAGGTGGTTGCGCCACGATATCAATCCCTGTCTCAAGCATATTTTCAGGATTAAGTAGCACTAAATCTGCTTGACCACCTCCAAACAACTCACGGAATACAAGCTTAAACTGCTCTCGAATAGCATAGAACGTATCACTGAAACGAACTGTCATTTCTTCATCCATTTCTTTAATGGCTTCGTGCAATGTTTCCTGAGCTTCTAATAAATCACTGCGTTGCTCAGATAAGAAGGAATGACGTTCTAACACACGATCATACTCCTCAATTGCACTTATATTGACGGGACCAAGCTCTTCAATCGATTTTTTCAATAGCTTAACACGACGACGCATATGCTCTTCATCATCAATAGCAAGTGCTTCTTCCAAAGCATCCTCATAAGTTAACTGATAATTTTCTTCTAGCTGCTCATTGAAATTATTAATTTCAAACTCGATACGACTTTGCTTTAATTCATTCGCACGTATTGCTTCTAAGAAGCCTTTATGAATACGTTGCAATTCTTTAAGCTGCTCTTCTAACGTTACGAGTTGTTGTTGTAGTGTTATTTTTTCATCTTTTTTCTGTGAAATTGTCGCATTTAGTGATTCTCGCTTCTCTTTCCATGAGGAGATTTGCTGTTCAATCTCTTCATCGCTCAGCACTTTTGTCGATTCATCACTTTGAAGCCACATTATTTCCTGAGAAATATTGTCGACTTTTTGACGAGCTTTGACTAAACTTAGCGCAAGCTCCGCTGTCACAATCTGTACTTGAGACATTTGCTCTTGCATAACTGCAAGTTGAGAGCGTTTTTCTGCCGATTGCTCACGTAGTACATCTTTTTCCGTTTCACTTTGTAGCTTTACTTTTCCAAGTTGTTCAACCACATCATTGATGGATGAAAGCTCTGTAGCCAGTGTCACTAAACGTGTTGTCGCCACTTCTTTTTGCGCAAGAAGCGTTTCTTCACGTGTTTTTACATCCTGAGTTTCACTTGAAGCAAATGTTACACGAGCTGCTAAACTTTTTTCAGTAACTTCTAGCTCGCGCAGACGGCTGGCTTGCTGCAATTCTGCTTTACTCAGCTCATCACTTTCAAGCTTTAAGCGCTCTAGTGTGTCACGCATAGTTGCTAGCTTCTCTTTTTCAGTCGCAACAGACTGCTCTGCTGCATAAATCGATGCATCTAACTCTTGTAGACTCGCTGTTAAGCCGTCTAACTCTGCTTTTCTTGTAAACAGTGAAGATTGTTGCTTTGCAGCTCCCCCTGTTAAAGATCCACCCGCATTGACAATATCGCCTTCAAGGGTAACGACACGGTATCTAAAGCCGCAAAGACGAGCAATCTGACTTGCCCCTTCTAAATTTGCCGCGACCAATACATTCCCCAGTAGGTTTTCTACAATTGAACGATTCGCCTCATCAAAAGTAACTAGTGCATCTGCCATTTGCACAAACGCTGGATGCTCCATTGCAAGTTGAATGGCAGACGGATTAATTTTGCGGGATTTCATTACAGTTTTTGGTAAAAATGTTGCGCGTCCTGCTCGTTTTTGCTTTAACCAACTAATCGCTTGTTGTGCATGTTGTTCATTCGTTGTCACAATATGTTGAGAAGCTGCCCCTAATGCTGTTTCAATTGCTTGAGTATATTTACCACCAACATGGATTAATTCAGCAACGGCCCCTTCAATACCTTGAAGATGTCCTTTATCTCGAGCTAGTAACACCTCTTTTACACCGTGGAAGAAACCAGAAAAATCAGCTTCTAATTCAGCCAGTGTCTCTTTTCTAGCTTTCAATTGTTGCTGGTGTTGATACGCTTTAAACAGCATTGCTTGCTTGTCATCAAATGAAGTACTTACTGTTTTGAACTGCCTTTGCATGACTTCATATTTTTCAAGCTTACTTTGCAAGGCATCTGTCGTTGTGGCATATGTTACAGTTAGCTTTTCTTTTTCCACTAGGATTTGAGCTAGTTCTTGCTCAATCTCATCGGACTGCCCCGTCATTCGAGTAGCCATTTCCTTTTGTTGCACAAGCTGTTGCTCAATATTTTTCAATTCGTTTTTTACCGTTGCTTCTTCATTTAATGCATCGATATAACGGTTTTTTTGCTCTTCGATTTCATGCTCAATTTCTAAAACTGAACGATTTAACGAATGCTCCAGTTGTTTAATCACTTGCTTGAGCGCTTGAACTTCTTGCTGCTTTTCAGTAAACTGTTGCTTTTTCTCAAGTTCCTGTGATTCAAGAGAGGTTACTTCCTCTTTTGCCTCTTGTAAAGATACTTCTAATTGGTGTAATTGGTTCGATGCATTTTGACGTTTTTCCGTCATTAATGCTTTACGCCCATCCCAACGTTCTACTTCCATCGTCGCTTCGACAAGTTCAGATTGTGCAGCATCTAATGTATCATCTAATTCTTTTAAACGTTTTCGAATCGCTTCTGTTTTCGCCTCAAGCGTGTGCATATCGTCCGCGTGTTTTTGCCCTGTTTCTGACAACTGCGTAAACTCCATTTTGAGTGCATGCAAAGATTGTGCACAATTGTTTAAATCGTGCACAAGTATCGCAATATCAAAATCCTTTAACTCAGTTGACATTTGCACATAATCTTTAGCGCTTGAAGCCTGCATTTCAAGCGGCTCCAAACGACTATCTAGCTCATGTAAAATATCTAACACACGGTATAAATTCTCATCAGTTTCAATAAGTTTATGTTCCGCTTTTTTCTTGCGTAATTTATATTTCAACACACCCGCTGCCTCTTCGAAAATTGAACGGCGATCATCAGGGCGGCTATTTAAAATTTCATCGACACGACCTTGTGAAATTATTGAAAATGCTTCTTTTCCAAGCCCCGAGTCCATGAACAAGTCCGTAATATCCTTCAGGCGACACTGCTGGTTATTCAGTAAATATTCACTATCACCTGAACGGTATACGCGTCTTGTTACGCTTACTTCTGTATAAGGAAAAGCGATACGCTCATCTGTATTATCTAAAATCAGCGTAACTTCCGCAAAGTTTAGTGGCTTCCGGGAATCACTCCCAGCAAAAATAATATCCTCCATCTTTGCCCCACGTAACGACTTTGCCGATTGCTCCCCAAGTACCCAACGAATAGCATCGGTCACGTTACTTTTTCCGCTGCCATTCGGTCCGACAACAGCTGTGACGCCCGGTACAAAATCAATACCAATGCGCTCCGCAAAAGATTTAAAGCCAATCACTTCGAGTCGTTTTAGGAACATCTGTTTAAGCCTCCTCTTGTGCAGTTTTCACTCGCATTGCGCGCATAGCACATTGTGCAGCTTGCTGCTCGGCTTCTTTTTTCGATTTCCCACGACCCACACCAAGTTCTAGTCCATTTAACAACACACTCGATACAAACGTACGGTTATGAGCAGGTCCCTTTTCCTCGATAATTTCGTAATGAAGAAGACCATTGTTCGTTTGTTGCACCATTTCTTGCAATTGACTTTTGAAATCCATCACATGCGAAAAAGCACCGACTTCGACTTTTGGGAACACGATTCGTTCTAAAAACTTAACGACCGTTTGTAAATCTTGATCTAAATAAAGCGCCCCTACAAATGACTCAAAAACATCTGCTAAGAGGGCTGGGCGTTCCCGACCACCTGTTAATTCTTCACCTTTTCCAAGCAATACAAAGCGACCAAAGCCTAATTCATTTGCAAAAATAACAAGTGATGGCTCGCAAACAATCGATGCACGCAGCTTCGTTAGTTCACCTTCGCTCATATGTGGGTATTTCTCAAAAAGATATTTAGAAACAGATAGTTCAAGTACTGCGTCACCTAAAAATTCAAGACGCTCATTATCCGTAAATAATTTACGGCGATGCTCATTCACATAAGATGAATGTGTAAATGCTTGATACAATAAATTTTTGTTAATAAACTCGATGTTCAATTCGTCTTGTAATAATTCGAATTGATTGCGCACTTTCTCAGGAAGTACGCCTGATTTGTGCATAATTCCTTTTCTTTTCATAGCCATTGAACAATCTGCCTTCCTAATAGTTTCTACCGTAATAGTTTACCTTTTTAAAGCGGTTTATGCAAAAGGATTTCGGTGTAAATACAATGTTTTGGCAATTTTTCCGTAAACAACACGATCATTTAGGTTAAAATGAAAAAAAGACACGTCCATAGTCCGAATAACGAACCATTCCGTGCCTCTTAAAACTAGGCTTAGCCTAATTTACTTTCGATGTATGAAATTGCAGTTCCAACCGTTGAGATTTTTTCAGCGTCCTCGTCAGAAATCTCCATATCGAATTCGTCTTCAAGCTCCATTACAAGCTCAACTACGTCTAATGAGTCAGCACCTAAATCATCACGGAAAGAAGCTTCTAGTGTTACTTCGCTTTCTTCAACACCTAAACGGTCCACGATTACTTTTGTTACGCGTTCTAATACTGTAGTCAAATCGTTCACCTCCCCTCAAATGATTATACAAAAAATCAAATTTCAATCCTACAAAATATTTTGAATCAAACAATATTACATTACCATACCACCATCAATATGTAATGTTTGACCTGTCATATAGTTGGCATCATCGGAAGCTAGAAAGACAACAGCTTTAGCAACATCTTCTGGTTGACCAAGTTTTGCCAGTGGGATTTGTGTTAACATACCTTGTTTTAAATCTTCTGGCAGTACATCCGTCATTTCACTTTCAATAAAACCAGGTGCAATGGCATTGACTAAAATATTTCGTGATGCTAATTCTTTTGCTGTCGTTTTTGTTAAGCCAATGACACCTGCTTTTGCTGCTACATAGTTGGCTTGCCCAGCATTACCTGCTACACCAACAATTGAAGAAATATTAATAATGCGTCCTGCACGTTGCTTCATCATTTGAC
The DNA here is from genome assembly GCF_044761695.1 of Lysinibacillus sp. NPDC097287. Classification (NCBI taxonomy): domain Bacteria; kingdom Bacillati; phylum Bacillota; class Bacilli; order Caryophanales; family Bacillaceae; genus Lysinibacillus; species Lysinibacillus sp. NPDC097287. The sequence goes on from NZ_JBIWCX010000001.1 coordinate 612,100, forward strand.
GCGTCACAGCTTTCGTACAAAGGAATACACCTTTTAAATTCGTGTCCATTACATCGTCCCACTCATTTTCCTTCATACGCATTAGTAAATTATCACGTGTAATCCCTGCATTATTTACTAAAATATCAAGTGACCCAAATGTTTTTACTGCAGCATCCATTAAAGCTGACACCTCATCAGACTTCGCAACGCTAGCCTGTACGGCTAGTGCCTCACCGCCAGCTTCATGAATAGCAGCAACAACTTCCTCTGCTTTTGCTTGTGAGCCGCTGTAATTGACGATTACTTTCGCACCTTCATCTGCAAGTTTCAAAGCAATAGCACGGCCAATCCCACGTGATGCACCTGTTACAACCGCTACTTTACCTTCTAGTTTACGCATTGATTGCCCACTCCTTCGACGCTTCTACAACCGATTCTAGTGACGCCTCATCATAAACACAATACGTCGTAACAGAACGGTCTATTTTTTTCACTAAACCACTTAACACTTTGCCAGGTCCACATTCAATAAAGACATCTACACCTTGTGCAATCATTTCACGAACAGATGCCTCCCACTGCACAGCTGAGTAAACTTGTTCTACTAGCTCATGTTCAATCGCTGATACATCTTGTAATTCATTCGCCTTAACATTTCCGATAACCGGAATTTGAGGAACAGATAGAGTAATAGTTTCTAGTGCTATACGTAATTGTTCTGATGATGATCGCATTAACTCTGAGTGGAACGGGCCACTCACAACTAATGGTATCGCACGTTTTGCTCCCGCTTCCTTTGCAGCTACAGAAGCCTTTTCTACCCCGTCCTTCGTCCCAGAAATAACGATTTGTCCAGGGCAGTTTACGTTTGCAACCTGTACTTCATCACCTGATGCTGTGACTTGATCTGTTAGGTTACGCAATGCTTCTAATTCCATCCCTAAAATTGCCGCCATTGCGCCTTTTCCTGCTGGTACTGCTTCGTTCATATATAAACCACGTTTGTGAACAATTGCTACTGCATCTTCAAACGACAACACCCCTGCTATCACTAAAGCTCCGTATTCCCCAAGTGAATGACCTGCTGCATAATCTGGTGTAATACCCGCTGCACGTAATTTTTCAGCTACCATCACACCCGTTGTTAATAGTGCTGGCTGTGCATGATACGTCAGCGTTAATTCTTCCGCTGGCCCTTCTAGCATAATTTTCGATAGTTCAAAGCCAAGTACCTTGTCTGCATTATCATAAAACACTTTGCTCCCAGCTGAGTTCTCTATGAATTCTTGCCCCATCCCAACTACTTGAGAACCTTGCCCAGGAAAAATAAATGCAATTTTCGTCATTTCTCTAAAATCCCCTTTGTGTAAAAATCTCGCTTTATTAGTCGTTTTCTAAATGGCGTACTGTTTCAGTAATTGTCGATACAACAGTATGTTCCACCATTGTGTTCGCTTGACGAATCGCACTAAAAATTGCCTTTGCATTCGACGAACCATGCGCTTTTATAACAGGTGCTTGTAAACCAAATAATCCTGCGCCGCCATATTCTGTATAGTCCATTTTATCTTTTAAGCTGCGTAAATCATTTTTCATGAGCACAGCTGAAATTTTTGTTTTTGTGGAAGACATAAATGCTTCTTTTAACATTTTAAAAATTGCGTCTGCTGTTCCCTCAATAGATTTAAGCACCATGTTTCCTGTAAATCCGTCCGTTACTACAACGTCCGCTACCCCATTCAGTAAATCACGTGCCTCAACATTGCCAATAAAGTTCAAGTCCGCTTCTTTTAATAAGTCAAAAGTTGCTTTTGTTAAGTCATTGCCCTTTTTATCTTCTGTTCCGATATTCAGTAAGCCAACACGCGGTTTTTGCAGACCGCCTACTTTTTTTGCATAGATGTCACCCATAATTGCATATTGCAATAAGTGCTCCGGACGTGCATCCGCATTCGCCCCTAAATCTAACATTAAAAATCCATTACCATCGAGTGTTGGTAACGTTGTAGCTAGTGCAGGTCGTGCAATCCCTTCAATACGTCCTACCTTAAACAATCCACCTGCCATTAATGCCCCTGTATTCCCCGCAGAAAGACAAGCATCCGCTTTTCCTTCAGTAACCGCTTCTAACATACGTGCCATTGAAGAGTCTTTTTTACGACGTACAGCGCGTACAGGATCATCCGTTCCTTCAACGACTTCTTCGCAATGAATGATTGTTAAGCGTTCATGCGTTTTCAAGAAAGGTTTAAGCTTTTCTTGTTGTCCATACAGCTGAATCTCTAAGTTTGGAATTTTCTCTAGTGCCAAAAATGCACCTTCAACTACTGATTTTGGCGCGTTGTCGCCACCCATTCCATCGAGTGCTAATTTCATTGTTGTTCACCTTCACCTTTCGTACGGTACATACTAAATTCACCGACAAAGACTGTTTCACCGTTTACTGTAGAGACTACCTCTACATTTGTGCGTTGTTTTTCATTGTTCCGTCCAGTAACCATTGCCTTAGTAATAACACGATCTCCTGCCCTTACAGGTTTCACAAACGTAATATTTGAATGAACTGTTAAGGCTAGCTCATCGTCAATGACTGCTACGGCCAATGAATTCGCCTGGGCAAATAAATGATGCCCACGTGCGATACCATTTCGTTGAAAAACATGTTCTTCCTTTACGTCAAAAATAGATAATGCGCGATTATCTAATTCAATATCAATTATGTCACCAATTACTTCATCAATCGGTAAAGACTTTACTTCATTTTCATAAGTTTTAGAAGCTACATCTTTAATACGTTCACGTAATTCTGGAATCGATAATTCCATACGATCTAAGCGAATCGTTTGGACACTCACCTGAAACTCAGTTGCCAGCTGTTCATCTGTGACGAATGGATTTTCAGCAATCGTTTCAGTTAATTGTCGCTGTCGCTCTTTCTTCGTTCTTCTCAACGTCACTCGCCACCTTTTTAGTTGTTATTAGCACTTGGTACTAACATCAGTATATAGATACTAAAAAAAGAATGCAAGACCTGTTTTAAAAAACAAGTCGCACATTCCCCTATCACTTACACTTCGATCATATTCTTTCCAAGTTCTAATCAAAACGATCACCTTGCAAAACACCTGAATCTTCAAGCATATCACGCAAGCCTTTGTATTCATCATCTTGCCAAAAAGCCGGCGTTTCAATCATTGCAGTCGCATCTTTTCGTGCTGTATCAAGGGTTCTATAATCATGTACTAAATCGGCTACTTTGAAATCAGGCAAGCCACTTTGCTTCCGACCAAAGAAATCACCAGGGCCCCGTAGCTCTAAATCTTTTTCGGCCAGTCGGAAGCCATCGTTTGTTTCTGTCATCGACTGCATACGTTCCTTACCTTCATCAGACTTAGGGTCCGCAATTAACACACAGTAAGACTGATGTTCGCCACGCCCAACACGCCCACGTAATTGATGCAATTGAGCTAAACCGAAACGCTCAGCATCGTAAACAACCATAAATGTGGCATTCGGAACATTCACTCCTACTTCAACAACCGTCGTTGATACGAGAACCTGGATTTCGCCGTCACTAAAAGCACGCATCACAGCATCCTTTTCATCCGCTGGCAATCGCCCATGCATTAATCCTACTTTATAGCGATTATTAAAATGCAGGGCTAACTGCTCGTAAATCTCAACAGCATTTTGCACGTCCAGCTTATCAGACTCTTCGATGAGCGGACAAATTGCATATGCTTGTCGCCCAGCCGCTAACTCTAACTCGAGTTTTGATAGCACTGAGCCAAGTTGCTCTTTTTTCATCCAATGCGTTTCAATTTCTTTACGCCCCGCCGGCATCTCATCAATCTTCGAAACATCCATTTCACCGAACGCTGTTATTGCAAGCGTTCTTGGAATCGGTGTCGCTGTCATAAAGAGCACGTCAGGATTTTCACCTTTGTCGCGTAAAATACGGCGTTGCTCAACTCCGAAGCGATGCTGCTCATCCGTAATAACAAAGCCCAGTCGCTTAAAGATAACATCTGGCTGAATAAGTGCATGCGTTCCAATTAAAATATCAATGTCTCCGCTTGCCAGTGCTTCTAATAACAAACGGCGTTCTTTCGTTTTTGTAGAACCCGATAATAAGGCAACGCGCACCCCAAATGGTTCAAACCACTCTACTAAGTTTTCAGCATGTTGCTCAGCTAAGATTTCCGTCGGTGCCATTAATGCACCTTGAAAGCCATCTGTCACAGCCGCGTACAAACAAATTGCAGCCACTACCGTTTTCCCTGAACCTACATCCCCTTGTAAAAGGCGATTCATACGGTGCGGCTCTTTTAAATCTTTACAAATCTCATTGACAACTCGTTTTTGCGCACCTGTTAATTCATACGGTAACGAATCAATAAAAGCGCGGACCTTCGCCAAATCAAATTGTACGATTGTCCCCTTCTCACTCTCTTTTCGCATTTTCCGCAATGCCTGGATACGCAATTGAAAGTTTAATAATTCTTCATAAGCAAAACGCCTTCTCGCCTGTTTCGCATGTTCAGCATTTTGCGGGAAATGGATACCCTCGAGGCCATCACGCATTGATACAAGCTTATAGGCTGTTTGTAACTGCATTGGAATGGCGTCAGGTAAATCCAATGCAAATTCATCAAGTGCCTGTCTCATATATTTACGGAATCGTTTTTGCGGGATCGTCCCCTTTAGGCTATATACCGGTTCAAAATCCACTTGATCCGTTTTCGGACCAAAATTCACACTTGTCCCGTTAATAACCTGCCTGCCTCGATCCCATTTGCCAGTTACCGTAATGATCGATCCTGGCACTAGTTTTTGCTTTAAGTAGTTTTGATTAAAAAATACCACTTTCACAAGATGTCTTCCTGCTAAAACCGTTACTTGTAGACGTGATTTATTCCGTCCTAAAAAAAGGACGGTTGGCTCACGCTCTACTTTACATTCAACAGTTACACGTTCATTATGCGGCGTTTGTGCTAAATCTTTTAATCGAAAATCTTCATGTCGATGTGGAAATGTCCATAACAAATCTGAAATCGTCTCGATGCCTAGTGCTTCTAGATGTCCTGCAGTTTCTTTCCCAATCCCCTTTAACCCAGAGACTGGACTACTTAATTCAGTCACCTTGCACGACAGCCCCCCCGAAAATTTTCGTTACTAAAGCCTTTCCTGTAGGCATTAGCATAACCATACTGTATTTTTTCATAAGAGTTTACCCCCTTCTTACGATTGCTCTTGGCTTTCGTAATATTCTCTCGCATGTTTGTCACTTCTGAATAAATCATGCTCTGCTTTTTTTCTTTCAATTGTATCATTTATTTTTTCGTTATCCCCCAAATATGCATTAAGTTCATCAATTATTGGCTGATAACTTACTGAATCAAAATGTATAACTACTCGCTCATCGAATACCTCTACAAAATTCAATTGCTCTAGCTTCTGCCCATCGGTAAACTCTGCCTTTGATAGTTCTACCATTCTTTGGTTTGTTACTTTTGTGAGCTTTTCAAGATTATCAAGATTATTTGACTTTAATAGAATCACCTTTCTCTCTACCTCATTACTTTCATCAATCATCTCATCCAACATCATTTTCCAATTAGTCTTTACTGCTAAATTACTTGTTTCTAGGATTTCATTTTGTATGTTACGAATCTTATTCGTAATTTTAAATAGTCCTTCTTCTGCTTCCTGTACTCGACTATCAATGGTTGCTTTTGCTAGTTGAATTTTCTCATAGATGATTTCATCGGTATTGGCAGTTCCAAATCCATGTGTAGTAAAACTTGGCTCAACACAATCAAACAATTCCTTCATCTTATTGTAGCTCAAATTCTTTAAGCTACACGTTCGTTTTTCCCTTTTCGCTTCGCAGGTATAGTTATAATACTTCTTACCTTCTTCATTATTATGACACCACACCCATTTACGCACCCGCTATCGTCAAGACCTTAATTTCCCCTTCTTATTTACCTGTATCAACACACTCTTTAGATGATGATACATTTACCCTTATATCCCGCTACTACTTGGATAACTAATTAATTTGAGGATTGTATAGGAATTTCCCCATTAACTTCTGTGATTTATTGTTGAATGCGTTTCTAAGCCATTTAGACCTTATCGTGTCGTTGATGGTAACAGCGAAACTTTAATGCTAGACATATCTGTTCTGTTACAGCAAATTAATTTAAGAAAGGATTATTTTTTTATTCTTTTACTACGACAACGGGAATACCCTAAAGAAAAAGGCTATGATGTTGCCGTACAGGAGGGAACATCTTCTGACAAAAAAATTGTAGTAACATTAGTATTACCGCACGATGAGTTCGATAGTAAAACCAAAGAAGAAGTACCACAAATAGCAACTGACGTTATTATAAAAAATAAATTTGAACCTGAAACATTTCAATTCAACTTCACAAGTTACATAAAGTATTAACTATACAAAGTACCGTAAAAAATATTTCTACCTGAATTATTCATAGCTATCTAAAGTTTGTGGATTTTCATGAGTTTTTTGATAGTAGTCTCGTTTTTTTGCGAAGCCCTAGCTTAACGGGAGAAGAATTTTTCATTTATATATTAAAATATAAAATGAATATTCCGTTTTTTCTGACAACACTTTCCAAACGTGGTATTTTTATATAAAGGAGGTAATTATATGAGATATTTATTTGGATTCATTTTTTTATTAATAGGTATTTGGCAGCTAATAATAACCTGGCGAACATTCACAGGTCTCAAGAAAGACGGAGATAAAAGTACTTCTCCTTTTATTATGCTAGGTCTGTGGAATAGTTTAGTATTTGCCATAATTTTTATTGCCGTTTCACTCGGATGTTTCTTCCTCGATTTTTAAATATTTCCATTTATAATTTATTTGGTTTGTTCATTACTTAATTCTAGTATAAACCACGTTATTCTTTCATTCTCAACTAACAAGAGGCTTAAGTTGAAGAACAGGACTTGTGTTTATGATTATTCCTCTTAAATGCAAGTCCTTTTGTTATGCTCTCATAGGTCACAAGAAAGTCCATTGAATCAACTGTGAGATGAATCAAAGTGACCAACTGTGCGACTCAACAAATCTCGATGCGTCACAGTTCTGTTCTGTGGCATATGAAGGCTCTCGGAATACGCTAAACCGTTCCTCACAATGCTCCAAATACATAGTTGCTAATGGCTCTCTATGCTCCATAACCGTTGCTTTAAGGTGCTTCTTCTCCTTAGCAGGCTTCTTCCCATTCCATTTCCAATTTGCAACAAGCTTATCCATTGAACTAAAATCCTCTTGTAATGTTCTAAGTGGGCGCTTTGCATAATCATGGATTCCTGAGCTTTCAAGGTCTGCTATAAGGATTCGCTTATCAAGCTCCTGCGCCACTCTAGCATGGTCAATATCACTTAGTAGTAACTCACCTATCTTAAATATCATGCGAGCTTCATAACGCTTGGAGAAGTCATGTCTAGGCTCATCAGAGATACCTTTTGCAAGCTCCTTCTCGTTACGGTCATAAAGTATTGCTATATTGTTTTTACGGTGAATCCAACGTGTTTCAGTTTCCCCAACAACCTTAGAGCCACGAGAGCCAAAATAATGAGTTGTAAAGCCATTTGCATCTGTTAGCTTAACATAGACTACCTTATGATGATGTTTGTATACCATAGGCTTATAATGACTTGGATAGTCAAATGCTATATGCAAATTTCTTATGCTCCAATTGAACATTTCCATTAGCTCCTTTAAAGCATCAGGTATACTCTCAGCTTCAAAGAAAGCTTTGTGAAGTGTGACACGAGCGTTAAAGTGCTGTCTCTGTAGCTTGTCTTAAAACTGATGTATCATATATTCTTGATAATTTTCTTATTTGTCTATCCATTTTTTCAATGTCTTTAATTCTACTCATCAGTACCCCTCCCCTTCACTCTCAAATCATCACTCTCCACATATTTCTAATTTGACCACAAAAAAGCCCAAGGTATAAGCCTTGAGCCTTTGAAATTAAGTAATTAAGTAATTAAGTAATTAAGTAATTAAGTAATTAAGTAATTAATTTTGTATTGATTTAATGCTTTGTAAACCGCCATTTTCTAGTATGGCTTTGCTTATAGCTTTACCTGTAGGTGTCGCAGCTAAGCCTCCGCGAGCTGTTTCTTTTAAATTTGGACTCATCGACAAACCAATGCGATACATCGCACCAATAACTTCATCACATGGAATACGACTTGTAACACCAGCTAACGCCATATCAGCTGCTACAAGTGAATTTGCTGCGCCCATCGCATTACGTTTTACACATGGTACTTCTACTAAACCAGCTACAGGGTCACAAACAAGACCAAGCATGTTTTTTAATGTAATCGCAAATGCTTCGGAACATTGCTGAGGTGTACCACCAGCCATTTCCACAATTGCTGCTGCTGCCATCCCAGCCGCAGAACCCACTTCAGCCTGACAGCCACCCGCAGCACCAGAAATTGATGCATTATTTGCCACAACAAAGCCAAAAGCACCTGACGTAAATAAATAACGAATCATTTGCTCTCGTGTTGGATTCAATTTATTTTTCACAGCAAATAGTGTACCCGGCACAACACCCGCAGATCCCGCTGTAGGAGTAGCACAAATCGTACCCATAGCTGCATTTACCTCATTCGTTGCGACTGCTTTACTAACAGCATCTAATAATAAATCGCCTGACAAAGATTTCCCTTGCGCAATATAATTTTGAATCAATACTGCATCGCCACCCGTCAAACCAGTAACTGATTGCACACCTTTTAGACCTCGCTCAACCGCTTCCTCCATAATCGTTAAATTATGGTCCATTTGTGCCATTATCTCTTCACGTGAGCGACCACTCATTAACATTTCCTGCTCAATCATCAGCTCAGAAATTTGCTTACCTTCTTGTTCTGCACGCGCGACCAGCTCGCGTACATTGTGAAATAATACGTCCATATTGCCACGCCTCCCTAATTATTAATTTTCGATACTTTTGTAATATATGGAATCAGCGAAATCTGCTGTAACACTTTATCTTCAATATTTTGATCGACTTCAATGACCATCAACGCCGTCAATCCACGTTCGATACGGGATACTTCCATATGACCTATATTAACATTGTGCATTGCTAAACAGTTTGCTACATTCGCAATACAGCCCGCTCGGTCATCATGTACAACGAGAATTGCTGGCATGCCTCCAGTTAAACGTAACTTAAAGCCATTGACCTCACTTATTTCAATTTTACCGCCACCAATGGATATTCCGACGACAGACATCTCACCATCATCATCACCAAGCACAAGTCGTGCAGTATTTGGATGCTCAGTATTCGCCGTTTCAGGGATAAATTCATAGTCTAATCCCGCTTCTTTTGCATCTGCAAAAGCTGTTTTAATGCGCTCATCAAATGTATCATAATTTAATAATCCTCCGACAAGTGCCACATCCGTTCCATGTCCTCGATATGTTTCTGCAAAAGACCCATACAAGTGAATTTTCGCCCATTTTGGTTGACGCCCAAATAAATCTCGCGCTACTCGCCCAATGCGCGCAGCACCTGCCGTATGAGAGGAAGATGGCCCAATCATTACAGGTCCGATAATATCAAACACCGATGTAAATTTCATATAACTACCCCTCTATTCTATTTGAATAATAACATTGACCCTTACTTATATCATGCTTGATAGGCATAATAAAAGTAAAGCACTACCTTATCAAATTTCAGAAAATTTACGTTGCAATAATTACCACTTATCATCTAAAGCAGTAGTCCTTCTGCAATAAGCAAAAGCAGTACACAATTTGTGCACTGCTTCCATTTTGTTATTTACAAATTAGCTAAGACTATTCTACTGAAATAATATATGGGTATAATCCTTGTTTGCCGTTAAATACTTCTACCTCGGCATCCGGATAACGTTCTTCGATAAACGCTGCTAGTTCATTTGCTTGTTCTTCTGTCGTATTTTCACCATAAATGATCGTCACGATTTCAGAATCTTCATCAACTAAGTCAACAATCACTTTCTCAGCTGCATCTTTAAGTGCTGGAGTTGAAAGGACAATCTTGCCTTCAGCAAGTGCCATAAAGTCATCTTTATGAATTTCAACACCATCAATCGAAGTATCACGAACAGCGAAAGTTACTTGACCAGTTTTCACGTGCGCAAAAGCTTCTGTCATAGTCGCTTGGTTTGCTTCCACCGCTACCTCTGGATTGAAAGATAAAATTGCAGCCATCCCTTGAGGAATTGTTTTTGTTGGTACAACTGCAGCTTCAATATCTAATAGCTCAACAGCTTGTTCTGCCGCCATCACAATATTTTTGTTATTCGGTAAAATTAACACTTTTTCAGCGCCAATTGCCTTTACAGCTTTTACGATATCTTCTGTCGAAGGGTTCATTGTTTGTCCACCTTCAATTACGTAAGAAGCACCAATTGAGCGTAGTAATTCAGCTACACCCTCACCCATTGCAATTGTTACCACTGCATACGGATGTTTTTCCACTTTTTTCGCTTGAGGTGATGCTTTATGGTCTTCGCCGACGATTGCTGAATGTTGTTCACGCATATTGTCGACTTTAATTTTAATTAAGCTACCATATTTTTGCCCCATTGCTAATACTGAACCTGGTTGTTCAGAGTGAATATGCACTTTAGCAATTTCTTCATCAGAAATAACAAGTAAAGAATCACCTAGTGGGTTTAATTCATTACGGAATTTCTCTTCATCGAATGGTTCTTTATCATCTTCAAGACGTACCATGATTTCAGTACAGTAACCGAATTCGATATCTGCTGTACTCATGAAGTCCTGTGCACGATGATGTTCTGCATTGATTAAATCATCTAGTGTTGCGTCGTTTTTCTCTGGTAACGGCTCGCCTTTCAGTGAAGCAAGGAAACCTTCGTAAACAAATAGTAAACCTTGACCACCACTATCGACAACACCCACTTCCTTTAATACAGGAAGAAGTTCTGGTGTACGATCAAGAGAAGCCTTTGCTTCCTTCGTGAATGCTTCCATAACAGCAATAAGATCATTTTCTGATTCAGCCACTTCCACGCCTTTTTTCGCCGCTTCTCGTGCTACTGTTAAAATCGTTCCTTCTACTGGCTTCATAACCGCTTTATATGCTGTATCTACACCAGCTTGGAAAGCGTCTGCTAAGCCCTTTGCATCGATTGTCGCTTCTTTTTCTACAAACTTACCGAAGCCACGGAATAATTGCGATAAAATAACGCCTGAGTTACCACGTGCACCCATAAGTAAGCCCTTCGATAAAGCTTGAGCTGTTTTTCCGATATGTTCTGATGCTTGAAGTTCTGTTTCCTTCGCACCTGAAGTCATCGATAAGTTCATATTTGTGCCAGTATCGCCATCTGGTACTGGGAATACATTTAATGAATCTACATAATTTGCATTTTGGTATAAATGATGCGCACCCATTTGCACCATTTCAGCAAATTTTAATCCGTCTAATGACTGCATTCGATTTTGTTCCTCCTCTTACACTTTCGCTACACGAACGCCCTGTACAAAAATATTGACAGATTTCACGCTCATACCTAATGTTTTGTTAACTGTATATTTCACCTTAGATTGCACTTGATACGCAACTTCTGAAATTTTTGTACCGTAGCTTACGATTATATACATATCAATATGTAAATCTTCGGCTTGTTGTCGAATGACAACACCTTTAGCAAAGTTTTCTTTTCGTAAAATATCAGTTAGACCGTCGCGAATTTGATGTTTAGATGCCATGCCGACAATACCGTAACATTCTACAGCAGCGCCTCCTGCAATTTGTGCAAGTACATCCGTTGAAATATCAATTTGGCCGAATTCGTTATTTAATTCAATTGACATAGAAATGCCCCCTTGGCTCTTTTTGACTAATATATATTGTACTACACTAAGTGTGATTATAAAAGAAAACGTTCATCTTCGTCTAGTTTGGACACGATGTAAATAAGAAAGCGCATTCTATTTTTACGTTTCATGCAGCTTAAATGCCTGTAAAGGTTTTTTTCTTGAAAGGTTATGTTAAAACTATTGCACTGAACGCTGACGTATGTTAAATTATTATGGTATGTGAAATACCGAACTGAAATAATAATCTTTCAGCATCAACAGTAAGGAGGGAATACAACATGCCAAAACAATGTGTAATCACTGGTCGTAAAACTCGTACTGGTAACAACCGTTCCCACGCTATGAACTCTTCTAAACGTACTTGGGGAGCTAACCTTCAAAAAGTTCGTATCTTAGTAGACGGTAAACCGAAACGTGTATGGGTTTCTGCTCGTGCATTAAAATCAGGTAAAGTTGAGCGCGTTTAATCACCGCTTATAAAAAAATCGATTTCGCCTCGAGCGCAAATCGATTTTTTTCATTCTAACTAATAATTAGTATCTTCATTTAGCAATTTTCCATTCATTTAAAATTACTAAATGAAAAAACCCGACTATCTTTAGTCGGGTTTTTTTTCTTTCTTATCTTTTCGGAAAAGCTGGATACATGTGCGCGTAATACTACTTACAAATTTCGGTAACTGAAATGTATATACTTTCAGGATCCTCTCCCCCTCACACTAATCTATGCTTCTTATCATTAAACATATGCCATGTGAGAAAAATATAGACCCAGATGCTCCAATAATTTCATTACTCGTAAAACGAGATGAACCTAATGAGATACGTTCATTCGTCGTTTCGTACTTAACATTACGTAATGTAACGCCCTCTATAGGTTGTTCATGTGCGAAAAATGACAAGTAGCGAAATCGTTCATCTGCTTCGATAACATGTGTACCTGGCAGTAAAAATTGAAGGGTATTCGCATCGTTGACGATTTTCAATGCAATCGAAGGGTTTTCTTTCTGTAGTCGATAAATTGATCGAACAGCAGCCTCATAGTGGTCAAGACGCCCCCCAGTTACACCCGTTAAGACAATTTCAGTCGGTGCATACGTAAGTGCCTTCAACAGTGCTAAATCCGTATCAGTTTCATTCTTCTCTTCTTTAAAGCGCTGTGCATCATTCGTATGTTCCATTACTCGCCCATATTCCGCTTGTGATAACGAGTCGAAATCTCCCACAATTGCATGTGGAGTAATACCCTGCTCGATTAAATACAAGGCACCTCGGTCCGCTCCGATATAATACACATCGTCCCGCCCCTTATAAGGCGAAAAAGAACAAAGCTCAGTTATTGGTCCTCCTGCACAAACGACGATGGTTGTCATTTTTGAATCGCTGCTTCACCAGCCGCTAAAATTTCTTGTAATGCTGCTGTACGATCTTCTTTGCCAAAAATTGCTGAGCCCGCTACAAAAATTGTCGCACCTGCCTTAGCACATGGCACAATTGTTTCAGCATTAATACCGCCATCAATTTCAATATCGATATTTAAGCCACGCTCTTTAATGATCGTTGATAACGCTTCTACTTTTGGAACAACAGAATGGATGAATTTCTGACCTCCAAAGCCTGGGTTAACTGTCATGAATAACACCATGTCAATATCCTCAAGAACATGTTGAATCGACTCAATTGGCGTATGCGGATTTAACACGACACCCGGTTTCACACCATATGAACGGATTAACTGAATTGTACGGTGTAAATGACGGCAAGCTTCCACATGGACCGTAATATAATCTGCCCCTGCTTTTGCAAATTGTTCGATATATTGATCTGGATTTTCAATCATCAAGTGTACATCTAATGGTAAATCTGTTAATGGACGAATGGCATCTAACACGATAGAACCAAATGAAATATTTGGCACAAAATGTCCATCCATCACATCAATATGAATAAGTTTTGCGCCTGCTTGCTCTACTTCTTTCACTTCTTCGCCTAATTTTGCAAAGTCTGCTGCTAAAATCGATGGTGCTATTTGTATCATCTTTTAATACCTCGGCTTTCTATCCATAATTTCTTGCATAAATTGTTCATAATGCTTGTAACGATAGTCTCGGATTTCACCTTTCTCTACCGCTGCCTTAACTGCACATTTAGGCTCCTTAATATGAAGGCAAGCTCTAAACTTACAATCGGCTGAAACACGATCCATTTCTGGGAAACATGCCCCCAACTCTTCTTTTTCAATTTCATCAAAATCGAAAGAGCTAAATCCTGGGGTATCTGCTAACAATCCATCACATACTTCGATTAGCTCGACATGTCGTGTTGTATGTTTTCCTCGACCTAAACTTTGTGAAATGATTCCCGTTTTCAAATTCAATTCAGGAATGAGGGTATTCAATAATGTTGACTTCCCAACACCTGATTGCCCCGCTAATACAGACGTTTTGCCTTTTAAAATCGGCTGTAAACGTTCTACTAACTCTACTTCATCTTTATATGTTTGTAATACAGTATACCCCATTTTTTCGTAATCCTCGATGTAGCCCTGTAATTCCTCACGCTCATCTTCTGCTAACAAATCCAGCTTTGTTAGACAAATAATGGGATGCACATGGAATGACTCTAAGACAACTAGAAAACGGTCTAATAAAATTGTATTAAAATTCGGTTCCTTTACAGAAAATACCAAAATACCTTGGTCGATATTGGCAATCGGCGGTCGGACAAGCTCATTTTGACGCTCATTTATTTTTTGAATCGTGCCATCAGAACCTTCCGTTTCAACCGTATACTCAACTAAATCTCCAACGAGCGGAGATTCACCACGGTTACGAAATACCCCTCGCCCACGGCATTGAATAAGTTGTTTTCCGTCGTATACATAATAATAACCACTTAATGCTTTACGAATTTGGCCTTGCGCCATCAAATTCCCCCTTATTCTATTTCATCATATTTAAATGTTGCTTCAGCAAAAATACTGGAATCCCGTAAAATTTTATACGCTGCTTCCTGACCCTCAGCAATTACTAAGACCATCTCATAAACATGATCTTCTGTAATGGTAAATTCTTCGTGCTGCGCCATAGTACGGTTTTTATCTTGAATTTCAACACGAATCTTTTGTTCCATACCATCCACTGCTGGTTCATATGGAATTGGAATAGATATTTGGCGAACCTTATCTGGTTTCTTCTCTGGTCCTTTACTTAATACAACCGAAATGGTGCTACCTGGCTCTAACTTACTACCGGCATTTGGCGATTGCGAAATCACACTGCCAGCAGGAACTGTTTCAGAATGTTCCTTGCGTTCTACGCGGTACTCTAAGCCTACAGAATTCACATAGCTTTTTAAATCTGCCTCTGTAAGCCCCTTAACATCCTTAACAGTGATCTTGTTTTTTCCAAGACTTATAGTAAAAACAATTGTCGTATTTTTTGGCACAATCTCCTCACCCGCCTCTGGAATTTGGCGGATGATTGTCCCCTCAGGTTTATCTGAGTACTCATACTTTTCTTCAATATCCGCAAACTCATCGGCTATTAGTGACTTAACTTGGGCAAATGAACGGTCAGTGTAATCAACCATTTTGGATGTTTCTTCACCTAGACTGACAATTAGGTCTATCTCCGTTCCTTTGACACGTTCCGTCCCTTCTTCTGGGTCCGTTTCAATGACTTTCCCCGCCTCGATCTCCTCCGAATTTCGTTCAACCAGATCCCCAACAACAAATCCCACTGACTCTAGTTCTTTTGTAGCCTCTTCGACCGTCTTATTAGCCACGCTCGGTACAGCGAATTTTTTCGGACTGAATACATCTGTTGCTAAAAATAAGTATAGGAAAACAATCACAATAGCTGCTACAATTCCAGCTGCAACTTTTGGCCATTTTTTTTTCTTTTTCTTAACTAGAGCCTCTTTTTTTGCTGATTTTTTTGGTACCGTTTGCTTAATTGGCTCCATCGCTCTAGTCTCCGTTAAATCTTCGTTCACTTGACCAGGCTGTTCCTTAATAATCGGGATCACCCTTGTTGCATCGTTATCGATGGGCGTGGCAAATTTCTTTTCATGGATGCGCGTAGGAGACAGTACCGTATCTAAGTCCGCCTGTAATTCTTCTACAGTCGCATAACGATGGGCAGGATCTTTCGCCGTTGCCTTTAACACCACATTTTCTAGACTTTGCGGAATAGTGGCATCAAACGCACGTATAGAAGGTGTCTCTGTTTGTAAATGCTTCAGTGCAATGGACACCGCAGACTCCCCAGAAAACGGTAATTCACCTGTTAATAATTCGTACAGCACAATACCAAGTGCATATATGTCTGATTTATTCGTCGCTGTTCCACCACGTGCCTGCTCTGGCGATAAATAATGAACAGTCCCAAGTACTGAGTTCGTTTGCGTAAAAGAAGTTGAACTTAATGTTATGGCAATACCGAAATCCGTAATTTTCACATTACCTTCGCCGTCCATTAAAATATTTTGCGGTTTAATATCACGGTGAATAATATGATTTTCATGCGCATCCGCAATAGCTGACGTTAGCTGCCTCATAATGTGCACGCTACGCGCAGGGGAAATCGGTGCGAATTCCTGTATGTATTGCTTTAAAGTTTTCCCTTGTACATACTCCATCACAATATAATGTAAGTCCCCATCGTCACCTACATCGTAAATAGTAACAATATTTGGATGTGTAAGGCTTGTTGCGGATAAAGCCTCTCGCTGGAAACGACGATGTAACTCATCTTCATTTGTAAAATCATAGCGTAATACTTTAATCGCAACATCACGGTTTAAAATGACATCATGCGCCAAATACACATTGGACATGCCGCCACCACCAATGAGCTCTATAATTTTATAGCGATCACTAATTCTTTTTCCTACAAGCATGCTTACACCTCCTCATGTTGCCATGTGAGCAGGACGAGGGAAATATTATCCTCGCCCCCACTAGCGTTAGCTAGTTTCACAAGTTTTTGTCCTTTTTCTTCCATCGAGTCTGGAAATGTGATAATCGATGACATTTCAGGTACCGATAGTTTATTACTTAAACCGTCCGAGCATACGAGTAAATACGACTGTGGTGCTAACTCCAATTCATAAAAGTCCGGCTCAATAGTTTCTTCAGTACCAACTGCTTTTAAGATAAAATTTTTCTTTGGATGCGTTAACGCTTCCTCTTCACTAATTTCACCATTTTCAACCAGTACATTTACATATGAGTGATCCTTTGTTACTTGTTTTGCACCTTCGTCAAAGAAATAATACACACGACTATCACCAATATGTGAAATTAAGCAATGATTTTGTTCAATTAACACGGCTATAAACGTTGTACCCATTCCTTTACAGTCTTCGTGTGATAAAGAATAGTCATAAATAGTTGTATTTAACTGTTCTACTGCTTGTAGTAACCATTCTTTTTTTGATGTTGTTGACTCAAAATGATGCGCTTCTGCTTGTAAAAATACGGTTTCCATCTGCTTCATTGCCATATCACTCGCTACATCGCCAGCATTATGACCACCCATGCCATCTGCAACTAATGCAAGTTCATAGCCATCTGGACGTTTAAAAAATGCAGCACGGTCTTCATTTATCGCTCTTTTTAACCCAATATCACTTTCGACTGTGTATTTCATCACAGGTCACCTCGTCTCTTCAGATCTCTCTTGCGCACGTAATTGGCCACACGCAGCTGCGATATCAGAACCTTGCTCTCGGCGGATTGTTACGTTAATACCATTCTTTTTTAATGTTTTTTCAAAAGCAAAAATTTGACTACGGGCAGTACGAACATAATCACGTTCTGGTACGTAGTTTATAGGAATTAAGTTCACATGGCATTTAATCCCTTTAATAAGTGCCGATAATTCTTCTGCAATTTCAACTGAATCATTTTCACCAGTCATTAAACCATATTCAAAGCTTACACGTCGCCCTGTTTTCTTCGTATAGTAACGAACAGCTTCCATTAATTCGTCCAATTTATATGCACGTGCAATAGGCATTAACTTTTGACGCGCCTCTTGGTTTGGTGCGTGTAGGGATACGGCAAAGTTAATTTGTAATTGCTCATCTGCAAATTCATAAATTTTAGGCACAATTCCTGATGTTGATACTGTAATATGTCGCGCACCAATATTTAACCCTTTTTCATGGTTGATGACTTTCAAGAAGTTCATCATCGCATCGTAGTTATCGAATGGTTCTCCGATTCCCATAATAACGATATGACTTACACGTTCGCCCAGTTCATCCAACGTTTGTTGTACTTTAACGACTTGTTCGACTATTTCTCCTGCTAATAAATGACGCTTTAACCCACCAAGAGTAGATGCACAGAACGTACAGCCGATTCGGCAACCAACTTGTGTTGTGACACAAACAGAATTTCCATACTCATGGCGCATTAGCACCGTTTCAATAGAATACCCATCTTGAAGTTGGAATAAAAACTTAATTGTGCCGTCTTTCGATTCCTGTTGGATAATTGTTGAAAGTGTTGTTAATGCAAAGCTTTCTTCTAGCTTTTCGCGTAAGCCTTTTGATAGGTTAGACATTTCTTCAAATGTTTTTACACGTTTATTGTATAACCAATCAAAAATTTGTAAAGCACGGAAAGGCTTCTCACCATTTTCTTTTAACCATTCTTCTAAATGATGAGGTTGTAAAGAATAAATAGATTCTTTTAAATTTGGTTTTTCTTTTTTCTTACGACGTACCGGCTTGTCTTCTGCTTCTTCGACTAAGTCGGTAATACGTTCATTAAATTTTTCTTGATCCACCATTAGTTGGATTCTCCTTTTTTACGAAAGGCTGCGACGAAGAAACCGTCACTACCAAAGTCCTGAGGAAAGACTTGAAGCATACCATTCACTGCTTTTTTCGCTAATTTTGTTGGTAAAGATTCTAGTTGTATTGCTTCCATTTCTGGATGCTCATTTAAAAAGGCTTGTACAGTGCCCTCATTTTCTTGTTGATCGACCGTACATGTACTGTAGACCAGTTTGCCATCTTGTTTTAACACTTTTGTTGCTGCATCAAGTAAAGCTAATTGAATTTTTTGAAGGTTTTCTAAATCTTCTTCACGCTTCGTATACTTAATGTCAGGTTTACGACGTATCACACCTAATCCACTACAAGGTGCATCGACAAGTACTGCGTCAAAAGATTCTACTTGTAAAAACTCTGGAGCTTTACGCCCATCAATTGGCGCTGTTTGCACAATTTCAAGTCCTAGACGTTCAGTATTATGGTCAATTAAATCTAATTTATGTGGATGAAGGTCTGTGGCTAAAATTGAGCCCTCATTATTCATTATTTCGGCTAAATGCGTAGTTTTTCCACCTGGTGCTGCACACATATCTAGGACGCGCATACCTGGTGTAGGGTTTAAGACATTTGCTGGAATCATCGAGCTTTCATCTTGAATTGTAATCAGGCCATCTTTAAATGCTTGCGTACGAGCTGGTTGACCATCCGTTACATGTAAGCATTCTGGCATCATATCACTTTGCTTCGCTGTTAAACCTTCAGCCTCTAAACTAGCAATGGCTTCAGCTACTGTTGCTTTAGTGGCATTGACACGGACTGTTTGCAAAGGCGGTATATTATTTTCATGCAGCATTTCTGTTGCAACATCCACCCCATAATTTTTAACAAAGCGTTCCACTAACCAGTGTGGGTGACTAGATTCAATTGAAAGACGTTCAACTGGGTCTTTAATGTCGTCTAATGAAGGTACGCCTTGACGTAAGATTGATCGTAAAATGCCATTAACCGTCGAAGCAATCCCTTGATGTCCACGACGCTTTGCAATTTCTACCGCCTCATTTACTGCAGCATGCGGTGGAATACGTGTTAAGTAATGCATTTGGTACAAAGATAATCGTAATAACCAACGTACCCAGTGATCTATTTTCCCGCGAACAAACGGCTCTAAATAATAATCAAGCGTCATTTTATATTGTAATGTACCGTACGTAATTTCAGTCAGTAGAGCACGGTCTTTCGCTTCAATTTTATGGCGTTTAATCGTTTCGTGTAATAATAAATTACTGTATGCTTGGTTTTTATCGATTGCTAACAGGATTGACAGTGCTGCATCACGCACATTGCCGTCCCAAATAACTACACTTTTTTTACTCATTTAAACTGGTCCCCGATCTGTAATTTTGAACCGGTACCACGCAGATATTCTTCTGCTGTCATGCGTTTTTTACCAGCTGGTTGTAAATCATAAATAGCAAGTGATTCGCCGTTACCTGTTGCAATTTCAAAGTATTCTTTTTCAATTGCTACCACTGTACCAGGTGTCTCAATATGCTTCGTTTTGCCAACTTGCGCCCACCAAATTTTGAAGTTTCCTTCTTCAAACGTTGTATACGCAACAGGCCACGGATGTAGTCCACGTACTTGATTGTATAAAGTTGTAGCATCATTTGTCCAATCAATACGCTCTTGCTCGCGCGAAATATTGCTGGCAAATGTTACCTTAGACTCATCTTGTACTGTACGTGTATTTGAGCCGTCTATAATAGAAGGAAGTGTATCTTTTAATAATTCACGACCCACGACACTTAGTTTGTCAAACATGCCACCTGTATGGTCTTGCTCGCCAATTGCAATTGCCTTTTGTGAAATAATATCACCAGCGTCAAGTTTCACAGCCATATACATAATCGTGACACCCGTTTCTTTTTCACCATCAATAATTGCTTGATGGATCGGGGCGCCTCCACGGTATTTTGGTAATAGTGATGCATGGACATTGATGCAACCAAGCGGTGGAGCATCTAACAATTCTTTTGGTAAAATTTGACCGAAAGCTGCAGTAACCACTAAATCCGGTTGCAAATCAAGTATTTGTTGTAACTCTTCAGAACCACGTAGCTTTTCAGGTTGTATAACTGGTAAGCCAAGCGCTAGCGCCTCGGCCTTTACAGGAGGTGGTGTTAATACACGCTTACGACCAACTGGACGGTCTGGTTGCGTGACAACAGCTTTAATGTCGTATCCCTCTTCATAAAGCATACGTAAGATTGGTGCGGAAAAATCCGGCGTCCCCATAAAAACAATTGACGTCATTTTATTCCTCCTCTTCAGCGTACATAGCTTCTAGTTCTTCCTCAGTCAACACACGTTTTATTTTTGAATCAAATAGAATACCATCTAAATGGTCAATTTCATGCAAAATAGCACGCGCATCAAAGCCACCTGCTTCAAGTTCGTACACACGGCCTTCACGGTCACACGCTTCAATTTTCACGTATTCAGGACGTTCCACTTCGCCGTAAAGATTAGGGAAACTTAAGCATCCTTCAACATCAACTTCAGCACCTTCTGTTTCAATAACAGTTGGGTTAATCATTTCTAAAACGTCACGCTCTTCACCTAGTTCAACGATTGCCACACGTAATGGAACATTGATTTGTGGTGCAGCAATACCTACGCCGTCATACTCCACCATCGTGTCATATAAATCATCCAAAAGTGTGATGATTTCTTCATTAATTTCAGTTACTTCCGCACAAGGCGTTGATAATACTTTCGCTGGGTGTTTTACAACTTCTTTAATAGCCATTCTAATTCCTCATTTCTTAATCTAGGTTAAAGCACCACAATAGCCGCTTCGCTATCAAGTGTGCGTGGCTCTTTAACCTTTTTTATATAGTAGACGGGTCTAAGTCGACCGTCATTAATATGCCTTGTTTAATCCAGTCTGCACGGTACATTGCTAGTAACCGCTGAAGCACTGGAATCAGATTTGGCTCAATTTTATATTTTATCAAACATTGATAGCGATATCTATTTTGGAGTCGACTAATGCTTGCAGTCGTTGGTCCGATAATCGCTACTTTCTCCGATAAATTCGCACGAAGCCAATCAGCAGCTCGACCTGCGTACTCAGCAGCCATCATAACATCCTCATGCGACACTTGTATTAGTGCTACATAATAGTACGGCGGATAGCCTGAGCGTCTACGTAAAAACATTTCACGCTCATAAAACGGTTCATAGTCTTGCATTTTGGATAGCTCAATAGCGTAGTGCTCTGGCGTATATGTCTGAATTACCACTTCTCCAGGTTTATCATGACGTCCTGCACGACCACTTACTTGCGTCAATAGTTGGAAAGTGCGTTCTGCTGCACGATAGTCTGGTAAATGCAACGATGTATCTGCACTTAGTACACCCACAAGTGTAATGTTTGGAAAGTCCAGTCCTTTTGCAATCATTTGTGTACCTAGTAATATATCCGCTTTCCCTTCACCAAATGCCTGTAAAATCTCTTCATGTGCACCTTTATGTTTTGTCGTATCGACATCCATCCGAAGTACCCTTGCTTCAGGGAATAGCTTATAAATTTCTTCCTCGACCTTTTGCGTACCCGTACCAAAATAACGTATATGCTCACTTTGACACTGCGGACATATTTGAGGAACATGTTCCTCGTAACCACAATAGTGACACTTCAACTTCTCTTGCGTACGGTGATAGGTCAATGAAATATCGCAGTTTGGACATTGCACAACTGTCCCACAGTCCCTACATAGCACAAACGATGAATAACCCCGACGATTTAAAAACAGCACCATTTGCTCCCTACGTTCTAGTCGTACACGGATTCCTTCAATAAGTTGCTCCGAAAACATAGAACGATTACCCTTTTGAAGTTCTTCTCGCATATCCGCAACATAGACAGTTGGCAGTGCCTGATTCATCGCGCGCTGTGTTAAAGACAGCAATGTATATACACCTTTTTTGGCACGTGCAAAGGACTCAAGCGCTGGTGTTGCACTCCCTAAAATAACTGGACAGCCATAAAACTGACTTCGCCAAATAGCCACATCACGAGCATGATAACGAGGTGAATCCTCTTGTTTATATGTCGACTCATGCTCTTCATCTAATATAATAAGCCCAATATTCGTAAACGGAGCGAAGATCGCCGAACGAGCACCAACTACAACACTCACTTTGCCTTGTTGAATTTTACGCCATTCATCATACTTCTCTCCAACCGATAACCCACTATGCATTACAGCGACCAGCTCACCGAAACGACTACGAAAACGCTCTGTCATTTGCGGTGTCAATGAAATTTCCGGAACGAGCATGATGGCTTCTTTTCCTTCAGCTAACACCTTTTCAATTGCTTGTAAATACACTTCTGTCTTACCACTCCCCGTCACCCCTCGGAGTAAAAAGGTCGTAGCATCTGCAGCATCCATCGACTTTGTTATAGCCTTCAGCGCAACATCTTGCTCTTGTGTTAGTTGTAACGACTGCGAGCGAGTAACATCCTTCGTAAATGGATCTCGGTAAACTTCCTCTTGCACAAATCGAGCTGCCCCTTTTTCAATAACTGCCTGTAATACAGCAGAGGACGTACCAGTCTCTTCATATATTTGGTGCGGTGCTATTATTTCACCTAGATGCTCTTGCATCCAAGAAATAAGATGACGTTGCTTAGCCGCTCTAGATGCTGACTCTAATGCTCGTTCGAGTGCATGCGCATCGTTTGAAATTTCCACCATGCGCACTTCCTTAACATTGCCTTGCTGTTTGACGTGGTTCTCAATTTTCACGCTTCCATTTGCTATTAGTTCTTTTAATACAGGCAGTAACTCCGCTTTTTCAAACTCTTTGAAGTTTGCTTTTTGTCGCTTACCAAATAGTGATTGTACTTCTAGTGGCAGATTATTTACCTCTACTTGCAAGATGACAATTTTTTCATATTTAGCACGTAAAGCAGATGGTAACATCACCTGCAAAGCATCAATTTCATAGCAAATCGTTTCGTTCTTTAGCCATTTTGCCATCTTCAACATTTCTTGTGTTAAGACTGGCTCTATATCGAGAATTTGAGCAATCGGTTTAATTTTATTATGCGGTACATCAGTTTCATTTTTTAAGCCTACAATAAAACCTAGTACATTTCTTGGTCCAAACGGTACTTTCACGCGACAGCCCGCTTCGATAATTTCACGCCACTCTTGTGGCACGGCATAGTCAAATGGACGATCTACATGGTACGTAGCTACGTCAACAATGACCTCTGCTACTGAAAAACTCATTATGCTTCTCCTTCAAGAAGTAATGACCAAATAGCTTTCGCAAATTGTGTGGCATCGCTCGTATCAAATACTTGTCCATGGATCATCGCTTCGTCACTTTGTTCAATCCAGCCAGTCGATTCCACATTAAAAGTAGCCTCTCCTACGATTGGTTGACCAAATGTAACTGACATCGAGGTCTGCTCAACAGAAATTTTAGGCGCATGCTCAACTGTTGGCATATTGGCTGCATGAATCAAAATCGAATTTGAAAATTGTTGTTTAAAGTTTTCGACTTCATTTACCAGTGCATACGCATCTTGCATTTCTTCTCCGAATATTTGTACATGCGCTCCAAGACTATTTGCAACAGCAGCGATGGCTTTACCAATCTCACCATTAGCATAGGTACCAATCACATGCTTATCATCAAGTGGTACACTACATGCTCCAGTTGTAACGAGCACTGTTTTACCAGCTAACGGTTTTAATTTAGGTGAAAAATAATCAAGGATAAGCGCCGTAATTTTTTCTGGTTCCTCTAAACGCCCTTTGCCGACATAGCCACATGCTAAAAATCCTTCTGATGGCTCGATAAATCTATAACCATCTGCTGCTAATTGTGTCAAATTACGTTTTACTGCTGGATGGTCATACATATGCACATTCATCGCAGGAGCGATCCATACAGGCGCTGTTGCTGCAAGAAGCGTTGTTGTCACCATATCATCTGCAATTCCATTCGCTAATTTACCAATGATGTTTGCCGTAGCAGGGGCAACAAGAATTAAATCAGCCCAGTCCGCCAAATCAATATGTGCAATCACACTCGAATCTTTTTCATCAAATGTATCGAAAAAAACGTCATTTTTAGACATCACTTGAAAGCTTAACGGATTCACAAATTGTCTTGCGGATTTTGTCATGATGACTTTTACATTTGCACCCGCTTGAGATAATTTACTAACAAGTGCTACAGCTTTATAGACAGCAATACCGCCTGAAACACAAAGTAAAATGTTTTTATTCATGTACAATGTCTTCCTTTCAAATGATAAGCTCCCAAAGGATGTTTCCTCGGGAGCTTTAAGCGTTCTTTATAAATGGCATTAAACCAATTTATGTCTTTTGCGTAATTATTTCGAGTTCTAGCATCATGCAAGCATACTACCACACCCGGACATCCACAGGAGACTTTAACACTGTTCAAGCAAAATCACTTTTACTGAAACAATGTTAAATTTCGTCTTCGTAAACAGCTGACTCATCTTGTGTTACTCTTGTTAATACACCTGCTGCTACTTCTTCAAGTGCGCGACCAACAGATTTATGAGAAACATATTTGTGTAAGCGTTCCGTATTTTCTTCCTCTTGCATTTGACGAGCGCGCTTAGAAGCTAAGCTCACTAAAGAATATTTTGAATCGATTTCTTTTTTTAAGGCATCTACTGATGGGTATAACATAGGTTTATTCTCCTCTCAACATTGACAAATATCTTTTTTCGACACGTTCTCTACGACAATGTTCTGCTTTAATAATAGCATTGATGCGGTCACAAGCATTTGTAACCTCATCATTTTCTACAACATAATCATATAAACTCATCATTTCAAGTTCTTCACTTGCTGTTGCGATACGTTTTGCAATTACGTCCGCTGTTTCTGTCCCACGACCAACTAAACGATCTTTTAATTCCGTTAAACTTGGTGGTGCTAAGAAAATAAATAGTGCATCTGGTGCTTTTTCACGAATTTGCGCGGCACCTTGTACTTCGATTTCTAAAAAAACATCTCGACCTGCATCAAGTGTTTCATTGACATATGCAAGTGGCGTACCATAATAGTTACCTACAAACTCAGCATGCTCTAGTAAGCCGCCTTGTTCGATTAATGCTTCAAATTCAACACGTGTCTTAAAGAAATAGTCTACACCATCTACTTCACCTTCGCGAGGATTTCGTGTTGTCATCGAGATGGAGTACTCATAATTCGTGTTTGGCTGAGAAAATAATTCTTTACGTACTGTCCCTTTACCAACACCAGATGGGCCAGAAAGGACAATTAATAATCCACGTTCTTTTATCATTTATTCTCTTAGTCTCCCTTTATTGATAGCAGATGCTTACCTTTATTCGATATTTTGAACTTGTTCTCGCATCTTCTCTAAAATCGTTTTTGCTTGAACTACCGCTACAGAAGCTTCTGTTGATTGATTTTTGGAACCAATCGTATTAATCTCGCGGTGCATTTCTTGCATTAAAAAGTCTAATTTACGACCGATTGATACCGTTTCCTGTAATGTTTCTTCAAATTGCCCAAAATGACTTTCTAATCTATCCAATTCCTCTGTAATATCTACACGTTCAGCAAAAATCCCTACTTCAGCTAGTAAACGATCCTCTAAAATCGAACTTTCTGTTACTTCAGCAATCCGCTCTAGTAAACGTGTGCGATACTTTTCAACAGCTAACGATGAAAAAGGACGAATCTTCTCTACTTGCTCCATTAGTTGTTCTTTATATTGAACGACGGCTTCTTGTAACTCTTGTCCCTCTCGCTCACGCATTTGTATTAACTGACTTAACGCCGCTGATACTGCTTTTTCTACAGCATCTAGTAAATCTTGTGGCATAAGTTGAGGTTTTTCTTGTACAAGTGCCTGATCTAGTGATAAAAGCTCTTGCATCGTCCATTTTTCTTCGAGTGGTACTTTACTCGCTAGTTGCTCTTTCGCTTTACGATACGCTTCGATTAATGACCAGTTAATATCAAAAGATTGCTCGACATTTTCTAAGTCCTTAACATATACCATCACGTCAATTTTCCCACGTGATAAAGCTTGTGTAATTAACTTTTTCGCAAAAATTTCTGCTTCAAGCCATTCTTTTGGAAATTTCGAATGAATTTCTAAAAAACGATGGTTGACCGAGCGCATTTCTACTGTTAATTGAAAGTCCCTTGTTGTTGTGACACCTCTGCCAAAACCAGTCATACTACGCACCAAGGTTAGTCACACCTTTCTTTGCATACTCAAATTATTATAACATAAGCTCTATCATTTATGACGTCTCTCCACAAAAAATTAGACAGAGCAAAACGTAATTCTACCACAATCGTAGCTATAATTTAATATTTACCTTAAAAATGCTATGATAAACGTATCAATTACGCCTTGGTGTAATTGTTGCTGACGCTTCGCTTTCGCACAGAAAAAAATTGTTGCTGACGCTTCGCTTTCGCACAGAAAAATTTGTAGCAGACGCTTTGCTATCGCGCACGAAAGATCTGTGACATCCGCCGAAGGTTTTATCTTCATTCAGCCGGCGTTTGGACACCCATTGAAAGTAAACTATAACTACCTTCATCTCGCCACCTATAAAGGTGGAAATTTTCTACTGAATGAAGATAAAATAGAAAAAAAAACAACGGTGCTTGCATCGTTTGAAAGAGGAATTCATATGGCATTCGATGGCTTATTCACCTATTCAATGACAGCCGACTTACAGCAACTTGTAACTGGGCGAATTACAAAAATACATCAACCAAATGCACAAGAAGTAGTACTGCAAATTCGTGCAAACGGTGGCAATCATAAATTATTGTTTTCAATTCATTCTTCTTATGCGCGTGTTCACTTAACTGACCAAACGATTGAAAATCCGGCAGAACCCCCTATGTTTTGTATGCTTCTGCGCAAACATATAGAAGGCGGATTTATCTCTTCAATTAAACAACACGATTTTGACCGCATCATTATTTTAGAAATTGAAAGTAAAAATGAAATCGGTGACCCGATTGTTCGCCAGCTACATGCGGAAGTGATGGGACGTCATAGTAACTTACTCTTAATTGATAAAGAGCAATCTAAAATTGTCGACAGCTTAAAACATCTATCACCTTCAGTAAATAGCTTTAGAACAGTACTCCCTGGTCAGCCATATGTAGCACCACCTGCACAGGATAAATGGCATCCACTAACTGTTTCGGATGAGCAGCTACAGTCATTTTTCAACGAAGAAAAAACGGCAAAAGAAATCGTAGCCCAATTCGGCGGCTTCTCTCCGCTTCATGCCGAGGAATTAGTATTCCGCTTAGCGAATGCAACAAATAAATTATCTTGTTTCAAGCAATTTATGAAGGAATTTAAAGATGGTGGCAGTCAGCCTACATTTATAGTAGCAAACAACAAAACGTATTTTTCACCAATTGCACTTACGCATTTACAAGGCGAAGTCACTACATACCCAAATGTTCATGCCTTATTAGACCGCGTCTTTTTTGCACGTGCCGAACGGGATCGAGTGAAGCAACAAGCAGGTGATTTAGAACGCTGGCTACAAAATGAAATCGACAAACTAAAATTAAAAACAAAAAAACTTACTAAAGATTACGACCGCGCTTCGAAGCTCGACCAGTTCCAATTATATGGTGAACTACTGATGGCGAATATTTACGCATTTGAAAAAGGCGTGAAGGAAGTAACAGTTATAAACTATTACACAGAATCTGGCGAACAAATCACAATCCCTGTTAGCGAACGTAAAACGCCGATAGAAAATGCGCAAAGCTATTTTACCAAATACACAAAAGCAAAAAATGCACTGATTATGGTCAAAGAGCAACTAGAAAAAACAGTAGAAGAAATCGCTTATTTCGAAATGTTAGCACAGCAAGTACAGCAAGCTTCTCCTCGCGATATTGAAGAAATCCGTGAGGAACTAGCAGAGCAAGGTTATTTAAAAATGCGCCATGTAAAGAAAAAGAAAAAACAAACAAAGCCAGATCCAGAACGTTTCGTCTCTTCAACTGGCATTCCAATTTCTGTTGGCAAAAATAATAAACAAAACGACATGCTAACGTTTAAAATTGCAAAACGTACAGATACTTGGCTGCATACGAAGGATATCCCAGGATCTCACGTAGTCATTCACGCAACAGAGCCTGACGATACAACACTACGAGAAGCAGCAACTCTCGCAGCTTACTTCTCAAAAGCACGTGATTCATCTTCTGTGCCAGTAGACTATACAGAAATTCGTCAGGTGAAAAAGCCAAACGGATCTAAACCAGGCTTCGTGATTTATTTCGAACAAAAAACACTATTCATCGACCCTGATGAAACGGTTATCTTACAGTTAAAAAAGCAATCTTAAATTTATTAATACGAAACTGTCCATTTCGCCACATTAGAAATGGACAGTTTTTTTGACTTAGTTGTAAATACCATTATTATTCTAAAAAAACTTTAATCCTTACTTCATTTTTCAATCACACTCTCTTAATATAATAAAAATCAACTTTCCGATACTTTCTTTCTTCTAATCTCTCCATTTCAACTTACGAAAAATATTATAAGAATTTTATGCAAAATAAATTACAAAATTATCATTCTTTAGTGTCATTTCCTTTATATATAAGAACAAAAATGATGTAACTAAGCAAAAAAATCTATAAATCACATATCCTACGCACGTATTTTCTACAAAAAACGACGTATTTCTCAATTAACCAAACACAAGACTTTAGACTTATTTTTATAAACCATTTTTCCAAATCCAAAAATAACATATTTTTACCAAATAAAGTGTTTTATTACTTTTTATCAATTAATCAATAAAAATTAACTATAATAATCATTTTATTATCAATTTTATACTTTTTTAATTTAAAGCGCTAAATCAGATAAAAATATCATTCTACTAATTGTCAGATAGTCCTTAAATAATCTGAATCTTTTTTATTTTGTGTGAAATGACTTTTTTGGTATATTGAATATGAGCTTCACAAAGGGCTTAAATTTTATAATAAGGGGGATTCACATGACTAAGAATAAAAAGTTTTTATTACTAACAGTCCTTGCAGTATTATCACTTGTATTAGCTGCTTGTGGCTTCGGTGGAGAGACGGCTGAAAAACCAAAAGAAGAAAACAATGATTCTGGCACACCAGAAACTCCGACTTCTAAAGAGCTCAATTTAGTAATTGCTTCTGAGCCACCATCTTTACACCCACAACTTGCAACAGATACTACATCTGGAGCAATCTTAATGAACGTTTTTGAAGGGTTAACTCGTTTAAACGATGAATCTAAACCAGAAGCAGCAATCGCTGAATCGTGGGTAATTAGTGACGATCAAAAAACTTATACATTCAAACTTCGTGATGCACAATGGTCTAACGGAGATCCAGTCGTGGCTGGCGACTTTGTATATGCTTGGAAATGGGCACTAAACCCTGACAATTTATCTGAGTACTCATCGTTACTGTATGCGATTAAAGGCGCAGAAGCGTATAACTTAGGTACAGGATCTGCTGACGATGTTGGCGTAAAAGCTGAGGATGAAAAAACATTAGTAGTTACGTTAGAAAATCCAACGCCATACTTCCTAGAATTAGTAGCTTTCAAAACTTACCTACCTATTAACCAAAAAGTTGTAGAAGGTAACGACAAATGGTACACAGAAGCTGATGAAAATTATGTAACGAACGGTCCTTTCAAACTGGACACTTGGAAACATAGCGATTCAATCGTACTGACAAAAAATGCTGACTATTGGGATGCTGCTAGCGTAGCACTTGAAACAGTAAACATCGGTATGGTTGAAAATGAAGCAACTGCTGCAACAATGTTTAAAGCTGGAGAGATCGACTACTTAGGTTCTCCATATCAAGCAGTTGCTCTTGATGCAATCGACGGTTTCAAAGCAGACGGCTCTTTACAAATTGTTGACTACGCAGGAATTTACAATTACAAATTAAACACAACAGATAAATTCACGGGTAACGCTAACATCCGTAAAGCATTAACTTTAGCTATGGATCGTCAAGGTTTAATCGCCAATATCACTAAAGGTGAACAAAAACCAGCTTTAGGTATGGTTCCATCTGCAATCGCTGGTTTTGAAGAAGACCGTGGTTACTTCAAAGATAATGATATTGAAGGTGCAAAAGCAGCACTAGAAGCTGGTATGAAAGAACTTGGTATTACTGATCCAAGCGAAATTACAATCAACATTTCTTACAATACTTCTGAAGCACATGCTGCTATCGCCCAATTCATCCAAGAAGGTTGGAGCAAGAACTTAGGAATTACTGTAGGCCTTGATAATGCTGAATGGCAAGTTTATTTAGAGAAACTTAATGTTCTTGATTATCAAGTAGGTCGCCTTGGTTGGATCGCTGACTACAACGACGCTTATACATTCTTAGAAATGTACAATTCTGCTGACAACGGTAACAATGATACTGGTTGGGAAAATGCGGAGTACACAGATTTAATGAAACAATCTGTTGCTGAAGCTGATCCTGCAAAACGTTTAGAAATCATGAAAAAAGCAGAATCAATTGCAGTAGCTGAATTCCCAGTAGCACCTATCTACTACTATACAAACCTTTATGTAAAAAATGAAAAGGTGTCTAATATGGCCCCTAACGCACTTGGAGACATTCAACTTAAATCTGTTGACATCAAATAATTCAGAATTTTTAAGTAATATCTGATAGAAAGCTCTACAGCGAAGAGCTGACTCGTAGTCGACTTCGGCACGAGTCAGCTTTTTTAAACCTCATTCAGAGGGGTCACAGATGTTTTTGGCACAAATATTTGAATGTACCGAAAATAAAGGGACAGGTACATATGTTGGAATAAATTCAATTGTAGTGGCAGTTAATCTAAATACGTCTCATTATAGGCGATCGCATCAAGATGTTATTAATAAAGTACGAAGATGTTCATTTGTCAGATAATTGATAATTGAAAGGAGGAATTTTATATGATTAATTACATTTTGAAAAGGCTGTTGTATATACTTCTCGCACTTTTCGTCATTATAACAATTACGTTTTTCTTAATGCGTCTTGCTCCCGGTAGCCCATTTGCAAGTGAACGTAACTTCCCTCCACAAATTGAGGAAAATTTAAACAAAACTTATGGATTGGACAACCCTTGGTACATTCAATACAAAGATTATTTAGTCGATTCAGCAACGTTCAATTTCGGCGAGTCCATGAAATATAAAGCACGCTCTACAAATGATATGATTTCAGAAAGCTTCCCCGTATCCTTAACGCTTGGGATAGAAGCTATGCTACTAGCAGTAGGGTTTGGGGTATTAATAGGAGCATTTTCAGCACTTTATCACAATAAGTTCCCAGATTATTTGGCTACTTCCTTTGCGGTACTCGGCATTTCTGTTCCCTCGTTCATTCTAGCGGGATTAATGCAATATTTCTTAGCTTATGAACTGAAGTTATTTCCCATCAGTGGCTGGAAAGGCTTCATTTATAGTGTATTACCTGCGTTAGCAATCGCCTTTACGCATATGGGCTTTATCGCCAAATTAACTCGTTCCAGTATGCTCGAACAAAACAATAGTGATTACGTAAAAATGGCTCGTGCCAAAGGACTTGGTAAATGGACAATTGTCTTCCGTCATACATTACGCAATGCCCTACTACCTGTAGTCACTTACTTAGGTCCACTTACAGCAGGTGTAGTAACAGGTAGTTTCATCGTAGAACATATTTTCGCGATCCCAGGTCTAGGAAAACACTTTGTTCAAAGTATTACAAACCGTGACTATACAGTAATTATGGGGACTACAGTGTTCTATTCGATCATCCTTTTATTTGCGGTATTAATTGTTGATATTTTATACAGCCTTATTGATCCGCGCATCAAATTGAAGGGAGCGAAAAAATCATGACACAACAACAAATAGAAAAAGATATGTTTATAATCGTCGGCGGCAATCATGAAGCAACTGAAAAACTAGCCGAAAAATCCGTCTCCTTTTGGAAAGAAGTATTTATCCGTTTTACACACAATAAAATGGCGATTATCGGTGTCATTGCGTTAATTATCATCATTGCAATGGCGACTTTCGTACCGTGGTTCTCGCCATATAAAGCTAGCGATCAACTAGGTGTGTATAATGCTCCACCCTCTGCACAGTTTTGGTTTGGAACCGACGATTTAGGTCGTGATATTTTCATTCGTGTTTGGGCCGGTGCACGTATTTCCCTACTGATTGGAATTTCTGCAGCTGTCATTGACTTAATCATCGGTGTTCTTTGGGGAAGCATTTCTGGTTTAGCTGGCGGTCGTGTTGATAATATTATGATGCGTATAGCCGATGTTTTAACAGCGGTCCCTTACCTCTTAGTAGTTATTGTACTTTTAGTGGTAATGGAAGCCGGTATAATCCCAATGATTATCGCCCTTTCAATTACCGGCTGGATTAATATGGCCAGAATTGTACGTGGAGAAGTGTTATCAATTAAAAATCAGGAATACGTACTTGCAGCTCGTACATTAGGTGCGAACACATGGCACTTAATATTAAAACATTTAATTCCAAATGCACTTGGTGCGATTTTAGTAACTATGACGTTAACAATTCCATCTGCTATTTTCACAGAGTCATTCTTAAGTTATCTCGGTCTTGGTGTTCCTGCTCCAGATGCAAGTTGGGGAACAATGGCATCAGAAGGTAATAAAGCAATTGCCAACGCACCTTGGCGTTTAATTTTCCCGGCAATATTCATCTCACTAACAATTTTCGCATTTAACGCTATTGGTGATGGCTTACGTGATGCACTCGATCCAAAACTACGTAAATAAGGAGGTGGCGAAAAATGAGTAAAACAATTTTAGAAGTAAAAGATTTAAAAGTGAATTTCAAAACATATGCAGGGATTGTTCATGCAGTCCGTGGCGTTAACTTCGATTTAAAAGAAGGAGAAACACTCGCAATCGTTGGGGAATCAGGTTCAGGTAAAAGTGTTACAAGTAATGCACTCATGAAATTAATCCCACAGCCACCTGGTATTTATGAGTCGGGACAAATATTGTTCAACGGTCGTGATTTAATTCCGCTAACTGATAAAGAAATGTCAAAAATACGTGGCAATGATATCGCTATGATTTTCCAAGACCCTATGACGAGCCTTAACCCGACTATGAAGGTCGGACGTCAAATAACAGAAGTGATTTTACAACATAAAAAAGTATCGAGTGCAGATGCCAAGAAACGTGCAATTGAATTATTAACACAAGTTGGGATTCCCTTCCCCGAAAAACGTTTTAAGCAGTATCCTCACGAGTTTTCAGGAGGTATGCGTCAGCGTGTTGTGATTGCCATCGCCCTTGCAGCTAATCCAAAGCTACTAATTGCCGATGAACCCACAACTGCCCTTGACGTAACAATACAAGCGCAAATATTAGAGTTAATGAAAGAAATCCAAAAAACGTCGAAAACATCGATTATTTTCATTACCCACGACTTAGGTGTAGTAGCCAACGTAGCGGATCGTGTAGCAGTTATGTATGCCGGTCAAATCGTCGAGTACGGTACTGTCAATGATATTTTCTATAACCCAAA